>CAKUQY010000049.1 GCA_934675585.1 uncultured Opitutales bacterium | reverse complement strand
TCTTAAATGAAGAATAACTCCCTGAATCTTTCCTCTCAAAAAAATCTTCGGTGTCCTTTTTATTTGACGAAATACGGCGTTCCCGACGAACATTTTGCCGTTGCGGAAAAGTCGGCAAAAACTTATCATTAACACCAAATGCAAGAAACTCTAATCGCAATCAACGATATTCTTTGGAGCAGCGTTCTGATTCTCCTCCTCTGCGGAACGGGAATTTATTTTACAATCCGCCTAAAATTCATCCAAATACGCAAATTCGCCGAAGCGTGGAAAATGCTTTTTCGACGCAATTGCAAAAAGCGAGAAAGCGGTGAAATGACGCCGTTTCAAGCACTTGCAACGGCCGTGGCGGCGCAAGTGGGAACGGGTAATTTGGCGGGAGCGGCAACGGCGATCGTTTCTGGCGGGCCAGGCGCAATTTTTTGGATGTGGTTGAGCGCGTTTTTTGGTATGGCAACAGTTTATGCCGAGGCGACGCTCGCGCAAAAATTTCGCGAAAATGAAAATGGAGAAATCACAGGCGGTCCCGCGTATTATATTCGCGCGGCGTTTCGCGGGAACGTTGGCAAAATCCTTGCCGCGATTTTTGCAATTTGTTGTTGCGTGGCGCTTGGTTTTACAGGTTGTATGGTGCAGGCAAATTCGATTGGCGCGGCACTGACGAGTGCGTTCAAGTCTGCACAAATTCCCGTTCCCGCCATTTTGGTCGGCATTGTCGTGGCGTTCGCCGCGGGAACGGTATTTTTCGGCGGAACGCAGCGTCTATCGAAAGCCGTCGTCAGCATCGTTCCCATGATGGCGGGACTTTACATCACGGGAGCGTTGATTTTCATCGTGATGAACGCAAGCGAACTGCCTGGCGCAATCGCAATGATTTTCCGTGGCGCGTTCAGCCCCGAGTCGGTAACGGGCGGCGCGATCGGCATCACTGTCAAAGAAGCGGTGCGCTACGGCGTGGCGCGCGGACTTTTCTCAAACGAAGCCGGCATGGGCTCGACGCCTCACGCGCACGCGCGCGCCGCCGTCAGGAATCCGCACCGTCAAGGGCTTATCGCCTTGCTCAGCGTGTTTATCGACACTTTCGTCATTTTGAATTTGACGGTGTTCGTCATTCTAACTTCGGGCGTTGCCGAATTCGGCGGGAACGCACTCACGGGCATCGATCTGACGCAAGCGGCATTTGAATCCGACTTCGGCAAATTCGGCGGCGTTTT
This sequence comes from uncultured Opitutales bacterium, assembly GCA_934675585.1. Taxonomy (GTDB): domain Bacteria; phylum Verrucomicrobiota; class Verrucomicrobiia; order Opitutales; family UBA953; genus Spyradosoma. The sequence goes on along the minus strand of CAKUQY010000049.1, from coordinate 688 downwards.
CGTGGCGGTCTGCCTGTTTTTCTTCGCGTTTTCAACCATTTTGGGCTGGCATTTTTTCGGTGCGGTCAATTTCAAATATCTCTTCCACGGGAAAGGCGTTAAGATTTATTCGGCAATCGTACTCGCCGTCATCATCGCGGGAACGACGATGAAAGTCGAAACCGTCTGGCAACTCGCCGACTTTTTTAACGGTCTGATGGTGCTCCCGAATCTGCTCGCGCTCCTGATGCTCGGCAAAATCGTCTCCGAAATCGCCCAAGGAAAAAACAAAAAATAGCGCAGGAACGGAAATTATTTTATCACCAAATTAAACGAAACGACTCGAAAAATAAAATAAAAAAAACGGCTCTCATTCAGCTTGGCTGATAAAATCGGCACGGCAAAAATAAAAATGTTGTCTTAATTTGAGAAACAAATAATCAACGTCGGAAACGCCGCGGTGTGAACACGTGCAGCCGAATCGTGCGTCGCCAGTCTAATCCCAATTTTTGTTTGTGCTTAGGATTTATGCGGGATAAAAGGGGAAAATGAGTTGTTTTGGGGCGATTTTGGGAGGTTTTTTCGGGCGGACGCTGATGAATTTGAGGGATTTTTCACAAAAGAGCGCACGTAAATTTTGCAAAAAAGAAAAAGTTTTTGAATTTATTTGAGAAAAATTATCTTTTATCAATTTCGTTATTTTTGAGAG
>CAKUQY010000048.1 GCA_934675585.1 uncultured Opitutales bacterium | reverse complement strand
TTTTATTTGACGAATAAAACTTTCACTCCTTCACAAAAACTAAACCTTCGGTGTCATTTATTATGACGAAATGCGGCCGCGGGAACAGGCGATTCTGTTGCTTGAAACAAAGGCGCGATGATTTTATAATAATATCGATGAAGATTTTTCGGCAAATTCTTGTCGCGCTTGCTTTGGTGGCGGTTATCGTTTTGTCGCCGTTGCTTTCAAATATTTCGGTGGAAACATGGCAGCGAATTCATGATGTTGTCGCTGCCGAAAATTTAAATTTGCCGTTGTGGATTGATTACGCGGCTGTTTGTGTGTTTTCGATTTGCGGGACGATGACGGCGCGCGTGAAAGGTTACGATTTTGTGGGTGCTTTTGTGCTGGCTGGCGTAACTGCAATGGGTGGCGCGTTGTTGCGCGATGGCATTTGCATTCAACATGATATTTCGCCGCTGTTTACAGATAGCGGTTATATTTTGTCATTGACGGCTGCATGGCTGTGCGCGATTTATTTTGGCGAATACTTAATGCGTCTCGATAATTTTATGGTCGCGTGCGATGCGGCAGGTTTGGGACTTTACGCGGTGTTTGGCACAAATAAAGCATTGGCTTTCGGATTGAGCGTTCCCGTGGCGATTGGAATTGGAGCACTCAATGCTGTGGGCGGTGGATTGTTGCGCGATATTATTTCGGGCGAGCAAGCACAGATTTTTAAACCTGGACAATTTTATACGGCGATTGCTGTTTTGAGCGCGATTTTGTATATTTTGCTTATTGATATTTTGCCGCCGACATTTGCCGCTTTTGTGGTGGTGGTATTAACAATTATCGCGCGTTTCGCGGTTATTCGTTATAATATTCATTCAGAATCAATCGAAGAAAAACAAAACTCCGTAAAAAGAATTTTTGAAATTATTCACGATAAAACACATCATACTAAAAAATAAAATTATGGCAGAAGAGATAAAACTTCCAAAATATAAGCGCATCGTTCTCAAAATTTCTGGCGAGGCACTTAAAAATTATCAAACAGGTAATCCGTTTGATCCCGAAATTTTAAATAATCTCGCGCAACAAATGAAAAAATTGCAAGCTTTGAACGTGCAAGTTTGCCTCGTCGTGGGTGGCGGGAATATTTTTAGAGGACTTTCTGGTGCAAAGAATAACGGAACAGACCGAACAACAGGCGACAATATGGGTATGCTCGCAACGACAATCAATGCACTTGCGATTATGGATTGTCTTGAAAAGAATGGAATCGATGTGCGCGTGCAAACGGCGATCCCGATGGATAAAATTGCGGAACCATTTATTTTGCGCCGCGCTTTGAGACATCTCGAAAAAGGGCGCGTTGTGATTTTTGCTGCGGGAACGGGAAACCCATTTTGCACAACAGACTATGCGGCAGCATTGCGAGCAAATGAAGTGCACGCAGATATTATTTTTAAAGCAACAAAAGTGGACGGCATTTATACGGCAGATCCAATGAAAGATGCAACGGCAACGCGTTACACTTCTTTGACTTATGAAGAGGCATTGATGCGCCATCTCGGCGTGATGGATGCGACAGCGTTCGCGCTTTGCCAAGAAAATAAAATGCCGATTTTAGTTTTTTCGATGAATGAAAAAGATTCAATTGAGCGTGCAATTCTCGGCGACGCAAGCGTTGGCACAATTGTAAAATAATTTTTTAACATTTATAAACATCTAACAAAAAAATAACATGACACTCCAAGATATCGTTTCCGCAGCAGAAACTGCGATGAAGAAATCGCTCGCACATACAGAGCACGAATTCTCAACAATTAATACAGGCAAAGCTCAACCAGCAATGGTCGAGGGCGTAATGGTTGAAGCGTATGGCTCAATGATGCCACTTAAAAATTGCGCAACCACAACGACTCCAGATGCACGCTCGATTGTGATTACACCATTTGATAAAGGTTTGCTTAAAGCGATTGAACGTGCAATTCTCGGCGCAAATATTGGGCTTACACCTTCGGTTCAAGGGGCAATCGTGCGTTGCCCAGTTCCAGAATTGACGGGTGAACGTCGCGCAGAATTGATTAAGCTCGCAAATCGTTATGCAGAGGCAGGACGCGTGCAAGTGCGCAACAATCGTCGTGATGCACTTGAAGGTGTAAAGAAAATTCAAAAAGAAAAAACCGCATCCGAAGACGAATGTAAACGTGCCGAAAAAGATGTGCAAACAGTAACCGATAAATATATTGGTTTCGTTGATGCTGCGCTCAAGGCAAAAGAAGCCGATCTTCGTGGTTAATTAAAAGTAAAAATTAAAACCCGTTCCCGCGAGATTATTTTTGCGGGAACGTTTTTTTTGTGTGTTTGTGTGTATGTGCGCTTGCG
>CAKUQY010000047.1 GCA_934675585.1 uncultured Opitutales bacterium | reverse complement strand
TTGACGAATAAAACTTTCACTCCTTCACAAAAACTAAACCTTCGGTGTCATTTATTATGACGAAATGCGCGGGAATGCGTATTTTTTTTATTTCACGAAAGAATGAGAAAAGAGTATAATGGAAGAAGTTTCTCTATTTTATGCGCTCAGATCTCACACCAAAACTTTTTACCGTTTTTAAAAATGGTTATAAATTTAGCGATTTTAAGTCTGACCTCGCGTCGGGCGTGATTGTCGGCATTATCGCGCTCCCGCTGGCGATTGCGTTTGCGGTGGCTTCAGGTGTGCGTCCCGAGCAAGGACTTTACACGGCGATTATTGCGGGTTTTGCGATCGCGGTTTTGGGCGGTTCGCGCACGCAAGTTTGCGGGCCGACGGGAGCGTTTATTCCGATTATTTTTGGGATCGTCGCGCAATATGGCTTAACAGGTTTAGCGATTGCGACCGTGATGGCGGGCATTATTCTCGTCGCGATGGGCTTGGCAAAACTTGGCGCGTTGCTCAAATTTATTTCCTACCCGGTCATCGTCGGCTTTACCGCGGGAATCGCCGTGACGATTTTTTCGACGCAAATTCCCGACTTGTTCGGCTTGGAAATCGCAGAAAAAGTTCCGGGCGATTTTATTGGCAAATGGAGTTTGTATTTTAAATATTTTAACACGACCGATTGGGCGACGGCGGCGCTTTCGCTCGTTTGCGTGATTGCGGTTTTTTCTTGGGCAAAACTAAAATGGCTCAATCGCGTTCCCGGCGCGCTCGCGGTCATCATCGTAGCAACGCTCGTGGTGGCGTTTGGTCAATTAGAAACAGTTGAAACCATCGGCAGCAAATTTTTTGCAGACAAAGCGTTCCCGTCAGGTTTTCCAACACCCGATTTTAGCGTTTTCAAAAATGTAAATTTTGAAATGATCCGCGAATTGATCGCTCCCGCGTTTTTGATTGCGCTTTTGGGCGCGATTGAATCGTTGCTTTCTGCGGTCGTCGCCGACGGTATGACGGGCAGCCGACACCGCCCAAACGCCGAACTCGTCGCGCAAGGCGTCGGGAACATTCTTTCGCCGCTTTTCGGCGGCATTCCCGCGACGGGAGCAATCGCGCGCACGGCGGCAAACATCAAAAACGGAGGCAAAACGCCCGTTGCCGCGATCGTTCACGCGCTCGTGCTTTTGCTCATTTTAATTTGTTTGGGCAAATACATTACATTCGTTCCCATGTGCGCACTCGGTGCAGTGCTCGTGCTCGTTTCTTACACGATGAGCGGCTGGAAAACGTTTTACGGCCTCATTCGCACCGCGCCAAAAAGCGACATCATCGTTTTAATTCTCACATTTTTACTCACCGTTTTTGTCGATTTGTCGGTCGCAATCGAAGTCGGCGTTGTGCTCTCGGCATTCTTATTCATCAAGCGCGAATCTGAAACCGCAGAATTTCACGTCTTCAACCGCGAATGTTTTGACTGCGGCGACGATTACGATCCCGACGGACGCCTCGCCGCTTGGCGCGAAAAATTGCCTGACGAAGTCGAAGTCTTTGAAATCTCGGGAGCGCTCTTCTTCGGCGCGGTCGATCAATTCCGCGAAAACTTTAAACGCGTCGGCAAAGCGCCAAAAGTTTTTATTCTCGACCTCAGTCAGCTGATTTCCGTGGACGCGTCGGGACTCCACGCGCTTTCAGAAATCTTCTGGGAAATGGAATCTGACGGAATCTCGCTCGTCATCTCAGGGCTCCACGCCCAACCGCACAAAGCCATCAGCCGCAGCGGTTTTGGCGCATCTATCGGCAAAGAAAATTTCTGTAAAGATATGGAATCTGCCTGCCGCCGAGCAAAACTTATTTTGATGCTCAAAGAAAACGAAGTCCAACCCCAAAAGTAATCTCAACCCAAAACCAAAATGACAATCACAATGCTCAAAAGCAAAATCCACCGCGCCGTCGTCACGCAGGCGGAACTCAATTACGTCGGGAGCATCACCATCGACGCCGAACTTTTGGAAAAAGCGGGCATTTTAGAATACGAAAAAGTACAGGTTGCCGACATCGAAACGGGAGCGCGTTTTGAAACCTACACCATTGCGGGAACGCCCGGCAGTGGCATTATCTGCATCAACGGAGCCGCCGCGCGCCTCACAAGTGTCGGCAACAAAATCATCATCATGGCATACGCCGACATGACGCCCGAAGAGGCAAAAGAATTTAAGCCGACGGTCGTTTTCGTCGATGAAAAAAACGTTCCCGCAAGAATTGCGCACTACGAAAAGGCGGGAACGCTCTTCGACGACGCAAAATAATTCGCGGGAACGGGATTTAATTTTTATCGCCGAATTAAACGAAATTTACGAATTTCAAAGAGGCGATACCGAGCAATGCGAGATGGAACCGATTTTATCTTCGCCACAAGGCGCGGGAACGCGGGAACGGGGCGCGGGATTTTTTGAACACAGATGAAACAGATTTTTGACAGATTTCACAGATTTTTTTGAGTGAGCGGGAACGGAAATGGAAAATCCGTAGGTTTAGTAGAAACAAATAGGGACTTGGCTTGTGCCGAAGGCACTGAAATTGCGGGAACGCGTTTCCGCGATGGCTAACCCCCACAAAAGCGAGCGGGAACGCGAGCGTGTGGGGGTAAAACAAAAATAAAATCAGTCCCGAAGGGAGTGAACTAAAAAAGCTGAGAGTTTGCGGGAACGGGAATTTTTCATCTAAGGCAACTTATGTAATAGTAATTGTTCCTCAATTACTATTATGAAAACATTTAACCGGTTTCATTTTTTATATAAAAGTGATA
>CAKUQY010000046.1 GCA_934675585.1 uncultured Opitutales bacterium | reverse complement strand
CTTTTATATAAAAAATGAAACCGGTTAAATGTTTTCATAATAGTAATTGAGGAACAATTACTATTACATAAGGTTTAGTAGGGTAAAATAGATTTTTTCGACTACGAACTTACGCGAATGACGGAACGCAAATGGCACAAATGAAACACAAATCTCGCAAATATTTTTTAAGTGGGCAAGGCAAGCCCGCCGCAGGCGCAATCAAAAACCTCTGTGAAATCTGCGAAAAATCTGTTTCATCTGTGTTAAAAAAAATGCCAAATTCGTTTAATTTGTAGTCGAAACCAAAAAACCTAATCCAAGCTATTTCACCTACGGTGCTAAACTTTGCGCAATCTGCGTTCCCTTTGCGACATTTGCGTAAAAAAAAAAAACTATAAACTAAAAAATGACCGAATTTGAATTTTTGGAGCTACGGCGTTCGCGCGGGCATGACGATGTTTTCGTTGTGCTGACGGGAACGTCTTTGCGTGCGATTGTCAGTGCGGTCTCAAACGACGACTTGCTGATTGCGGGCGGGAACGTCCGTAAGTCTGCGTTTAAGGCGGGCGTGCTGGCGCGTGAAATTCCGGAAAAGTTTTCTTACAGTCAGTCGCTGATTGGCGCGATTGTTTCGTTTGAGGATGCGGATTATCGTGTGATTGGCGTTGACCGGCATATTCGGTCGGAAGTTGTTTTTTTGACAATCAATGAACGATGAAATTCTGGTGCTTGGCACTCCGGTGCGTCAGACGCTTGCGAGTTCGCGCGACGAACTCGCGGCGCACTGTGGTGTCAGTGTCAGGACGATTGCGAGCGCGCTTGCTGGCGGGAACAGCCCCGGGCGCAACGCAAACGGCACTTACGACATCGCGAAGTGGCGCGACTGGTTTACCAGTCGCAAAGCCGAGCCGGAAGAGATTGACGACTTTAAACGGCGTCGCCAGATTGCGATGCTTGAGCTCGAGGAATTGAAAGTCAAAAAAAAGAAAATCGAAATTGCAGAGAAAGAGGGCGTGTTAGTTAACGCGAACGAGCTTTTTCATAAAGAGCATAAAAAAATCAAACAGATCTACGAAAACACGGTTGCTGAAATCCGGGCGGCGTTCCCGTCAGGCGCGGACGAACTCTGCGAACGCATCCGAACAATTTTTTCATATTAATAACCAATAAAAATGAATACGATAAAAATTCATGAACTTTTACGGAGTGTCTTCACCAATGATTTGGGGAATTTTTTAAACACCGACATCAAATATCGTGAAGATTGGCAAATCAGCGAGATTTCAGATCCTTGCGTGGTTTGTCATATTGCGCTTTCTTCGTCGGCACCGTCGCGCAACAACACCGTGGAAGCATCTATTGATTTTGTTTTAATGCTTAATTACGAAGACATCAGCGACGATGAGGCAAAAACAATTGCGGGCGTGTTTTTTGAAACACTTCAAACCAATACGCCGGTAGAAAAAGGCGGCTTCGATGTTTTTGCCTACTCGTTTGATTGGCAAAGAACCGATTCGCCATCAATCGACAGCGACACAAATACGCGCATATTTCAAACAAATTACAAAATGATCGTGCAATTTTAATTATTCAAAACAAACCGTAAAATCGGGATTGACATCGACAAATTTAACCGTCCACTGTGGTGCAACATCAACCAAACGCCATTCTCCGGGTCCGCTTGCAGGAACATTAACTATTTTTACTCTTAAATCGGGCGCAATTGTTTCATATCTTACTTCAAAGTCTGCAACCCCATAAGTGATGATTTTAATTTCTCCCCAACATCTTTTACCTTTTTCATAAGCACTTTCATAATTTGGTCGAGATGAGCCGCAAAGCAAAAGCAGCGCGAAAGACAGAAATAAAACATACAACTTTTTCACAAAAAGAATTTTAAAACAAAAAAACAAATTATTCAAATAAAAATGAACGAATTACCACACTTTGAAAAAGGGCAAATCTTAACCGCAGACGAGCTTAATGCAGTTGTCGATTACATTAAGAAGCACACGGTTTCTGTCGGCCCTGGTCTAACGATGGAACAAAGCCCGTCCGGAACTGTTATCTCAGCGCTTCAACAGCAGCAATTGCGCAAGAGTATGATTGCACCGTCTCGCACGCGCTTGCCGTTTGAGATTTACATTAAAACCAACGCGGCGGGAACGCAAACAGTTTACTGCGACGGGAACGTATTGAAACAAAACTACGCCGTCGAGGGAAGAGACATTAATTCCAAAGGTTTTACACAATTTGGTATTTTCCAAAGCAAAAGCGTTCCCGAAAATTTTACAGGAACCTACGCGGTTTATGTTCGATACAATCAAACAGGCGCAACGGGAATTGGACTTTTAATCGAGGAAAAAGAAACCGCGCCCGATGAAACCGTTTTTATTGGACGCGTAAAATTTACAAACGGCGTTCCCGAGATTACGCAGTATTGGACGGGCGGCATTAGTTTTGTCAGCATTGATCCACATCAAGTTTCAATCACTTGGCCAGATTGCCCGCGCTATAATTCCCACGGGAACTAATTTTAAAAGGAAAAAGGAAAGAGGAAAAAGGAAAAAGAAAACCCGCCACGCCGCCGAAGGCGCAAACAAAGAAAAGGAAAGAGGAAAAAGGAAAAAGAAAAAAGAAAACCAAAAAACATTTCGATAAATTTGTTTAATTCGGTTAATTCGGTGATAAAAAAATTCAACTCTCAACTATAAACTATAAACTATAAACTAAAATGAAGATTTACATCAATACAGATTCCGTTCCCGCGACGATTGCGCATTTCGTCATAATAAATGACACCGAAGGTTTAGTTTTTGTGAAGGAGTGAAAGTTTTATTCGTCAAATAAAAT
>CAKUQY010000045.1 GCA_934675585.1 uncultured Opitutales bacterium | reverse complement strand
CCAATTTTTTTGTTCCCGCCAAAATTTCTTCAAAAAAAAGTCTTTGCCTTAATTTTCCTCTCAAAAAAAATATTTTTTCGCTCTAAAACTAAGCCTTTAAGCCACTTTTTCTATTTCCGTCTTCAAAACGATGCCTAAAAAATTGGGATTGGTCTGAGCGAGTAGGTGCTCTTGATTTCTTTTTTTTTACATCCCGCGTTCCTGCGCAACATCAAAAAATCCGCGAGATCTGCGTGAGAAATTTTCCCGTTCCCGCGTTTCTTAAAAATTACAATTCAACGCCGTCCCAGGTTTGTTCGCGCGTCCAAGGCACGTTCGATGGCAACCAATGCAAATTGAGGCATTCTTTGCCGATGCTGGTGTTTGGACAACGAATGGCGATTAATTTGTAAAAAATATCAGCGTTTTCTACATCGCGCGCGCGCAACCACGTTCCCGCCGTCAATAAAATACGTGCGGTGCGTTCGTCATTGTTTGGCAAAAGTGAAGCCGCAAAAAATGCCAATTTTGCTGCACGGCGACGCATTACAATAGTTGGGTCGCCGAGACCCTCGCGGGAACGCACGCGCGCCGCTTCGCGTTCTGAACAAAATTCGCGCGCCGCCAAATCTTCTGCCGAAACAAACGATGCAAACAACGCATCGCCGTTCCCGCGCACAATCATCGCCGCGTTCCAAAACGCTTTTGCTCGCGCCAATTCATCGAGATTGAGATCGTAAGCTTTTGTCATCGTCGCCACATATTCGTCAAACGCCGGCAAAAGTTCTGCGGGAAAATATTCGCGGGCGCGCGTTGGCAAATTTTCGCGCATCAAACGGCGCGCCAAGGTGTAGCGCAATTCGCGCGCGATGTCGTTCCCGTCATCAATTGTTTCGCAAGCATCTTCTCCCGCGGGAACGCTCGCATATTTTTCATCGACAAATTTTTCCAGTTCGGCGATCTCAAGCACGCATTCTGCAATATAATAAATTTCACTAATTTTTTTAGCTTTAATCGCTTCATTGAGCGCGGCTAAATATTGATTTTTTGAGAGCAAATCGCAAATCGCTTCTTGCGCAAAATCGCGTTCGGGCGGCAAAGCGATTTCCTCCGCGGGAACGCTGTCTGTCTCCGCGGGAACGCCCATTTCATTTGCGCTCGACACGTTATTGGCAGAATTATTTTCGCTTGCACAAGCGCTAAAAAATAACGTTCCCGCCAACGAAAACCACAACAATGATTTCAATTCTTTTTTCATCTCTATTTCAAAAATCGACAAACGCCGTTCCCGCCAAAATTAAAGTCCACTCGAGCCGTAGCCGCCTGCTCCGCGCACGGTTTCACTCAATTCATCCGCTTCAACGACACTGACGTGCGGATAAGGCATAATGATAATTTGCGCGCAACGCATACCCGGCGCATAAAGTTTTTCAGCGGCAATGAGCGCGTCTTTATCGCTCAAATCGCCCGCCACATCAAGCACGTCAAAAACCGCCATCACGTTCCCGCGATAACCCGAATCGATCACGCCAACACTGTTTGACAAACGACAAAACGATTTTTGCACCGAACTACGCGGAAAAATCAAGCCCACAAAGCCCTCTGGAATTTCCATTTGAATGCCAAAATCAACTTTAATTTTGCGCGGATCTTTAAATTCTGCGCTCACCGCGGTCAAATCCATTCCCGCATCACCGGGCTTCGCATAATGAGGCGTTACCGCGTTTGGATGAACTTTTTTAATTTTTAACGTAATCTTTTCTTGCATAGTTTTATTATAATTTTAAACACAGCAATTCTCAATTGTTTTCACCGAAAAAAAATCGCGCGGGAACGCGGGAATATTCGCAACGATGACTATGACTGAATTTGTGATTTTAATTTTTTCGACTATAAACTGACGCTTGCCGAGCGAAGCGACACCTCGCCATTAAAACGAATTTTTAATGGTTCATTTTGGGGGAACATTACTAAGAGCACGCGCCCGCGGGAACAGGATTTTTTCGCGTCAAATCGCCGAATTATTTTGTCGAGCGAAAATAATCGTCTGTCAAAAAATTTTCATCGCTCGTAGGCGCACACTTTTCGCATGGCTCTGAATTATTCGAATCGCCCTGAGAAAACCAAACATACAAAATGATAATCAACAAACATGGAAAAATAATTCTTCCCCATTTTTTCATCGGTTTTTTCATACAAAAGTCAATTAAGAATTAAAGAATTTCTACTTTCCCTTGAGAAGAACGTTTAAAAATATAAATCGGTTCAATCCAAGCTTCTTCACCATCCATAGAAAATCGGATTTTACCATCAGTTCCAGAAATCATTGCAAAATTTTTGCCACGCCAAAAGAAAATTTCTCCCAAAAGTTGAATAGACTTCGCAGTGTTTATTTTTAATTTCAACAACTCTGAAATTTTTTGGGAGGATCCATTTGGCATATTTATTTCAAAATCTGGATTAATCCCTTTTTTTGAAGTAGAAAAATAAAGAGAAGCCAAGCAATTTGCGTCCTTATTTTTAATCGCATCTTTCAATTTTTTTACATAATTAGAACACTCTTTTTTCGAAGGAGCAATAGTTGCAATCTCTAATAAACTTACTGAATTTTTTATCGACTCATGTTCTTTAACTTTATAGTCCGCAATCTTTTCAGGCTTAAAAACAAATTTTAAATCTTTTAAATGAAAATCTTTGAATTTATGTAGCGAAACAAAAGTTGAATCAAATTCTTGGGAAAATCCGACCGTTTCAACAGGGTTCGACTTCACATAGATTACAACATATCCGTTCCCTGTTATTTTATCAAAACTTACAGAATAAGAATTCAGTTTGTCCGAAGCAAAACAATGAGCTGTTAAAGAAAACAAACACAAGAAAACAAGAATGAATTTCATAGCAATATTTCAATTTAGATTAAAAGATTTAATGTCTCACCATCAGCAATAACCGCCACAAGACTTCCGCTGACTCCGATCGTCATCTCAAAGCCAGCGATTCCTTGTGTATAACCAAAAGAAAGCTCAGGAACCTCCACCTTAGGATATATCGGGAAATCAAAAGATGCAGAAATTCCGCCGAAAAAAGCCCCTGCTGATACAGAGCCATTAATTGAAGCATTAAAATCTATTCCAGGTTCAGGACACGTTTCAGAATCACTTATAAAATCTCCGATAATAATAGAACCATCTCCCCAACCCTCATTTGGGCATTTCACATAACGCCCTGTTTTACGATCAGAACACCTACTTCCTCTACTGTTTTTAGCTTTTATTTTCCCTTTATATGCCGTTCCAGCCACAACTTCTCCTGTCAAAACACCAGAAAAAGAAAGCATTTTTTTCTTTTTACATTTTTTACAACACTCAAACCCCTCAACATCAACAGATAATGTTACTCTAAAAAATACTCCTGCAATTGGTGTCGGAACAGACCAAGAATACCCTACAAGAGGACCCGAAATCGATAACATTCCATAAATATCATCAAAAAAAACAGGATTATTTTTTACAAAACAATACAAATTCAATCCACCCATTTCTTCGATTGGGTCGCGGGAGAGCCAGCGGGCGGTGGTTGGAGAATAGTGGCG
>CAKUQY010000044.1 GCA_934675585.1 uncultured Opitutales bacterium | reverse complement strand
ACACGAATAACCGTGGGTTTTAACCCGCGGAAACGCACAAAACCTACGCGCCTGTAAGGCGCAACGTTGCGATGGGCGTGGGAACGAAAAAAGAAATCGAGAGAACCTGCTCGCGAAGCTCGCTAAAGAATTTAAAGAATTTTTTTGATTTTATTCGGCGGCTTAAACCGCCGAAACTTAGGAACCTTTGTTCTTCGGGCGAGATTTTTTTCTACGGGAACACGTGAACGGGAAATGAAGTTCCTTAGGTAGATTAGGATAAAATAGGTTTTGGTAAGAGATAAAAAATCGGCTAAATCCGCGAAATCTGCGAGAGAAATAATTTTCCCATTCCCGCGTTCCCGTCCCGCAAATTTATTTTTTTTCGCGAATGGCGCGACGCAGTTCTTCCCAATGTGCCAAGCGTTCGGCAATTGTTTTTTCGGCACCACGGTCGAGCGGTGTGTAGAGCGGCAATGGATTTTCCATGTAGCTTTGTCCTGAAATGCCTTCGGGACATTCTTGAGAATATTCGTAAGTTTTGCCGTTCCCGAGCGAAGTGTTAAATTTGTTGTGCGCGTCTTTGAGGTGTAATGGCACCGATTGGCGATCTTTGCGGACGGCTTCGCGCGCGGCAAAAATCGCGTTGGTGGCAGAATTGCTTTTGGGACAAGTTGCCAAAAACAGAGTTGCGTGGGCGAGCGTCAGTTGCGCTTCGGGCATGCCGATAAAATCGACGGCTTGTTGTGCCGCTACCGCGACCAGAATTCCCCGCGAATCTGCCAAGCCAATATCTTCACTTGCCAAAATTACTAAACGGCGCGCGATAAAGCGCGGATCTTCGCCGCCTTCGAGCATCACGGCGAGCCAGTAAATTGCCGCATCGGGATCGCTCCCGCGCACAGATTTGATAAATGCGGAAATCGTGTCGTAATGGTCGTCTTCATCGCGGTCGTAGCGGATTTGCCGTTCTTTTGCCCAAGCCGCAATGTCGTCTTGTGTGATTTTGCTTTTGGGTGTGTGGGCGAGGGCGATGGTTTCGAGCGCGTTGAGCGCGCGCCGCATGTCTCCATCGCTCATTGCCGCGAGCGCTTTGAGGGCTTTGTCTTCGGCGCTCAATTCCAACATGCCGAGCCCGCGCTCATTATCGTTCAACGCTCGTTGCATCGCCGCCAAAACATTATTTTCAGTCGCAGGTTCCAAACGAAAAAGATGCGAACGCGAAAGTAGTGGCGGGATCACATAAAATCCAGGATTGTGAGTTGTGCAGCCGATCAATCGCACGTTCCCGGCTTCCACATCGGGCAAAAGCAAATCTTGTTGCGCTTTGTTAAAACGATGAATTTCATCGATCAAAAGCAAGGTGCGTTGCGCGGGATTGTTGCGCGCCATGCGTAAAATTTCGCGCAATTCGCCCGTATTTGAAAGCACCGCATTGATGCGCACGCAATGGCAATGCGTCATGTGCGCAATCACTTCGGCGAGCGTCGTTTTGCCACAGCCCGGCGGACCGTAAAACAAGAGCGATCCAAAACTATCTGTCGCAATCAATTTGGGCAAAAGCGTTCCCGCGCCGAGAATTTTTTCTTGTCCTAAAACTTCGCTCAAATCGCGCGGACGCATGCGCGCCGCTAATGGACGGCGAAAACCTTCATTTTCGGGAACGCTTTTTTTTACCGTTCCCGCCGCAATCGTATTCGGCAAATTAAAAAGGTCGTCCGCCATTTTTTCGTTAAAATTTTTTACACAATCGGCGCGGTTGCGCGCTGGCGCAAAGCTTGTTCAACGAGCACGAGCGCCGACATCGCTTCGACAATCGGCACTGCGCGCGGCAAAACGCAGGGGTCATGGCGACCTTTGCCGATGACTTCGCAGGCGTTCCCGTGCACATCGACGCTTTGCTGTTTTTGCGCGATGGTGGGCGTGGGTTTGAACGCGACGCGGAAATTGATTTCCTCACCGTTGGAAATGCCGCCCTGAACACCGCCCGAGCGATTTGTTTTTGTGTGAATTTTACCGTCTTCGCCGATGATAAACGCGTCGTTGTGCTGCGCGCCCGTCATGCGCGTTCCCGCAAAACCGCTGCCGATTTCAAAACCTTTGGTCGCGGGAATTGAAAGCATCGCTTTGCCAAGTTCGGCTTCCAGACGGTCGAAAATCGGTTCGCCCCAGCCCGCGGGAACACCGCGGATTTTGCAACGAATCGTCCCGCCGAGCGAATCGCCGTTCCCGCGCGTTTCCTTAATTTTCGCTTCCATCGCTTCAGCGATTGCGGGAACGGGGCAACGCGTCGGGCTTGCTTCGATTTGTTCTGTTGCGTAAAAAATTTCGTCCGCCGGCATCGTGATTTCGCCAACGCTTTCGACGTAGCAGGAAAATTTTAATTTGGGCGCGAGTTTTGCTAAAACTTTTTTAGCGACTGCTCCCGCGGCGACGCGTCCGATCGTTTCTCGCGCCGATGCTCTGCCGCCGCCTTCGGGATTGCGAAAGCCGTATTTTGCGATGTAGGTGAAATCCGCGTGGCTGGGACGGAATTGTTCGCGCAGCTCGTCATACGCGCCAGGACGCTGGTCGCGGTTGCAAACGACGAGCGCGATCGGCGTTCCCGTGGTTTTGCCATGATAAACGCCCGACAAAATTTCTACCGCGTCGGCTTCGTTGCGCGGCGTTGAAAGCGCGCTTTGTCCAGGGCGGCGGCGGTTGAGTTCGGCTTGAATTTCTTCAACGCTCAATTCAATTTGCGCGGGAACGCCGTCAACGACAACGCCGATGCCGACGCCGTGGCTTTCGCCAAAGGTTGCGATTTGAAAGATTTTTCCTAAAAAACTACTCATTGTTTTTGAAAATTAAGCGCAGATTTCTGCAATGAATTTTGCTTTGTCTTCTGCCTTGAAAAATGCCGTTCCCGCGACGAGTGTGTCGGCTCCCGCGGCTTTGCAAAGTGGCGCGGTTTTGAGGTCGATCCCGCCGTCCATTTCGATGCGAAATTCGCCTGCTCCCGCGTCGCGCAACTGTGCTAATTTTTCAACTTTGGGCAAAACTGACGGCATAAAAGATTGTCCGCCAAAACCAGGAAATACCGACATTACGAGCACCAAATCGACGTTCCCGAGATGTGGAATTACTGCTTCGACGGGCGTGTCTGGATTCAGTGAAATGCCCGCGTGCAAGCCGTGCGCGCGAATGTCGGCGAGCGTTGCCGCGACGTCGTAATCTTGCGGCTCGACGTGAATCGTAATAAGTTGCGATCCCGCCGCCGCAAAGTTTTCAATGTATTTGTCGGGACGCGCAAGCATTAGGTGCGTGTCGAAAAAGATGGAAATATTTTGTTTGCGCAGATCTTTCACCGCCTGTGGTCCGAACGAAATATTAGGCACAAAATTCCCGTCCATAATATCAAGATGCACCCAAGGCAATTGATTTTCGACGACAGTTTTTAAACCCTCGCCAAGCGCGGCGTGATTGGCTGCCAGAATCGACGGCGAAAGAATCGTATTAAAATGTTTCATATACCTCTATGATAATTTTTTGCCCCCACGCGCGCAATGGTGAAAATTTGCTTATTTAATTTATTGATAATTCAGGGTTGAGATGATTTTTTTTGTATTTTTTATGTCAGAAAATACATTTTTAAGCCCTAATTTTTATAGATGTGTAAAATATGAATCTTGTTCTTTATGTCTTATTTGGCGTTATTATATATTTTTAGGGGAGTAAAATAGATTTATTTTAAGACTTTGGCTCTCATTCAGGTTGGCTGAAAAATCGGGCACGGCAAAAATAAAAATGTTGTCTTAATTTGAGAAACAAATAATCAACGTCGGAAACGCCGCAGTTAATTGTGATAAAAGCAAGCATAAAAGTTAATTATTTGTTTTTGAATATAATTTTTTAACAGTTGC
>CAKUQY010000043.1 GCA_934675585.1 uncultured Opitutales bacterium | reverse complement strand
ACCAACGCCTTTTCTTCACCCTCTCAACTGTTTTCAGCCAATCCCTTCGGTGTCATCTTAAATGAAGAATAACTCCCTGAATCTTTCCTCTCAAAAAAATCTTCGGTGTCCTTTTTATTTGACGAAATACGGGAGGGTGAAGGGTGGAGAGAAACCAAAAACGAGCATTGCCGCCACTAACACTCACGTTCCAGCGGAGTTTTAGATTTCAAGCGTTTCAAAATCTTCGTCATTAGTTTCGATAATTTTTGCGGGAACGATGCTCGCGTCTTTTACGGGAACGGATTTTTCATCGGCGGGAACGCGCGTTCCCGTCCAAACATTTTCAGGCGTTCCCGCTACAATTGGCTCTACGGGAGCGGTTCCCCACGCGCTATCCATAAAAATGCCAAGTGGCGCAAGGCGTTCCATAAAATCGACAAAATCGGGATTTTTTAAAACGTCTTCCAATTTTTGATTTTCAAATGAAACGCGAATAAAAAGTTGTTCCTGCCGCTGATTAAATCCTAAACGCTTAAAATCTTCGATGCGCTTTGGCAAACGAAACAACACTCCCGCCCAACCATCTTTCCAACCCGCGCGTTGATCGGCGTAAGCGTGCGGATTACCGTTCAGCAAATGCCAAAAAAACACGGGAATCGTTTGACCGTCTTTTTCGTAAACACCGTATTCAAAAGGACGCAATTCGTGTTTGCCGACAAAACAATTTTCAATTGAAAAATCGCGCACCGTGCGCTTCCAGCCAAAATTGACCCAGCACGAATCTGGATTATGCCCACCCGCGTCAATTGGCGAACGCGTTCCCGGTGCCCAATATGCCGCGTAAAATGTAATTTGGAGTCCGTCTTTGCTATAAATCCGCGAAATATAATCGTCAAATTTAAGCGTTTTTTTGACGTGTTCGATCATGCCTTTTGTTTCGCCGAGCGGCGCGTCTTTAATTTGCCAGCCGTCCATTTTTCCTGGCAAAACTTGATCGAGCCGCTGCTTAAAATTGGGTTGCGAAACCATAAAAAAATTAGTGTAAACAACGATCCCGCCAAGCGCCAAAATGACCGCAGCAATCAAACTTAAAAAAACAATTTTCAATTTCATTTTGTCAAAACAATAAACGCTCCCGCAAAACCATGGCTGTGCGACAACGAAATTAAAACGCGCGACGCGCCCATTTTTTCTAAAATACGCGTTCCCGCAGCAGAAAGTTTTGCGTGCGGACAGCCCGCATCATCGTTTTCAACCGCAAAATCGCAAAATCCAATTTCCGCGCCGATGCCCGTTCCCGCAGCTTTTGCAAACGCTTCTTTGGCTGCCCAGCGCACAGCGAAACTTTGCCATTTCGCGTTCCCGCGAGCATTACAATATTCGATTTCGGCGGGAACAAACACGCGCTCTAAAAACGCGTTCCTGCTACGCTCAATAGCGCGCTGCACGCGTTCGATGCTTTCCATATCAAAACCCACCGCGAGCGCCGTTCCCGCGGGAACGTTCGGCGTTTGAAAATTTGACGGGAACGTGGAATTCATTTTTACGCGCGCATTTTTGCTTTCATTTCACGCACGGCTTCGCCGATGCCAAAAAGAATTGAACGACAAAGAATTGAGTGCCCAATGTTCAGCTCGTGCAAATGCGGAATTTTTTTAACTTGGGCGATGTTGATGTAATTGATTCCGTGTCCCGCATTGACCATAATTCCAGCGGAATGTGCGTATTCAGCGGCTTCGCAAAGTCGCGCGAATTCGCGTTCCCGCGCGGCTTCGTCGTAATAATTATTCGCGTACGCTCCCGTGTGCATTTCGATGCAAGGCGCGCCAATCGCGATCGCCGCGTCGATTTGACGTTTGTCGGGATCGATAAAAAGACTCGTAATCGTTCCCGCGGCGGTAAACACGGCGGTCGTTGCTTTCAATTCCTCAACGCGCGAAGTCACGTCCAAACCGCCTTCGGTGGAAACTTCTTGACGGCGCTCGGGAACGAGGCAAACGGAATCGGGCTTGAGCGCGAGCGCAAATTTTACCATTTCTGGCGTTGGTGCCATTTCCATATTTAATCGCGTTTGAATGGCTTCGCGCAAGCGTTGCAAATCGCGATCTTGCATGTGGCGGCGGTCTTCGCGCAAATGCGCGGTGATGCCGTCCGCTCCCGCTTGTTCGGCGGCAAATGCGATTGCGATTGGATCGGGCTCAACCATTTTTCCGCAACTCATTTCATAGTCGCGATAACGCGATTGACGCAGCGTTGCAGCGTGGTCGATGTTGACTCCGAGTAAAATTGTATTCATAAATAAAATGATAATCGACTGCCCGCGAAAATGTCGAATATTTTTTCGTGAACAGCCGATTTTTTCAATGGTTTTTACTGTTTGCGACTCAGGCGCAGTTCGCTCCAAACGCCAGTATCTTCGGGATCGCCGCCCGCGTCCGCTGTGAAGACAAACTTGAGTTCCCGCACGCCCCTGATTTCAACGTCGATCAACTGTTTGACCGCCGTCGTACTCATACCGCGACGATTGAAAATCTGTCTGCCGTCAGCGTAAATGTCGAATGTAACTTCACCTTTGGCGTTCGCCTCGCGACCGACGAAACCGAGAATTTTCTCCCATTCGCCGTTGAGCAGGTAAGTAATTGTCGTTCCCGCGCGCACGGCGATTCCATCAACCGCGTTCCCGTCAACGACGAGTTTTTCCGCGCGCAATCCTTTGTTGAACGCGACTTCGCCTTCGATGCTTGCTGGCGGGAACGCTTTTCCGTCGCCCAAGAGCATAATTTCGTCTGGCAATGGTGTTGCGCTCAAATCTTGCATCACATCAAATTCGCCAGCCGACGCAAAGGTGTCGCCGTTGCGCGATGAGGTTGCGACCAATTTAACATAGCGCGACCAAGTGGTTGGGAAATTAACTTTTTGAGTTTTGACGGTTTTTTTAGCTTCGTCAGCAAACGCGTGTTGCCATTCGCCCGATGCCACTTTTTTGAAATTACGATCTTTGCCCGCAACCCAAATTTCATAGCCCTTGATAGTGCCGTTGCCGAGATTTGCGCGTGGCACATAAGCAAAACCATTGGCTGCAACCATTTTGCCCAAATCGATTTCAACCGTGTAAGGATATTGATACGCGGGATCGCCTTCTGCGTGATCGCCATATTTTGAGTGCCAAATCGTATTCGGGTCGCCGTCAAACGCAACCTTGATTTCTGCCCCGCCTTGTTCAGACGAAGCTTTGACGACAAATTCGCTTTTGTCGAGTTCGCCCGTTGCCGGCGGGAGCGGATAAGGTTCAAATGCGAGCAATGAAGCGCTTTCTGGATTATCGATTGTTACCGACAATGCTTTGCGCACAGATTGCTTTTTGGTTTTAATGTGCACGATGCCTTTGCGATCGGCGGGATCGTAATACCAACCCGTCAACGAATTTGCAAACGCCGCCGCGGTTTTATATTCGTAAACTTCTTCGCCATTGACGAGCACGCGAAGCGGTTTTACTTCGTAATGCACATCAAACACATACGCGCGCTCGTTGTACATTTTGTCAAAACAACCTTTAACAGCTTCGACATTGATAACGACATCTTCCACTTTTTGCGTTCCCGCGGCAACTTTTACCAATTGCGTGGTCCATTTGCCATCTTTGAACGCGCGCGTGTTCCCGTCGTCTTCATACATTTCAAACGATGAATCGCCCCATGGATAAATATCAAAGGTAATCACATCTTTTGGTTTTTGCGTGCCGTAAAGCATTTCTGGATACATTGGAATAATCGCTCCCGCGCGCACAAAAATTGGCAATTTTTCGAGCGTGATCGGATACGCATCGATCGTGTAATTGCCGGGAACGCGACGACCGTCCCAATAATCAATCCATTGACCTTCCGGCAAATAAATGTCTTCTTTGCGCCAACCCTTGTTAAGATTCATCGAAGTAAACACTGGCGCGACGAGCAAATCTTCGCCCACCATAAATTGATATTGCGTCGAAGCATCCCAAGTGCGACGATCGTTCGGATAATTCCAAATCAAACCACGCACGATCGGCGCTCCCGTCAAAGCCGCGTCGTGCGCGTATTTGTACATGTACGGGAGCATGCGACCTTTGAGCTTTAAATAATTGCGGTTGATCGAACGATAAGGTTCTTCAAACCACCACGGACTTTTCTTGGGAACGCCATCAATAGCATCGCCGTCGCTCCAACCATTCATTACATAAATCGCAGGTGTAAAACATTTCCATTGCAAATCGCGTGTATAAGTTTCGGGGGAACCGCCAAAAATGCCGTCCACATCCGTCGTCGCATAAGCCTGTCCCGACATACCGCTCGTGATCAATGTTGGAATATGATAGCGAATCAAATCCCAATTGCCCGCTTGGTCGCCCGTCCAGCAAACTGCGTAACGTTGCGTTCCCGCCCAGCCAAGCACGGTCCAAGTCAAAGCGCGCGAATCAGAATTTTTTGTAATGCCATCCCATGCGATTTTATTGCATTCAAGCGCGTGTTGCACGGGTGAAAGTTTGTTGTCTCGCGTCGTTTTATTAGTGTCCGAGCTCCAAGCCACGTCAAGCTTTTGCACGCGCGTTCCCGCGGTGCCGACCTCCCAGCCCATGCGCACGAGCGCGCCTTCTGTCCAAAGTCCCGTTTCAAAACCGAGTTCGCCCAAACTTTTTACCACGTGTGGCAATTGCGTATAATTGCAGCCGTAACCATCGTTGACGAGCATCCAACCGCCCGGCATATCGTGTTCGCGATATTTTTCTGCAACGCGTTCGAGCGAATACGGCGTGAGTTCAACAAATTTACCGTCCGCATCTAATTTTGGTTCTTTTGTTTTTGGGTCGCGCGTCATGTAAGCGTCGGCATCGCCAAGTTCAAATCCCCAAATCGGAATAAAATTAGGCCGTCCCGTCACGCGCGTGTAAAGATCAATCATGCGCGGGAACGTTTTTCCTACAAAATAAAACGCGTCAAATCGCGATTCGTTGTGCTTGGTCTCAATGGTATTTTCGTTGGTAAAATCGTATTCGCCCGTCGCGAACGTGTGACGCAACACCGCGTAGCCGCGATTACTCATGTAAAACGGCGCGGGATTCGCCGCTTGATTTTCGTTCCAGCCCGTCGCCGCAATCACGCGCTTGGAGCCCTTGTGCGAAAAATGTCCCTGCTGTTGACCGCAACCGTAATAAAATTCGTCAGCGTGCGATGTTAATTTTTGCGTCGTTCCCGCCTTGGTAATCGCGAGTTGCGCCGTTTCTTTCCAAAGTTCTTTTCCCTCGTTGTCGTAAAGTGCAAACGTTCCCGCCGCGCGATCGAGCACGAGTTTTGCCGCTCCCGTCGTCCAAACCACTTGTTCTGGCGTCAATTGGCAATTCACGCGTTCCCGCAAAACAGGCATATCTTCGACCAAAATCTGCGCCGCCGTTGGGTCGTTCAGCGGGTCGTCAAACTTCGCGTCCTTTGCCGCCTGAATGCGCACAATGTCGCTCGCATAAAATTCAACGCGAAAAACAACATTGCCCTTGGTGTAAATCAAATACGCCGCCGGCTCAAAATCCACGGGAACGACGCGATCAACCGCGCCAATCGTCCAAGTTTCTGGCGCGGGAACGGGTGCTGCCGGAGCCGCTTTTGCGGGAACAACTTTGCTCGCGGGAACGGCCGCCGCTGTCGCCGCTGGCGTTGTTTCACTCGCCACATTTTCGCTACACGCAGCCCAAAGTGCCACAAATGGCAATGCATAATAAAATTTTGTTTTCATACACTTATAAAATAAAGCATTCTGCCGAGTTTTTCGAGGAAATAGTTTTTGGTGTAGGGTGGAGAGTGAAGAGTGGAGAGAAAAATAGTGTTTTTAAAATCTTTTAACGTTCTTCTCTCCACCCTCCACTCTCCACTCCCCACTATAATCGCACACAAATTCCAGCGTCGCGCATTGTTTCTTTGGCTTGGCGAATTGTGTAAGTGCCAAAATGGAAAATCGAAGCCGCCAAAACTGCCGACGCTTTTGCCTCTTTCACGACATCGACCATGTGCTGCAAATTACCGCAGCCACCACTGGCAATCACGGGAACGCCGACCGCTTCGCTCACGCGCCGCGTCAATTCAATGTCATAACCATTTTTCACGCCATCGCAATCCATACTCGTCAGCAAAATTTCGCCCGCGCCCAAACTGACGACTTTTTTCGCCCATTCGATGACATCGATCCCGCAAGGCGTTCTGCCGCCATGCGAATAAACTTGCCACGTTTGCGGCGTTCCCGCGGGAACGACATCGCGCCGCGCATCGATCGCAACGACAATGCATTGATTGCCGAATTTTCGCGACGATTCCAAAATCAATTCTGGCGTTTTAATCGCCGAAGTGTTGAGCGAAACTTTGTCCGCTCCCGCGTTCAGCATCGCACGAATATCTTCCAGCGAACGCAAACCGCCGCCGACCGTCAACGGCATAAAAACCTGATCCGCCGTGCGCTCAACCACGTCGCGCATAATGTTGCGTCCATCGCTCGAAGCGGTAATGTCCAAAAATACTAACTCGTCCGCGCCTTGCGCTTCATACGCTCGCGCACAATCGACGGGATCGCCCGCGTCGCGCAGCCCTTCAAATTGCACGCCCTTCACAACGCGCCCAGCTTTAACGTCTAAACAAGGAATAATTCTCGTGGATAACATAAAAATTATTATAGTCAAAACCAAGCGTTCCCGCGAATTAAAGAAATTAAAAAATTGACAACGCCAATTCAAAAACTAACAATTAAAACCATGAAATGCTCCAAAAATTTAATTCCGTTAATCCTCGCGGGAACGACGCTCGCCGTCATTATTTTTTCAGGAATCAATCCGCCCGCGGGAACGAGCGTTTGGTGCATCGAAATTATTTGGAGCGCGCTTTATTTCGCATTTTTAATTTTAACGTTCCCGCGCGTTCGTTTTTCAAATCTCGCTTACGCGCTCGCTGCATTTTGGTGCATTTTGCAAGCAATCGGCGCGCATTACAGTTTTGAAAATGTGCCATTTTTTGAAGGACTTTTCGGCTGGGAACGCAATCATTTTGACCGCCTCGCGCACTTTGCAATCGGTCTTAACGCGCTCCTCATTTGCGAATATCTTTTCAACAAAAAAATCGTCAATTCTGCCAGCGCCGCGGGAACGCTCGGCGCGTGCGTCATCATCGCTGTCGCGGGCATTTGGGAAATTATCGAATGGCTTTACGCAACGCTCGACGGCGGCGAAACTGGAACCGCTTTTTTGGGCTCGCAAGGAGACATTTGGGATGCGCAAAAAGATATTTTGTGCGACACGCTCGGCGGCATTTGCGCAGCAATTATTTTCAAATTAAAAACACGTTCCCGTGAGATTGTTTTCAGCCAACCTGAATGAGAGCCGAAAACTGCGCGGGAACGCTTTTTTGTTTGACAGATATTTTTTGCGCCGTTATAGTTGTTGGTGTTTTAAAACCCCGAATTTTTTATT
>CAKUQY010000042.1 GCA_934675585.1 uncultured Opitutales bacterium | reverse complement strand
TTTTATTTGACGAATAAAACTTTCACTCCTTCACAAAAACTAAACCTTCGGTGTCATTTATTATGACGAAATGCGCGTTTAATTATAATTCTCGCGAAATTTGGCGTTTTGTGAGATAATTTAATGAACGATTATTTGATTATGTCGCAAGCGGAACAACCACAAAAGTTTTACGATTCAGCGTTTAAAGTAACGCCTGAATATCGCGCGTCGTTGCCAGATATGCAAAACGAAGTCGCACCCAGCGCGGGAACGGCAATTCCTCTTTTGCAAGTCGGCATGAGCAATTTTCGTTTGCCATTAAAATATGCGCGCGGGAACGGCGAAACGTCGATTTTGGAAACTTCCGTCACGGGAACGATTTCGCTGGACGCGGAGCACAAGGGCATTAACATGTCGCGCATTATGCGCATTTTTTATGAGTTCAAGGACGAAGTTTTTACGCTCGCAACACTTGAAAAAGTTTTGAAGCAATATGTCGTCGAAATCGGTTCCCGCCGCGCACAATTGCGACTCGATTTTAATTATCCTATTTTGCAAAAAAGTTTGCGCAGCGGTTTAGAGGGCTATCAATATTATACTTGCGCGTATGAAGGTATTTTAGAAAATGGCGCATTTAAAGCGTTTGTCGTTTTTGATTTTATTTATTCGTCGGCTTGCCCATGTTCTGCTGAATTGTCAGAACACGCGCGGCGTTCCCGCAATATTTTGGGCATTCCGCATTCGCAACGCTCAAAAGCGCGCATCACTGCAGAAATCGTTCCCGCGGCAATTGAAACCTTGCGCATCGAAGATTTGCAAGCACTTTGCCTCGCAGCATTGCACACCGAAACTCAAGTGATGGTGCGCCGCGAAGACGAACAAGCATTCGCCGAAATGAACGGCGCTTATTACAAATTTGTCGAAGACGCCGTGCGCCAGCTGCATCGGCAATTTGACACCGACGCGCGTATTAAAGATTTTCAAATTGTTTGCGCCCACCTTGAATCGCTGCATTCTCACGATGCAGTCGCGGTTTCGAACAAGGGCGTTCCCGGCGGATTCAGCGCTGGATTTTCCGATTTTCGCTCATTAATTTGCTAACCACGTTCCCATAGTTCAATGGTTAGAACAGTAGCCTTCTAAGCTTCTGATCTGGGTTCGATTCCCGGTGGGAACGCCATTGTGGTGGCGGGTGGGTGGCGGTGAAAGTGCGGTGGTTGAGAGGCTTGGAGTGGTTTTGGGTTGAAATTTGAGTTGTTTATTTTTTTAGTTTATTATTGCGTTTTTTGGGTTTTTTGGTTTATTATTGGCGTATAAATGGCGTATAAGAAGATAACAATTCAGTGGCATTCGGCGAGCAAACGGTATTATATTCGTTTCACCAAAGATGGTAAGCGGGTTTGTGAGTATTTTACAAAAAAAGAAGATGCGAAGATACGGGTTGGTGAATTGAAAGATGCAGGCGTTGAAAACGTTTTGACAAATGAGGAAAAGCGAGATTATTTTGCTACGGTGCAAATGTTGAAAAGCGAAGGTGTTGAAAAGACTGTTTCGCAGATTGTTGCTGAATATCTTTCGGGGACGGCACGGTATTGTGTTAAAAACAAATTGATTGCCGATGCGGTTGGCGATTTTTTGGCTCACAAAGAAAAGATTGGTCGGCGCGCGAAAACGCTTGAAGATTTGTATTACAGGATGTCGGTTTTTGCGAGAAGTTTTGACGGCAAAATGACTTGCGAGTTGAGTCAAGACGACATCGAGAAGTTCTGTGCAAATCCAAAGTGGTCGCCGAGGAGTTGTCGTAATTATTTTTGTGGCGTGCAGTCGTTTTTGCGATGGTGTTTTCGCAGAAAATTGTTGATTTTGAGCCCAATTTCGATCCGTCGGCGTTTTTGCCAAAGGAACTCAAGAAGGCGAAAACGGTGTTTTCTGCGGACGAAATAGAGCGATTATTTTCGGCGATTTGCGGGAACGCTGTTTGGAAAAAATTTGCGCCGTTTTATGCGGTGCAAGCGTTTTGTGGTTTGCGGGCGGAAGAGGCGAAGCGACTGCAAACGAGCAACATTAATTTTGAAAATCGCACAATCACGTTGCCTGCTGAAATTGTGAAGACTGGCGAAGATTTTACATTGCGCGACTTGCCCGAAAATTTGTGGCAATGGTTGGAGTTGGCTCGTGGCAAGTCGTGGCAGGTTGCGAGCGTTTATTATTTTCGCGAAATCGCCAAAGTGGCGGGCGAGTGGAAGCACAATGGACTGCGGCATACGTTTGCGACGATGCATGTTTCGTTGCATCAGAACCCTGCGCGGACGAGTTTGATTTTGCGGCATAGAAATCAGCAGAGGTTGTGGCAGAACTATTTGGCAAATCCTGTGGCGAAAGAAGAGGCGGAGCGGTATTTTGCGATTGTGCCCGCGGGAACGGTGGAATAAGGAATCTTTTATTTTGGCGGGGATCGTTTGCGGTCGCCAAGGCGGAAGAGTTTTTTAAGAGCGGATTATTTTTTTTGTGTTGCACACTTTTTAGTTTATAGTTGAGAGTTGAATTTTTTTATCACCGAATTAACCGAATTGAACGAATTTATCGAAATGTTTTTTGGTTTTCCTTTTTCCTCTTTCCTCTTTCCTTTTTGGTCTTGGTCTTGGTTTTGGTTTTAGTTCTATTTTGCTTTGATTTCGATTGTTTTTGGTTTGATTTTTGCGAGTTCTTTTTTGAGTTGTTGTCGGAGATATGTTTTTTTCATTGCGTAGATTGTTTCGTCAGCCATGGTTTTGACAGTTTTTTGGAGATATGTTTTATCGGTGTGGTCTGGGATTTGAAACGAAATTTGTTTGCCGTCGGTGATTGCCCGGATTGATGAGAATGGTTCGCCGTGTCGTTCGATCCACTTTGCGGGGATTTTCATTTTGACGGCTTTGATTGCGGCGTTGAACATTGCCGGTAGTTTGCCGATTGTTTTTTTTGCGACGGCGAGTGCTTTTTTTCGTTTGATGCGGACTCGGCGGCTTGGGCGGTAAGAGACGAGCCCGTTTTCTATGATTTTTTGTGTGATGGCTTCGGTTCGTTTTCGTCTTGCTTCTCCGAGCGTCTGCGCGGTTTGTCGATTTGTCATGCCGAATGTTCTTGCGACTTTGCTTTGTGCCTTTCTCATGGTTACGCCAATCATGTAGTTGACGGCGTTTTGTCTGACTTTGCCGAATGCGGCTGCGTATGAATCGAATAAATCGTTGCTCATACCCTTTGCTGAAAATACAAACTTATTTTGTATTTTAATTTTTTTTTCGCCTAATATTAGACGCGAGGCGCAAAAAATACAAACTTACTTTGTATTTTTGGCAAGTTATAGATGAGCGACACGAAAATTAAGATTTGGCATTATTTTGGTCGTTCCCGTGAAAGTCTTTTGCGGGAACGCGAGAAACTTGAGAAAGCCATTGAATCGCGCGCTGGTCAGATTAGCACGGCGATCGGCGAGCAGGGGTTTTCGGCGCAGTATGATCATTCGCTTGACACAGAACGTTTGGCGGCGGTCAATGCCGCGCTTGCCGATCTTGATGAAAGGGGTGTGCAATGAAATTTCTCTCGACGGTTGTCAACGCGTTTTCGCGTTATCAGTCGGGGCGGCGGACGCTTGGCGATGCCCGCGCGACCGTTCCCGCAGACGTGGCTTCTGAAATCGGCGCGAGCGACATTCAGACGATGATTGCCAACGCCCGCACGGCGTTTGCGAATAACGGATTTGTGCGAGACGTTGTCAGCGCGAACGATATTTACAGTGTTGGAGACGGCATTACCCCAGAACCGTCGACAATTGATGACGATTGGAACGACGCGGCGGAAGACTATTTCAACGTGTGGAGTCGGCAGATTCTCGTGGGCGGCAAAATGACGCTTGGCGAAGCCACGTCGCTTGCCTCGCAACGCTTGGACATTGATGGCGAATTTTACACGCTGAAATACAATGATGAATCGGGCGTGGCGCGGCTGGCGTTTTTTGAGGCGAGCCGCATCGATCTTGAATACGACGACAAGGCGGCGAACGTGAAGCAAGGCATTCGCTTTGACGCTTTTGGAAAGCCGCTCGCGTATTATTTTAGCGAGAATAACACTCGCCGTGAAGTTCCCGCGCAAAATGTCATTCACACCTTTGTGCGCGAAAGTTTTTCGTCGATTCACGGTTTGCCGCAAGTGCAACACGCGCTGGCGAGCATCGCCGACACGTCGAAGATTCTCGAGCTGGTGATTCAGCGCGCGAAATTGCAAAATTCGATTGCGCTGAAATCAAAGGGCGACCGCAACGCGCTCAATGCCGGCGGACTGTTGCCTAAAATCGACCGCAAGACAGACAAAAAAGAAGTTCAGGCACGCGCCGCCGCAATTGCGAACGGCACGGGCGGTTATCTCGCGGCGATTTTTGACGGCGAAGAGCTGGAGCCGATGGCGACCAACGCGCCCGGTTCGGACGTGCTGAACGCGCTGGCTATTCTCGATCGTCGTTCCTGCGGTGGCGTTTTGCCGCCCGACTTTTTCGACCCGTCAAAAATAGGCGGCGCAAGCACGCGCTTGATTACCAGCAAGGCGGCGCGGCATTTCGGGCGGCGGCAAACATTGCTGATTAACGGATTTTTAAATGAAATCTGGCGATTTGTCATTACCAACGCGATGGAACGCGGCGATTTGCCATTCAACAAAGATTTTATGAGTGTGGAATGGAATTGTCCAAAATCGATTACCGTTGACGCCGGCAGAGAAGAGGCGACCGACATGCAATTAGTTGCCTGCGGGCTGAAGTCAGAAAAAACCTACTACGCAGAACGCGGTATGAATGCGCGCAAGGAACGCCAGCACGCCATCGCAGACAAAGCCGCACGCAACGACGCGATGAAAGAAGCAGGCATTGCAGTAGAGCTTAGAGCTTAAAGAGGAAAAAGGAAAGAGATTAGAGATTAGGGATTAGGGCTTAAAGACTAACTTTGATTTTAACTTTTAAATTTTAACTTTCAACTTTCTTTTAAACTCTCAACTCTCAACTATAAACTCTCAACTAAAATCAATTTTTAATTAACAATCAACTAATAATTACAATGAATACGATTTATTTTTTTGCTAACACAGCAGCGGTTTCTGCCGTTCCCGAACAAGGGGTTGACGCGGGAACGGTCGAAACTATAATCGACGCACTGACGACAGCGGCGGCGTTTTTGCCAATGCCGTGGTCGGCAATCGCCGCGGGTGCGCTTGGTCTTGCGGGCACAATCTGGGCGTGGAAAAAGCGCGGGAACAAAAAAGGAAAATAATTTTATCCACAAATTTCACGAATGCCACGAATTTTTTAACACAGATGAAACAGATTTTAACACAGATTTCACAGATGTTTTTGTTTGCGCCTACGGCGGCGCGGCGGGTCTTAGTCTTGGTCTTGTTTTAGTCGATTCGTTCAATTCGGTTAATTCGATGATAAAACCTAATCCAACCTACTAAACCTACGGTGCTAAATCCACCCTCCACTAAAATGAGCGAAGAAGAATTTGAAAAACGTTGCGAACGCTACCGCGAAGACCTCTACGTAAAACTCGCCGAGCAAAATCGCATTAGCACTGAAATTTTGCTCAAACTGACTAAAATTGAAGAAAAGCAAAGCGCGCAAGCAGAAGCCATTCACGCAATAAACGAGCGTTTCACACGCTTTGAAGACCGCACCAATTCGCGGCTCGACAAACTCGATGCGCGTCTTTGGAAAATGTTCACTATAATTGCAACCATCGCCGCGGGAGCAGGCATCGCCGTCGATAAAATCTTTTAAAATTATGAGCAGTTTTGACAAATTTGAACTTTGCGCTTGGGTGCTCATGTGGTTGCTCATCATGTTTTTGTCAACCCAAAACGCCGCGCTCATTAAAGAAAACAAACGCCTGAAAACAATGCTCGAACCAAGCGAATCAATCATCGTCGATTTAGAGCTTAGAGATTAGGGCTTAGGGCTTAAAGAAAATAGGAAAAAGGAAAAAGGAAATAGGAAAAAGAAAAAAGATTAGAGTTTAGGGCTTACAGCTTAAAGACTAACTTTGATTTTAACTTTCAACTTTCTTTTTAACTCCCCACTCCACACTCCACACTAAAACCAACTCTCAACTCTCAACTTTCAACTATAAACTATAAACTATAAACTAAAAATAAAATTATGGAAGAACCTACAATCGAAAGTTTGCAAGCTGCGCTTGCTGAATCGACCAAAGAAATCGAGTCGTTGAAAGCGACCGCGGCAAGCGTTGCCGCCGAGCGCGCGACAGAAAAAGCGGCGTTTGAAAAACAGCTCGAAGACTTGAAAACCGCGAGCGCGAAAGAGCTTGAAGACAAACTCAAAGCGCTTTCTGACGAATCTGCCGTCAAGGCGAAAGCGGAATACGAGCGCGGTGAACGCGAAATGGCATTCAAGCTCGGCTCGGCGATTAAAAAAGACGATCACGCGCAGCCCAAAACCAATGACGAATTGCAAAAAAAGTGGAAGGAAGTCCGCGATGACGTTTTTGCACGTGCGCGTTTTCTGAAAGCACTTTCCGACGCTGACAAAGCGACGATTCTTAACGAGAAGAAAAACTAATAATTTTATCAACGAATTAAACGAATACCACGAATATTTCTAACGCGGATTTCGCAAAAAATCGCGAAGCGATTTAGGAAACAGGAAAAAGGAAACAGGAAAAAGGAAAGAGGAAAAAGTCTTAGTCTTAATTAATTCGTGGCATTCGTGCAATTCGTGGATAAAAATTTCAACTTTCAACTTTCAAATTTTAACTTTCTTATCAACTATCAACTATAAACCATCAACTATAAATAACTATGGCAGTTCAAAACATCGATAATGTGCTTCAAACGATTGCGCTCAAAGCGTATGTCTCGAAAGAAGCAGTAACCAAACTCAACGTCTTTGCGCACAATTATACGCAAGATTTTGCTGAAAAGCACGACACGGTTCACGTGCCGATTGTCGCCGCTGGCGAGGCAAAAGATCTTGGCGAAGCAGCAGACGGCAAATACACGTCCGACGGCAAATTGTCCACGGCGGCGATCCACCTCGATCATCACGTTTATTCGTCGATGGACATCTCGAACGAAACGTTCAAGAAGTTTGCTCCGCAGGTGCATGCCGACACGGCAAACGCCCAAGCAATGAAAGTTGCGCGCAAGATGATGAATCTCATCGCGGCTGGCGTTGACAAAGACTGCGCCTCGCAGACACAAACCGCCCCGACGACTTTTGCCGCACTGAAAGCGTTGAAAAAGACAGTCAGCAAGTATTCTCGCCCGATTCTCGTTTTGAATGCGGCGGATTATGATACGCTGGTAACCGATCAGGACTTGATGAATATCGCGGCGCTTTCTGGCAAAGATTTGCTGGCGACGGGAACGATTAACGATCTCTGCGGTTTTCGCGTGGTGCGCGCCGACATTTCGACGCCGGGCTTTGTTTGCGACGACGGCACGATTGGCTTTGCGTCGGCACTCACTGCGACCGATTCCAACGCATCGCAACCAATCGTTGACGAGGCAAGCGGCTGCACAATGCTTGTCAAATACATCGACAACGGCAACCCGCCAACTGTTACCGCATTGACAGAAGTGTTGTTTGGCTATCAATTAGTCAACAAAGATCGCATTGTTGGCTTTAAGCAAGGCGGTTAACATCACGCAATAGCACCGTAGTTAATTGTGATAAAAGCAAGCATAAAAGTTAATTATTTGTTTTTGAATATAATTTTTTAACAGTTGCGTTG
>CAKUQY010000041.1 GCA_934675585.1 uncultured Opitutales bacterium | reverse complement strand
GCAACTGTTAAAAAATTATATTCAAAAACAAATAATTAACTTTTATGCTTGCTTTTATCACAATTAACTGCGGCGTTCAATTTCCGCGTTCCCACAAAAACCGTCGTTCCCGCGCTTAAAATAATCTTGCAAAAATTGATTGAAAAGATAATACTATTATTTTCAGTATGACAAAGCGAATCACACTGAAAATTTTACCAGACTCTTCTTTGCAAGAGTTTATTTCGCTTTTTTATTTTAGAATTTAACCGTTTGCCTTTCCGTTTCTCGGAGAGGCATTTTTTTATACAAACAAATACAAAAACTACAAACAAAAATGTTCAAACTTAACGAAAATTATTTAAAACTTCCAAACAGTTATCTGTTTTCGACGGTAGCGAAAAAAGTCGCCGCGCACAAAGAGGCGCATCCCGAGGCAAAAATCATCCGCTTGGGCATCGGCGACGTTACGCGGCCGATTCCCGCGGCTTGCATTGACGCGCTTCACAAAGCGGTTGATGAGATGGGAACGGTGGAAGGTTTTCGCGGCTACGGTCCAGAACAGGGCTACGATTTTCTGCGCGAGGCGATCGTGGCGGGCGATTTTCGTTCCCGCGACATTGAAATCGCGCCCGACGAAATTTTTGTGAGCGATGGCGCAAAAAGTGATTGCGGGAACATCGGCGACATTTTTGGCGGGAACGTAAAAGTGGCGGTGACGGATCCGGTTTATCCTGTTTATGTTGATACGAACGTTATGGCTGGCCGCGCGGGAACGCTCGAGTCCGCGGGAACGTGGAGCAATCTCGTTTACATGCCTTGCGTGGAAGAAAACGATTTTGTGCCAGAATTGCCACGCGGGAACGCGCCTGACGTGATTTATCTTTGCTATCCCAACAATCCCACGGGAACGACTTTGACGCGCGACCAGCTTGCGACTTGGGTTGATTTTGCGCTCAAAAATAAATCGTTGATTTTGTTTGACGCGGCTTACGAAAAATTTATTACCGAGCCCGACGTTCCGCACAGCATTTACGAAATTGACGGCGCGAAATCGTGCGCGATTGAGTTTCGCAGTTTTTCAAAAACGGCAGGCTTTACGGGTTTGCGCTGCGGCTACACGGTCGTTCCCAAAGAACTGCTCGTCGAAGTCGGCGGCGAAAAAATTCCGCTCAACCGCCTTTGGAATCGCCGCCAAACGACAAAATTCAACGGCGTTCCCTACATTGTGCAGCGCGCGGCGGAAGCGGTTTTTACGGACGCGGGACAGGCAGAAATCAAAAAAAACATTGCGCTGTATCTCGGGAACGCGAAAGCGATTCGCGACGCGTTGCTCGCGCAAGGTTTCAAAGTGCGCGGCGGCGTGAATTCGCCGTATGTTTGGGTGAAAACGCCAGCGGGAACGACTTCGTGGCAATTTTTTGACCGTTTGCTGAATGATTTGGCGATTGTGGGAACGCCTGGTTCTGGCTTTGGACCAAGCGGCGAGGGTTATTTTCGCCTTACGGGTTTTGGCTCGCCGAGCGCAACGCTCGAAGCTTGCGAACGTTTGAAAAATTTGTAAAAGTAAAGCGCAAAAATGAAATTTACTAAAATGCACAACGCCGGGAACGATTACGTTTACGTGAACGGTTTTGAAGAAAAAATTGAAGATTTCGCGGGAACGGCGCGCGCGATTTCGCACCGCCATTACGGCGTCGGCAGCGACGGACTCGTCGTTGTGATGCCTTCAAAAACTTGCGATATTCGCATGCGAATGTTTAACAGCGACGGCAGCGAAGCCGAAATGTGCGGGAACGCGTCCGCGTCCATCGGCATTTTTGCAACAAAATCGGGCATTGTGAAAAAAAATAAATTTACGATGGAAACGCTCGCGGGAACGAAAATTATTGAAGTTTTTGACGACGGGCGCGTGCGCGTCTGCATGGGAGAGCCCGTGCTTGAAGCCGAACAAATTCCCGTCATCGCTCCCGCGGGAACGCCCGTGATTGATTTGCCGCTCGACATTGCGGGAACGACTTGGAAAGCGACTTGTGTTTCGATGGGAAATCCGCACGCGGTGATTTTTACGCAAGGCATCGACGATTTTGATTTGCCGAAAATGGGTCCGCTGTTTGAACATTACTCAGCGTTCCCGCGGCGCGTGAATACTGAATTTGTGGAAGTGCTTTCGCCGAATCATTTGCGTTTGCGCGTTTGGGAACGCGGCGCGGGCGAAACGATGGCTTGCGGGACGGGCGCGTGCGCGACGACCGTGGCAGCAGTTTTGAAAGGACTTTGCGAGCGCCAAGTTGCGATTGATTTGCTCGGGGGGAAACTCGAAATCGAATGGCGCGAAGCCGACAACAAACTTTATCTCACGGGACGACCAGAAATCGCGTTCACGGGAGAATGGAAAAAGTAAATTTAAAACAAAAAACTACAAACAATGAAACGAACAGACATTCAAAAAATTTTAATTATTGGCGCGGGACCGATTGTAATTGGTCAGGCGTGCGAATTTGACTATTCGGGCGTGCAGGCCTGCAAAGCGTTGCGCGAAGAGGGCTACGAAGTTGTGCTGGTAAATTCAAATCCAGCAACAATTATGACCGATCCAGGCACCGCCAATCGCACTTACATCGAGCCGTTGACGCGCGATTATCTCGAAGAAATTATCGCGCGGGAACGCCCCGACGCAATTTTGCCAACGCTCGGCGGGCAAACCGCGCTGAATTTGGCGATGGAACTCGCAGAGCATGGTGTGCTTGAACGTTTTGGCGTTGAAATGATTGGCGCCGATCCCGCCGTGATTCGCAAAGCCGAAGACCGCGGAGAATTTCGCGCGGCGATGAAAAAAATTGGGCTCGATATGCCGCGCAATTTTATCGCGCATTCGATGGAAGAGGCGCACAAAATTCGCGATGAATTTAATGCGTTCCCGCTCGTGATTCGTCCTGGTTTTACGCTTGGCGGCACGGGCGGCGGGATCGCGCGCAACGCCGAAGAATTCGACACAATCGTCGAACGCGGTTTGATGTATTCGCCGACGAGCGAAGTGCTCATTGAAGAATCAATCGAGGGCTGGAAAGAATACGAAATGGAAGTCATGCGCGACCACAAAGACAACTGCGTGATCGTTTGCTCGATTGAAAATTTGGACCCGATGGGCATTCACACGGGCGACTCGATTACCGTCGCTCCCGCGCTGACTTTGACCGATCGCGAATACCAAACCATGCGCGACGCGTCGTTTGCGGTGATGCGCGAAATCGGCGTGGCGACGGGCGGTTCTAATGTTCAGTTCGCGCTCAATCCCGAAAACGGCCGTTTGATTGTAATTGAGATGAATCCGCGCGTTTCGCGTTCTTCGGCGCTCGCGTCCAAAGCTACGGGATTCCCAATCGCCAAAATCGCCGCAAAACTCGCTGTTGGTTATGCACTCGATGAAATCCGCAACGATATTACGCGCGAAACTCCCGCATGCTTCGAGCCGTCGATCGACTACGTCGTCACCAAAATTCCGCGTTTCGCTTTTGAAAAATTTTCAGGTAGCGATCCGCATTTGGGAACCCAAATGAAGTCCGTCGGCGAAACAATGGCGATCGGCAGAACATTCAAAGAAAGCTTTCAAAAGGGCCTGCGTTCGCTTGAAATTGGTCGCGCGGGTTTTGGAGCCGACGGCAAAGATGCAGCGATGGAATCGCTCGACGATTCCGCGCTCGAAAACGCCCTGCGCTTTGCGACGCCGACGCGCATTTTCGCCGTGCGCGCGGCATTTGTGCGCGCTTGGGATGTTGAAAAAATCCACGCGATTTCAAAAATCGACCGCTGGTTTTTGCGGGAACTTGAAGAATTGACGGCGTTTGCAGACGAAATTAAATCTGCGGGAACGCTTGAAACGCTCGCCGCCGATGCGCCACTTTTTAAGCAAGCCAAAACATTTGGTTTTAGCGATCGCCAAATTGCGTTTTTGTTAAATGCAAAAGAAAGCGAAGTTTTTGCGGCGCGGGAACGCTTAAATCTCGTTCCAAATTATAATCTTGTCGATACTTGTGCGGCAGAATTTAAAGCGTTCACGCCGTATTATTATTCGACTTACGACGGGAACGCGCGCGCCGCAAACACCGAAAAAACCGTTCCCGTGAAGAAAAAAATTATGATTCTCGGCGGCGGCCCAAATCGTATTGGTCAAGGCATTGAATTTGACTATTGCTGTTGCCACGCGTCGTTTGTTTTGTGCGATGCGGGTTTTGAAACGATTATGGTTAATTCAAATCCTGAAACCGTTTCGACCGACTACGACACTTCCGACAAACTTTATTTTGAGCCGCTCACGCTTGAAGACGTTTTGCCAATTTATCGGCGGGAACGCTGTGATGGCGTGATCGTGCAATTTGGCGGGCAAACGCCGCTCAATCTTGCCGACGGACTCAAAGCCAACGGCTGCAATGTTATCGGCACCGCTCCCGAAATGATCGATGCCGCCGAAGACCGCAAACTTTTTAACGCGATTGCTAACGATGCGGGAATCAACCAGCCGCCAGGCGCAACCGCAACGACGATTGACGGCGCAGTCGATGTTGCAAAACAAATTGGCTATCCCGTGCTGATGCGCCCGTCGTTCGTTTTGGGCGGGCGCGCAATGATGATTGTTCACGACGAAAAAGCGCTACGCGAATACATGCAAACCGCCGTCGAAGTTTCCGAAAGTCGTCCCGTGCTGATCGATCATTATCTCGGGAACGCCGTTGAGGTGGATGTTGATTGCATTAGCGACGGCGAGACGACGGTCATCGGCGGGATTATGGAACACGTCGAATACGCGGGAATTCACTCGGGCGATTCTGCCTGCACCGTTCCCGCGCCGACTTTGAGCGCCGAGGTCAAAGACAAAATCCGCGCCGACGCGTTCAATCTCGCCAAAGCCCTGCAAGTGCGCGGGCTGATGAATATTCAGTTTGCGATTCAGGCGGGAACGGTTTACGTGCTCGAAGTCAATCCGCGCGCCTCGCGAACAGTTCCGTTCATTTCAAAAGCCACTGGCGTTCCGCTCGCAAAATTGGCGGCACTCGTCATGGCGGGACGCAAATTGAAGGACCTTGGTTTCACCGCCGAAGTCGCGCCGCGCTACGTTTCCGTCAAAGAAGCCGTGTTCCCGTTCGCGCGTTTCCCGGGCGTCGATATTTTGCTTTCGCCCGAAATGAAATCGACCGGCGAAGTCATGGGGCTTGCGCGCAGCGCCGAAATCGCGTTCCTTAAAAGCCAAATCGCCGCGGGAACTAAAATCCCAACGCGCGGAAAAATCTTCGTTTCCGTTCGCGATGAAGACAAACCCGGAATCATCCCGCTCGCGAAACGGCTGATTGCGATGGGTTTTGAAATTTATTCGACGCGCGGGACCGCGACTTATCTTTGGTCGCACGGCGTTCACCCGCAGGCGCTTTTCCGCGTTGCCGACGGTCGGCCGAATTTGCTCGACCTCATCGAAGAGCACGATGTTGCTTGGATTATCACCACGCCAACGATTGGCGCGGCACAGGCGACCGACGACATCAAAATCCGCTCGACCGCAACGATCAAAGGCATTCCCGTGACCACGACGCTCGACGCGCTGCGTTGTATGCTCGCGGGCATGGAATCAATCGCCAAAAATCCGCGCATCGATGTTTGCACGCTCCAAGAATACCAACGCCACGCGCCAAAATTAAAACTCGCGTAACCTCAAAATCCAACCCAAAAAATCTACAAAAAAATGAAAAAATTTAATTGGCAAGAACAACGCGCCGCGCGAGCATTTATCGCGCTTGAAGACGGAACCGTTTTTCACGGCTATTCTGTCGGCGCTAACAAAAACACCGTCGGCGAAGCCGTTTTTAATACGGGAATGACGGGCTATCAAGAAATCTTGACCGACCCGTCTTACAGCGGACAATTCGTCGTGATGACAACGCCAGAAATCGGCAATTACGGCATCGTTCCCGCAGAAGATGATGAATCCGCGCGTTTTTGCGCCGCAGGTTTTATCGTCCATGAAATGCGCGCCGCGAGCAACTGGCGTTCCCGCGAAAATCTTTCTGACGCGCTCAAAGCTCAAGACGTTCCCGCGCTCGCGGGCATCGACACGCGCGCGCTCACAATTCACTTGCGCGATCACGGCTCGATGAAAGCGTTTATTTGCGCCGACGGGAACGTGAGTGAAGCCGATGGCATCGCCCGTGCGCAAGCTTGGGAAGGGCTTGTCGGGCAAGATTACGCGACAAAAGTTTCCACCAAAAAAGCGTATGTTTGGGACGAATCGGGCGAACGCTCAAGCTCGTTCGGCTCGCCCGTTCCCGCCAAAATTAAATACAATGTCGTCGCTTACGATTTTGGAATTAAATTTGGTATTTTGCGTTGCATGCGCCGTTTGGGGATGCGCGTAACTGTCGTTCCCGCGGGAACGCCAGCCAGCGAAGTTTTGGCAATGAAGCCCGACGGAATTTTTCTCTCCAACGGTCCCGCCGATCCAGCCGCGCTCCCGCACATTTTTGAACAAGTAAAATTGCTTCACGGGAACATACCGATGATGGGAATTTGCCTTGGGCATCAATTGCTCGGCTTGTCATTTGGGGCAAAAACCGAACGCTTGCGATTTGGCCACCACGGCTGTAATCATCCCGTCAAAGATTTGCTCACGGGAACGATCGAAATCACTTCGCAAAACCACAATTACGCCGTCGTCGCGGGAACGCTGCCCGAATGCGTTGAGGTAATGCACATCAATCTCAACGACAACACCGTCGAAGGTTTGCAGCACAAAGCACTGCCGATTTTTTCGGTGCAATATCACCCCGAAGCCGCACCCGGACCTCACGATTCCGCGCCACTTTTTGAGCGTTTTGCCAAAATGATGGACGCAGCGAAATAGTTGATAATAGACAATTAAAAATTGGCGTTCCCGCAACAAAAAAAATGACTTGCGGGAACACTTTTTTGTCCTTAAAATTTAAGGCGTTATGAAATTGCCTCAACAATTCCTCCTCGCAACGCTCGTTCCCGCAATTTTTAGCGTTCCCACAATGCTCAACGCCGAGCAAATTGTGAATGTCGGCGACACTTTTAAGTGTTATTTTATAGATAAAGGGGAGACAGGGCGATCAGATACTGCTGCACAACTTAGGATTACCGCGTCTTCGGCAACTTGGACTTCAGAACAAATTCGTGCGGCAACAAGCGCGTTGACAACTTGGGATAATCTTATCGGCAATACTCCGGGACGAACACTAACTGTTGGTTTGTATTGGGAAAATATTAGTGGGAATACACTGGCGTACGCGGGATCTAGTTATTTTTATTATGACACGCCAGGCTTGCAAAAAGTTTCAACGTTAGCAGAAGATATTTGGAAGAACGGCTCAATGCTCGCAGATAATGAAACTTCATACGATATTTATATTGTGTGCAATAGCGGACAAACAAATTTTTATTTTGGTGAAGTACCATTTACAGGAGGTCCCTCAACAGGTAAATGGGATTTTCAAAGTGTTTTAACTCATGAAATTGGGCACGGGCTTGGTTTTCTTTCAATGACAACGAGTGCGGGAACCTTTCAGACAGTTCAGGATTCTGCAGGAAATTCACCCACACTCTACACCGCCTTCGACGAATTGATGACCAACGAGTCTGGCACCAAACTAATCGACAAAGCTAAGGCAGATCCAAGTGCGGTTGTTTTTGAATTGGGAGAAAAAATTCTTTTGGAAGGAACAAATTTAACTGTTTACAATCCAACAACTTGGGCTGAGGGTAGCAGTATGGCTCACGTGGACTCGGTGAGCGATCCTGACGCGTTGATGCAATATTCGTTGCCTAACGACACTTCTCGCCGCTCGTTGACTGAGGCAGAAATTGGCTTGATGCGCCAAATGGGTTGGTTGATGATTCCAGAACCCTCATTTTTTGGCTTGCTTGCGGGAACGCTGGCGTTGGTACTGGCGGGAACGCGCCGTCGCAGAAACGCATAATCGTTTTTATGGGAAAATTACTTTTTATTGAATATCCCAAATGCACGACCTGCCAAAAGGCGAAACGTTTTCTTGAAGAAAACGGCGTTCCTTTTGTCGCGCGCCACATCGTCGAGGAAAATCCAAGTGCCGAAGAATTGCGTACGTGGATTGCGCAAAGTGGCGTTCCCGTGAAAAAATTTTTTAATACATCGGGCTTGCGCTACAAGGCATTGGGTTTAAAAGATAAATTGTCGACGATGAGCGACGACGAAAAAATCGCGTTGCTCGCGTCCGACGGAATGCTCGTGAAGCGTCCGCTACTCGTTGGCGGGAACGCGGTTCGTGTTGGTTTTAAACTTGAAGAATGGAAACAAAAATGAGTGAAAACTCCAAAAATTTTTCGTCGTTTTTGCAGATTTTAAAAACGTCGTTCCCGTATGAAGAGCAACGCGAAGATGGCGATTGGCAACGCGCGCTCGCGGACGATGCTTGCCACGCGCGACTTTATTTTGACGCGCAAAAAAATCCGCTCGCGATTTTAGTTTTTTGGGATTTTGAGCATTGCCGCTATGTCGAATATTTTGCGCTCGCGACAAATGCGCGCGGGAATGGCGCGGGAACGCAAATTCTCAAAAATTTTATCGCAGAAAATCACGTTCCCGTCGTGCTCGAAATCGAGCCACCAGAACTTAACGAAATCAATACGCGGCGTTTGCGTTTTTATCAAAAATTGGGATTTCATCGTGTCGCGGAAACACACATGCACCCGCCGTATCACGCAGGTTTTGCGCGGGAACGCTTGGTAATCCTCAACACGGGCGACGCGCCACTCACACCCGTTTTGCGGGAACGCTTTGTTCGCGATTTAGAAACCCGCGCCATGCGGGAACGCGATTTTTAATCACCGAATTAAACGAAATTTACGAATTTCAAGGGGGCGGTACCGAGCAACGCGAGATGGAACCATTTCCAACTTCGCCATGAGCGCGGGAACGGAACATGTTTTTTTGAACGCATACCGAGCGAAGCGACATTTAACATTGTGCAAATTAAAACGCAAATCTCGTGAATTGTTTTTTAATGTTTCGCGGGAACGCAGATTGGCGGGAACGGGAAAGGTTTTTTTAACTACGAATAAACGCCAATTTACGCGAAGAAAATTTCAAGAGCGCTTTGCGAAAAGCGCGTTCCCGCGCGAAAGCACCTGTGGCAAAAAGGTTTTTATGGGAGGAGCGGCATCTTGCCGCTCCATTTTTGTTATTTTTTCTCTCAAACTCCAAGCGCTGAAAGCACGACAGAACACGGGAACGGGAATTTTCCATCTAAGGCAACTATGGGAAAATTAAAGGAAACTAAGAATTTTTGTTTG
>CAKUQY010000040.1 GCA_934675585.1 uncultured Opitutales bacterium | reverse complement strand
TCTTAAATGAAGAATAACTCCCAGAATCTTTCCTCTCAAAAAAATCTTCGGTGTCCTTTTTATTTGACGAAATACGCCCGCAAATATCGATTACACTTCGATTTCGGCGGGAACGTCTTCAAATTTTGGCAAATTGTTAGGCGCTTTTACGCCGAGTTCTTTCATATCGTTTGCCAATTTTAGCGCACCACCCTTGCCACTCATTTTTGTTTTAAAATCATTAACGGCGTTTTGCGTTTTTTCGAGACGATCTTCAATCTTGCCAAAATCGCTCATCGCATCGCTAAATTTTTTCAACAATTTTTCGCCGATTTCGGTAATTTTTTGAATATTTTTAATGCGCGAATCTTGACTCCACAATTGCTCAATCAGCTTCACCACCGCAAGCAAATGCGTTCCCGAAACGAGCACAATTTGTTTTTTGAATGCGTAATCCCAAAGCGACTGATCCGCTTCGCAAACAAGCAAATAAGCCGCTTCGTTAGGAACAAACATTAACACAAATTCGAGCGAATCGTCTTTTTTATATTTTCCAGCCAATTCATCAATGTGCTTTTTGACGGACGCGAGATGTGCTTTTTGGGCGTTCCCGCGCGCTTTTTCGTTGTCAGCGCTGCAATAATCGACATACGCGTTTAAAGAAACTTTTGAATCAACAATGATGCATCGTTCGTTTGGCAACAAAATTTCAAAGTCTGTTCTGCCGCGCGCTTGCCCTTCAACTTCAATTTTATTTTGTGTCAAATAATGCGTTCCCGCAATCAGTCCCGCACTTTGCAATACCGTTTCGAGCAACATTTCGCCCCAATCGCCCTGAACTTTTGCGTTCCCGCGCAACGCATTTGTCAAATTGCGAGCTTCCGTTGAAATTGTCTCGCTATGTTCAAGAAGTGCTCGAATCTCGCCGCACAATGTTGCTGTTGTTGTGTTTTCGCTTTTAAAACTTTCTTCAATTTGTTTTTTGAGCGCGCCCACATTTTCTGCAAATGGTTTAATCAGCGCATCGATTTCGCTTTTGCTCGCGGTCTTAAATTTTTCAGAATGTTGCTCAAACATTTTATTTGAAATCCCGCTAAATTCAAGTTTCATCGTTTCGAACAACTCTTTTTGTTTGCGTTCAAAATTTTCCAGATTCTTTTTTTCTGCGTTCAGTTTCTCTGTCGTTGCCGATAACTCGCGATTTAATTCTTCCTTTTTAGCGCGCGCCTCGTCGCGTTCCCGCTTAGTTTCTGCCAATTGAGTTTCAAGTGAAATTAGTTTTGCCGTTCCCGCGCTTTTTTTCACCAAGCACCAAACAAGAAAAACAAGCAACAACGCGCAAATGCCAGCCAAAGCTAACAAGCTAATTATTTCAAAACTTAAATCAAAATCTTCCATACTTTTAAATTATACAATTTTTTCACCACGAGCAAGCAACGCGCGCACAGAAAGCGCATCGCTGCGCTTCGCCAGCCGTTTTCCGTTTTCATCTAAAATCAAAGGCGC
Source organism: uncultured Opitutales bacterium (assembly GCA_934675585.1). Lineage (GTDB taxonomy): Bacteria > Verrucomicrobiota > Verrucomicrobiia > Opitutales > UBA953 > Spyradosoma. The sequence continues at coordinate 9,152 of CAKUQY010000040.1, read as the reverse complement.
ATGAGCAAACATTGGCGGGAACGCACCTAACGCGCGATAAATTAACAATTGCCGCGCTGTCGATTTTAACAAATCTGCACCGCGCACAACTTCTGTAATTTGCATGCGAATGTCATCAGCAACAACCGCTAATTCATACGCGGGAACGCCATCGCGACGCCAAACGACAAAATCTCCAAAGTCCGTTCCCGCAACAAATTTTTGCGGACCTTGCAAAGCATCAACAAATTCAATCACTTCTCCAACGGGAACGCGAAAACGCCAATTCCAATCGCCCGGCTCTTCAAAATCACGACCGAAATTTTCGTCTTGTGGACGCCACTCAATAGGGAAAATGGCTTCGGCATCTTCATCTTCGGCGTGAGGCGCGCGCGTTGCATTGGCAACATCTTTGCGCGATTTTCGGCAAGGATAAATCGTTCCCGCGTCTTTTAACTTGCGCCAAATTTCTAAAAAATAATCCAAATTTTGCGATTGCACATACGGCGCAAAATTTCCGCCAACATCAGGACCTTCTTGCCAAGCAATGCCCAGCGCGTGCAAATCTTCAATCGCGGCTTGTGTAAATTCTTTTTTACAACGCGCGCGATCAATATCTTCAATGCGCAAAATCAGCGTTCCCGCAACCGCTTTACAACGCGCTGCCGCCAAACCAAAAGTTTTTGCGTGCCCTAAATGCAAAAATCCTGTTGGCGTGGGCGCGATGCGTCCGCGATAATTTTTAAACGGGAACGACGATTGATTTTCCATTAAATTTCACAATTGGGTCGCGCGACTAAACCCGCGTAAGGTTCTGGCGGGAACGCGTTTTGAGCATTTGCCCCAAGACAAAATTGTTCAGCAATCTTAAAAATTTCATCGGGCGTTTTTGCTCGACGCATTGCGTGCAAAAATGCGCCATTTTCGTCAATAGAAGTTCCCACAAAATTTAGATATTTTTTCATGCGTGCGGCAATGCGTTCCCGCGAATCTTTTGGCTGTGCGACAACAACGGCGAGAGCGCGAATATATTCAAAAACGTCTGCCATCACGGGAACGCATTTTTCGTCGCGCAATTGCCTAAAAATCCACGGATTGCGAATCGCGTGACGTCCGCACATCACGCCTGCGCATTGCGTTTTTTCTTGCACCCATTTTGCTTTGGCGACAGAAGAAATCTCGCCATTAGCAATCACGGGAACGCCAACTTTTGCGAGCTGCTTAACCGCTTGCGCGATTGCGTCATAATTTACAGGCGTGCGGTAAAGTCCTTTCACCGTTCGTGCGTGAATCGCCACTTCATCGAGTTTAAGCGTTGCGAGCCCATCGAGCAATTGCGGGAACGCGTTTTCATCGTCAAAACCCAAGCGACATTTCGCGCTCAATTTTTTACCAAAATCATCGCAAACTTTTCTTAATTCAAGCAAAATTTCAAACGCATGTGGCAAATTTTTTAGCAAGCCGCCACCGACGGCTTTTTTGTAAACTTTTGGCGCAGGACAACCCATATTTAAATCAATACCAACGACGCGCGGGAACGTTATGAGCGCTTCGCGTGCGATGCGCGTGAGGGCTTCGATGTCTTCACCAATCAATTGCAAAACCACGGGAACGCCAAGCGTGGGTTCATCGCGCAAAGTTTCAGCAATGTCGGCATCGATAATCGATGTTGCATGCACGCGCAAAAATTCGGTAACAAAACAATCGGGAGCTCCATAACGTTCACTCGCGAGCAACGCCATAAACGGCCTCACCGTAATATCTTGCATCGGTGCGAGAATTGTTTTCATCGGCGGGAACGATAATTTTATTCTTTACCTAATGGCAAATTTTGTGCGGGCTTTTTTTGACGCGCTTCAAATTGTTTTAACAAAACGCCGTTTGCGTCGCTGTCTGTAAACAATGTTTTTTTGACAAATACTTTTTTGCGAAAAGTTGCAGCCAAAAGCAAAGCGTCCGACGGGCGCGCATCAAGCGTTACGACGCGCGGGAACGTCTCACTACCGCTCGCAGGTTTTGCCAAACAAATTTGCGCAATATAAGTTTTGTTCACGTAAGCATGAATGTAAATCGAAACGATTTTAACCTCGTAAGCCGTAATAAAATCTGCGAGCAATTCAAATGTTTGCGGACGATTAAAGCGACGACCAGAAGCCGCCGCGTCAACTTGTTCCCAAAAACCTACCGCCGTTTGAAAATGCAAATATTGCGGCGCATCTTTGGAACCACAACCCAAAAAAACTTCCGTTGCGCTATCGTGAACAAACACGCGCAACAAATGCGTTTCAAGACATTCTTCTTCAAACATTTTTAACAAAAATTAAACGCGACGTTTCTTGTGTTTGGTCGTTGTTGGTTGTTCGGGAACGTCTTTGTTTTTGCGATTTGTTTTTTTGTTGGCACGATCGTTTGCGGGAACGCCATTTTTGTCCGCATTTTCAACAACAGTCGGCTCAAGCAAATTTTTTGGCAATGGCGCGACAGTTGCGCTCACAATCGAAATGCGTTCCCGCCCTTTTTTATCTTTTTCAGGCAGCAAAAAAACAACAGACCGCATTTCTGGTGTTAAAATTAATTGCGACGCAAACGCCAATTTCCAAGCGTTATTTTCCGCAGGTGTCGCCAATTTTACCTCCAAAATTGCGCGCGCATCCACTTTGCGGGAACGCGCCAAATTGCGTGGCTGAAGCTCAAAATTCTGCACTTCGTATTTGCCACCATCAGGATTTGTGCGGTCTGCCAAATCAATGTTCCCGCGAATCGGTTGCGCCGACATATTCACAAAAAGCAACGAACCTTGCGGGAACGCCTTTTCGCTAAAATCAAAAACCGCAGGATTTGACGAACGAATGTCGCCAGGAATCAACACGCCGACTTCTTTCATATCTTCGCGCAAAGGAATCTTGGCGTATTCGACATATTCCAAATCGTTTTTAGCAACGCCATTCGCTTTGCGAGCTTCGATTTCTTCTGGAGTTGCTTTGCGGAAAAGTTGCATCGGCAACGGACCGCGATAGCCATAAGCTTTTAAAAACGCCATTTCTGTAACGCGAAACGGAAAATATTCACGTCCATCTTTGTAAAAAAGCGCTTCTTTATTTTGCGCCTTAGCGCCTTGCCAATAGGCAGCGCGGACAATGATGCCACGCAATTTTTGTGGCTCTTGTTGCTCTGACGCGTTCCCGCGGCGTTGTTGCGCCAAAGTCATCGGCGTTGCAACGAGCAATGCCAACGCAATCATTGAAAAAATTTTTAGGGTCTTAAACATAAATTCTATTATAAAGCGATTGGCTTTGTTTTTAAACCGTTAAATTTAAGCGCGCGGGAACGCAAAACAAAAACACGTTCCCGCGAAAAATTTTCACGGGAACGCAATTTTTGAATTTTAATAATTTAAGCGACGCGTTCAGCGATTAATGGCAAATCGGCAGGACGCTTTGGCGCGAGGCGGTAAGCGTAACGGAAATATTCCATCGCACGTTCCAAATTCGCTTCATCGTTGTAGCGAATTTCAAAAAGTGCTTCGCCTTGTTTAACTTGGTAGCCCACTTTGCGCAAACCGCAAACGCCGACTGCGGGATCGAGCGAGCCGTCTTTGCGACGCGCCAATTCATAAACGCCTTTTGCGATAAGCAATGGATTAATTTGGTGAACATAGCCACGTTTTGCGGCGCAAGAATGTTTTATTTTTGTAACTGGTTTGAAAAGTTTTTGTTCTTTCAACCAATCAAATTCTTCAGCTTTGCCAGCTTTGACTGCCGCATCAAATTTAGCCACAAGGTCGGTCAACCATTCTGTCGAACCACCTTGTTTTTCGATCATTTCCTTAAATTTTTTGAGTCCTGAACGATTTTTAATCGTGCGTTCAATCATTTGTTTTGCAGAAAGTGTCGAACCTGCAACGCCTGCAAGGCGCACCATTTCTTTGCCAAATTCTTGCAACAATTCTTGCGTTCCCGCGAGATATTCATATTTTGATTTTGGCGCAATATTCAAGCCACAACCACAAAGCACTTGCACGGTTTCAATAATTTCCATTCCCGTGCCGACGGTGTCGCCGATTGGTTGATTTGCATCGGTAACGAGCGCAACCGATTTACGTTTCATACCTTTTGCAACACGAGTCAAATAGCGCGCGAGCAATTTCGCTTGTTCGAGATCATGAATATAAGAACCACTGCCCCATTTAAGGTCGATAATCAAACCATCGCTGTCTTCAGCATATTTGCGCGAAAGAATACTACTGGTCAAAAGATGCAAATTTTCATTAGTAACAGTTTCTTTACGCAAAACCGTCAACGATGCATCCACTGGCGAAATGTCTGCACTTTTTGAAACGATACCCGTGCCCACTTTGCCGACCAATTTTGCATATTCTGCGTGAGGCATTTCTGTTTTTACGCCAGGAATTGCACGCATTTTATCAACCAACGAAATAATTGTGCTTTCATCCGAAGAAACCATCATCGGAACAACAACACCGCAAGCTGCGCCCACAACTGCGAGCGAAAGCGAAACTTTGTCGCCAACGCCGCCCGTTGAAGTCTTTGAAACTTTTGGGTCTGTAATGCGCGCAAAATCAATATCCATCGTCGTTCCCGAAAACATCATTTCTTCTGCGAATGCTGCCATTTCTGAACCCGACAATGATTTAAAATAAATCGCCATCAAAAGAGCCGATTGTTGAGAAACAGGCATTTCGCCTTTCATAATCGCATCAACAATCGTCCGAATTTCCGGCTTTGTAAACTCATTTCCATCGCGTTTTTTAGCGATAAGAGTTGCATATTGTGAGATTTTTTCTGGAGAAACTGTTTGATTTTTTGTTACAACAGGTTTCGCAGATTTTTTTGCACTTGCCGTAGCTTTTTTTACTGCCATAATTTATTTTTTATTATGATATTAATTTAAACGAGAACAAAATCGCGCTCGACAATATTAAACCATATTTTTTATAAAAAGTCGAGCAAAAAAATATAATGTTCCCGCAAAGGCAATAAAAAGCGTTCCCGCAGAAAATTTCCACGGGAACGCGCTTTATTTGTAAAATGAATTACTTAATAAGCGATTTGACGCGTTTAACGCAATCCGTTTTTTGTTCGGGCGTCAAGCAAGTCAATGGTGGACGCACGCCGCCCATATCGAGCCCGTGACATTTCATCATTGCTTTACCGCCGACAACGCCGCCGTATTGCACGAGCAAATCGACGATTTTGCAGACTTTCGCCATTCCCGCGTCGATTGCTTTCTGGTCGCCTTTTTTATAAGCGTCCCAAATTTTGTAATAAAGCGGCGCAGCGTAATTGTAAGTTGAGCCAATCGCAGATTTTGCACCACAAGCGAGCGCTCCCGCAAACCATTCATCGATGCCCCAAGTGATATCGTATTTGCCTTTGCAAGCGCGAATGCAACGTTGATACATGTAGAGATCTGGATAATTAAATTTAATTCCCGCGAGATTTTTGATTTTGCCGTCTGCTTTGATAAGGAATTGTTCCATATCAAAATTTACGCCCGACATTCCCGTGTGATAGTAATAAAATGGCAATTTTGGAGCCGCAACGAGCACCGCGTTCAAATAATCAATGAGCGCATCAATTGAACCTGGTTTAAAGAAGTTTGGCGGAACGATTGATGTCGCGTCGAGCTTGAGTTCCTGCGCATAAGCCGCGAGTTCTTTCGCGTCTGTAATCGAAAGCGCACCTACGTGAGCGATAATAAACAATTTGCCTTTGCCATATTCTGCCCAAGCTTTCATCACACTTTTGCGTTCTTCGACCGAGCAGCAAATGCCTTCGCCCGTCGTGCCACAAATGTATGCACCTTTAACGCCTTGCTTAACGAGCAAGTCGATTTGTTTTGGAATGAGCTTCAAATTCACCGAACCATCTGGATTAAATGGTGTGTGTGGAGCTGCGATGAGGCCTTCTAATTTTTTTGCCATAATCTTATTAGTTCTTATAGGTTAATAAAAAAATTAATCACAACGGGCTTTCACAATCAATTTGCGAAATGGCACTGACGAAATCGCGGGAGCGTGAACATCTTCTGGCCAGTAAATCACAAATTCGCCAGGCTGAATCGTCGTATAAATTTCCGCGGGACCGTCATAAACCGAGCTGTCACTTTTTTCATCGTAAGGCGTTCCCGCAATATCTTCGCGGGCAATCCAGCCAAGCGTTTCTGGCGCGGAAATCGGAATATGAATATCCAAAAAATGATCGTGACTTTCAAGCTTTGAAGTTTCCTTTGTTTTTCCAGGATGATCGACCACGTTGATAAAACAATCATCGCCATCAATCACAACTTTTCCCGCGGGAACGGCCGCCATATCGTGCGTGCGCACATAGTCGAAAACTTTTTTAAAATAAGGGTTAAGCGCTTCAATGCGTTTCGTATTTTTCAAACTACCGAGAATCATAATTTTAAGGGTTAACAATTTATATTTTGAGCACATTCCCACAAATAGTCAAATACCAAAAAATAGTTTAAAGTCGAGAATTTAGAGTTGAGAGTTAGCGGGAACGCAGAAACGAAAATAAAAAAAGAAATTAAGACTAACTACTCGCATTCACTCTCTAAAGAAAAAAAACAAACATAATTATAAATATTTGTTGGCAAAGTAGAGACGATTATAAAATCAATTCGATTTATTTTTCTTTTCCAAAGACAATAGCGAAAGAATTGAGACTCCTGTTTTATAATCTTCGTCACAATTAAACGATGGCTCCTCTTCCCCCAGCCATTTTAACCAAAGAACTACATAGTCAAGTTGTTCTTTTCCCAAAGCATACCATTTTTCCGTTATTTTTCCATAATCATACGAATAAAGAAAAGCATATTCTGTTTCCTCTAAAATATATTCTATCGCGGCAAGGCATTTTTCAAGGTCTATAAAAGAGCATCTTATTAAGCTGGGCAAAAAATAAACAAAACCATCTATCGTGAACCAAAAAAAACGCGTCATGACAATAAAACACTTCTGGAGTAACGGTTTCTCTAAAAAGATTTTCAAAACATCTAACTTCATAGATATCTGTAGTAAAATCTACTGGTTTTTCCATTGGCGGAAAAACTTTCGGAAGTTATTGAATCAGATAGAATTTTACAGAAGTGGACCGCATTTTTTAATAATGGCTCATTACTGCAGCTTAACCATCAAAACTTCAAAAACTTCGTCTTTCGAGCGAGAGAATTTCCGTTCCCGCGCACTCAAAACGCACAGGACGATTTTTTATGTTGTAGTTCCCTGTGAGATTAAGTGCTTCCATGATTATACCAATTTGAAAGAATTTTAAATTTAATTTGATTATTTTGAATTGGCGGACTGCAATTTAATACTTTAACAGAGACTGGAATTTCAAGAATCCCATCATGAATAATATAACAATCTTCTTTCAAGGGGAAACGATATTTTTTTTGATCAGGATTCGCGAATACACAAAGAATAGGTTTTTTATTCCTATTTATAGCTCGAATAATTAAACTTGCAGCGGGAACAGGTTCTCCTAAAAAAATATATTTATTTTCAACACACACAGTCCACCCTTCATTTTTCATTATAACACTAATATTTCCAATCGAAACAACCATATCATATTTCACATCTGTCGCAAATGGAAAAACTAAAACAAAAGAATCAAAATAACCATCTTCAAATTTTAAATTCAATGGGACTTCTGTATTAATTGAGATAGTTATTTTTTCACTTAAAAATCTGAGCTTATTTTCAACGACTCCATTTTTTGATTCGCATCCACACAAAAAAAGTCCAAAAAAAGAGCCAACCATTAGTAATAGAAATAAGATAAGTTTAATCATTTTCGTTTTACCTCTTTTTTACAAGCGTCAATAGTATCGTACACCCAATCAAGACAATTATTCTAAGGGTGCCAATTATTTCCCTGTTTTGCTTTATTTTTCACACATTGAGAGAAATCCTCAACCTTATAATCGCACACCGCCAAAGAGATGTCTTTTTTAAACGTTAGTGTTTCCCCCTCTTTTAAAGCATATTCTTTTTCCTCGAAATCTATCCCCTGGGGATAAGAACCTGCTCTCCATTCGGCACCATCAATACTAAACCACGCATGCATCAGAAAAAATTGAGTTATCGACCATGGACGATAAATAGGTATATAATACCACCTTGTGCGCCTGACATAATAACTAACTCCTGTAAATATCTTTTTGTCTCTACTGCGTATAATTTTTCTGCCATTCTCCTCTAAACAACATTCTTTTTTATCATTATATTTTTTATTTCCACAACATTTTTGAAAAATAGGATCAGCCCGCCCAGATAAATCTTCATCTCGAAATGCGAATCCTAACTCATCCCATTTCTTGATAGGATTATTCCCGCAAAAGCAATACAAATTCAACCCGCCTTGTTCTTCGATTGGGTCGCGGGAGAGCCAGCGGGCGGTGGTTGGAGAATAGTGGCGGTAGTTGTAGTAAACGAGGCCAAGTTCGGGGTCGTAGAATTCTGAAGACCATTGGAAGTTTTGCTCGAAATTGCCAACAGATGAAACGTTCCCGAATGGCGAGTAAGAATAAGTTGTTTTAATGTAGCCATCACTTCCAAAAACTTCGCAGACATTTTTCGTCAAATCGTGGCCGTAGACAAACCAAGTTCCATTCTTTTGAATCGCGAGCGGGCGCGTTCCCGTCGGTTGCGTTGGATCCCAGAAAACAAACCACAAGGCGGGCGTTCCCGCGCGAGTAAGATCAAGACACGCGATTTGTAAAAATCCGCGATAAATGTAGCGATGGTGTAAAGTTGTCGTTCCCGAGACAGTGATTTTTTTCTCAAAGCGCCGACCCAAATAATCGTAATTCATTTCCACAACGGTTTGCGTTCCCGCACACTCAAAACGCACAGGACGATTTTCGGCGTTGTAAGAAACGCTCCACGTTCCCGTGGCAGTTTTGATCAAAATCGCGTTCCCGTCAGCATCGTAGGCGGGAAGAAAATCGCCAACCTCAGAATATTGATTTAACGCGTTTGCGCTGTAATTCGTTTCCGTTCCCGCTTCGCTCACCATTTCACGATTGCCGATTTCGTCGAAATCATTCGCGAAATCATTACTCCCAAGCGACGCGCTCGTCGATTTAGATTTTAAATTATAGCCGAAAGCGTCATTGCGAGGAACTACGCAAGTATTTATTTG
>CAKUQY010000039.1 GCA_934675585.1 uncultured Opitutales bacterium | reverse complement strand
CCAACGTCTTTTCTTCACCCTCTCAACTGTTTTCTGCCAATCCCTTCGGTGTCATCTTAAATGAAGAATAACTCCCAAAATCTTTCCTCTCAAAAAAATCTTCGGTGTCCTTTTTATTTGACGAAATACGTCCCAATTTTTGTTTGTGGTTAGGATTTATGCGGGATAAAAGGGGAAAATGAGTTGTTTTGGGGCGATTTTGGGAGGTTTTTTCGGGCGGCCGCTGATGAATTTGAGGGATTTTTCACAAAAGAGCGCACGTAAATTTTGCAAAAAAGAAAAAGTTTTTGAATTTATTTGAGAAAAATTATCTTTTATCAATTTCGTTATTTTCGAGAGTTCTCGACTTGGGCGGGAACGAAAATCCTTCACAAAATAATGCGCCAAAATCGGTCCCGTAAGCGCCATTTGGCCGAGTTTGAAACGAACGCTTCCGCGAATATTTTTGCCATTTTTAATGAGAATTGTTTTTGCGGGAACGCCTTCTCGCAAGTTTTGTGCAATCGTTTTGGCGTTCCCGAAAATGTCGCGTTCGTGACGTTGGCGAACGACGGCAAAACAGCCATTTGAGTGCAAAAAGCCGATTGTGTTTTCGTCATCGTTTCCGCGATCAAGCGCCAAAATGCCGTTCCCGCGAAATTGGGATAAGTTATCCCAATTTTTTTTGTTCCCGCCAAAATTTCTTCAAAAAAAGTCTTTGTCTTAATTTTCCTCTCAAAAAAATATTTTTTCGCTCTAAAACTAAGCCTTTAAGCCACTTTTTCTATTTCCGTCTTCAAAACGACACCTAAAAACTTGGGATTAGTCTGCGGGAACGCGTTTTTTTTGAAAACAAAAAACGTTCCCGCGAAAACAACTCACGGGAACGCGTTTTTGAAAGTTTATTAAAACTTATTTCCAAGCAAACACCAACGACGCGTAATAATAAGTGTCGAGGTGTTCTTTATTAACATTGAGAGAACGATATTCGTTTTTAACGCCAACGCGGAAATGCACAAGTGGTTTTTCTTGCAATTGGTGTTGATAATAAGTTTCATGAGTAATCATATAATTGCCCCAGAAATCTTCAAACGCAGGCGTGTAAGTAATTTCTGTTACAATTTTACTATGTTCCCAGTCGTATTCGTGGCTAAGTCCAAAATCCATACCGACAGAATTAGTAGAATCGTGAGTTTCGCCCGCAGCCCAGGTTCCCATGTAATCTTTATATTTTTCGTAGCGATAAGAAATACCGCCGCGCACGGAAAATTTCCAATTATCTTCTTTGATAATATTCCAACCAAAACCAGCCGCAGAAGTATCAAAAAATTTTGTATTATTTGCGCGATCAAAACCTAAATCGGTACGCGTATACCAGAAAATTGGATTGTAGAAATCTGACTTAAAATCAAAACCCGCGTGCAAATTGTCAGACGACTTTGCCCAATCGCCAGTTTTCGTGTCTTTCGATTTTCCGTAACTGTATTTCGCGTAAAGTTTGAGGGTGTTCACATCGTTTGCCGTAACAGACTCGACGTGCGCGTTCCCGTTGATCGCCTCGGTGTTGCCCGTCTGGCCGTTAACTCCAAAACCCGCTTCAAGCGTCGTTTTGTATTCTTTTTTTGCCGCAGCTTTTGCTTCTGGGCTGTCCGATGGCTTGTCCCACGATACCTCGATGTCTGCCAGCGCAACTTCCGCACCGCCGACGGTTATCGTTCCCGCCGTTGTTCCCGCCGAAGCAACCACGCCATTCAAAGTTTCACCGCTTTTGGTGCGCACCGAAATTGGCGCTGCAGAATTGACGACTGTTACATCAGCTTTTTTCAAAACAATTTCATTTTTTGAAGTTGCAGAGTTTACCTTAACATTGTCGCCGTCAAGCGAAGTAATCGTTCCCACGTAAACGGAACCGTCATTTGTACGTACTTCGTCTGCAAATGCGATGCTTGTCATCGCCGCTGCACAAAGTGTAATCATTGTAATATTTTTCATAAGTGATTTAATTTTAACAATTTTCTATTTGAATATAAAGATAAAGTGTGCAAAAATTTCGTTCCCGCACAAAAAAACGTTCCCGCGAACAATTAATTCACGGGAACGTTTTTATTTTTTACTGACAATTATTTGCGTTCAAAAAGTTTGCGGATTTTTGCGCCAACAACTTCTGCCGGGTGTTTTGTGAGTTGTTCGCGTTTTTTAGCGAGCATTGGAGCGCCCTTGCCAGCTTCTTTCATCCAAACCTTAGCAAATTCGCCTGATTCGATGCGTTTGAGCGATTCTTTCATGCGTTTTTTCACGTCTGGAGTAATGATTTTGGGGCCATTGAAATATTCGCCAAATTCTGCGGTATTTGAAATAACGCCGTTCATTGCAGCAATACCCTTGTTGTAAATAATATCAACAATCAACTTTGCTTCGTGAATGCATTCAAAATATGCCATTTCGCCAGGATAGCCCGCTTCGATGAGGGTTTCAAAACCATATTTCATCAAATCGACGATACCGCCGCAGAGCACATTTTGTTCACCGAAAAGATCTTCGTAAGTTTCTTGTTGCATCGTGCATTCAAGAACGCCGCCACGGGTAAGACCTTCGCCCTTTGCCATTGCGAGCGCTGTTTTCAGCGCATTGCCAGAAGCGTCTTGCCATACTGCCACCAAACCTGGGCAACCAAAACCTTCTTCAAACACGCGACGCACTTCTGTTCCTGGACCTTTTGGAGCCACCATGATGACGTCTACATCTGTTGGAGGAACAATGTTTTTGAAAACATAAGCGAAACCGTGCGAGCAGCTGAGCGTTTTGCCAGGTGTTACATATTTTGCGATTTCATTTGCGTAAACAGATTTGTGTGATTCATCTGGCAACAAAATGTGAATGATGTCAGCACGTTTTGCTGCGTCAGCAACTGAAAATACTGCAAAACCTGCTTCTTTTGCAGCTTTAAATGATTTACCTTTGCGAACGCCGATAATCACATTGCAACCACTGTCGCGCAAGCAGAGTGCTTGTGCGCGACCTTGTGCGCCAAAACCCATCACGGCAATCGTTTTATCCTTAATTACCGAAACATCAGCGTCTTTATCGTGATAAATCTTAACCACTTTAGCTGGTTTTGCCGATTTTTTTGAAGCTGTTGCCTTCTTTGCGGGAACGGCTGTTTTTTTTGCAGGAGCAGCTTTTTTAACTGTTTTTACAACTGCTTTTTTTACTGGTTTCTTTGTTGCCATAGTATTTAATTTTTAAAAAATGTTCGAGAATAAATTCAATTATTTTGCAACGAGCATGCCGCGCTCGAGATTTAACGTTCCCGTGCGAATGAGCTCGATAATATCAAATTTTTCCATCAACGCCAAAAACGCTTTGGTCTTATTGGCGTTCCCGGTAAATTCAAGCACCAAACTGTCAAACGCGACGTCCACAACTTGTGCACGGAAAATTTCGGCAAGACCGATAATATTAGTGCGTGTTTCATCATCAGCGCGAACACGTACGAGCACCAACTCGCGAGCAACACAATTAACACCGTCATAATTTTGAACAGTGATCACATTGTCAAGACGATCAAGCTGGCGAATACAACGATTGAGAGATTCTTCATCTGCAATAATCGTTGCCGTGATACGTGAAATTGTTGGATTCTCCGTCGGAGCCACATTGAGGGTTTCGATGTTAAAGCCGCGTCCTGAAAGCATACCTGAAACACGGGCAAGCACGCCGAATTTATTCTCGACTAATGCAGAAATCGTATGTTTATCCATAATTTCAAAAAAAGTGGTAGGCGCTGAGAGATTCGAACTCCCGACCCTCTCGGTGTAAACGAGATGCTCTAACCAACTGAGCTAAACGCCCCTTAACATAATAAAGTTAATTTTACCAAATTTATTTAACTGTTGCAAGCAAAATTTTCAAACTTTCTTCTTTTGTCGTTCCCGTGATGCGAATTAACTTCTCGCGCGCGGTTGTTCCCGACTCGACAGAAACGGCTCTTTTGCTCAATTTTAGCGTTCCCGCCAAAAAATTTTCCAACTCTTTATTCGCGCGTCCGCCTTCGGGAACAGCTTGAATTTTTATCTTTAACGCTTCACCCAACATACCGACAACGGCGGTGCGCTTGGCATTGGGAACCGCATGAACACGCAAAAGAAATGAATTTTCAGGCGTCATTAAAATGTGAGAATTATTTTTTACAAACGCTTACTTTTTTTCTTCGCGAATGATAACTTCGCCCTCAATTGCCATTCCCGCATGACGACGAGCTTCCATTTCACGAAATTCATTATCTTTCAACAAATGATCGATGTAAAGATTAAGATAAGCAATTTTTTCTTCGGCGGCAGCACTTTTTCGATGCAATTCTTCAGCTTGTTCACGCAATGCCGCAATTTGTTCGTTCCCGCGCGTATAACTCGAATAAAAAAGAGTACTCACCACGCACAAAAAAACAAACGCTAAAAACGCTGCTAATAATGGTAAATATTTTTCCATTGTAAAATTTTCATTTCACAACTAAAGTTGCGGGATCGCTACAATTTCTCATACTCGAAGGCGAAATGCGCGTGCATTTTGGCTTGGCATTCCCCTCGGTATCGACCAATACCAACCAATGACTGCGTCCTGCTTCTTCAACCGCCACCACGTGACGACCGTCAGAACACCATTGTGGATTTGACAATTTACGCGGAATTTCCAAGACAGATGTCTTCTTTTGTGCCGTATCGTAAACCGCAATTTTGTCACCACCTTGACGCAGCGAAAACACTATTTTTGTTGGAGAAACGGTGCTCCAATCAGGATCGGTCGAATACGCATTAGGCGTTCCCGCTAAACGCTTTTTTTTACCGCCTGTCGCGGGAACAGTGTAAAGACAGGGACGTCCCGTTGCGCCCGATGCAAAACAAATAGTATTCCCGTCGGGCGAAAATGTTGGACACGATTGCACGTCGCGATCTTGGCAAACGGGTTTCGCGTTCCCGCCATTCGCTGGCTTGGTGTAAATATTCATTGGACCTTTTGCCGAAAGCGCCAGCGCAACCATTGAGCCGTCGGGCGAAAATTCGCCACCTGTATTGCTGTTGCGGTAAGTTGCAAATCGCGAAGAGCGACCATTAGCGACATTAACCGAATAAACATCGGCGGGACCAGCGCGATAAGTCGTGTACAAAATGCGATTACCATCGGGCGACCAATGAGGCGCGATTGAAATGCTACGATGATTTGTCAGCGGCTTAATTTTTCCCGCAAATCGCAAATCTGTCCACCAAATTTCTTTAAATCCCGAGCGGTCAGAACTGAATGCAACTTTTGTTTTTGAGAACAATGGTTTCAAGCCCCAGCCATATTTTTTGCCAACGGCAACAATGATTTCATCGCAAAGTTTTGCGACGGCATCGGCGTTATCGGGCGTTCCGACCGCAAAAACCGTTCCCGCAAACGCTGGGTCTGCGCCCTCACCTTTGGCAATCAACGAACCGTCGGCATTAGCGCTAACAAAAATCATCGCGCTACTGGTAGTAGGGTTGCTCACGCTAAATGCGCCGTGCATATTCAACGCTGCGCGCACTTGTCCCGCGAGTTGTTGATTATCTGACTTTACGCGAATTGGCAAAATTCCTTGGCGAATCAACGCGCTTGCCGATGATTGAACGGCTACATCTTGAGCGATTGCGGGAACGCAAATCGTTGTGCCCAAAGTTGCAAGCGCAATTAAAAGTAATTTTAAAAAAACATTCATGATAAAAGAAGTTAATAAATTAAAAAGTTATTTTTCGTTGCTCAATATTAATTCATACAAACCGTCGAGATCGCGAAATTCGCCATTGTAATCTAAACCGCAGCCCACAATAAATTTGGCGGGAACGTCGATTGACGGGAACGACAATTTTAGATTGTTGCAACTGGGTTTATTAAACAAAGTGTAAAGATTAATAAGCGTTCCCGAGCCAGCGCGTTCCCGCAAAAAATCACTCACTTTTAAAAGCGTTAAACCTGTGTCGCAAAGATCATCGAAAATGTTGATCGTTTTATAATGGCGAATGTCTTCGTTGAGCTCGAGTACAGAAACCGTTCCCGTTGAACGCGTGCCAACATACGATTTTGCATTCATCTCCAAACAATCGTGTTGCCAATCGCCAAGCGCCGTCAAATGTTCATAAAAATAACGAGCACCTTCCATCAAAACAACATCCAAAACAAGCTCTTGCGATTGCATTTGCAAATGCGCCGACATTTTTTTTAAATGCGCTTCGACCAAAGAATGATCTAAAAATTTTTTGAGTTCCATCACAAAATTATTACGTTCCCGCGCCATCATTAAATCTAAATTGATGCGTGTAAGTTAGCCAACGTTCCAAACGCGAAACAATATGTTTTAACATACGTCCATCCATTTGCAAACTTTCAAGCGGCGTCGTCAGCAACTGCATTGCCGCCTCGCGTTCATCGTAAGCCAAATTTTCAAACCAATCTTCTTTAATGGGATAACCTGCCATTTTTACAAGCATCCACAATCCTTTAAAATATGTTGCCGCGGGCAATGGCTTTTCTGAAAAAACATTCAAAACTTTCACTGCAAGCTCATAAAGCGTTCCCGCGAAATCTGCCGAAAATTGATTTTTCGCCAACACATAAGTCCACTGGCTCGCATAAATCAACACATCATAATCACGAGAAATACCTTTGCTTTTTTGCAAAACGCGATATTCTTTTGCGACCACTAAATCGCTCGCCAAACCCGCTTTGCTCGAAGGCAAAACAATCTCAACTTCGTCAAACAAATCAGGAACGCAAATCTGTTTATTTTTTGCCCCCAAAGAAATGCGTACCAAGCATGCACGAACGCCAAATTCGCGAGTAATCAAAGTTACGCGCCAATATTTTTCGCCGTGTACAACTCGGTCAAGCACATAGCCAATGAGAGACATTGTTAAAAAAAACAATTAAACTTCGAATGTGTTCCCGCGATAATTTATTTTGCTTTTTTCGCCTTATCAATTTCAGAATAAGGCAAAGACAAGAAATTGATTACTTGGCTGTTAGGTGCGCCTTCATAAAGCACGCCGATGTGATCTTTGTCGAGCGTGCAAAGACTTGAATAGCCAGCGCAAGAACGCGCATCGTAAAGCAAGCCGGCATTCCAAGCTTTACCTTCGTTCGACGACATTTTCACCGTCATATCACGACGACCATTTCCGCTATCAGGATTCGAGAAATAAACTTTTCCGCCGACTTTGAGCAATGCGCCTTGGCATCCACCTGGCTGACGCAACGTTCCCGCAGCACCGCTCACGAGATTTTCATCAACAATCCATTCGGTTTTACCATCAACTTTTTTCAAAATGCTACCTGTGCGTCCCCAACCTTTATTTGTGCGCGTGTTGAGCGCAATCGAACCATTAGCTTTTTCAAAACAAGTCGATTCCGAACCACCAAATGGCGTGGATTTTGTGGAAGTCCAAGTTTTGCCACCGTCTTTCGAATAAACGAGCACGCCTTGACTTGCGCCCTCTCCTTCAGTTTTGGTATTGTCTTTGTTGCGCATCCAAACTTGCGACGGAAACACCAGCGTACCGTCAGACATACAAATGCCCGCACCTGGACCTTGGAAAAGCAAGCCCCAATTTTTCGTGTCGGAATCGCCAAGACGTTTGACCGATTCTGTGATGTTAATCGGCTTGCTCCATGTTTTACCGTCATTTTTCGATTTAATCAAGAGCATTTGACCGCAATTTTTCGGCGAAGTCGTTCCCGCAACACTCGCCCAAATGGGATGCCCCGATTGTGGTGCCCAAAGTCCCGCAATCCAAACTATATCATTATTCACATCGTAAAGAATTCCTGGATCGCCCACGCCCTTCGTCACTTCCATTCCTTTGGAAGTCATCACCGATTCAATGTCTGTCCAAGTTTTGCCACCATCCGTCGAGCGTGTTACGCCAACATCAATGTTTGCAGGCAAGTCGCCCGCGTGATTATAACGAATATCAAATGTCGCCACGAGCGTTCCTTTTTTAGTTTGGACAATTGCGGGAATACGATAATTTTTTGAACCCAAATCTCCAGGTTTCGCCACAGTGTAGCCAATGCGTTGCGTCACTTTTGCTTGGGGAACTTTAATCGTTGATTTGCCGATTTTTACTTGCGGGACCGCAAGCGTAATCGTATCGTTGAGCGAAGCCACTTTGTCCGCCAATTTCACACTCACAAAAATTTTGTCCGAATTTGCCAAACCCATGGTGCCTTTGATATTTACTTTTCCCGCGCGAACATTGGCGGACCCGAAATTTTTACCAGGTTTTGCAACATCGCCGCCCACAAAAATAGACACTTCCTTAATATTTTTTAAATTAGTCGTTCCCGTAAAATCAAGTTGAATTTCGCGCAACAACTCTGAATCTGAACTCACATCTAATTGCAAAATTGGGTTGTATTCAAGACGCACCATTGCAGGCCAAACATCAATAACTGGTTTTACATTTGCAGCCCAAGCACTCATGGATAACGCTGCAAAACAAATTGAAGACAATGCTAATTTTTTAATATTCATAATACAAGGGGATTTAATAGTTAACTCATACTATTAAAAAATATTGAGAACATTTTTGCGAGAGTAAAATTTTATGACGCGGGAACGGCATTCGCGGGAACGCCGACAAAACAAAAATCCGTTCCCGCAAAACTCACGGAAACGGACTTTTTTACATTCAAAAATTAGAGCGACGCAACAAGTTTATTCATCGCATCCATTTGCTCTTCGATACATTCAACGAGGCGGAATTGTGTATGCGCGCGAACGAGATTGTGATCTTCATAGTGCGTTTTGAAATACACATCGCCGTCGAGATAGTCCGTCAAGAAACGCATACCGCATTCAAGCGTCAACAATTTGCCCGAGAATGGGAGCAATTCGCGTTCTTTTGCGTTCAAGAATTCGCCTGCCGAGCTAATGTAGCCCTTCGCGAGCGCTTCAAAATATTTGAATTGCATAGCAACTTTTGAAACATCTTGTTCGTCTTCTTTTGCAGGCGAAGTCGAAGTGCGCACCATGTCGCCAAAATCGTAAAGCACCGAACCAGGCATCGAAGTGTCGAGGTCGATCACACAAATACCTTCTGCGGTGTAATCGTCAATAAGTACGTTATTCAATTTTGTATCTTGGTGAGCAATACGTTCTGGGATTTCACCTTTTGCCATCGCATCAAGCACAATCGAACAATCTGCCTCTCGAGCAAGCAAAAATTCAATCTCCTTTTTAATACCCGCCGCACGATTCAATTTATCTGCAGCAAGCGATTTTTGGAAATTTTCAAAACGTTGGCGCGTGTTGTGAAAGTTTGGAATCGTTTCCGTCAAACGTTCACCCGGAATATCAACGAGCAATTTTTGAAAATTACCAAATGCGCGTGCTGCTTGGAACGCTTGTTCTGTCGTTTCAATCACATCATAACCGCGAGCGCGTTCAATAAAAATATAACAACGCCAATAATTGCCTTCCGCATCAACATGCCATTTTTTGCCATAGCGCGTTGGGATCATCGACAATGAACGGCGTGAAGCATCTGGCGCATTCGCTTCTTGCAATTTTGCAATCGAGTGATCACAAATGCGCGCCACGTTCGTCATCAAACCTTCTGGATCTTTGAAGATGTTGGTATTCGCGCGTTGAATAATGTAGCGCACACGCGTTGCGCCTTGGTCGTAAACCGCGCAAAATGTGTCGTTAATGTGTCCACTGCCATACGGGAACGCATCGACAAAATCGCCATAAATAGCAAATTGCGATGCAATTGATTTTACGTTGTATTTTTTTTCTGAAGCCATGATAAATGAATAGGGTTAACGTTTTAATTATCTACTCTCTTACAAAAAATTGCAATTTTTAATTAAATTTTTATCCGCGGGAACGCGTTTTTTAATTCGTTTTCGCGGGAACGCCAAATTTATTTCAAGCAACTTTGTGCGAACGCGTGAATATTTTTTACGAGATTGCCCAAACCGTTGCGTCGATTGGGCGAAAGATGCTGATCGATGCCAACACTCGCCAAAAAATTAACATCGTCATTGATAATTTCTTCAGGTTTTGCGCCATCAAAATAATTACAAATCAACAACGCAATGCCTTTCGCAATAATCGCATCTGCATCGCAAGTAAAATGGCAAACGTTCCCGTCAAAACTTTTTTCAAGCCACAATTGCGAGGTGCAACCTTGCACTAATTTTTCCTCACAACGTTGCTCTGCTGAAAACTCTGGCGCTTCTTTTGCGCAATCAATAATGTATTGAAAGCGTTCTTGCGGGTCTTCGAGCGGCGTCAATTCTGCCAAAATGCTATCGTGTTTTTCCTTTAAAGTCATAATATTTTAAACTTTTTTACTAATTTTACGACTGCCGTTAAGATTGACTTTGCGCAAACGTAAAAAGTGCGGCGTAACTTCCACCAATTCATCGTCGGCAATGTATTCAATCGCTTGCTCAAGCGATAAATGCGTCGCGGGAGCAATTTTCATTTTGCGATCAGAACCTGCCGCGCGCATATTCGTAAGTTCTTTACCTTTTTGCAAATTAACTGGCAAATCATTATCCTTGCAATGTTCGCCAACCACCATACCTTCGTAAGTTTCTTCACCTGGGTCAATAAAAAACGTTCCGCGCAATTGCAAACCGTCGATCGCATACGCCACCGCTTTGCCCTCGCCAATCGAAACCATCGATCCCGTAATGCGCGACGGAATCTCACCTTTAAACGGGGCATATTTATCAAAACGATGCGCTACAGTCGCTTCGCCCGCCGATGCCGTCAGCACCTTCGAACGCAAACCAATGATCCCGCGCGTCGGAATCGAAAATTCAATCAATTGTCTGTTCCCACGACTTTCCATGTGAATCATCTCGCCGCGACGTTGCCCAACGAGCGTAATCACGTTCCCTGCAAATTCCTCTGGCGTGTCAATCGTCAACACTTCCATCGGGTCATAAAGTTGTCCGTCGATTTCTTTGGTAATCACGCGGGGACGCGAAACGGCAAGCTCAAATCCTTCGCGGCGCATCGTTTCAATAAGAATTGAAATATGCAAAACGCCACGCCCTGCGACTTCGAACATTTCGCCGCCGTTCCCAGCTTCGCTCACGCGCAATGCGACATCACTTTCAGCTTCTTTAAACAAACGATTGCGAATGTGCCGCGCGGTAACAAACTTACCATCTTTACCAAAAAATGGCGAATCGTTCACGCGAAAAACCATCGAAACAGTCGGCTCGTCAATCGCAATTGGCGGGAGCGCCTCGGGTTGTTCCGCGTCCGTAATCGTGTCCGAAACATAAATATCTTCAATGCCAACAACGCCGCAAATGTCGCCACACTCAACACTTTCGTAAGACTTGCGCTCAAGCCCTTCAAAGGTAAACAATTGTTTAATTTGCGCATTGCGGCGCTTGCCGTCACGGTCGATCACGCAAATAGGCGTTGTCAAATTCAAGTTCCCGCGAGCCACGCGACCGATACCAATACGTCCCACATAATCCGAATAATCAAGCGTCGAAACTTGCAATTGCACAGGCCCCTCAACGATTTTTGGCGCGGGAACGTATTTTAAAATCGCATCCAACAGCGGAATAATCGATGTGCGCGGCTCATTTTCTAAATCGGTAACCACCCAACCGTTGCGTCCCGATGCGTACAAAATCGGGAAATCCAATTGGTCGTCATTTGCATTTAATTCGACAAACAAATCAAAAACCGCATTCACGACTTCTTCCACGCGCGAATCGGGTTTGTCGATTTTGTTAATCATCACAATTGGTTTTTTACCAAGCGCAAGCGCTTTTTCGAGCACAAAACGCGTTTGTGGCATTGGACCTTCCGCCGCATCCACCAACAAAACAACGCCATCTGTCAAATTCAAAACGCGCTCCACTTGCCCACCAAAATCCGAGTGACCAGGCGTATCAATTACATTAATTTTTACACCTTTGTATTGAATCGAAATATTTTTCGATAGAATAGTAATGCCGCGTTCCCGCTCAAGATCATTTGAGTCTAAGAAACGTTCCTGCATTTCTTGATTGTCGCGCAGCATCTTCGACTGCTTGATAATCTTATCAACCAAGGTCGTTTTACCATGGTCAACGTGAGCGATAATTGCAATATTGCGAATTTCTGACATAATTAATTACCTATTATCACACTTCCCACAGGAACGTTCAATTTTAAAATTTACGGGAACGCGGGATAAAACTATAACTACAACTTAAAATCCATTTTGGGAATCAACATTTCCGTTCCCGAGAATCAGTCTAATCCCAATTTTTGTTTGTGGTTAGGATTTATGCGGGATAAAATGGGAAAATGAGTTGTTTTGGGGCGATTTCGGGAGGTTTTTTCGGGCGGCCGCTGATGGATTTGAGGGATTTTTCACAAAAGAGCGCACGTAAATTTTGCAAAAAAGAAAAAGTTTTTGAATTTATTTGAGAAAAA
>CAKUQY010000038.1 GCA_934675585.1 uncultured Opitutales bacterium | reverse complement strand
TCTTAAATGAAGAATAACTCCCAGAATCTTTCCTCTCAAAAAAATCTTCGGTGTCCTTTTTATTTGACGAAATACGCAAGGGCTTAATTCGTGAATGGACTCTTGCTATTTTTTATGGATTAAGTGGAAGTTTTTTTGTTTCAATGCAAATTTTAGCTCCACTGCTTGAAAATACATGCCGATTATTGTTGAAGAAAGAAGGCGAAATCACGATTCAGAGAGAGCATGGAATTGAGAGAGAATTAAATTTAGGGAAATTGCTTAAAATTCAAAAAATGAAAGATATTTTGGGAGAATTAAATATTTTTTATTTGAAGAATTTATATTGTAATCCTGCTGTTTCAAATATAAGAAATGATGTTGCTCATGGTATTTTAAATATCGATTCGAGCAAGAACCCACGAGTTGTTTTTGCGTGGTGGTTTGCAGTTCGGCAGTTTGTTTTTGTGCCGTATTTTCAAAATATTTTTAGTGGTGAAAAATAAACAATAAACTTCACACGAAAAGAGTTTTGCCGTTCCCGCGGGAATTGGTTAGAATTATTGAGCAATGCAATCTCAAAAAACATCTTACTTTGTCCATGGCTCGCGAGTTTCTGCTGTTGAATCGTTCGCTCCTCAAACATTTCATACTCGGTATGAAAGTATTTTTGTGCTCATTATGTTTTTTATTGCTTGTGCGGTTTGGCAAGTTGCTTATTTGCCACAAATTATTGGGACACCGATTTATAGTGTAGTTGTTTACAGTGGTTATGCTATTTTTGTTTTGATTTTTTTGATGCGTGGGCGGAATAATTTGTCAAAATTATTGAGAGTCGATTCCGTTTTTAAAGTGCTTGCTTTTGGGGTTGTTTGGCAATTGGGAATTTTATTGTTAACTTTTTTTACGGTGGGAGAATTGCCAGAATTATTTACAATTATCCAAATGTGTTCGGCGGGCATGCTCTATGTAATAGGGGCGTCATTGAGATATTTTGATCTTGAAAAATTTTTATTTTTTCTTGTAGCTATTGTTTTGGCAGAGGCATTATATACTTGTGTTTTTAGTGGTGCGGCGAGTTTTGATGTTGAAGTAATGGAACAGTCTGGATATTTGGTTTCTGGTAAAAATCAATTAGGAGGAGCGTGGGCATTGGTTGCCTCTTTGTTGATTGCTGTTTTAGTTGCTAAAGATAAGTTGAAAAATTACAAGATGGTTCTCACAGGAATGCTTGTTCTGTGTCTGTTGTTTGCGCGTTGTCGTACAGCGTTTTTGGCAGTTGTGGTGTCTGCGTTTTTGTTGTTTGTTGTAAAATATTCTAAAAAATATTTTTGGTTGTGGATTTTGGGAACAGGATTCTTTGGCGGACTAATTATTTGGGCGTTTAAAACAGGATTTTCGGGAACAGAATTTGTTACAACTGCATTTTTGGCAGGGCGAGAGGGAGATGATTTAGATGAGTTGAGTTCTGGACGTGTTACATTAATGGCAGATGCAATTGAAGGAATTAAAGAACATCCTATTTGGGGGCTTATCGGCGAACATGCATTGCCATTTGGAACTCATAATTTCTTTTTGCGTGTTTGGGCTCAAAATGGCTTGTTGGGCGGTTTGGGAATTTTGCTGGCTTATGTCGCAAATTGTTTTTCAATATTGGGCGATTTGAAAAAAAGTCGTCTAAAGGGAGTTGCCGTTGATGCACTGGGGTATTTTGCAATTATTGTTCCGTTTTTTATTAGTCTTGGGGAGCCAACATATCCTTATGGCCCATCAACTTGTACAGGACTTGCTTTTTTATTTTGGGGGTATTCTCGTCAACGTGAGAGAGAGAATGAAATTACAGTTCAACAAAATTATTTTTGTCAATAATGCAACACCTTTATTTTTGGCAGAATATTCTTGCGATTCATCAGGCGGCTTATTTGCCGATGAGACTGTAAATGAATAGTTTATGCGTTCGTCTTGTGAGCAATGAGTTTGAAATTGGGATTTATTTAACAGATATTAAAATTTGCATTTATGGCATATAAGATATATTATAATATATGTTATTGTTTGAAAGGAGAATTTTTATGCCGCAAAAAACAAACATTTTATTACCGAAAACTGAACGTATTTTAAAAACGCTTGGCGAAAATATTCGCTTGGCGCGTTTGCGTCGCAATATTACTTTGGCGCAAGAGGCAGAGCGGGCAAATATTAGCGTGCTTACGTTGAATAAAATTGAACGCGGTTCGCCTTCTGTGGCGATGGGAAATTATATGCAAGTACTTTTTACTTTGGGATTCGAGGAGGATCTTTTAAAGGTTGCGAGTGATGATGAGTTTGGCCGAAAACTTCAAGATCTTGGATTAACTACACGCCGTCGCGCTTCAAAGCGAAGGACAAAATCATGAGCGCAGAAAAACGAATTTATGTTTATTTTGATCGTTCCGATACTTCAGAAGAGGAGAATCTAATGGGGACTCTTTTTGTGCATGCGATTCGCGGGAAAGAATCGTTTTCGTTTGAATTTGATAAAACGTGGCTGAAAAATCATCCTAAGCAAAAAATTGATCCCGAATTGCAGTTTTACGCGGGACCTCAATGGACTCAAAAAGCGAATTTTGGCTTGTTTTCAGATTCTGCGCCCGACCGCTGGGGACGAAAGTTAATGCAACGACGGGAACTCATTTTAGCTCGAAAATTTAAACGCGCTCCCAAAATGTTGCTTGAATCAGATTTTTTTGCTTGGGGTGAATGATGAAACGCGAATGGGCGCGCTACGTTTTAAATTAGAAAAATCGGGAGTGTTTTTAAACGATGATCAAACAATATCTGTGCCGCCATGGGTGCGTTTGCGAGAATTAGAAGAAGCGAGTCGTTATTTTGAAAATGATACAAAGGAACTTTCAGAAAAATGGATTTCGATGTTAATTGCTCCAGGGTCTTCGCTCGGCGGTGCTCGTCCAAAATCATCAGTGCTCGCTCCAGATGAAACGTTGTGGATTGCAAAATTTCCAAGTCGCAATGATGAAAATGATACATCTGCTTGGGAACACGCGACAATGTTGATGGCTCGTGATACGGGCTTAAATGTTCCTGAATTTCGTTTAGAAAAGTTTTCAAAATTTGGCTCGACTTTTCTTACAAAACGTTTTGACCGCCAAGGTAAAAACAGAATTCATTTTGCAAGTGCAATGACTTTGCTGGGCAAAAACGATGGCGATGATGCGAGTGCGGGCGCGTCTTATCTTGAAATTGCAGAATTTATTATGAAATATGGAGCAACTCCAAATAAAGATTTGCTCGAACTTTGGAAACGAATTGCTTTTTCAATTGCTGTTTCAAACACCGACGACCATTTGCGCAATCATGGATTTTTATTAACGGCTGACGGTTGGCGACTTTCGCCTGTCTATGATTTGAATCCTAATCCTCGCGGGAACGGACTTTCTTTGAACATTAACGAATATGATAATTCCCAAGATTTTGATTTGTTAAAAAAAGTTGCTCCGTTTTTTCACATCGCAAAGCCTGTAGCAGATGTAGCTTTAACCAAAATTCTTGAAGTTTGCTCGCGATGGCAAGATTATGCTAAATTATCAAAAATCACTCGCCAATCACAAGAGTTAATGTCAAGCGCATTTTGTAGAACACGCAATGAATAAGATTGCCCAATCGATTATAAAAACATTATAATTTTTGAACAAATTGACAGTAAGAATAAATGAATAAACACCTTTATTTTTGGCAGAATATTCCTGCGATTCATCAGGCGGCTTATTTACGCGAGTTGGCGGAGATGGGCTATTGTGTGACATGGATTTGTGATAACGGTGTTACGCCAGGACGCATCAAAATGGGCTGGAAGTTGCCAGAGTTGGGAAAAATTGATTTAAAAGTAAATCTCTCGCGGGAACAGCAGTTGGCGATTATTGAAAAGCAGGATCCCGAAAATTCGTTTAATTTTACGATTGGCGTTCGCGGCAGCCGCGATGCACAATGGCTGACGGATACTTTTATTAAGCGCGGTTTAAAAGTCGGCTGGATTATGGAAAAATGGGATGATCGCGGTTGGCGGGGAATTTTACGTGCGTTGATGTATAAATATTACGCGTGGAAATATCGCAAACACATAGCCTGCTTGCTTGCAATGGGTGATAAAGGCGTAAAGGCCTACACCTGGGCGGGCTTCCCGCGGGAACGCGTTTTTAATTTTCATTACGTTGTCGAAACGCCAGTTTTGCGGGAATTTCCGTCATATTCGGAAGATCTTTTTGAGCTTGCTTACGTTGGTTCTTTTTACGAATTAAAGGGCATTGATTTGCTGTTTAAGGTGCTGGCGGCACTCCCGCAAAAAGCGTGGCGCTTGCATATGGTCGGGAACGATTTGACAAATGGCGATTATCAAAAACTTGCGCGGGAACTTAAAATTGACAATAAAATCGTCTGGCACGGTATTGTTCCCAATACTGAAATATCCCAATTTTTGCAAAAAGTCGATTTGCTTGTTTTGCCTTCGCGTTATGACGGTTGGGGTGCGGTGGTAAACGAAGCTTTGCAGTCGGGAACGCCCGTTGTTTGCAGTGATGCCGCGGGAGCGGCTTGTGTTTGCGAGGGTATTTTGGGAGAACATTTTGAAGGCGGAAATTTGTCCGCTTTGACAGAAGCACTTGCTCGCCGTGTAGCTCTCGAAAATAAAGTCGCGTTTTCGACGCGAAAATCCATCGCCAAGCTCGCCGAAGAGCGTTTGGGAGCAAAAACGACGGCTGAATTTTTGACGGGGGGGGGTATTCTGAAACCCCTTATTTCATCGGCTACACAGGCGCATTGATTAAGCGAAAAGGCGTTGATTTTTTGTTGCGCGCGCTGGCAAATTTGAAACACAAAAATTGGCAGTTGCATATTGTCGGCGATGAAATAGAAGGTCCGACGGGGCTTAAAGATTTGGCGGGAACGTTGGGAATAGCCGAGCGCATTGTCTGGCACGGAATGCTCCCGAATTCCGAGGCGACAAAAATTATGCAGTCGCTCGATTTATTCGTTTTGCCGTCGCGTTTTGATGGTTGGGGGGCGGTTGTTAACGAAGCGCTCGAGTCGGGAACGCCTTGTATTGTAAGCGAAAGCGCTTCGTCGTCTTGCCTTTGCATGGGTGAAATGGGCGACGCGTTCCCGCGCGGGAACGTGAAACGCTTAATGCAATTGCTCGATAAATGGATTGCGCCCGAAAACAAAATTACGTTTGCCCGCCGTCAAGAAATTGCCGCGAAAGCGGTCGCGCAAATTGGTCCAGAGTCAACCGCGAAATTTGTCGCGGAGATTATTGAAGTGTAGATAATTTATTGATAAAATCCACAGATTTTAGGATTTTTAAGATTTTTCGCGGGAATGCAGTCTAATCCCAATTTTTGTTTGTGGTTAGGATTTATGCGGGATAAAAGGGGAAAATGAGTTGTTTTGGGGCGATTTTGGGAGGTTTTTTCGGGCGGACGCTGATGAATTTGAGGGATTTTTCACAAAAGAGCGCACGTAAATTTTGCAAAAAAGAAAAAGTTTTTGAATTTATTTGAGAAAAATTATCTTTTGTTTTTGCGGGAACGCCTTCTCGCAAGTTTTGTGCAATCGTTTTGGCGTTCCCGAAAATGTCGCGTTCGTGACGTTGGCGAACGACGGCAAAATAGCCATTTGACAGCAAAAAGCCGATTGTGTTTTCGTCATCGTTCCCGCGATCAAGCGCCAAAATGCCGTTCCCGCGAAATTGGGATAAGTTATCCCATTTTTTTTGTTCCCGCCAAAATTTCTTCAAAAAAAGTCTTTGCCTTAATTTTCCTCTCAAAAAAAATATTTTTTCGCTCTAAAACTAAGCTTTTAAGCCACTTTTTCTATTTCCGTCTTCAAAACGACACCCAAAAAATTGGGATTAGTCTGGTTCCCGCTAACGCTCGACAATCTCGGGCGTTTTTTTTATACTTAATGAGTATGACAAATTATATTTCTACTCGCGGGAAGGCTCCTGCAATCAATGCAACCCAAGCGTTGCTCAATGGAATCGCTCCTGATGGCGGACTTTACGTTCCCGCGAATTTGCCAGTGCTTTCGCGCGAATCGATTTTGAATGCGCCCAATTATGCGGCGGTAATGGAGCAATTGTTGCTCGCGTTTTTTGATGATGTTCCCGCGGAGTTAGTTCGCAAAGCGATTGCGGCTTCGTTGGCGCGTTTTGATTGTGATGAGGTGGTGCCGTTGACGCGCGTTGGCGGGAACGTTTATTTTTTGGACTTGTTTCACGGGCCAACATTTGCGTTTAAAGATGTGGCACTGACTTTGTTGCCTCACTTTTTGCAATATGCGGCGCAGCAAGCGGGTTTGAAAAAAGCGCTGGTGTTGACGGCGACTTCGGGCGATACGGGCTCGGCAGCAGAAAGCGGTTTTGCCAATGTTGCGGGAACGGAAATCGTTGTGTTTTATCCGCAAGTGGGCACGTCGGACATTCAACGTCGCCAAATGGTTTGCAACGCGGGAACGAATGTGCACGTTTGCGCGATTGAAGGCAATTTTGATAATGCGCAAGCGGGCGTAAAAGCGGCGTTTGCCGATCAAGCATTGCGTTCCCGCGCGGCAGAAAACGGTGTATTTTTATCGAGTGCAAATTCGATTAATATTGGACGCTTGTTCCCGCAAATTTGTTATTATCTCGACACCTGGCGTCGCTTGGCAAAACAAGGTGTGGACGCGTTTGATGTTGTGGTGCCGACGGGTAATTTTGGCAACATTTTGGCGGCGCGTTTTGCAAAAAAATTGGGCGCGCCGATTCGCAAATTGATTACCGCGTCCAACGAAAATAATGTTATTGCCGAATTTATCAAAACGGGCGTTTACGATTGCCGTTCCCGCGCGTTTTATATTACCAATTCGCCATCGATGGATATTTTGGTTTCGTCAAATCTTGAACGTATGATTTTTGAATTAACGGGCAATGATGGTAATCGTACTGCGACATTGATGAATAGTTTGAAAGCAACAGGTAATTTTTCAATCAACGCCGAAGAACACGCGCGCTTGCGGGAACTCTTTGACGCGGGCTGGGCTTCACAAACAGAAACCGAAAATTGCGTGAAAATTTTGTGGGAACAAGAAAAATATTTGGCAGATCCTCACACCGCAATCGGCAGGAAAGTCTTGCGCGACGTGCGCCAAGATGACGTTCCCGCCGTGATTGCGGCAACAGCATCGCCATGGAAGTTCCCTGCGACTATGCTTCGCGCGCTTAGCGGGAACGTTGTTTCTGAAAATGATTTTGACAATTTGCGCGCGCTTGAAAAATTGACGGGAACGCAAGCTCCCGCCGCGCTTGCGTCGCTTGAAAATGCGCCAATCGCTCACAACGCAACTTGTGCAAAAACGGGCGTCGGTGATTTCGTCGCAAAATTTTTGTAATTTAAATTGCGTTTTCTCGCTTCGGGAAGCGTAAAAGAAAAAGTTTTGGCGGCGACGCTTAAAGTTTGTGCGATTCCCGTAAAAACAATGAAAACCGTGTTAGAAAAATTATTGTCCGCGTTCCCGCCGTCGGTGGTAAAAACCGATGACAAGTCGCGTTTTGCGGCATCGTTTGACAATATTAAATTATCGTTCCCGCCAGACGCGGTGGTGTTCCCGCGCGATGAAGATGACATTTCAAAAGTTTTAAAATTGGCGAATGAATTGGGCGTTCCCGTAACGGTGCGTGGCGCGGGAACTTCGACGGTTGGCGGCGCGACGCCAGTTTGCGGCGGCTGGGTGATTTCGTTGGCGCATTGGCAAAAATTAGAAATTGATGCGGACGCGGGAACGGCAATTGTTCAGCCGGGTGTGATTACAGAAGCGATTTCGCGGGCGGCAGAGCCGTCTGGTTTGTTTTTTCCGCCCGACCCAGCGAGCAAAAAATATTGCACGATTGGCGGGAACATTGCGACGAATGCAGGCGGTTTGCGCGCTGCAAAATATGGCGTGACGCGCGATTATGTTTTGGCTTTGGAAGGCATTTTGCCTACGGGCGAAAAAGTGCGTTGGGGCGCGGCTGTTAAAAAATTTGTTAGTGGCTACAATCTTAAAGATTTGTGGGTTGGCGCGGAAGGAACCTTGGGTGTTGTTACCAAAGCCGTTTTAAAATTGGTGCCGTTGCCACAAGCGCGACACACTTTTTTGTGTGCGTTTAAAAGCGACCAAAGCGCGCTCGAAGCTGCGGGAACGCTTTTGCGGGAACGCGTCCAGCCAAGCGTGCTCGAATTTATGGATTCGCTTTCGGTGGCCTGCGCGCAAAAATTTAAAGCAACACAATTTTTTGAACAAATTGAATCGCCCGCGGTTTTATTGATCGAAGTTGACGGCGACAAATTAAGCGTTCCCGAGCAAGCTGAGCGCGTGCGCGCATGGGCGACGGGAACGACAATTGCGTTCAAAGAAACGGACGTTCCCGCGATGGCTGAAACTTTTTGGGACGTGCGCCGCGCGTGTTCGCCAGCGATGTTTTTGCTCGCGAATGCAAAATTGAACGAAGATATCGTCGTTCCCGCAAAAAATTTTGTGCGCTTGCTTGAATTGATGCGACAAGTAACAAAAGATACCGGACTTTACACGCCGATTTTTGGCCACGTGGGCGATGGCAATTTGCACGTGCACGTGATGTTTAATCGCGAAGATGAAATGCAATGCAAAAAAGCAGAGCAAGCCATTTTTAAAATTATGAAATCGGTGGTGGCGCTCGAAGGTTGCATTACGGGCGAGCATGGCATCGGTTTGGCGAAGTCGCCATTTCTTGGCTTGCAACATTCGCCTGCCGAAATTAACGCGATGCTCGCGATTAAGCGCGCGCTCGACCCTAAAAATATTCTTGGGCGTGGCAAAATTTTTGAGCCGTTTAATGTTTGGGATTACACGCCGATTCAAATAAAACTTCCGTGGGAACGCCATTAATTCAAAATTTTCGCACTTGGGGCGAGCGCGTGTTGGCACTCGCGTTCCCGCGAACTTGTGTTGTTGCGGGAACGCCCTTAGAGGCGGGCGATTATGAAAATATTTCGCGGGCGGCACTCGAAGAAGTAAAATTTATCGGGAACGATGCTTGCCCGTTTTGTGGCGCGCCTTACGAGAACGCAGAAAAAAATTGTCGTTATTGTCGCGATCGCTCAATTTCAGATTTTGGTGGTGTGCGCGTGCGTTGTGCGGTTTTGGCGGGAACGGAAATGTCGGCGCTCATTTACGCGTTTAAATATCGTTTTGTGCGCAGTGTGGCGCGCGATATGGTGCGACTCGCGGGAACGTCGGCGGGCTATTATGATTTTTTGGAAAATGCGATTCTCGTTCCCGTGCCGTTGTGGAAAAAGCGTTTTGCGTGGCGCGGTTTTAATCAAAGTGAACTTTATGCGAGAGCGTTGGCAGAACGCGTTGCGGGAACGCGCGTGGAAGATTTGCTGGTGCGTATTCGCGATACGGGAACGCAAACTTTTTTGAATGACGAGCAACGTCAAAAAAACATTGAAGACGCGTTTGCATTGGCGGCGGGAACGGCGATTGATCCGCGCGCGCGTTATGTGGTGATTGACGATGTCTTGACGACGGGAGCAACGCTGGGCGCTTGCGTGAAAACACTTTACGAAAATGGCGCGCAAAATATTGCGGTTGCGACTTTTGCGCGCGCAGTAAAAACAGGAAAATCATTTTAATTGCTAATGAAAAATAAAATAATTGTTTGGACTTTGAGATTGTTGGCGCTGGCTATTTTTTGTGTCGCGTTGGTATTTTTTTATGCGTGGAAAATTGAGCCCAATTTTTTGACAATTACTCGTCAAGAAATCGTTCTTGAAAAAGCAACGGGAACGACAAAAATTGTTGTTTTGAGCGATTTTCATTTTAGTAAAAAAGATCGTTCCCGCGCGGAAGAAATTATCAAAAAAACGCTCGCGCTTAATCCCGATGCGATTTGTATGCTTGGCGATTACACTAATTTGCATTCTAAAAAAAGAACACTTTCGTTGGAAGCGATAGCAGAGGTTTTGGGAGCGTTCCCGCGAGCGGGCGTGCCAACATTTGCCGTGATGGGAAATCACGATGGCTACGCGGGACGTCAAGTTTTTGATAAATTATTTTCCAACCAAGGCATTCGCGTTTTTGTAGAAAAAGACAGCCAATTAATTCGTTTGAAAAATGGCAAAGAATTTTTGTTTGCGGGAACGCTGGACGCTCATAGCTTTGCCGCGATTTTTGATAAAAATTGCGTTCCCATAAACACAACAAATGCGCCGTGTATTTTGCTTTCTCATTCGCCAGGTGTGGTGCCGTTTTTAAATGAAACGATTGATTTGGTGCTTTGCGGGCATACGCACGGCGGGCAAATTCGCATTCCATTTTGGGGACCGCTCGCAGCTTGTAGCAAATATTGTTACGGCTTAAACAAAACGCCTGCGGGAGCGCAAATTTTTACCACGCGTGGATTAGGGCAAAGCGTGTTGCCTCTGCGCTTTTGTTGTCCGCCAGAAATCCTCGAACTTACCATTCGCGGGAACAAAAAATCGCCACAACCTTAAATCGTGGCGATTTCGTTTTGTTGGAAAACCGATTATTCGCTTTTAAGATAAACGCGAAATCCGACGATGTGATTTGGGCAGGCTTGAATCTTGTATGGAATTCCATATGCCCAGCCAGTATTTTCGTATAATTTCAGCGTTTCCCATTTGTCTGGTGTGTAAACGTTTCTAAGTTCTTTCGAATATTTTGAATACATTGGGCTGCAATTGTAGCAACCTCCGACGTTCCCGTCGGTGCAGAGTTCGGCGACGTTCCCGAGCATATCATAGAGCATTAAAGAGTTGTTGCTTTTTTTGCCGAAATGTTGGCTTTTGTTTTTTGAATTTGTGCAGAACCAACCTACGTCCTCGAAGTATTTCAAATTGAACACCGCCTTGTGCTTGGCGAAAAACATCATGTACCAGGTTTCTTTGTTGGGAAGCGTGTATTTTTCGTTTTCGCCGATGTAGCCCATTTGGCGTTCGTATGCGGTCAGTTTTTCGCAGAATTCGAGGGCTTGCGCTTTTGAAACCGAGTCAACAGGATTCGTTAAAATCGGGTCGCCGTTTTCCTTTTTGTTGACGGACGGATTGTTTCCCATAATGAAAATCCATTCTTTTTGGGTTACTTCGTATTTTCCGATTTTGTCTTCCGACTGATAAACTTTGATCAGGCGGTGTGGTGCCAATTCGCCCGTCTGTTTGGCGGTTTGCGCTGATTTTTCGAGGGAAGGCAAGTCATCGCCGTTTTTTTGCCACCTGGGCGTTTCGCCGCGGTAGGTGAATCTCGGCTTGTCCGCGAGTGCTAAAACGTTTGCGAATGCGATGATGAAGATTGCTGATAAAATTTTGTTTTTCATAATGTTAATTGAAGAATTGGGGTCGTTGTTTCGTTATTCTAAATATTGCAAAAAAAAAGCAACGCCAAAATCGCAAAATTCCCGCGGCGTGATTTTGGGGCACATTTTTTGTTTTTTGATAAATGTTTCCGAAAAAATAAACTTTGCCACGGGAACGGAAATTCGCGATAATTGAAAGCGTATGAATAATTTGAACGAATCTTCTCCAAAATCGCTGGGTTTTCGCATGCCTGCGGAATGGGAAAAACAAGCGGCGATTTGGCTGACTTGGCCGACAAATACGGCGTTGTGGCCTGGACATTTTGAGCTTTTGCTCGAACAATACGCGGCGTTCGCGGCGGCGATTTCGCATTTTGAGCCCGTTTATTTTAATTGCGGGAACGTGTTGCAAGCGCAAGCACGCGATTATTTGAACCGCGCGAAAGCAGATTTGAGCGTGATCAAATTTTTCGATCATCCCGCGAACGATGTTTGGTGTCGCGATCACGGTCCACTGTTTGTCAAACACGCGGGAACGGGCGAGGTGGCTTTGACGAATTGGATTTTTAACGGCTGGGGCGGCAAGTTTGAAGCGAATCTCGACAACGAAATTCCGGGAAGAATTGCGCGTTCGCTGGGTTTGCGCGAATTTGTTTATGATTTTGAATTGGAAGGCGGCGCGATTGAATTGTCGGGCGACGGTTTGCTGTTGACGACAGAATGCGTGCAAAAAAATCCAAATCGTGCAAGTAAACGCGATGAAGCCGAATTCGAACAGGCGATGAAAGAGGGCTTGGGCGTGAATGAAATTTTGTGGCTGAAAGACGGTTTGGCAAACGACGATACCGATGGACACATTGATAATTTGGCGCGTTTTGTCGCGCCGAGAACGATCATCGCGGCGGTTGAAAATGACAAAGACAAGCCCAATTATCAATCGTTGCAAAGTAATTTGGCGCAATTAGAAGCGATGAAAACACCAGAGGGCGGCGCGTTCGACGTGATCGAATTGCCAATGCCAGAGCCATTTTCGTTGGCGGGACGTGATTTGCCGCCGAGTTATGCAAATTTTTTGATTTTGAATGATGCGGTTATCGTTCCCGCATACACAGATACAAAAGCGAATGAGCGCGCGTGCGGGATTATCGCAGAGGCGTTCCCGCAACGTAAAATTATTGGACTTGATTCGCGAGTGATTTTGATTGAAGGTGGCTCGTTCCATTGTTTGTCGCAACAAATGCCTGCGTAAAATGGAAGCTCACGAATTGTTTCATATTTTAGGTAGCGAGTTGCGTTTGCGCATTATTTGTTTGTTGCGGGATCGTCATTTGCGCGTGGGTGAACTTTGTAAAATTATGCAAGTGCCGACGGCGACGGTTTCTAAAGAATTGATGAAATTGCGTGAGTTGGGCTTGGTTTCGGCGTTGCGTTGTGGTGTTTCAATTACGTATTCGGTGCCACGTGAAGACAAAACCGATATTATGTCGGCATTGATTGATGCAACTTACGATTTAATGTCTGCAAGAGTGAAGGCAGACGCAGCACTTGCGAAAACAAGCGTTCCCGCAAAAAAAATAAAAACGGCGGCACCTGAAAAAAATTTTAAAGGAAATGCGAAGGCGCGCAACAAACGCGTTCCTGCCGCGTATTTCGTCAAATAAAAAGGACACCGAAGATTTTTTTGAGAGGAAAGATTTTGGGAGTTATTCTTCATTTAAGAT
>CAKUQY010000037.1 GCA_934675585.1 uncultured Opitutales bacterium | reverse complement strand
TCTTTGCCTTAATTTTCCTCTCAAAAAAAATATTTTTTCGCTCTAAAACTAAGCCTTTAAGCCACTTTTTCTATTTCCGTCTTCAAAACGATGCCTAAAAAATTGGGATTAGTCTGGAATTTATT
Source organism: uncultured Opitutales bacterium (assembly GCA_934675585.1). GTDB lineage: Bacteria > Verrucomicrobiota > Verrucomicrobiia > Opitutales > UBA953 > Spyradosoma. The sequence goes on along the minus strand of CAKUQY010000037.1, from coordinate 14,923 downwards.
TTAATCTTGCAATTTGTTTTTTTTTTTTGACATTTTGGAATTATGGCTAAAAACTTAATCGCGTGTTCATTCGCGTCTGACGAGAATTTACAATCGAGCGTCAACCTTAAAACAAATTCAAACGATGCTCGTTTAATTGTTTACATGAAAAATGTTTTTGTTGCTTTGGTTAGCGCAAAACAAAACAACCCAAACTGCGATGTTGGGTTAATTACAAATGTTTCCGTTCCCGCGGATTTTTTAAAACTTTTTCAAAATTTTGAAATTAAAGTTTTTAATGCCGCGTTTGATGATTTTAAATTTGGACCCGAGACAAAATGGGGGCTTGCTTTTTACAAAATTTGCGGGCTCAAAAAATCTCTCAACTTTGGCTATAAAAACATTTGCCTATTAGATGCCGACACATACACTCAAAACAATTTTGACGATCTTTGGACTTGGTGCGAAAATGAAACCTTGATATTGTTTGATTGTTCTTTTCGTCGTGAGAAAACACAATTTTGGCAAGACGTTGATCGTTTTCGCGGAACCAACAAACCTTTTACGCATTTTGGTGGCGAATTTATTGCAGGAAGCGTAGAAACGCTCACGCAACACATAAAAAACTGCGACAATATTTATGCACGAATGCTCACAGAAAATCTCCAAACTTCCCAAGGTGACGAATTTATAACTTCAATTGCAGCAGAACGTTTTAATGGGAAAATCAAACACGCTGGCGGATTTATTTTTCGGTTTTGGACACGCACTTATAGACGCACAATAACAACTTACGACCAAGGCGGAGTTTCAATTTTACATGTTCCCGGAGAAAAAGAATTCGGCATGTTAAAAATGTTTAATTACATCGTAAAACATAAAAAGATTCCTTCACAACGCAAGGCACAATTTATTTTGCATATACGTGTTCCTGCCCCACTCGTTTGTTGTGCAATCTTTCTCAACGAATTAAAACGTATTTTCGGCAAATATCGTTCCCGCCAATAAAATATTTATTCGCGCAAAACAAAATCCTATTTTCCCTAATTAATTACGGCACTTTCCCATGCTCCCGCTAAAAATTCCGTTTCCTTAAAAAAATGCGAAATTTGCGTTTAATCTGCGAAATTTGCGTTAAAAAAATCCGCGTTCCCGCGATTAGCGCTGGTAAATTTCGACGCTAAATTCGGGCGCGATGGCGATGAAATGTTCGATAAGTTGGGCGGCGAGCTGTTCATGCGCACCCAAGTTGGTATCGGCCGAAAACGCGTAAATTTCGATTAGTAAACCGCATTCGTTGATTTCGAGTTGGCGCACCATAACGGTTAAATCTTGGCGAATTGCCGAAGAATTTTTCAAATAATTTTGACAATACGCGCGAAACACCGCGAGATTGGTAGTTTGCGGGAACGCGCTAATTTGTTCGGCAATTTGCGGGAACGCGTTTTTCAAATTTGTCAATTCTGTTTCTTCCAAAAAGTGAATACTGCGCAGGTTCACGCGGAACGAACGCTTGATGCGGCGCGCGCCGACCTCGACCATGTTCCGCCAGTTGCGAATACTCGAAGAAACGAGCGTGTAGGAGGGAACGCAAGAAACCGTGTTGTCCCAATTTTCGATTTTTACCGTAGTCAGCGTAATGTCGCGCACGACGCCGTCCACGCCCTGGCTCGGAATTTCAATCCAGTCGTCCTTGCGCACGATGTCGTTGAGCAAAATTGTCAGTCCCGCGGTCAAACCCAGCAAAGAATCGCGGAAAACAATGAGCAACACCGCCATTGCCGCGCCGAGCGCCGAAAGAAAATAAACGGGCGACTTGTTCGTCAAAATGGCGAGTACTAACAATGCCGTTCCCGCGACGACGATATATTTCGCCGCTTCGACAAAACCTTTGAGCGGGAGCGACTTGCCGCGCGCGTTCGCAATGTAAAACATCCATGCGTTCAGCAAAGCGCAAATTACATTCGCAACCGCAACCGCAAAATAAATTTCGACCGCAACGTCGCAAAGACGTTCGACGATCGGGTCACCCACCAAAAACAGCGGCAGATAATTCAAAAGTAGCACGGACGCGATCACCTGAAAAAGCTGATGCGGCACGCGCGCACAGACGACAAAATCGTCGAAACGGTTTTTCGTCTTTTTCGCCAGTCTGACAAAATAAATGTCAAAAATCCACGCCAGCGAACGGACGCAAATCCACGTTCCCGCGAGAATTCCCGCCAAAACGGCGAGAGCAAAAACGATCACCCAAGTGGGCGACAAACCACTATCCAAAAAATATTGCGTAATCATAAAATTATTTTGAAATCACCTCCAAAAGCGTTCCCGTGAGCGCGGTTACCGTTGCGGATTCGATTTTTACACGCACAAGCGCGCCAAGCAACGAATCGTCGCCCTTAAAAATCACGCGGCGGTCGCCATTATTTTTTCCCTGAAACATCGATTCTCCGCGCTTGGCGGGACCTTCCACAAGCACTTCCTGAATCGTTCCCACCAGCGATTGATTGCGCGCCATCGAATATTTTTCCAAAATCGCGAGCAAAACTTTATCTCGGCGGTCTTTTTCGCTTTCTGGAATTGGGTCGCCAAGCGGCTCTGCGGGAGCGCCTTTGCGCACACTGTAACGAAAAACATAAGCCATATCAAAACGCGCTTCGTGAAAAAGCGATTCCGTCAACGCAAAATCTTCTAATTCTTCGCCCGGGAAACCAACAATAATATCCGTCGAAAAATACATATCGGACCGCGCCGCGCGCAAATCGTTAATGAGTTGCATGTAGCGTTCCCGCGTGTAGGGACGGCGCATCGCTTTGAGCACTTTGTCGGAACCACTTTGCGCGGGAAAATGAATGTAGCTGCACAATTTTGGCAAATAGCGATACGCGTTCACCAAATCTTCGCGAAATCCCGACGGATGCGGCGATGTAAAACGAATACGCCAAAGTCCATCAATTTCGCTCAATTTTTCGAGCAATTGCACAAATGGCGTTTTGCCGTCGATTGTTGGGAATTCTCGCAAGCCGTAGCGATTGACGATTTGCCCGAGCAATGTAACTTCGCGCGTGCCGTGATTTTCAACCAAATCTTTGACTTCGGCAACGATATCGTCAATCGGGCGCGCACGTTCCCGTCCGCGCGTTGATGGCACAATACAATAAGTGCAGTGCATGTCGCAACCTTGCATAATCGAAACAAATGCTGTAATTTTACGTCCGGGCGCGTGATCTTTAATCGCGTTTTGCGAGCCCGCCTCTTCGTCAAGCTCAACAAGCGTGTGCGGCTCAGGACCGAGTCCGCGTTGTGTCGCCAACAAATTATCAAGCATTTCGGGAACGCGGTGAAATTTTTGCGTTCCCACCAACAAATCCAAATCTGGCAATTTGTCGAGCAACGCGCGACCGCGATTTTGCGCCATGCAGCCCATAATTCCCACGATGCGCTTGCCAGCTTGCGGGAACGCGACAGGAGGCAAAATTTCGCCGTCTTTGCGGCGTTTTGGCAACAATCGCAATGCTTTACCAATCGCCTTTTGCTCAGCTTGTTCCCGCACAGAGCAAGTATTCAACAAAATAATATCTGCATCAAATTCATCATCGACGATTGTGTAGCCGCGGGAACGCAACATTTCGGCGACCGCTTCGCTATCGCGCTCGTTCATTTGACAACCATAAGTTTTTATATAAACACGATTCATTTTTTCAAAAAATTTAAAGTCTAATTTGTGGTTTAATTTTTGCGAGCACAATTTCGCCAAGCAAATTAAGCAAAACCAAAACTGCCGCATAAAACATCACCGTTCCTACAATGAGTGTAAAATCGCGATTAAACGCCGCTTTCACAAAAAATTGTCCCAAGCCCGGAATATTAAACATACTTTCCACGACAAACGAACCACTAATCAAGCCTGCTGCCGTTGGCGCAATATAACTCACCACAGGAATCATCGCGTTGCGCAAACCATGCACAAAATAAATACGCGTCGGCGACAGCCCTTTCGCTTTTGCCGTTTTCATAAAATCGAGCGTGCGCACTTCGAGCATGCTCCCGCGCATCAAACGCGCAACTGGCGCCGCATAAACAATTCCCAAAGTCAAACACGGCAAAACCGCGTCCGCGGGAACGCTCCAGCCCGACGCATTAAACCAGCCCAAGCCATTTGAGAAAACGAGCACCAACAGCGGACCAATCACAAAAGTTGGCAAACAAATGCCAAGCGTTGCCAAACCTGTGGGAACGCGATCGAGCCACGAATCGGGCTTGATTGAAGCCACACAACCCAGCGGAATGCCGAGCGCGAGCGCAATCAACAACGCGCCACCACCCAAAGCGAGCGACACGGGAACGCGATTGGCGATCAATTCGCTCACTTGCCAGCCGTGATATTTGTAAGACGGGCCCAAATTGCCAACCGCCAAATTGCCCATAAATTGAAAATATTGTTCCGCCAACGGTTTATCCAAACCATAATGCGCATTCATTTGCGCTTGCACAGCAGGCGGCAATGGACGCTCCTCGTCGAACGGACCTCCCGGCGCAAAGCGCGCCAAGAAAAATGTTACCGTGGCGACAATCAGCAGCACGGGAACAGATTCAAGCAAACGTTTAAGAACAAAACGAAACATTTTCAATTCGGTTTTTTGCCGAAAAAATTATTTTCGTTTTGCGCGTTCGGCGCGTTCTTTGGCTTGTTGTTGGCGCAATTCTTCGAGTGTGAGCGCACGTTCCCGTCGGCTTGCATTGCGATTGATAATTTTAATTTGTTCGTCGCTGTAATCGCCACTTTCAATCAATCGTTTGGTGCGTTCTTCTTCGATATTTTCAATGTCGCGATCGACTCGGCTATCGTCATAATCGTAACCTGCCGCCTTGTAAAGCATGTAATAAGTGCAACCGCTATTCACAAAAATAGCGAAAAAAAGCGTTCCCGCAGCAAGCAATTTTATCAACAAATTCATGCTATCATACTAAACTAAACGCGCGATTTTCTCAACGACAATCAATTAACGGGAACGCGAAAAAGCGCGCCCGATTCCGCAGAAATCAACAGTGTCGATTCGTCCAAAAACGCAATACCTTCTGTTTGCCAATCGCGAATCGGCGGTGAAATTTTGTAAAATTTTGGATTGTTAAAAAAGCGTTCCCGCGGCTCAATTTTTGAATTTTCGATTTCAAAAATCCAAAGTCCGTGATACATCAACACGGCGAGCTTTTTTTGTGCGGGCGAAACAGCGGCATCAGTTACCAAACCATGGGCGTCAAAACGCACGAGCGGCTGCGCGGGCTGATAATCTTCGGTATCGGTTTTCACGCGCCACAAAACGCTTTCGGTGTTGCCCCAATGTTTAGTGAAAAAATAAATAAAATCGCTATCAACCGCAAAACAAGATTCACAATCGTAATTCTTATTATTCGCGGGAACAAAATCGTCCTGCGACGGATAATAAAATGAAATTTTGCGCGATTTTTCAGTAAATGGAATACTCAAATTTTTGGGCTCGGGAACGATATAAAAAACCAAATTTTTGCGATTAGAACGATTGTTGCCCACATCGCCAATAATCAAATTGCCTGCGGGATCGCGCGTAATACATTCCCAATCAATATTACGACGTTGCGTCAAAGTAATGCCGTTCCCGTGAACTTTGCCATCGGCGCCAATCACAAAAATTTTTGGAGCGCTACCGGAATCATTAATCGTCCAAAAAAATTCCGTTCCCGCCGAACATGGCGCAAGCCCCGAATTTTCCGAAATTAAATCTTTTGAATGGCGCGCCGCGGGAACGAGTTTTAACGATTTTTTTTCAAGTGCTTCGATTTTTGTCAATTCGGGCAATGGTGTGCGAACGCTGTGATTTGCGGGACGTGTTGGCGTTCCCGCAAAGGTTTCTAAAAACGTTCCCGCCAAAATCGCGATTGTAAAAATAATTTTATTCACACAACCATTCTAATGCTAAAAACGCGTTCCCGCGAGTTTTGAATTTCACGGGAACGCGTTTTATTTGCAACAAAGCAATTATTTTGTGTAAACCAATTTTCCGTTGACGAATGTGTTGGTAACAATGTAATCGTCGCCAAGCAAGACAAAGTCTGCCGTAAAACCGGGTTCGATTTTGCCGAGGTCGTTGTAGCCGAGCGATTGTGCTTGGTTCCAAGAAGTTGCCTTAACAATTTCGCACAATGGCAAACCTGTAATTTCGCGAATATTTTTAACGCCAATTGAATAATTGAGAGTCGAGCCCGCGAGATTGCCGCTCATCAAACGCGCTTCGCCGTTTTTCACCATAATTGGCAAGCCGCCCAATTGTGAAGGTCCATCTGGCAAACCTGAGCAAGCGAGCGAATCGGTAATCATCATCAAACGTTCTGGCCCGACAACTTTAAACGCGACCGCGAGCATATCTGGGCAAAGGTGAACTTTGTCGCAAATAATTTCAACCTTGATCATCGAATCAAGCATTCCCGCGCCAACCAAGCCGATTTCACGGTGGTGCAACGGAGACATTTGATTGCAATAGTGAGTCAAATGAGCAAGACCCGCAGCTTTGGCGAGCTTAAATTCTGAATATTTCGCCGCGCTATGACCCGCCGAGCAACGAATGCCCAAAGCATTTGCCTTCGCGATAAAATCGAGCGCACCTTCAATTTCTGGCGCCATCGTAATCACTTTGACGGGAGCAATCGCGTTCAATTTTGCAATCGCATCATAATCTGGCAAACGCAAATATTTTGGATTTTGCGCACCGATCATCTTTTGATTGACAAACGGACCCTCCAAGTGAACACCAGGAATTTTAATGCTCGCAGGATTTTTATTATAATCAGCCACTGCGTGCATCACTTTTTCAAGCGTGTCATAGCCGAGCGTGAGCGTCGTCGCAAGATAAGTCGTTACGCCTTCTTTAACTTTGCAAGCCGCGATTTTATTGAGCGCGTCAACTGTGCCGTCGCAAGTATCTGAACCACCTGCACCATGCGAGTGAATATCGATAAAACCTGGCATCAACATTTTGCCACCCGCGTCAATTGTTTCATCTGCCGCTGGCAATTCCGCTCCCGCCACGTAAACTTGAGCAAACTTGCTGTCTTCAACAAGTACTGCGCCATTTTCAATGTCCACACCTGGAGAAATAATGTGTGCGTTTTTAATGAGTGTCTTCATAGGGATAATTATTAATTGTTAACATTCGAAATTATAAACCGACCATAAATAATGAGCAATAAAAAAGCCCCGCCAGTCTAATCCCAATTTTTGTTTGTGATTAGGATTTATGCGGGATAAAAGGGGAAAATGAGTTGTTTTGGGGCGATTTTGGGAGGTTTTTTCGGGCGGACGCTGATGAATTTGAGGGATTTTTCACAAAAGAGCGCACGTAAATTTTGCAAAAAAGAAAAAGTTTTTGAATTTATTTGAGAAAAATTATCTTTTGTTTTTGCGGGAACGGCTTCTCGCAAGTTTTGTGCAATTGTTTTGGCGTTCCCGAAAATGTCGCGTTCGTGACGTTGGCGAACGACGGCAAAATAGCCATTTGACTGCAAAAAGCCGATTGTGTTTTCGTCATCGTTCCCGCGATCAAGCGCCAAAATGCCGTTCCCGCGAAATTGGGATAAGTTATCCCATTTTTTTTGTTCCCGCCAAAATTTCTTCAAAAAAAGTCTTTGCCTTAATTTTCCTCTCAAAAAAAATATTTTTTCGCTCTAAAACTAAGCCTTTAAGCCACTTTTTCTATTTCCGCCTTCAAAACGACACCTAAAAAATTGGGATTAGTCTGTAAAAACGTTCCCGCAGAAAAATTTCCACGGGAACGAATATGAATCTTTCGGCAAAATCAATTAAAATTCAAATTTTGCACCGACGGTAACCATATTGTAATTCGTTTTTTCGGTTTCCAGTTTAATACCTGCAAGATTCCATTCGTTTTTGGTTGTCGTTCCCATAAAACGGTAAGAAGCCGTAAGCGACCAGCGCTGCGTCAGTTTCGTGTCGGCACGAACGAAAAGACCGTAGAAGAAACCCGCGTCAAAATCATCATCGTCTGCGTCAATGTAACCACTACCATCATGATATTCCAATTCCGCTTCAGAACTGCGAAAATCAATTCCCGCCATTACGCCCGCGCTCATCGAAAAACGCTCGCAAAATTGATAATTTAATCCCGCCTGCCCGCCAACAAAAAAGTCAACCTGAGTAATTTTATCTTCTTCGTATGCGCCGCTATAGTAAGAATCTTCTTCGGTCGAACCGCCGCCGATACCCGAAACTCCGGCAAAATCAAAGGAAAGTCCCGGAACCGCCGAATCCACCGTCATGCCGCAAGTTCCCCAAAGACCGCCGATATTGACTTTTTGCCAATCTTTGACGATGTCGTCCGTCGCTCCCGCGAAGAATCCTTCCATCGTGACGTAATAATTGCCTTCCAGCACTTGCGCGTTTGCGAATGCCGTTCCCGCGAGTGCGAGTGCTGTAACTGAAATCAGATATTTATTCATAATTTTTAATAATTTTGGATTTAATTTTTGAAATCGCGACCGCCGCAACTTCACTGCCAATTATAAAGTAAAAAAAACAAGACAATAATTTTTTGCAAAATTATTCTGCGTTTAAAATCTCCAACGCGTCGTTAATGACGGCGATTTTTTGCTGGAAATGCGTTCCCGCAAGACGCGCTTCCAAAAATGCGCGGGAACGCGTTTTTTGTGCGGGAACTTGCATGCGCGTGATATTTGCGTAAGCCAAAAATGCGAACCACGGCGCGTTCTCGCAAAGCATCGCGCGTTCATAAAATTTGAGCGCAGTTTCAAAATCGCTGCTCCCGTAAATCACCGAAGTTTTAACGATGCACATTTGCGCGGCATAGGCCCAAACACGTCCTTGTTTTGGAAAACGCGTCGCCCATTCTTCAACCATTTTCAAGCCCTGCTCGTAAGCTTTGCGATGGATTTCGGCTTGCACGGGTTCGCTCACGCGCCGCCAACCACCGCGCTCTTGAATCACCCAATTGGGAAAATCGTAAGCCGTATAATTGAGCGAATTTTCCCAGAAAAAATAATTTTGCGGATCCATCGTTCTCGCCAAAGCGCAAAGCGATTCGCAATCGTTCAACGCGCGTTTTTCCCAAAAAGTGTAGGCGCGCAACCACGCGATATCAGCCAAAACTGTGCGAAAACCGCCGAGCGTGCCAAGCGCCATTCCCGTTCCCGCCGTGTCTGCGAGCGAATCTGCATTTGTCTCGGGCATCAACGCGCGCGCCTGCTTCCAAGCGTTCCCGCCAAAACTCGCATTGAGCGCCCATCCCGTTCCCGCCAAAATCGCGACAACGCACAAACACTTTAAAATTTTTTGAAAAACAAATTTCACGATAAAATTACATTTCGCGGGAACGGAAAAATGCGAACGCCAACAAAATTAACACGCCCGACCAAATCGCGCCGTAGCCCAGCGCCGAAAAAATCGTTCCCGCGGGAACGCCCGCCGCTTCGAGCGCCAATTGCGGTCCAAGATTAAAAAGTTGCAAATTAGGAACGCATTTTGCAAGCGTTCCCGCGATAATTTTTACTGCGAGCGCAGTTTTTTCGCCATCGGCGACATCTTGCAAAACGTATTGCAATTGCGCAATTAAAAGTCCACAAAACGAAACGATTACCGCGTAAAGATAAGTTTGCGAAAAGCTCGTAAAAAACAGCGTCATCGCAGCAACAATCGTCAATCGCGCCCATTGCAAAACGGCAAAAATTGCCAAACCATTCAGCGAAAAATAAGGTGCGAGCGCGCCACGTTGAGCCGCGATTTCTGCCAAAACGGGTTGCCGCGCCGCCAAAACGATGCCAAGCAAAATCGTCATCACCGCGACAAAAACGGCAAGCAACAAAGCGATTCCAATAAATTTTCCCGCCAAAAATTGCAAGCGGCTCACGGGCTTTGCGAGCAAAGTAATCGCTGTGCGGTTTTCAATTTCTGCGAAAAACAATTGCACGCTCATCACGACCGCCAAAATCGAACCAAACAAAAACAGCGCGCCAAAACCAAAATCCGCGATGAATTTTAATTCGTTCCCGCCAAAATTAAATCCAGAAATCGCTAACGAAACCAGCGTCATACTCACGCTAAGCACCAACAAAAAATTAAAAAATCGTTGGCGAACGGCTTCGAGAAAAGTGTTGCGAGCTATCCAGTAAACAGGCATTTTTAGTTGAAAGTTAAAAGTTGAAATTTAAAAGTTGGCGGGAACGCAATTTTCAGTAGATTTTGATTTTTTTATTTTCCTGAAAATCGATCAATGAAATATTTTTCAAGCGAAATGCGAGGTTGTGTAATCGCAGCAATGGACGCGCCGCGGGAACGCAAAAAATTTTCCAATTCGGCTTTGTCTGCATCGCTAAATTTTTCTAAACCGTCGATTGTAATTTGCATTTTTCCTGGTTGCGTCAGCACATCATCGAGCGTTCCCGCAACCACTAATTTGCCGCGATTCATAATTGCCACGCGGTCGCAAATATTTTCCACTTGCCCCAACAAATGCGAGCAAAGCAAAACGGTTTTGCCCTCGGCTTTCATTTTTAAAATACATTCGCCAATTTCAGCCGAGCCAATCGGGTCAATTCCCGCAGTCGGCTCATCGAGCACCACCAGGCGCGGATTGTGCACAATCGCTTGCGCGACGCCAATGCGCTGCAACATACCTTTTGAATAAGTTTTAACGCGACGATCTGCCGCCGCCGTCATGCCCGTTGTCGCGAGCGCGCGCTCAACAGCTTCGTCGAGTTCACTTTTCGGCGTTCCCGCCACGCGCGCGTAAAAACGCACTAATTCCCGTCCCGACAAATAACCGTAAAAATACGGTGCTTCTGGCAAAAAACCAACATCCGCGCGCGCAATCGCCGAATGACATTCTTGACCAAAAATTTTACACGTTCCCGCAGTCGGCTTAAAAAGTCCAAGAATAATTTTTAACGTCGTCGATTTGCCACTGCCATTCGGCCCCAGCAATCCAAAGATTTCGCCCTCATTTACCGCAAACGATAAATCATCAACCGCGCGCAATTTTACGCCACGCATACCGATGCGAAAATCTTTGACTAAATGACTAATTTCAATCGCGGGAACCATAATTTAAATAATCTTAAAATCGTGCAACGTTGCGGGAACGGTCGTTTCTGCCTTAGAAACTTTTTTAATAAATGAGTGCATTTCTGCGCAAACTTCATCGACAAACGCGCGCACTTCCGAGGGAACGCCCTCGACAATCAATTGCACCGAACCATCGAGCTGATTTTGCACAGTTCCCGCCACTTCAAAACCACGCGCCACACGCAACGTTTGCATACGAAAACCCACGCCCTGAACGTATCCTTCAAAACTCACAACCATGCGCAAAACCATTCGTGCCATAAACTCATTATAATTTTGAAATCCCCAATTCTCAATTTTATAATTCACGCGGGAACGCTTTGAGAAATTTAAAAGTTAAAATATCGAGCAAGGCGAGATGGAATCATTAAAATTCACACGAGAAGATAGAAAACGCGAAGCGTTGCTCATTGATAACCTCAGGTAATTTTGAGCAACACGAAAAATCACCTAGGCAAAACGCAAACCGAAAAACCTGAAAAGTTTCCCAACTTATTCACGGAAACGCTTCTTTTTCTTTTTACCAACTACAAATTTACTAAAATAAGAATGCGACTATTTTTTTAATATTATTAATCCACGACAGGAACAACATCGGATACATCTTTATTTTTTATTTCTACCGCATTGCAATCGATAAACAAGCCCTCAACTTCTTTGAAATCTTGCCCCCCTTCAACATTCTCGGCTTTTTCGTCCAATAAATTAATCGCTCCTTCTTCGAAAATCAATTTTTCTTCTGCCGTCATTTCATCGTCCCAAACAAATTGCAATTCATAATCAAAACACGAATAAATGGCTCTCAATATTTTTTCTGTTTGCTTTTTGGCGCGAACAATATTCTCTTTACTCGATGCGCGATTGGCAAGTTGAATTTGAGCTGCAGCGTCTAATTCCGCATTAACATCAAGTATTTCCGTATCCAAATCATCTTCAGATTTCACTGAAAAATAAGGTGATTTTTTGTCTTTCCCTTCTGGAGTTTTCTCGTCAAAAGTTGTTTCAAGATCTATTTGAACAACTGGAACTTTGGGACATGGGACTGCTATCAAAATAATAAATTTACCATTCTTTTCTATTTCTTTTATTTTTATTTTATTTAAATCAACAGTAAGATCTGCGAATCCTTGAAATCGTTTAATCGCTTCATACTCTATTTTTTTCTTTTTAGTCTTTCCTTTAAGCATTACAAACTCATCCGCAAAAAATCGAAATACAGAAATTTTTTCCGTTGGTTTCGTGTATTTTTCTGTTATGCTGACTTTTGTATTTACGACATTTGTTCCCCAAAAAGAACTATCTATATTTATGGACACTTTGGGAATATAAAGACAAAAAAGCCCAACTATCACAACGGCAACAATTAAACCAATCCCGATTGCCCTGGAAAAATACTTCTCTAAAATTTTTTCTATTAATTTCATAATCATTTTCCTTCAATTATTTATTTGGCTCTGATAGAAGGTTCTCTGTCTCCTTTTCGTCTTCCCAATTAATTACGACATCGTCCAATCCAAGATTCTTGAAAATCATTTTCAACACAAGTTCAGCCTGTGATTTTGCCATTTTTTTATAATCAATCGAATTATTTCGTTCTACTAATTTTTCTTTTGCTTTACGTTTAGCCTCTTCTTGTTTTTCATAAATATCCTCATCGCTATAGCTGGTCCATTTCCATTTCAACTTCTTGTGTACAAGTTTTAATCGAGTATAATCAATTGGATTTCTTACAACAAACGGTTCTTTGAGAGTCAAATAAAGTATTTTTTTATTTTCTTTTGATATTTCTAAGCGAACAGAATCTCCTGATTCTTTTTTCAAACTAGAGACATCAACGCCCAAAGTTCCACTTGCTGGTGCAACGAATGCAAATTTTAATTTTTTACTTGATATTCTCCCATCATCATTCACTTCTTGAATAATAGCAAGCGTTGAACTAACTTCCAAGACTTCTAAAGTTGAATTAATTTGAGAAATCCCCTTTTTTATCTTTCCCAATGTTTCTGCTTTTATCTCTTCTGTGCCTTCCACTTTTTCCAATAAATTTTCAGAAATTTCTTTCTCTTCTAACACTGGAATTTCGACTTGTTTTTTCGGCTCATCTTCAAAAAAGAAAATTACCAACACAACAAGTATGGCTATCGATAAAATAACCCCTATTAATTTCCAAAATTTAGAAAACTTTAATATTGTTTTCACGGATTGTATTTCTTGATTTTCTTCCATTTTTATTTTTTTAGAATAAGGTTGTTTGTCGCGGGAGCTTTTTCGTAATATTCAACAACCCGATTATCTGAATCTTTTATTTTCAAAGTAATTACCTTTCCGCTACGATCATATGATATATCTGAATTGCCGAATTCCTCCTCTTCTCCACATCCCGCAAAGAAAAGAACAAAAACAAAACCAACGAGCATTATAATTTTTATTTTCATATATATTAAAACGTAGATTGTTAATTTTTACCTATATGAAATTCTAAACTTCAAAAAAAACGCAATAACTTTTTCAGACTAATCCCAATTTTTTTAGATGTCGTTTTGAAGACGGAAATAGAAAAAGTGGCTTAAAGGCTTAGTTTTAGAGCGAAAAAATATTTTTTTTGAGAGGAAAATTAAGGCAAAGACTTTTTTTGAAGAAATTTTGGCGGGAACAAAAAAATTGGGATAACTTATCCCAATTTTGCGGGAACACCGCACAAACACTGAACTTCCCGAAGGTTAATTCGGGAAGCCAGGAATGGAAATTATCTTTTTAGAGTGCTAAAATTAGCATATCAAAAAATCAAAAACAAAAAGATTTTTCCATGGAAAAAATTTTACCACAAAAAGCGATTAAAGCGGCAATGGACGCAACGCGCGGGAACGGCATTTTGGCGCTTGCTTGCGGGAACGATGACGAAAACACAATCGGCTTTTTGCAGTCAAATGGCTATTTTGCCGTCGTTCGTCAACGTCACGAACGCGACATTTTCGGGAACGCCAAAACAATTGCACAAAACTTGCGAGAAGGCGTTCCCGCAAAAACAATTCTCATTAAAAATGGCAAAAATATTCGCGGAAGCGTTCGTTTCAAACTCGGCCAAATGGCGCTTACGGGACCGATTTTGGCGCATTATTTTGTGAAGGATTTTCGTTCCCGCCCAAGTCGAGAACTCTCAAAAATAACGAAATTGATAAAAGATAATTTTTCTCAAATAAATTCAAAAACTTTTTCTTTTTTGCAAAATTTGCGTGCGCTCTTTTGTGAAAAATCCCTCAAATTCATCAGCGGCCGCCCGAAAAAACCTCCCAAAATCGCCCCAAAATAACTCATTTTTCCCTTTTATCCCGTATAAATCCTAATCACAAACAAAAATTGGGATTAGACTGACTTTTTGACGCGGGAACGAGAAAGACTATGAAGTCGGTTTTTAACTGACAGGATTTTGAAAAGTAGACTTTTTGCAATTCATCACTTTTTTGTGACAATTAAAAACTGCCAAGCCACAACACAACGCGGGAACGAAAACTCTCAATTCTCAACTTTCTTTGGTTTCCGCAAAACTAAAAACCGCGCCTGCGGGAACTCAAACGCGGTTTTAAAGTGGTGGTGAGAGAGGGATTCGAACCCCCGAACGGCGAAACCGAATGGATTTACAGTCCACGCCCTTTAGCCACTTGGATATCTCACCAAAGTAAAAACTATTATGCTCTTTTCACTTTTAAAAAGCAAGAACTTTTTTCAAAGAGAGTTTTTTACGCATTTCGTCATAATAAATGACACCGAAGGTTTAGTTTTTGTGAAGGAGTGAAAGTTTTATTCGTCAAATAAAAT
>CAKUQY010000036.1 GCA_934675585.1 uncultured Opitutales bacterium | reverse complement strand
CCACGGGAACGACAAAACAATATGAAAAAATTCTTTTCAAATTAGCGACGGCGACGACGCGCACCCACCAACGCCAACGCACCCAATCCCGCCAACAAACCAAAGGAAGATGGCTCTGGGATGCTTGACGCAGGCGCGTAAGCACTGCCTAATTCAAATGAAATGTTTGAAATTTCGCAATCTGTAATCCACTTTCCCCCAATATCGCCAAATAATATTTTATCTTTATGAGTACTAACATCTGTTATTGACTGTTTTGCTTCGCCAATTAATTGGTCGCCAAGCCAGACATAAAAACCACTGGCGACACCATGCGAGCCATCAACCCAAGCAACCGTCAAATCGATAAAATCTTCAGTCGATGAAAATGTGTTATGCACCGTGTCCGTAATATCCGACGAACCATAGAGCAATTCTTCATTCCACCAAATGCCACATTCTGTCACATAAATCACGCCGACACCTTCTCCGTTCCCGACAAAAATACCCAATGCATTTTTTTCATTATCTGTTTTATTCATCTTTACAGAAAATGAAACCGTTAGCTCTTGTGCCGTTCCCGTAGTATTCCAAGATAAACGCGAGTCATAGCCATACGCACCTCCCGTTGTATTAATAAGCAAATTTCCAGCTTCGTTAACCGAGAATCCTGTCGATGCGGTAGTAAATGTTTTTTCTACGCCATCAATTGTCGTTTTAATCGTTGGCGTTCCCGTCGTTGCAGAATCAAAATCAAGTTTTGATGCTAATTGCATGTTCCCGCGACGTTCCAAGCCTGCCGTGCGTTGCCCAATCCCTAAAACACGTGCGATATTTCCCGCAACAATCAATTCTCCTTGCGCATTTGGGTGCGCTCCGTTAACAGTATCAATCATCGCGCCGTTTTCAGCATAAAAACCTGTAGCAATATTATCGACAGTCACGATTGAGGTTGCAGTACTCCAAGTTGCACCAAGTTCGCGCAATGCATTGTTATAGGGGATATAATTATTTTTATTATTTGTTCCCGTGCCATTATTTTTTCCTGTTGGCAATAGTTCAAAAAGATGCACACGCACATTCGGATTATGAGTTTGGTACGCCTGTACAATTTCTTTTACGCTGCCAAGAATCGCCTCGTTCCCGCGTCCATCAAACAAATCATTGATCCCAATCATCACACAAAGTGTTTCTACTTTATCATTGCCATAAAGTGATTGATAAGTTGCACCCGAATACGTCGTCAATGTTGAGCCATTGTAATAAGTATTCGTCGTTCCCGTGTAAGTATTCGTTTGCCCGAGCTTAATAGTTACAGGACCGCGATTAGCTACGGGCCAAACAGAAGCTGGATCAGCTTTAAAACCTCCCCCGCCCGCATGACCTGAATACTGATAAGAACGACCACTTGCAGCCGCTTCTGAAGTATTATCAAAATTTATACCACGATAATTGGGTGTTAGTGTACTCACATCGATATTTAACCTCGCACCTTTTGTCATCCCCATTGGGCGATATGTTTTACCGTTATCAACATAGTTTTTAAATAATTGATAACGATAACTTGCAACCGTTCCCGAAAGATAATTTCCACCTTGAGTAATTGAATCGCCAACAAAAGTAATGTTCGCTTGTGCGGAAACGCTCACTAAACCAAGCGACGCAGCAATAAAAAATAAAACCGATTTTTTCATAACACAAACTATAAAACAATATAAACAATAACACAATTAAAATAAAAAAGGTTCCCGCAGAATCGCTACCGCAGGAACCTTAAACTTTAAGTACTTTTAGCGACGGCGACGACGCGCGCCAACCAACGCCAACGCACCCAAACCCGCCAACAAACCAAAGGAAGATGGTTCTGGAATCGCCGAACCATAAGCCAACTTAATGTTCGAGAATGTTTCGGTTCCACTGTTGGTCCAAAGACGAGTTCCCGTGCCTGTTGAACTATTTTTCAAAAACGTTAAATTTTGAGCATCCGAATCGACTTCGATTGAAGTCGATTTCGTCGGTGTTGTCGCGCCCGTTGCATATGTTGAAAGAACAAATTTACCAGCTTTTGAAGTGCTCGCTTTCGTAGCCTCGTCATACTTCAAAAATGTCAACATCACATTTTGACCAGTTTCAAAGCTTATTGCAGAGCCTAAAAGCTGTGGGGTAGAAATAGTTGCTTTTCCATTGTAAAGTCCAATTGTCGGTGATGTTGAATCAGAAAAATCCAAGCCAAGTACACGGCCATCCGCACCTTGACCACTTTTAGCATTTGTTGAAAAAATTTCCTTTTTGCCAGATGAACTATTTGTAGTCAACGTGAACAAAAGCGACCAGCTATCGGTCAAATTGCCTTGGCCTTCGGACCAATCAAATCCCGAGTTGCTTGATGACAAAGCGTTGCCCGCTGGAGTCGTGAGAGTCAATTGAGTCCATTTAAGACCACTGAAGTTATCACCTGGGTTTAAGTTTGTCTCTGCGTTAGCAGCAATTGCACCTGCAGCGATGAGCGCTGTAATTGTAATGAGATTTTTCATATATTTTATAATTTTTTTGTTTAAGATTTAAGATTTCGTTTGAAGACCATCTTTCAAACTTGAAATATTCTAAATTCAAAAAAAAAAAAACGCAAGCATAAAATTTAAATTTTTTTATTTTCTCAATTCAAAAAGCAAAAAACCTCTTTGTTTTCTTTAGCGAGCGAACGCGAGCAGGTGCTCTTGATTTCTTTTTTTCCGCTCCCGCACGTCTGCGTTGCCTTAGCAACGCGCCCAAAAAATCTTCGTGCCTTCGTGTCTTCGTGTGAGAAATTTTCCGTTCCCGCGCCCACCAACAAAAATTCTTAGTTCCCCCTTAAATTTTCCCATAGTTGCCTTAGTTGAAAAAAATCCCGTTCCCGCCGCAAACTCTCAGCTTTTTTAGTTCACTCCCTTCGGGACTGATTTTGTTTTTGTTTTACCCCCCACACGCTCGCGTTCCCGCTCGCTTTTGTGGGGGTTAAGCCATCGCGGGAACGCGTTCCCGCAATTTCAGTGCCTTCGGCACAAGCCAAGTTCCTATTTATTTCTACTAAACCTACGGATTTTCCATTCCCGTTCCCGCTCACTCAAAAAAATCTATGAAATCTGTCAAAAATCTGTTTCATCTGTGTTCAAAAAAAACCGCGCAACGTTCCCGTGTTCCCGTATTCCCGTGTTCTGTCGCGCTTTCAGCGCTTGGAGTTTGCGGGAAAAAATAACAAAAATGGAGCGGCAAGATGCCGCCCCTCCCAAAAAACTTGCGCAATCTGCGAGATCTGCGCGAGAAATAAAACCCGCGTTCCCACGTTCCCGCGAAGTTTTTTAGTTCACCCCCTTCGGGGCTGATTTTACTTTTGTTTTACCCCCACACGCTCGCGTTCCCGCGAGCTTTTGTGGGGGTTAGCCATCGCAAGCGATTTTAGTGCCTTCGGCACAACTCAAAAATCCTATTGATTCCTAATAAACCTACGGTTTTTCATTCCCGCGTTCCCGCGAAGTTTCCCGTATTCTGTCGCGCTTTCAGCGCTTGGAGTTTGCGAGAAAAAATAACAAAAATGGAGCGGCAAGATGCCGCTCCTCCCATAAAATCTGCGCAATCTGCGGGATCTGCGTGAGAAATAAAACCCGCGTTCCCACGTTCCCGCGAAGTTTTTTAGTTCACTCCCTTCGGGACTGATGTTATTTTTGTTTTACCCCCACACGCTCGCGTTCGCTCGCTTTTGTGGGGGTTAGCCATCGCGGAAACGCGTTCCCGCAATTTCAGTGCCTTCGGCACAACTCAAAAATTCTATTGATTCCTAATAAACCTACGGTTTTTCATTCCCGCGTTCCCGCTCGCGCACTATTGCGGTTTTTGTGCGGAATGAATGGCGACGATTGAAAATGTGTACGGTTCGGCGCTGACGTTTGTGAAGCCCGCTTGGCGCAATTCTTCAGAGAATTTATCGCGGTGCGGGAACGCCAAAATTGATTCGCACAAATATTTGTAGGCGTTTTTGTCGCCAGTGATAACTTTTGCCAAAATGGGCAAAAATAATTTCAAATAAATGTAATAAAATGGGCGGAACAATTTTGTTGGTTGTGAAAATTCGAGGATAAACGCTTTCCCGCCGGGCTTTAAAACGCGGAGCATTTCTTGGAGCCCTTGTTTGCGGTTTTCAAAATTGCGCACGCCGTAAGCGATTGTGAGCGCGTCGAGCGAATTATCGGCGATTGGAAGTTTCATGCAATCGCCTTCTGCAAAAATAACTTTGGGCGCGTTAGCGTTCCCGCCGCTCAAATAACGTTCCTGCCGCGCTTCGGCGATTTCGAGCATTGGTTTGCAAAAATCGTAACCAAAAATTTGCGTTTGCGCGGGCAATTTTTTTCTCAATAAGAATGCGATGTCGCCGCTACCAGTTGCGAGATCGGCGACGCTTGCGGGTTTTGATTTTCTCACAAAGCGCACCAAGCGCAATGCCCAAAAACGACACACACCCACGCTCAGCAAAAAGTTTGCCAAATCGTAGCGATTGGCGATGCCTGCAAACATTTTTTGTACTTGTTTTCCTTCTGCCATAGTTTAATTATAAATGATTAAATTTTTAAGCGCGAAATCTATTTTTTTTCGAGCTCGTCGAGCCAAACGTTTATGCGCGTTCCCGTGAGATTTTTTTCACGCACTAATTGAACCGCTTCTTCGAGAATTTGTTTGCGATATTTTGGCAAAATGCCATCGCGGGAACGTAAAAGGACTTCGCCGTAAATCGTTGCGGCTTCGTATTCGCGCTGATGATTTGCCAACCAACGCGCCACGTCTAAAAGCAGTCCTACATTTTCGCTACGCATCGCGACAATGTTTGGACCTTGCCATTGCGAACGCGTTCCCGCCGCAGTATTTTTTTGCGCGTCAAAAAATTTTCCTGCGAGACCTGGCGCAAATAATTTTAATTCGCGCTCGACAATCTCAGCTTTGCGCTCATCGCCGCAAGAACGCGCGTAATTGATTGTGCGCATAAAAATGTATTGTGCCGACGGGAACGCGCCAATTTTGGCTTTCATTTGTTGCAAATAAAGTTGCGATTTAATGTCGGCAGAAAATGGACGATAAAGCGGGTCGCCGATGATGACGCCTTGCCAGCTCAACGCTGGCGTTCCCGCAAAAGCCGCCTCGCCCAATTGTTTTCCCGCGGCGAGTTCGCTCATCACAATGTGTGGAAAAATCGACAAATCAAGAAACGGCTCGTAAACATTGCCAAAAGTTGCCACCGCCCCGCGACCAATAAGCGCCGCACACCATTCTTTGCGATCGCGCAAAGTAGTCGCCGAAAAACTATGCAAATGAAACGCCACCGCTCCCGCAGGAAAATAAAAACTTGGGTCTTCAACAAAACCTTTTGCATAACGCGTGTACCAGCCAAAATAAAATGCGGGAGCGTCATAGCGCGCGGTTTGTGGCAAAACTGCGCTGCCCACATCCACCGTCGTATCGTAGCCCAAATTTTTAAGCGTTCCCGCGACTTCTTCAAACCAACGATTGCCTTGCGCGTAGGGGCCGCCTTTGTCCACGTAGGCGCGTCCTGCGGGACCGCCCATTTGTTCGGCTTCGATACTTCGCGAAACGATGCGCTTGGCATCGTCGAGCGTTGGGCCGTCAAGCCGCGCCACGCGAATTACCAATTGTTGCATCGCGGGAACGGCATCGTTTTTAAAATACGGATTTTTTACTGGACCGGGAACGGGCGCTTGTGGTGTCGCAACCAAAGCCATTTCGCTATCGACGCTCGCGCAAGTAGTTTCGAGTGGCGCGCGTTTGGCGGGAACGCCTTTATCGTCGAGCTTGGCGGGAGCGAGCAAACTTTCTTCGTTGGCAATACGCAATGGCACGCCACGGCACAAAATCAAGCAATCCACTTTTTGACCCAAGCCCGCGTCGGCAATGGTTGCCAACGGCGAATAAAGCAAAACTGCGCGCCCTGCGCTATCGGTTTTTCCTGAAACAATAGCTTTTGTCAGCACTTTTTTTTCGATCAATTGCGCCAAAAATTGGTCGTGAATTTTTACAAATTCGCGCCAATTAATTGTTTCGCGCGTGGGCATTTTAAACGCGATAATATTTTCTGCGGGAACGCCGCGCTTTTCACAATAATAATTTGCCAACGTGAGCGATTCAGGGTCGTCGCTATTTGCCAGCAAATAAATTTTTGAGGGAACAAGCTCAGCAAAAAGCGTTCCCGCAAAACTTAAAAACAAAAGTGCAAAAACAAAAAATCGTTTCATAAAAATTAAAGCGTTCCCGCGGTTGCGGCAGCGTTGATTTTAGCGATGAGCGAGGTCGTTGAAAATCCTGGCAAAAATGGCAAAAATTTAATTTCGGCACCGACATCGAGCAACGCGGCGCGCTCGTCAGCATTGAGCGTTTCGAGCGTGTAATCGCCGGCCTTGGCGTAAACATCGGGCTTGAGCGCGCGAATCTCTTTGTCTAAACGCGGCGTGTGAAAAAAGAAAACGCCGCTTACAAATTCGAGCGCGCCCAACGTGAACGCGCGTTCCAAATCTCCTTGCACGGGACGCGTCGGACCTTTGAGCGCGCGCACCGAATCCGCGCCGTTCAAGCCAATCCACAATTCATCGCCAAGCTTTGCGGCTTCGCGCAAATAATAAACATGTCCGCAATGCAGCAAATCAAAACAGCCATTCGTCAGCACCAATTTTTTGCCTTGTTCCCGCAAAATTTCACGACGTGCCACCGCGTCTTCAAGCGTTTTAAAAAGTTTTGGATTATTATTGAGCATAAAAAATCTCCTTAAATCAATGCCACAGCGGGAACGTAATTAGCGACAGGTTTTAAGCAAGCCACGCGTTCGGCATCGCTCATCGCTTGCAGCGCTTCGATTGTTACCGCGTCTTCAATTTTAAAATCGCCCGAAGCAACGCGACGCAACTCTGACAAAAATCCGCCCGGACCAACCTTGCGCCCCAAATCATTTGCAAGCGTGCGCACATAAGTGCCTTTTGAGCATTCAACGCAAAAGCGCGCCGCTGTTTTTTCGGGCGTTCCCGTCCAGTCGGTCAATTCAAATTTTGAAACGTGAATAAAACGTTTTTCGCGCTCAACTTCTTTGCCTTTTCGCGCCGCTTTATAGAGCGGCTGACCATTGATTTTGATTGCCGAAAACATCGGTGGAATTTGATATTGGTCGCCTTCCATCGCGCGCATTGCGGCGGCAACGCTTTCACGCGTTACACTTGCGGGAACGTCGTTGCGTTCCATAATTTCGCCTTCGGCATCTTGCGAATTGGTAACGATGCCGAACGTAACTTTGCCCGTGTAAATTTTTGACTGGCTCATCAAATATTGCGATGCTTTACAAGCTTTTCCCACCAAAACGATTAGCAATCCCGTCGCCATTGGGTCGAGCGTTCCCGCGTGCCCGATGCGTTTTGTATGCAATAATCCGCGCATTTTTGCGACCACATCGTGGCTTGTCCAATCTTGCGATTTGTCGATCAATAAAATTCCATTGGGTTCGTCCATATCAACAAGTATAAACAAAAAACCTCGCAAACGCGAGGTTGTTAAAATTGGTAGCCGGTGCAGGACTCGAACCTGTAACCAATTGATTAAGAGTCAACTGCTCTACCATTGAGCTAACCGGCCATTAAAATGTATTCTCTATTTTGCCATTTTTAAAAGCTCAATGCAAGACTTTTTGCGCGGGAACGGCTACCCGCGCAAACCGTGATAAATGCGTGGCACGCGTTTTGTAATCGAGACAAGCGCTTCCCAAGAAATGCAATCGCCCCAGCCACAAAATTCTTCAATCGCAACCTGCGCTGACACGTTCCCGCCAATAATTGTTACAATATCACCCACTTGCGTCGCGGGAACGTCTGTCAAATCGACGAGCGTTTGATCCATCGTCACGCGACCCAGCACGGGAACGCGCCTGCCGCACACGACAAACTGCGCCCTATTGCTCGCGGCGGTTGGAATTCCGTCACCGTAACCTGCGGTAACAATGCCGATGCGCGTTTCGCGCGCGAGCGTGTGCGTGCGGTTGTAGCTCACGGGAACGTTCGCGGGAAGCGTTTTTATCAAACCAATGCGCGAATGAAACGAAAGCACGGGCTCGGGCGCGATTTTTTCAAAAATCGTTCCCGCGGCAGGTTTTAAGCCGTATTGAATGATTCCCGCGCGAATCGCATTAAAAACGCCGTCGCGCACCATTGAATCCAAACCCGCAGAATTATCGGCGTGAATCAAAAGCGTTTTTCGCAAATTTTCGGGCAATTGATTGACGACCGACAAAAAACGCAAGCGTTGCAATTCTGTAAATTCAAGCGACGTATCCGCCGACGAAAAATGTGTGAAAATACCGCGAAAATGAAGATTTTTTTGGGACGCGATTTTCATCGCCAGCGGGAACGCCTCCGCGTGCCAAACGCCCATGCGACCCATTCCCGTATCGATTTTCAAATTGACGGACAAACGCGTTCCCGCCGCAAAAGCCATCGCGTCAAAGCGTTCAACTTCGTCCGCATTTGAAATCGCGGGAACGAGATTTTCGGCGATAATTGTTTCAAATTCTTCGGGCAATGACGGCCCCAAAATATAAATTTCCGCCTGCGGCGCAATGTAGCGAACGTCCGCGCCTTCGCGCGCATTTGCCACCGCAAACGCATCAACGCCACATTGCAACAAGCGTTCGACAATGTAGCCCACGCCGTGCCCGTACGCATCGGCTTTGACAACAGCGATGTAGCGCATTCCCGCAGGAATCGCCTCTTTAATTTTGCCAACGTTGCGCTCAAACGCCGCCAAATCGATTTCCGCCCAAACGCGCGGCAAGTGTAAATTTGAATTCGCCATTATTTTTTAGGAACGCCAATTTCTTCTTCGACGATGCACGCGGGAAGCGCGTTCCCGCCGCATTGCGCGCGATAGGCGCAGAAAGTTTTCGCCTTGGCGTGTTTGTCATAAACCGGCCAAACCAAAACATTGTCGCTCGGCGGGATCGCGATTTGTTTAATCTGTTCCCGCGAAAAAAACGCAAAATTTCCCTCATCGATTTCAGCGGGAACGCAATTCATCGTTTTGCTACAATCAAACAAAAACATCAGCCAGTGTCCGTTGCCTTCATAGCCGCGTTCCGAAACCATGCCAAACAAATGCAAATCCGCGGGAACGAGCTCGATGCCGACTTCCTCTTTCGCCTCGCGACAAGCGCATTCAAACGGCGATTCGCCCTGCGCCATTTCAAGTTTGCCGCCAATCGGGCTCCAGCAATCTTTGTTCGGCGCCTTTTTGCGCTTAATCATCAAATGCCGCCCTTGCTCATCTTGAATAAAAATGAGCACCGAAATTTTAAATGGGAGAATTTGCGCCATTTTACCACACGATTGCCCAGAGGGCTTTGAGATAACGACCTTCGGGATAATTGGACATTACGGGATGATCCATGCCGGGACCAGTGCGGTCGAGAATCTGCAAGCGGCGACCCAAACGGTGCGCGACGCGAATAATCAATTGCTCAAAATCTTCAGTTTGCATCAAGCCCGAACAGGAATTCGTCACGAAAAGTCCGCCCTGTTTTACGAGCGGGAGCACGACCTTGTTCATGTCGTGGTATTTTGCGTAGCCGTCTTCGTAATCGTCGCGCCCGTTGATCAGTTTCGGCGGGTCGAGCACGACAACGTCAAATTGCTCGCCGTTGGCTTGCATTTGGCGCGCATAAGAAAAAGTATCCGAGTGCACAAAATTGATGCGCGTCTGGTTGAGATTGGCGTTGCGTTTTGCCTGCGCGATCGCCTTTTCGTCGAGATCGACGCCAGTAACTTCCAACGCTCCCGCGAGTTTTGCCGACAAGGAAAATCCGCCTGTGTAGCAACATAAATCGAGCACGCGTTTGCCCTCGCAAAATTGTGCGAGTTTGGCACGATTATCGCGTTGATCGCAGAAAAATCCCGTTTTGTGCCCGTTTTCAAAATCGACCGCAAAGCGAATGCCGTTCTCGCGGATTTTGATTTCTTTCAAGCCCAGCGTATGAAAATCGTCGCAACCGCGCGCGCATTCCATCGACCCAAAACCTTTGACCAACTGAATCGTTTCGCGCGTTGTTCCCAGCTCGCGATGGAAAATCGGCAACCATTCTTTAATGCGCTGATAAACCGCGAGCGTGAAAATTTCCACCGAAAGCACGTCGCCGTATTTATCGACCACCAATCCATTCAGGCCATCGGCGTCGCCGTGAACCACGCGAAACGCGTCCGTCTTTTCTGGCAAACGCAAGGTTTTTGTGCGCAAATGAATCGCACGCAAAATCAATTGCTCAAAATAATTTTCAGGCAACGCCTCGTTAGTGTGGGCAAAAATGCGCAGCGGAATATTCGCGTTTTTATTGAAAAATCCGTGACCAAATAGCGTTCCGTCTTTGCCGTAAACCGCGACTTGCGTTCCCGCAGCGATGTTCGGGCTCGTCACGCCGACAAAACGTGGGAACACGTTCGGCGAATACGTCATATATTTCAATTGCACCCACGGCGCGATTCTCTCTGCGGGCGGCACGGGAACGCGCCCGTTTTCCTTTTGCTCAAACTGCTGTTTATTTTCAAAAGCCATACTTTCATTTTATCGCATTTTCGCCCAGACGGGAACGCTTAAAATCGTCGAAACAAACATTTCACTTAAATTCTTTTCGCCGTAGCGGTTTAAGATAATTTCGCTTTAAATCCTGCACGCTTTTAAAAAATATTTTTTCGGAAGAAGACAATTGGGCAAATTCCAATTTCAACGAAATCAATTTAAAAGAGCAAAACAAATCCGCCACTTGAAACAAGCGATAATCCGCGGGAACGACTACAACAAAGAATTTAAAGCGAAAACGCGTTCCCGCGGCAAAGGCAAAATTATAACTCGCGGGCGTTCCCGTAATGGCTTAGAATAATTTTATGATTATTCCCCGATTTTCTAATTTGAAACTTGTTTTGGCTTCCGCCGTCATTTTGGCGGGAACGCCTTTTTTGTGCGCGGCTGAGGACATTATCAAAATTGACAAAGCCGTGCTCGGCGACAGTCTCGTCGGGAACGAATGGAAAGATGTGCGCCGTCAAAAACGCAACTTGGCGAGCAAAATTTTGGACCTTTTACCTGAAAAAAAATTGAGTGACAAAGATGTGAACGCATTCCTTAAAAATCCTGCCAATCGTCTTTTGCTCGCACGTTGGTATTTTGTGGATAGTTTCGGGAACACGGTTGGGAACGCCGCAAAAAGCAAAGAAAAGAAAATTTTATTTCAAGTTTTGTCGAGTGAAGAATGGCTGAACGGATTTTTGTATTCGGGACGCCTCGACAACGCCCAAGAATTTTTGCCGCTATTTATGAAAATCGCCGCGATCGATCACGCGATGCCCAAAGACCCAGTCACTCGCAAAATTGCGACGACGACCGCGGGCGAATTTTCTCGTCAAAAATGCTACGAAGATAGCAACCGCGCTCTGCGACGCTACCGCTTTTTCGCAAAAAGTTATCGCGAAAACGCGCTCAATTCGATTTTTAAGGAGCTCGACTACTGGGACATGAGAATCGTTTGCGGGTGGATCAGCCACAATGGTCCGGGCTGGGACAATGAGATTTCGTTGCGTTGGTCGCGCGACAACGTAAAACTTCCCGAATGGGGCTACAGCGGCGGCGAAATCCACCAGCTTCATTACCGCCTGTTCAGCAAGGGCGGCGACACCGTGCATAGAGCGGATTATTACAAAGCGTACGAACCGATTTTTACGGGCAAAAACGGCGTCAACCAAGCGGCGATGGCTTACGAAGTGGGCGCGGTTTGTGGTGGCGTTTCACATTTTGGCGCGACGGGAGCAATTGCAAATGGCGTTCCCGCAATTACGATGGGCGAGCCTGGGCACTGCGCGTTCGCCACGCGCAACAACAATGTTTGGCGCGACAACAATAGTATAAATTGGCGACGCTCAACGCATTGGACGCAAACGGGTGAGCGCGAGTGGGCGTTTATGATGGCGATGCAAGACGCGTTTGGCGACCAAAAAACTTGTCTTGCGGCTATGCAGCGCATTGCATTGGCAAAACTTTTTTCAAAAACAGGCAATGAGCGCGGCGCAAAAATTTTAGCCATTCAAGCCATCGAAACTCAATCTAATAATTATCTCGTTTGGCAAGAAGCGGTTGAAATTTTAAACAAAGAAAAAGAACAATCACTCGCGGTTTGGCAAAAATTAAACGATTTGGCAATTGAAGGCTTTGCGAGCAAATATTCAAATGTTGCCGCGCGCTGTTTGCAAAAACTTGTTTACCCACAATTAATGCCGCTCATCGACAACGACAAAAAGAAAGTCGAAACGCTCGTTTCAATTTGGAAAAAAACGGAAAACCACGGTCCCGCATCGTGGGATATGGAATCGTTTTGGGACGCGCAAAAAGCGCTCGCAGGCAACGCGGGAACGCAATTTGTCGAAGCTACAAAATCTGCGCTCAAAGGCAAAAAAGATTACGAGCAAATTTTCAACAATTGGGCGGCAGGAAATCCACGCAAGGAAGAAAGTTGATTTTTGCGGGAACGCCACATAAACAAAAATCGCGGGAACACGTTTTTGTGCGTTCCCGCGATTTTTGTGTTCCCGCAAAAGATTATTTCTCTTGGCAAATTTCGGCGAGCGTTTTTGCGCGCGTGTGGACGATCGGTTTCCAGCCCACTTTTTTAAACATTGCCGTTAATGCGATTGGCACGTAAGTCAGCATAAACAGCGGGAACGTGAATGAGTAGAAAATTTTCTTAAATGTTGAGCAATGAATGCGTTTCCATTGTGTAACAACCGTAATAGCGCCGATCAGCCACAAAGTAAAATACATGCCAGCGAGCGTCAGCAAAAAGCAATCGAGCAACAACCACAAATTCCAATCAAAAATAACTCCAAAAATCGTTCCCAAAATAAAGTTTGCGAGCGCTGCCAAAGTCAAAATCAACGCGGGCATAATTGTCATCGTCATGTCGTAGCACGATGAAAATTTTGACGAAAAAATATTTTTGAGCAAGCCCATGCCAAATTTGCCCCAAACTTGAAAATAACCTTTTGCCCAGCGCAAACGTTGGCGCCACGATTGTGCAAATGTTACGGGTTGTTCGTCGTAAAGCTCGGCATCTTTTGCATAGCCAATTTTGCGGCCTTTCAAAATGTTATAAACTGAAAATTCGATGTCTTCAGTGAGCAAGAAAAAGTTCCAGCCCTCCGCTTCTTGAATCACTTTTGAGGAAAATAAAAATCCCGTTCCCGAAACCGCGCAACTGGTATTCAAAAGCATCCGCGCGTGGTTGAGATATTCGCTTTCGCGCAAAAACCAAAGCGCATAGCCGGCGCTGATCCAGTTGTCGCCATAATTTTTAGAGTTGCGCAAACTGGTGCAAACCTCATAGCCCGCAGAAAATGTTTTGTTCATTTCTGCCAAATATTGTGGTGCCAAAATGTTATCCGCATCGAGCACCACAAAAGCGTCAAACGCGTCCGCGCCAAATTGTTCGACAATTTTTTTATAGAGAAAATTGAGCGCGTAGCCCTTGCCGATTTGCGTTTTATCAAAGCGTTCATAGACGATTGCGCCGCGGGAACGGCAAAGCTCAGCCGTGTTATCGGTGCAATTGTCGGCAACGATAAAAATTTCAAATTGTTCGCGCGGGAACGTTTGTTGATTCAAGCTGTCAATCAATTCTCCGATCACGGCACTTTCGTTGCGCGCCGAAATCAAAACGCCCAAACGATTTTTATTTTCAACAACATTCAAGCGATCTCGAAGCAGATGCGGAATCGGCAAATAGAAAAACTGATAAGCATACAAAATTAAAAAGATTGTACCGATTGCCATGCTAATGGCCAAAAAAATATCGAGACCATTTTGCGCAAACAGTTGAAAAAAATCATTCATAATTACTACAAATTAGGAGTTGCAAAAGGATGTGCCTGCTCGTAAGCATAAGCCGCCGCAAGCACCGCACCATCATTGAGCGCCTTGCCAAGCAATTGCATACCCATCGGCATTCCTTGACTATTTAAACCACACGGCAACGAAACCGCGGGAACGCCAGCAAGATTGGCGGGAACGGTACAAATGTCGCCCAAATACATTTTAAGCGGGTCGGCAATTTTGCCACCTTGCGGGAACGCGGTTTCGGGTGTCGTTGGTGTCAAAATCAAATCCACCTCTTCAAACGCTTTTTCAAATTCATTGCGAATCAACGTGCGCACTTGTTGCGCGCGCTTGTAATACGCGTCATAAAAACCAGCCGAAAGCACATACGTTCCTAATAAAATGCGGCGTTTCACTTCTTCGCCAAAAGCTTCACCGCGACTTTTCGCGTAAATATCAACAGCATCCGTCGCGCGCGCGCTGCGATGTGTGTAGCGGATTCCGTCAAAGCGCGCCAAATTTGAAGACGCTTCCGCCGTCGCAATAATGTAATAAGTAGGAATCGCCAAATCGATCGATGGCAGCGAAATTTCTTTGATTTCGCAACCTTGATTTTTATACCATTCTGCCGCCGCGCGAACGCTCGCGTCAATTTCAGCATCTCCACCAAAAAATTCTTTCGGCAAACCAATTTTGCAAGGTTTAAAATTGCCCAATTGCGGGAACGTCTTTTCGCGCGTTCCCGGCAACGCGGTCGAATCGTGCGTGTCTTCCGACGCAATCGCATCATAAAGCATCGCCACGTCTTCAACGCTCGTGCCCAATGGCCCAACTTGTTCGAGCGAACTCGCGAATGCCACCGCGCCATAACGCGAAACCGAGCCATAAGTCGGCTTAAAACCAACAACGCCACAAAAACTCGCTGGCTGGCGAATCGACCCGCCTGTATCTGAACCCAACGCAATTGGAGCCATGCGTGCCGCCACCGCAGCCGCGCTGCCACCCGAAGAGCCGCCGGGAACGCATTGCTTGTTCCACGGATTCACCGTTTTGACAAATGCCGAATTTTCGGTCGATGAACCCATCGCAAATTCGTCCATATTGCAACGGCCAAAAATTACCGCTCCCGCGGCGCGCAGATTTGCAATAACCGTCGCGTCATAAGGCGAAACAAATTTTTCGAGCATTTTTGACGCGCAAGTCAACGGTTGACCATTCACCGCGATATTGTCCTTAATCGCCACGGGAACGCCATCGAGCGGCGAAAGCGCTTTGCCTGCCGCGCGGCGCGCATCTGACGCATCGGCTTGCGCCAAAACATCGGCTTCATCAATGGATAAAAAGGCATGAATCTCACCATCTCGCGCGTGCACGCGATCAAGACAATACTGCACCAATTGACGAGAAGTCATCGTTCCCGCCGCAAGCTCTTTTGAATATTCTAACGCTGTTTTCATCGAAAAATTTTTAGCAATTATGCATTGTCATCAACAACGCGAGGCACCACAATTTGATCTTCTTTAAACGCCGGCGCATTTTTCGCAAGCGCTTCAATCGGCAACGTTCCCGCGGGAACGTCTTCGCGCAAAACATTGTAAACCGGAAACGCATGCGCACACGCCTCAAGCTGTGAAACATCAACCGCACTCAACTTTTCAAAAAAGCCAAGAATGGTTTGAAAATCACCCGCGAACTTTGATTTTTCATCCGCAGACAATTCAATACGCGCCAACGCCGAAACGTGGTCCAAATCTATTTCCGGTACTGCCATAAACTTCTATTATAAATTGAGAATCAACAATTGACAATTGAGAATTGCGCGGGAACGACACTCCGCATTTCGTCATAATAAATGACACCGAAGGTTTAGTTTTTGTGAAGGAGTGAAAGTTTTATTCGTCAAATAAAAT
>CAKUQY010000035.1 GCA_934675585.1 uncultured Opitutales bacterium | reverse complement strand
TTATTTGACGAATAAAACTTTCACTCCTTCACAAAAACTAAACCTTCGGTGTCATTTATTATGACGAAATGCGCTCCCGTTCCCGCGTATAAATTTTTCTTTACTTTTTGCGGGAACGCTTTCATAATTATTAGAACGCGTCGAGTTTTGCGGGGTGTGAACCTCGTTTAGCCGAGATTGAGCACGGGAACGTGTTTGAGACGGTGCGGGCAGCGAGTGCTGCGGCACGATTTTTCTGTCGAGAAATCCACAATCTTGAAAACAAATACACAAAATTATGGACAAATCAGAAATCATTAGCAAATTCGCAATCAACGACAAGGACACTGGTTCTTCAGAAGTTCAAGTCGCTCTTCTTTCGGCGCGTATCGCTCACTTGACTGAGCACCTTCGCTCGAACAAGAAAGACTTTCACAGCCGCCACGGCTTGATTGCTTTGACGAATCGTCGTCGCAAGTTGCTCAACTACTTGAAGAAGCACAAACTTGAGACCTACGAAAAGATTATCAAGGAACTCGGCCTCCGCAAGTAAGCGAATTGCTTTAAGCGCCCTAAATTGTTGGGGCGCTTTTTACTTTTTTCGTATAATCAAAAAATAAACCCGTTCTCGCAATCCCGCGGGAACACAAAAATAAAGAAAAGATGAAACAAGAATACTCAGTGACCATTCCAGAATATGGTATCACAATCAGCACAGGTTCTGTTGCGCGTCAAGCCAATGGTGCCGCAATCGTCTCCGTTGGAGGCACAGAAGTCCTCGTTACCGCGACAGCCGCAAATGATTTGCGTTCGCCTGACCAAGACTTTTTCCCGCTAACCGTTGACTACCGCGAAAAATATGCTGCGGCGGGTCGTTTCCCTGGCGGTTATTTTAAACGTGAAGGTCGCCCTTCAGAAAAAGAAATTTTGACGTCGCGTCAAGTTGACCGTCCATTGCGTCCATTGTTCCCAAAAGGATTTATGAACGAGGTGCAAGTGATTGGACTTTTGTTGGCGACGGACAAATTGACGGATCCCGATGTTTTGATGATCAATGGCGCTTCGGCGGCGTTGCTTTGCTCGGATATTCCGTGGAATGGTCCGATTGCGGGTGTTCGCATTGGCGAAGTGAATGGCGAATTTGTTGTGAACCCAACGCATGCGCAAATGGACGAATCGACGCTCGACCTCGTTTATGTCGGCAACGAAGACGACATGATGATGATTGAAGGTTCGGCAGATCAAATGCCAGACGATCGTTTTGTGGAAGCGCTTGAATTTGCACAAAATGCAATTCAAAAATTGATTGCGGCGCAACGCGAATTGGCAGCAAAAGTTGCAAAGCCAAAAAAATCGTTCCCGCTCGTCATTTGCGATGAAAAAGTTTTTGAACTTTGCGAAAAGATTGCAAATACCGACGAAAAACTCGCGAAAGCAGTTTACTTGCCAGGCAAGCTCGAACGCAACGCGGCGGTTGACGCGGTAAAAGCAGAAGCAAAAGAAGCGGTTCTCGCGGCATTTGGCGAAGAAAATGTTGATCCTCGTCACGTGAACATCGCTTTTGAAGAGCTTCAAGAAAAAGTTTATCGCGGTGGCATTCTTGAACGCGGCGTTCGCGCAGACGGTCGCGCGCTCGATCAATTGCGTCCAATTTCTTGCAAAACCGACGTTTTGCCAAGTGTTCACGGCAGCGCAATTTTCCAACGCGGTGAAACGCAAGCACTCGTTTTGGCAACGCTCGGCACAACCAAAGATGCGCAAGAGCTTGACGGTCTCGCAGGCGGCCCAAAATCAAAAACATTTATTTTGCACTACAACTTCCCGCCATTCTCGGTTGGCGAATGTGGCAAATTTGGCTCGCCAGGTCGTCGCGAAATCGGTCACGGCGCGCTCGCGGAACGCTCGCTCGTTCCCGTGTTGCCAAGTGAAGAAGAGTTCCCGTACGCAATTCGTTTGTCGTCAGAAATTATGGAATCTAACGGTTCGACTTCGATGGCTTCGGTTTGCGGTGGCACGCTCGCGTTGATGGATGCAGGCGTTCCGATTTCGGCTCCTGTCGCAGGTATTTCTTGCGGTTTGGTGACATTGAATGACGAAAACGGCAAAATCTGCAAACACGTGATTTTGACAGACATTATCGGCGCAGAAGACCACTACGGCGATATGGACTTCAAAATTTGCGGCACGCAAGCAGGCATCACGGGTTTCCAGCTCGACCTCAAAATTCACGGTCTGCCAATCGCAATTGCGAAAGAAGCAATCAAACAAAATCGCGTCGCTCGCGACAAGATTCTCGGTATGATTGTTGAAGCAAAGCCAGCACCTTCGGCAACGCTCAAACCAACGGCACCACGCATTGTTTCAACATACATCAATCCAGAAAAAATTGGTATGCTCATCGGTCCTGGCGGTAAAAATATTCGTCGCATTTGCGAAACCACGGGAGCGCAAATCGATATCAACGAAGACAATTCGGGAAATATCAACGTGTTCGCAACCAGCGAAGAGTCAATGCAAGCCGCACTCAACGAAATCAATATGATTTCAGCAGAAATCGAAGTTGGCAAAACCTACAAAGGCATTGTCCGCTCAATCAAAGATTTCGGCTGCTTTGTTGAATGTTTGCCAGGTCAAGAAGGTCTCGTTCACATTTCAGAACTCGCAGATGAGCGTCTTGAAAAAGTGGAAGACCTTTGCAAACTCGGCGACGAAATCATCGTGAAATGCGTTGATAAAGACGACAAAGGCCGCGTGCGCCTTTCGCGCCGCGCTGCAATTTGCGAAAAAGAAGGACGTCCTTACGAGCCCAAATCAGCTCCACGCCCACAAGGCGACCGTCCACGTCGTTCGCGCCACGACCGCGACTAATTCGCGCTAAAAAATAAAAAGCGTTCCCGTGAGAGCAATCCGCGGGAACGTTTTTTATTTAAATATTTTTCTTGTAAATTTTTATGGGGGGGGGTAAAATAATAAAAAAACATTAACAATTATAAACATAGAATTATTATGAAAAAATATATTTCAATGGCAATCCTGTTCGCCTCGGGAACGGTAATCGCAAATGCCGCGACGATTTTGACGACAACGTTTGGCAATTGTAATCAGACGGACGCTACAAATGTAACTTTGACGAACACTTGGGCGGAAGGACTTTCTGGACTTGGAACGGTTACGGGAACGGTGGATTCGTTGGTTAAGACGACCGATAATGCCTCAATAAATTTACTTACAACGGGAACGGCTGGTGGAGATGCCGCTTTTTTCTCGCCAAATACAAATTTTGGGACAGCCAGCCCTTGGAAAACGGTTTTTACTTATAATAATTGGAACAGAGTTACTTCGATCGATAAAATTACTCTTAGCGTTGGGGCGTTTAACGCTGGGGGAGGGTGGCAGACTGATTATGCGACATGGATGGGAACGATTAGTTTTGATGTAAGATTTTTGAATGCTACAACGGGAGCAGTTTTGGCGAATGGAGAATTTTCTGCATCAAAAACGGGAACAGATGGAGACAGATTAAAAGGCACTGGCGATAAAAATACTTGGACTTTTGACTGCACGGGAACGCCGATTACTTTTGATAATGTGGATTCTGTAAAAGTTGAGATTTCCAACAAAAAAGAAAATTGGTCAGGAGGCACTTTCGTCGGTTTGAATAGTGTTTCGTTTTCGGGTTCTGTTGTTCCCGAGCCTTCCGCGTTTGGTTTGCTGGCGGGTTTGGGTGCGTTGGCGTTGGTTGGCGCTCGTCGTCGCCGTCGCTAATTTGAAAAGAATTTTTTCATATTGTTTTGTCGTTCCCGTGGGCTTGCTCGCGGGAACGTTTTTTAACACCGATTACGAGTAGCTTACGCTCGCTCACTAACGTTCGCGGGTTTAGGGGCGGGAACGGGATTTTTTCAACTACGAATAAACGCCAATTTCCGCGAAGAAAAATTTCAAAAGCGCTTCGCGAAAAGCGCGTTCCCGCGATGAAAGCGCCTGCGGCGAAAAGGTTTGGGAGCGCGTGGAACGCGCAACACGAATAACCGTGGGTTTTAACCCGCGGAAACGCACAAAATAACACGCGCCTGTAAGGCGCAACGTTGCGATGGGCGTGGGAACGAAAAAAGAAATCGAGAGAACCTACTCGCTTTGCTCGCTAAAGAATTCAAAGATTTTTCGATTTCTTCGGCGGCTTAAACCGCCGAAAGTTGGGAACCTTTGTCCTTCGGGCGAGATTTTTTGCGGGAACACAGTTTTCTTAAATTCTCTCTTTTCGTTCCCGTGGTTTGCGTTCCCGCGCGTTCCTGTTTTGCCGTTCCCGCAAAAATTTGTTAAAGTAATAATTCTATGTCCGACACCCTCAAAGAAAAAGTGCGCGCGCTCCCGCACAAGCCTGGCGTTTACTTGATGAAAGACCGCCTGGGAACGATTTTGTATGTCGGCAAAGCGAAGGATTTGAAGCGGCGCGTTTCGAGTTATTTTCAGTTGGGACGGCGTCCGTTTTTGGGTCCAAAAATCAAAGCGCTTGTTGAATTGATTGCGGATTTTGATTTTCATTTGGTGCGTTCGGAAACGGAGGCACTTTTATTAGAAGGGCGTTTGATTAAGGAGTTAAAGCCGAAGTATAATACTTCTTTTACGGATGACAAGCAATTTATTCAGATTCGCGTTGATTTGGAAGCCGTTTTGCCGGTTTTTAAAATTGTGCGGGTGCGAACGACGGACAAAGCGCGCTATTTTGGGCCGTTCCCGCGCGCGACTGAGGTGCGCCGCACTTTGCAACGTTTGCGCAAGCAATTTGGGATTTTGTTGAATGATACGCATCCGCAATGTGTTGGCGAAAATCTTTATCAACTTTACGATGATGCGCGCGCTGAAATTTACAATCATGCGAATGTTGTGAGCGTGACGGATTATCGTTCCCGCGTTGATGCGGCTTGTGAATTTTTGGAAGGTCGCGACAAAGCAGAAATTGAGCGTTTGCGCGAAGCGATGCGCGCGGCTGCGGAAACGCAAGAATACGAGCGTGCGGCGCATTTGCGCGACCAAATTGCTGCGCTTGAAGCGACGCTTGAAAAATCGCGCAAGTTTATTCATGGTAATCCGTTGCCTGAGCCGACCACGCCGCATGAAGCGATGCGACAACTGGGTGAAATTTTGCAAATGCCGTTCCCGCCGCGCACGATGGAATGTTTTGATATTTCTCACATTTCGGGAACGTTTGTTGTTTCGTCGTGCGTGCATTTTCGCGATGGCGTTCCCGCCAAAAATGAATATCGGCGTTTTCGCATTAATTGGGCGCTTGAAAAAAATCGGGAATCAACGGCGCGCACGCAAGCGGCTTGGAAAGCGGGCGAGTTCGTTCCCGTGCCAACGCGCGATGCCGAAACGGGTAACAACGATTTTCGCTCGATGCGTGAAACGATTTTGCGGCGCTATTCACGCTTGCATCGCGAGCAGAAACCGATGCCAGATTTGATTGTGATTGATGGCGGCACGGGACAAGTTTCGCTCGCGCTCGAAGCGTTTGAGGCGATTGGCATTGAGCCGCCGATGATGATTGGCATGGCAAAACGCGAAGAAATGATTATTTTTCACGACGGGCGCGCGCCATTAAAATTGTCCGAAAATTCTCCTGCATTGCGTTTGTTGCAACGTTTGCGTGATGAATCTCACCGTTTTGCAAATACTTACAATGCCGATTTGCGTTCCCGCAAAATTCGCGAATCTGTGCTTGATGAAATGTCAGGTTTGGGCGAGCGGCGCAAATTGGCATTGCTTAAAAAATTTAAAAGCGTTCCCGCGATGAAAAATGCGACGCTCGAAGAACTTGCGAGTGTTGACGGAATCGGCGAGCGTTTTGCCGAAGATTTATTTAACTTTTTAAAACAAATTTAGCCATGCGTATTGCTGTCGATTTTAATCAATTTGATCCCAAAAATCCGAAACATAATGCCGAACGCGATTTTTTGGAAGTTTTGAAAACGAGTTTGAGCAATGATTGGGTTTGTTTTGTGAGCATGCGATTTGCCAAAAATTGTCGAGCGATTGCGGCACGGGGCGAATGTGATTTTGTTTTGTGGCACGAGGCGGGAATTGTCATTTTGGAACACAAAAATGCGAATAAAATTTATTTTGATGAAGAGAATAATTCGTGGGTTGATTGGAACAAACCGTGCAAATTGATCAACGTACAATTGGAAAATCAGCTCGCGGCGTTGCGCGAAAAGTTTAGAAATTACAACGATAGCGTCGTTCCCGTCGTGGGCGCGCTGCGTTTTGAAAAGATTGAGCGTCCTAAAAATTGCGTTGACGGGAACGTGTTTTTTTTGGGCGAAAATGATTTTGAAACGCGCTTGCTCGATTTGTTGCAAGCGAGTGAGCGCGAGTTAGATTCAATGTTCCCGCGAGCCAGCTCGCTCGACCAAGTGCAAGTGTTGTCGGTTTGGACAAAGTGCGCGCTGTTGCTTGCGAACACGGCTGAATTTGAGAAAATGAAATTTGCCGAATTTACTCGCGAACAAAGCGAAGTTTTGGATAAAATTTTACGCGTTCGCGGGAACGTGTGCGTTACTGGCGGCGCGGGAACGGGAAAAACCGTGCTTGCGTTGCACGTGGCAAAAGATGCGACGATTAATAATAAAAGACGCACGCTCGTGCTCAATTGGAACAAGCTTTTGAACAGCGTTTTTACTTATTTTTTGACCGACAAAAATCGACGGGCGAATCCACGCTTGTCGGCAAAAACGTTTGAAGCTTTTTCGCGGGAACTCGTGGGCGATGAAAATTGGTCGGGTTATGATGATTTGTGGGAAAAAACCGCGCAGGCGGTTGCGAACGCTCCCGCGGGAACGGTGAAATTTGATACGATTGTAATTGATGAAGCGCAAGTGTTAGGCAAAGTTCAATGGGCGATCGTTGGAGCGCTGAAAAAGAAAAATCCACGCGCGCGATTTTTAGTTTTTTATGATGAAAAACAAGTTTTGTACGGGAAGGCAAATTTGCCGAAATGGGTTTTAGATTTGCCTGCAATGAATTTGACGGTGAATTGTCGCAACATAAAAACGATTTCCGACTTTGTGAAAATAAATTTTCACGATGAT
This sequence comes from uncultured Opitutales bacterium, assembly GCA_934675585.1. GTDB lineage: Bacteria > Verrucomicrobiota > Verrucomicrobiia > Opitutales > UBA953 > Spyradosoma. The sequence continues at coordinate 9,246 of CAKUQY010000035.1, read as the reverse complement.
GAGACGACAAATTTGCCAATTAATTTTGCGGGAACGCCCGCGATTGGCGAATATGTGCAAACGTTGGGCAATTATTGCGGACATCCCGTTATCGTTTTTGATACGGGCGAAAATGCGCGTTTTTTGAAAGAAATAAAAACAGAATTAAATCGCGTGTTGCGCGAATTGGCGGGAAAACAAACGTTTTTTTTGACGAATGGAAAGACGAGAGGTTTGCATCCTGAAGATTTTAATAATGTGAAAATTTTTTCTCCCGAAGATGCATTGATTCGTGAAGATGGCGAGTTTTTTCAAGCGTTTAGCGTGCACAAAATTGTGGGCTGTGAGGCGGACAATGTTGTGATTTGGTTGCCGTTTGATGAAGATTATCCAAAGAATTTTGGGAATCGTGAAAATTGGTTTTATGAAGCTTGCACGCGGGCGCGTTCCCGCTTGTTCTTGGTGCTTTCGCACAAATATGCGGCGCGCTTGATAGGTGATTTTAGAATTATCAGTTTTGACGGCAAAAAATGTAAGTGCGTTGAAAATTTGCCGAACGGGAACGCGTAAAATTGAAGCCTAAAAAAAGGAAGTAATAGAATAATTCGCTATGCTTGTTAGCGTGGAAAAGTTTTGATTCTATTTGCAAGCAAATAGGAATGCATTTTTTTTTGTATCTGTAATAAAATTAACAACGAAGTTTTTTTATTTACGGGAATACAAAATTTATTTATATTGGATGGGTCAATGCTTTTTCGACAATTTTTTCTCCCAATTTTTATTTTTGGCATTTGTTTTGTGCAGATGTTCGCAGGAGAGTTTGAGATTTTATATGATGATTTTATGAAGTCGTCAACATTTTCTTCGGCAGCTGTGCGTCTAAAAACAAAAGAAATTTTAAACAATCAAAAAAGTCTTGTTGGTGAAAATTTTGTTTATAATCCTCGCGGTTATTATCAAATAAGTTCCTATTTGAAAAAAGATTTGTCAGTGAGAGGAGTTTTGGCATATTCGATTTTAGAAATTACAAATTTTATTGAAGAAAAACAAAAAAGTGCGGATGAAAAAGAACAAGAAATCGCATTTTTAAGCATTTGCGAATTGATTCCGTCACTTTATTATTCGTTGTTTTTAAAAAATGAAAGTTCAATAAAAAGTGCAAATAAACAACGAGAATATTTAGCACTCTTATTGTGTTTAGAGAACGCATGGTTGGCGCCGTATTTTAATAGCCCATTGATAAAAAACAATAAAAATTTGTCGATGAAATTTGCAAATGCTTATGAATCTCATCTTGTTCGCGCGCGAAGTTATGGCATGATTGCGTTCCCGTATGCATGTAAAGAATTAGAAAAATTTATTCCAAAATATATTGATAATGATATTGGTCGTGCACGAACTTATTATTGGCTTTCGTGGATGTATTTAAAATCAAAACAATATCGAAAAGCAAAAATCGCAGCGAAGAAAATTCCTAAAATTCCAGGAATGAAAGATGTGGGAACGCGATTTGTCGATTTTGCCAATAAAGAAGAAAAAGAATTACGAAAACAGAGGAGGAAAAAATGAAGTTTTTTTTGAATTTATTTTTTTGGTGTGTATTACTCTATTTTGCCAGTCTTCGAACGCGGCCTGTGTTGTTTCTGGCGATGCGATTTACAAAATTGTTTCATTTTACCAAGATTTTGAAGCTGAAATATCTGCTGCAAGTGCGGGGAATTTAATTTGCTCAAATAGCACGATTGTTAATCCTAAAAAAGAAAACAAACCAACAGAAATAATTGACTACAATTTATCGATCAATTTAGACGGGAACGATGAACAGCCCGCTTCTGTCGCACTTGTCGCATTAGTTTCTGACGATGGATGTGATGCTTTTTTAGATGAAAAACAATGGATTTTGGAATGCAAAAAAGGACAAGATATTTCGACGGGAGCGCGCCGTTATCATGAATTATTGCTTCCTGGCGCAGAAAACAATTTTAAAATAAAATATTCACAAACTTTTTATGACCCTGAAATTTTAGACGAAGATTTAGATGGTCTAAGTTTAATTGTTTTTCCTATTGAAATTGACATTTCAGTAAAAGACCCATCGGGGAAAATGAATGATCGGATTCTCGTGAAAAAGGGCGAGATTATAGAAATCGCAATAAATCCGATTTTTTGGCGAGAAAAACTGCCAGATAATAAATTAATTGAGTGGGAGCTTGGACAATTAAATAGAGACGCCTGTTTTACTTGGAACAAAATAACAGAAACCGGAGCGAAAATCTCATTAAAAATGAAAGATTCAGGAATTTTCAAACTTCGAGCACATATAAACGGACAATATTTTTATTATTTGCGCCATCAGGATGTGCCTAATTGTGAAAATGAAAATCGTTTGTATGCAGGAGCAGATGATTTTATAGGTGTTTATGAAAAAGAAATCGATTTTATTCTTTTAAACACTGCGTACTCATATAATGACGCTAAAAAATTTGCAAAATCTGCCCAAATAAAACCTGGATATGGTGTAACATCTCCCATAAATGCTTTTGGAAACGAAACAAATTATAAAGATGCTTGGAAATGCAATATTTTTGTTTTTGTAATGGAAAACGAATCTGGTATAAATGCAAAATCTATAAAACGTATTCAAAAATATGATATTTTAAATATGAATATTTTCTACCACGAATATTATTCACCAGCAACGGTTTTAGAATCCAATAGTGAAAATTTTATAATCCCTGTTGAGAATGGGATACTCTCATTTGTAAAAAATTGAAACCACGCAACCACGTCCAGGAATAATCGTTATGGATGAAGATCATATGGGTATCTTAGATTATGATGGTTTTTGGATTAACGCGGGAGAAAAGGAAGTTTATAAACGAATTTTCTGGGATGATAGAAACGCAACGTGTTTTAGAATTTACGAAAATTAAGGGGAAAAATTATGATTTATTTAAAAATAAAATTCGTCATCTGCTTATATACTCTATTGACTTCAATTAGTCTTATTACATCGCCAATAAGTATTAATGAATTTAATATCGAAAAGATTTATCAAAAATTGGATGAAATGAGAACTTTTTTTATTGAAAATAATTTAAATAGTGAAACAATTTCTCAAGAACAAATAGACGAAAATTTTAAAAATTTCGAAGGAACCTATTTCTTTGAACTAAATTATAAAAACAAAAAAGTTCGCCAATTAAAAAATGCAATTTTAAAAAATAAAAATGTTTCAACAGAATTTAAAAATAAAATAAAAAAGCATTGGTCTATAGAAAAAGCAGTAGAACTTCAAACAATTTTACAAGAATTTGAACTCTCAAATGTTATTTTATTACCGAAAAAAGATTTGTTTTATACAAGCACTAAAATTGGCGATTTTAAGGCGACTAAAAATAAAATTTTATCTCTTCAAAACGCAATAAAAATTTTAGAAGAACGAGCCGACCGCGCCAAAAATTTCAACGAAATAATTCCTGACATTGCGAATTTTTTAAATGCGGTAATTCTCTGTTTAAATGAAAATCCGCCTCGAAATTTTTGCGAACGAGAAGAATTGGGGAATTTATATTTCTCATTGAAAATAAATGAAAATTCGCCTATAAAATTAATTTTTAAACGTTTCCCAGAGGCGCGCTCACAATTTTCTGTTCATTTTAAAGATAAAATAATTCAAATTATGTTAAGCGAATCATTTTTATTGGATTTTGAATTTGAACAAAAAGTAAAAATGGCAAAAGAAAAATATAAAAAATGAAAGTTTTTATTTTGATTTTTTGTTTCTTTCAATCACACCGTCAATCGCTGCAATTTATCCTGAATCGCCGTGGGAATGTGTTGAAGAAAAGACTGTTCAATTGGATGTAGTTATCGAAAAATTAGAATGCGGGAACGATTTAAAATCAGCGAACAAGAATTTTTAACATTAAAAGAGGGTGATGATTTTTTTGAAAATCGGTCTTTTATAGTCTTAAATTTTAGAAATAAACGTATCCAAAAAATAAAAATATTATTAGCGAAAAATCCAAAACTTACAAAAGAACAAAGATTAGATTTTGAAAATTATTTCTCTCCAATAATGCGCAAGTTATGTTGGAATGAGGTTTTAACGACAGAATTAGAAATGCCTATTTTTCTTCCAGAAAAAGATTGGGACAAACAATTTTTTTCAATAAAAGAGTGCAACATTAATCAAGAAATTCTTAAAACGAAAAACGAATTAATACTTTATTTGGAAAATCAAATAGCAATTGGTGGCGATGAAAAATATAAAAAAAATTAAAGGAATTGTTTTCTTTGAAAATGCCATATAATTTCAAGGACATTGAAAAATTTTGTTATGATTTTATTTTTGAAATTTATCCGCTATGTCATAAAATTCAAAAAGAAGAAGCAAAATTGGGAATCGATAATTCTGTTTTTGGGAATTCTTTATTAGAATATGATTCTGTTTTAGTTGATTTTATGTATTCGTATTTTTTACAGCATCCAGACATTTTTAAAAAATATTGTGAAGAATTTAATGATTAGTGTAATAGAATGTTCAAACTTTTGCAGTGATTTGTTGTTTGTGGGAACGGGAGAATGTTCCCCTTCATTAAATGCCGTTAATTATTCATTAATTTGCGTTCCCGCGAGTTGTTTTTTGTAGGTTCTCATTTTCGTGTTCCCTCCAAAATTTGCCTCTCATTCCCGCGTAAATTATAATGGCAATTATGAAAAAAATTGTGTTGCTTGGCGCGACGGGCTCGATTGGCGAGAATACGTTGAGCGTGGTAGATGCGCATCGCGATGCGCTGTCAATTGTCGGCATCGCTGCAAAAAGTCGCTGGGAAAAATTGGCAAAAATCGCAAAAAAATATGGTGTAAAACACGTTGGCATTTTTGATGAAAACGCTGCAAAAATTGCAAAAGAAAGTGGTGCATTCGCCACGGGAACGCATTTTTATGTAGGCGAGCAGGGCTTGATTGAATTGGCGGCGTTGGCGGGAGCGGATATTGTAATCACAGCCGTGGTGGGAACGTTGGGATTAAAACCGACGCTCGCCGCAATCGATGCGGGAACGAATGTCGCCGTTGCCAGCAAAGAAATTTTGGTGCTCGCAGGAAAATTTGTTATGGAAGCCGCTGCCAAAAAAGGCGTAAAAATTTTGCCTGTCGATAGTGAACACAATGCAATTTTTCAATGTCTCGGGAACGAACCTACACGCGCCGTAGATAAAATTATTTTGACCGCTTCGGGTGGCGCGTTTCGCGATTGGAGCTTGGAACAAATGGTAAAAATTGTTCCCGCGGACGCTTTGAAAAATCCGAATTGGGACATGGGACCGAAAGTTACGATTGATTCGTCGAGCATGGCGAACAAAGGACTGGAATTGATTGAGGCGACGTGGCTTTTTGGCGTTCCCGCCGAGCGTGTTGAAATTGTGGTGCACCCGCAAAGTATTGTGCATTCGATGGTAAAATTTGTCGATGGCTCAACACTTGCGCAGTTAGCGCCGCCGTCGATGACGTTCCCGATTCAAAATTGTTTGTTTTATCCCGAGCGCGTTCCCGCGACGGTTGCGGGACTTGATTTTTCGCACTCGATGCAATTGGATTTTTGTCAGCCCGATTATGAAAAATATAAATGTTTGCGTTTGGCAAAACAGTGCGCGAGCGCATCGGGCGTAGCGCCAGCGATTTTTAATGCGGCGAACGAAATTGCCGTCGATGCGTTTTTAAATTGCGGGCTGGCTTATTTGGCGATTCCTGAAATTATCGAACAAACTTTGGGGAAAATTGAAAATTTTGAGCCAGCGACGCTCGATGAAGTTTTGGCGGTCGATGCGCGTTCCCGCGAAATTGCTCGCAGTTTTCTTTAAAAACTTGACTATTGCGCAGAAAAATTGCAAAATAGAAAGACATTCGGGCTGTAGCGCAGTCTGGCTAGCGCATTTGCATGGGGTGCAAAGGGTCGGAAGTTCGAATCTTCTCAGCCCGACCAATTTTATCGTTCTCGTGGAATTCCCGCGGGAACGATTTTTCTTGCGGAAAATGGGTAGTTTTTATATGCTTAATTAAACAGATTTTTAATTATGAATACTCTTAAATTTATTTTAATTGCGATTGCCGCATTTGCGTTTGCAACGGCTTGTACTCCAAAACGCGCGCCAGGACAAGCAAACCAAGGCGCGATGGGCAACGAAGCAGGGCTTCAAGACGTCGATGGGGGCGCAGGTATGGACGAAGGTTTGACCGATTCAGACGCGCGAGGCATTTCTGATATGGACGGCAAAGTTGCTGATTGGATTAGCAATAATACGATTCCAGAAGAAGCAAAAATGGCGACGGTTTATTTTGGTTTTGACCAATTCGCAGTTAATGAAGCAGGCCGCGCAGATCTTGATACAATTGCAGATTTTGCAAAGCGCGATGGCATTTATATTGTTGGTTATTCAGACTATTACGGGACCGAAGAATACAATTTGGCGCTTTCGGATAAACGTGCACAAGCGGTGAAAATGTATCTCAATAATTTGGGCTCAGCGACGAGTGCTACGATTCAAGCGGTTGGAGAACAATTTGCTGTGAAGTCGGGCTCGAAAGACGAAGTTGCTCGTGATCGTAAAGTGATTGTCATCGACGGCAATTACGGCAAATAATCGATGTTGAAAAAATGCGTTCCCGCAAACTCTAATCCGCGTGGTTGGAGGCAGTCGCGGGAACGCTTTTTTTGAAAATTTCAAAAAATCATATAATATTATTTGAACCTTATTTTTTATATGGAAAAAGCAGATGTAGATAAAATTGTTTGGTGCGATGTTCGCCTTGGCAAAGATCTTAATTGGTGGTGTCAAAAATTTAACATTCCTGTGCAATGGGATGCGTTTGATGCGATTTCAATTATTGACCCGCGTCAAGTGGCTTACATGTTTGAAAAGATGGACGAGTTGCGCGATTATGGCTTGGATGAAACGATTGTTGAAGCCGCATTTTTGCCATTCCAACTTGAAAAAGCAATGCCCGCAGAAAAAGCTGCTCATTTGGTGCGCGTAAATGAAAGTCTTTTTGGCGCGTCAGACGATGTCGCAAAAACGCTTTTTGCTTTGCCAAAAACATTTGATGAAAACGATTCAAGTTATGCAGAATTTTTGAATCATATTACTCGTTTGCGTGTTGATTATTTGAACGACAAACTCGATTTTGTGAGCAAACTTTCGATAACAGAATTGGAAGAGCAGGTGCGCGATGATGAAAATCAATTGACGATGGAAGGTCGAGCGTTGCACGTGTTCTGCGAAATTTTGGACGTTCTTGAATTTACACCTTTGGGTTATGAAATCAAAACCGACGAAGAGGGCGGCTCAGAAGTTTTGGCAACGCGCAGTCAAGAAGACGTTGACGGCGCATTGCGAGAAAGCAAAATTGAAGAGGCAGATTTTGATCCCGATGAGGAAGAATTTGATGCTGACGGCAATCCAATTCCTAAAAAGAGAAAGCGCCGCGGACGTCGTCCAAATTCTGAACGCGGTGATTTTGGCGGCGTTGATGCTGTCATTAAGTAAGTTTTTTGTTTTTCGCGGGAACGCATAAAAGGGCGTTCCCGCGAGATGTTTTTTTTTTTTAATTTTTATTTCTACTATGAAACCTTTTTATCTTACAACGGCAATTGATTATGCTAATGGGGCTCCACATCTTGGGCACGCTTATGAAAAAGTTTTGTCTGATACGATTGTTCGTTTTAAGCGTATGGCGGGAACGCAATGTCACTTTTTGACAGGGCTTGATGAACATGGACAAAAAGTGCAACAAAATGCGCAAAAAATGGGCGTTACACCACAAGAATGTTGCGATCAAGTTGCGGAACTTTTTCAAGGGCTTTGTAAGAAGTTGAATATTTCGAACGATGATTATATTCGCACGACTCAATCGCGTCACATTAAGGTTGTTCAAGAATTGTTGCAAAAGTTGTATGATTCTGGCGATATTTACAAAGCAGATTATAATGGTTATTACAGTGTGCGCCAGGAACAATTTGTGCAAGACAAAGATAAAAATCCGGATGGCACTTGGCCCGAATTGTTTGGTGAAGTGATTGAAATCACAGAGTCAAATTATTTTTTCCGCCTTGCAAAACATCAAGATTGGCTGCGTCAATATCTCGAAGAACATCCAGGATTTATTTATCCAGAACATCGCCAAAAAAATGTTATCGAATTTTTGAAGGAACCAATTTCAGATCTTTGCATTTCACGTCCAAAAGAACGTTTGTCTTGGGGAATCGAATTGCCGTTTGATACAAATTTTGTAACGTATGTTTGGTTTGACGCTTTGACGAATTATTATTCGGCATCGCTTGAAAAAGCTTGCTGGCCAGCGGATATTCATGTGATCGGCAAAGATATTCTCGTGCCGCCGCACGCTGTTTATTGGCCGATTATGTTGCATGCGCTTGGGCTCGAGTTGCCAAAAATGATTCTTGCGCATGGTTGGTGGCTTAATCGTGGACGAAAAGTTTCTAAAACAAAAACGACAGAAGACGCAGATGCTCCGCAAGAAAAATCAGCAATTGAATTGATGGAAATTTATGGCGTTGATGTTTTCCGCTATTATGTTATGCGCAATATGAGCGTTGGTGAAGATAGCGATTATGCGGAGGAATTGTTTATGGTGAGCCAACGCCAACTCGCGAACGATCTCGGGAACATGGTCAATCGCACGCTTAATATGATTACAAAATATTGCGATGGTCGCGTTCCCGCGGCAACGATTGATGAAGATTTTGAAAAAACGCTCAAAGAAACTTGGCAACATGCATCGCATCAGTATCATGAATTGGCGAAAGGTTTTCAATTTAATGTTGCGCTGCAAGAGTTGTGGGTATTTGTTGCCGCGTTGAATCGTTACATTAATGATCGCGCGCCGTGGAAACTCGCAAAGTCTGAAGATGCGACAGATCGCGCACGATTAGAAACATCGCTCGCACTTTCGGCTGAAGGTTTGCGCCTCGCCGCTGTTGCGCTTACGCCAGTTATGCCAACGATTGCAGAAAAATTGCAAGCACTCTTTGGTGTTCCCGCAGCGACGCTTTTTGAGGGCAGTCAAGATTGGTCGAATGTTTTGACGGGAAATGCCGTCGCGACAGGCGCGAAATTGTTCCCGCGTCCAGAATCAGAGAATGTTCCCGCAAAAAAATAATTAACATAAAATTAAAACCCGTTCCCGCGAGATTATTTTTGCGGGAACGTTTTTTTTGTGTGTTTGTGTGTATGTGCGCTTGCG
>CAKUQY010000034.1 GCA_934675585.1 uncultured Opitutales bacterium | reverse complement strand
TTGCCAAAGGTAAAAAAGATTTAACATTTGTTTTCAATCGTGAAAACGGTAATAACCTATCAATCTCTGTTTATGCAAATGGCGATTTTTCGCAAAAACTTTTGACTGTAGATTATAATAATTCTTCATTCTCTTTTAGTAATCGTGAAATTACTTCTTTTAATTTTTGGGGTATTGGTAATATAAATTCTACAATGACAAGTAAGTTCCCATCAAATGATCAAGCAGGTAGTTTTAAGTTGCTCGGGGCAGCTTACTGGACCGGCGGAAATGCGGGTGCAACAGATCTCACAAACTACTACAAGTTAGCTGTTCCCGAGCCGTCGGCGTTCGGTCTGTTGGCGGGCTTAGGTGCGTTGGCATTAGTTGGTGCGCGTCGTCGCCGTCGCTAATTTGAAAAGAATTTTTTCATATTGTTTTGTCGTTCCCGTGAAGGTAACTTTGCGGGAACGTTTTTTACCGCGAAGGGAACGAAGGTTTTAGTGTTTCGCGCGGGAACGAGAATTTTTCATCTAAGACAACTACGGGAAAATTAAAGGAAACTAAGATTTGTTGTTGTTCGCGCGGGAACGCAGGATTTTTTCACGCAGATCTCGCCGATTTCACAGATTTTTTTGAGTGAGCGGGAACGGAAATGAAAAACCGTAGGCAGATTAGGAAAAAATAGGAACTTGCTGTGCCGAAGGCACTAAAATTGCGGGAACGCGTTCCCGCGATGGCTAACCCCCACAAAAGCGAGCGAATTTTATTTCAGTTATTTTCAAACTCGGTCATCGTCATTGTCATCGTCATAGTCGCGCGAATGCGCGTCTCGCGTGTGAGGGTAAAACAAAAATAACACCAGCCCCGAAGGGGGTGAATTAAAACTTCGCGGGAACGCCTTGAAAAAGTAGCTACTTTTTTGTATAATTATTTTATGGTTATTCGAACAAATGAAATTATTTCGATTACGGAAGCCAATCGTAATTTTTCAAAATTAGTTGCGTTGGCTGAAGAAAATTCTCGGGCTGTTATTTTCAAAAATAATCGTCCGCGCTTTTTGTTTGTTGATTTAGAAAAATCGGTGCAATTAGATTTGACCGATGATGAAAAATTATCTATTGTCGCTGCTCGTGTTTTAAAACGTTATAAAAAGGCATTTTTAGAATTGGCAAAATGATTAAATTTTCGCGCGAAAAAGTTTTGTTGTTGCACCAGCTAATTGCGCAAGAAACTGGCGGGAGCGTAGGTCTGCGTAATGCTAATCTTCTTGATTCTGCGTTAGAACAAATTTATGCAGGCGTTGGAGAAAGTGAATTTTATCCAAGTAAGCGCGAAAAAGCGGCTCGTTTGGGATTTTCACTTATTGCTAATCATGCATTTGTTGATGGCAACAAGCGCATTGGCATGTTTATTATGATCACGTTTTTGGAGTTAAATGGTATCGAAGTCAATTGCCCAGACGAGGCGATTGTCGAAGCGGGACTCGGGGTTGCGGCGGGAACGATGAATTACGATGCTCTTCTCGCGTGGGTAAAAAAATACACCTAAAATTTTGTTTCCGCGCTAATTACGTGCGATGGCGTAATCGATCAGCGGGAACGCTTTTTCAAAAAAAATGCTGGGCGACAAAAGTGAAAAAACTAAATGTGCGCCGTCGTTATTTTCCAAATCGTAAAAATAACCGGGGTGTACAATCACGTTCCCGTGGCGCAAAAGATCGGTGCAGAGCGTTTCTTCGTCAATGCCTTTGGGCAGGCGCACAATGCCGTACCAGCCACCTTCGCGTGGCAGCAAAAAACATCCGTCGCGGGAACGCGCGCACCAATTTTTCAGCAATTCAAAATTGTTGTTGAGTCGAGCGTTGATGAGTTCGCGTATTGCGGGAGCGGCTTTTAAGAGCGCGGGAACGGCGAGGGCTGCAGGCGTGCTGAGCGAGAGAAAAGTGTCCGCAATAAAATCTAAGCGTGCGAGTGCTTCGTCGCGCAAATTTGCGTTCCCGCAGGTGATAATCCACCCCGCTTTGATTTGCGGGAGCGCGGCGGTTTTTGAAAGTCCGCCGAGCACGAAAACGAGTTGAGAATCGTCTGTTGAGATTTGGCAATTTGCAAATGTTTTGCCGTTGCAATTGGGCGCGAGGTATTCGAAAAAAACTTCATCGACGACGAGTGCTAATTGGCGTTTCCGCGCGAATTGCAAAAGGCGTTCCCGCTCGGATTGGCTTGGCAAATTTCCCGTTGGATTGTTTGGGCTGACGCAAAAAATGGCTTTCGTTTTTTCATTGCAAGCTGCCGCGAGCGATTCAAAATCGATTTGCCAACGATTGTCGCGAAAAACTAAATTGTAGTCGCGCGTTTCGACCGCTTCCATGCCGCACAAAAACGCGATGAGCGGATACGATGGCGTGGGCATTAAAATGTTGTCGCCAGGATTTGTCAGTAATTTTAACAACCAGCCATACGCTTCGCTTGTGCTGGCGGTGAGATGAATTTGTTCGGGAGCAAGCGCGCAGGCATGCGTATTTTTGTAAAAATCAACAATGGCTTGGCGCGCATTTGCGTTCCCGCGAGGCGAGGGCGAATAGCGCGCGATTTCGGCGTTCCCGAGCGCATTTGCGAGCGTTCCCGCGTCCCAAGCAAACCCTGCGGCGCTTGGATTTGAAATTGCCAAATCGATCAAATCGCAACCATCTTCGCGCACGCTTTTTAAAATGCGCGTCCAGCGGTTGGGCTTCAGCGAAAATTTAAAGCGGTCGGTGAACATTAGCTGCCGAGTCGTTGGGCGACGTTCCCGCTGAGAATCGTGTAGGTTTGCACGCCTTTGAGCCTTCCGGTCAGCTGGCGCAACAGTTCGTCGCGCCGTTCTTCATTTTCCGCCTCAACACCAATCAGTGCGCGGCCGATCGTTTCGCCCGAATAAAAATAATTGAAGTAGCAGAGATTGTATTTGTCGCCGAGATAAGTTGTCAAAAATTCACGCAAGCCGTTCGCGCGTTCGCGGAAATTGACTTGGATAAACGTCGGGAAACGCAGCAGTTCGCGCTCGAAAGGAATGACGCGGAAAACGACATCCGCGTCGCGCGTAACGTCGCTCCAGCGGATTTTTTGTTCGTCGAGCGATGCCGTGACTTTTTTGAATTCGTCTGGTGTCAAAGAAACGCCGATGACGGGCGACGCGATTTGCGAGGAGGTTTTCCCGTATTGAAATTCCGTGATGCTCAAATTGTCGAACGTTTTTTGCAGCACCGTCAGGAACGAACCTGGGCGTTCGGGCAAATCGATGCGGAGCGCGTAATTTTGTCTTCCCGCGATTTGCGCGTTGCGCGTGATGACGCGGAGTTTCCCAAAATCTGCGTTCGCGCCAGAAATCACCGTGAACACTTTTTTGCCCGTCAGTTCGTCGCTGTATTTGAGCGCCGCGGCAACGCCCATCGCGCCCGAAGTTTCGGGAACGATGCGGTTGGTTTCCCAAAGTTTTTGAATCGCCCAGCAAACGTCTTCGTTCGTAACCGTTACGATTCCGTCGAGAAATTCTTTGCAAAGTTCGTAAGTCAGCGTTCCCGCCTTGCGAACCGCCGTGCCGTCGCAAAAAATATCCACGGGACCGATGTCCACGGGAACGCCTTTTTCGAGCGCGGTTTTCATCGACGCTTGATTCACGCCTTCGACACCGTAAATTTTAATTCCTGGGAACTGATTTTTGAGCCAGACAGCCGTTGCCGCCGCCATGCCACCGCCGCCGATTTGCAGATAAGCCACGTCAAACGGACCTTTCCCGCTCATCACGGCTTCGTCCGCGAGCGTGCCTTGTCCGCCCATCACGAGAACGTCGTCGTAGGGATGAATGAAAGTGAGATTTTTTTCGTGCGCAAATTTTTTGGCTTCGTCGCCAGCTTCCGAATATGAATCGCCAAACAAAACGATTTCCACAAATTCGCCGCCAAAACGCTTGACTGCGCTTTGTTTTACCGCGGGCGTTGAAAGTGGCATGTAAATTTTTGCGTGAACGCCCAAACGCTTTGCCGCGAGCGCTACACCTTGCGCGTGATTGCCCGCCGAAGCCGCCACAACGCCGCGGGAACGCTCTTCTGCCGTCAAATGAACCATGCGATTGTAGGCGCCGCGCCATTTGTACGCTTTAATCGGACCCAAATCTTCGCGTTTTACAAACAAGCGAAACGGCAATTCGCTCCCGACTAATTCTTCTGTCGGCGTCGCTTGCGCAACTTTATAAACACTTTGGCGCGCCATCAAAATGGCATTAAAAACTTTATCACTCAGTTCTGACATAATAAAACTATTTTACTCCGCCCGTTCCCGTGGTGCAATGTTAAGCGCGTTTGCGTTCCCGCGAGTTTTATTTAAATTCTAAAATCCATTTTTGAAGAAATTTTGGCGGGAACAAAAAAATTGGGATAACTTATCCCAATTTCGCGGGAACACCGCACAAATACCGAACTTCCCGAAGGTTAATTCGGGAAGCCAGGAATGGAAATTATCTTTTTAACTACTCGATCTGTTAAATGCTCAGTTGGGACTACAAATCACGATTGGGGAATGCCAATTATTGCCATTTGAAAAAGCCGAAGCTGCGGATAAAATTGTCGCTAATTTTTTGAAGTCTAAAAATAACGATAGTAACAAAGTATTTCTTTCGTTGAGCCATTTGCAGAAGATTTTTCGTATTGCTCAAAAAGAAAAAACGCCAATAATTTTTGATCTTTAAAGTTGTGGACGCAGCAAATTGCGAAATCTGCATTAAAAATCACGTTCCCGTTAATTTCTGTTCCCGCTACAAAACAGCGATTGGGCAGCCGGAAATTTACCTTGCTCGGCGGGAACGATTTTCTTAAAATTTTAATTATGGAAAAGCTTCAAACGCTTCAAATTACTTATTACGCGCTCGCGACATTTTTTGCGATTGTCGCGGGAACGTTTTTTAGCGGGAACGCGCGCGGCGGAAAACTTTGGCTGCGCTTGCCGCGTTCGACGGTGGCGGGAACGCTGCTTTGGGGCGCGGCTCTCGCATGGTTTTTTTATCATCTTTACACGCTTGATGAAGTCGATTTTGCGGGATTTCCGCGTTGGCCGGTGATTGTCGTTTTTATGGCGGCGGGAACGCTGGCATTTAAATATTTGTCGGACTTGTTAAGTTTGCGCGCGCTGGCAGTTTTGACGCTTTTTGGAGCGAATGAATTGTTGCAAATCGGCTACACGCTCGTGCCGTATTCTCGCGTTTTGGCGGGAACGGTTTATTTGTTTATCATCGCCGCGCTTTTTGTTGGCGCGTCGCCGTATTTGTTGCGCGATTGGCTGACTTGGTCGTTCGCGAGCAAACGCAATTCGCTCGTTGCGGGAACGCTTTTTTTGGCGCTTGGGGCAGCAAATTTAGTTCAAGGAATTTTCTGTATTTAAAAAATTATGTTCAAATCTCATCCTGTTTTAATGCTCATTTCGGGGCCAGCGGGCAGCGGCAAAACCACGCTTTGCGATCGGCTGACGGCGGCGTTCCCGCAAGAAATTGCGCGCGCGGTAACTTGCACAACGCGAGCACCGCGCGGGAACGAACAACACGGCATCGATTATTATTTTTTGTCGCATGAAGATTTTGAATCGGGCGTTGCCAACGGCGAATTTCTCGAACATGCGCGCGTGCATTCCAATCGCTATGGCGTGCGCCAAGCGCAAGTGAGTGAACTTTTGGACGCGGGTAAAAATGTCATCATCAATCTCGATGTGCAGGGCGCGGCGACGTTGCGAAAAGTCGCCGAAAAAAATCTACAATTGCGCGCGGCGTTGGTTTCGGTTTTTGTGATGCCGCCGAGCGTTGAAGAATTGCGTTCCCGCCTGGTTGGACGCGGAACGGACGCCGAAGATGAAGTCGAGCGCCGCATGAAAGTTGCGCTCGATGAAATGGCGCGCGTGAATGAATTTGATTTTTGTTTGGTTTCTGATTCGCGGGAACGCGATTTTGAACGCATTTGCGCGATTTATACGGCGGCACAAATGCGCGTTGCAAATTAATGCGCCACAAAGAGCAATCGCATTGGACGCTCGTTCCCGCGATGAAATTGTCGCTGGAAGATTTTTTGTCGTATCTTGATTTGGAACGAGGTTTGTCAAAAAATACGCACGCGGCTTACGAAAAAGATTTGCTCGAATTTGGAGATTTTTTGCGCAAAAAAAAGTTGGCGGGAACGTGGGAAGATGTTCAACCCGAGCACGTTTCTGATTGGTTGGCAGATTTGACCAAACACGCCGTGAGCGCTCGCAGCGCGGCGCGCAAATTGTCTGCCTTGCATTTGCTCGCAAAATGGCTCGTGATCGAAGGTATTCGCGCGGATGATTTTTGTGAAATTATTTCTCCACCGTCGGTTGTTAAAAGCGTTCCCGATGCGCCGACGGAAGAAGAAATTACGCGTTTGCTCGAAGCAGAAATGCCGAGAACGCCACAAGGTTTGCGGGATCGCGCGATGCTCGAACTGATGTATTCTTCGGGTTTGCGCGCGAGTGAAATTTGCAAAATCGAGCTACAATCGCTCAATCTCGATGAAGGTGTGATTTTGGTGCATGGCAAAGGCAACAAAGAGCGGCTCGTTCCCGTCGGCAAAAGCGCCATTTGCGCCATTGAAACGTATTTAAATAGTGAAAATGGTCGCGCTAAATTGGTCAAAGAAAAAACGGGCAGCGCCGTTTTTTTGAGTCAATGGGGCAAAGCAATTTCGCGCAAAACGCTTTGGGTGCTCGTGCAGGAATGGGCGACCCGCGCGGGAATTCGCAAAAAACTTCATCCGCACGAATTGCGCCACGCGTTCGCGACGCATTTGCTCGCGCACGGGGCGGATTTGCGTTCGATTCAAGAAATGCTTGGTCACGCCAATATTTCAACGACCGAGATTTACACCGCCGTTGCGAAAACGCGTTTGATTAGTGAACACGCGCGAACGCATCCGTTAGAAAAAGGAAAATAATTGGCGGGAACGCGAAATTTTATTGGTATTGCCAAAATCTTAGTGCGTTTAAAATGGCACTTGCAGACAGATCTACGATATTTTGGCCGCTGCTCACGGGTTTGTCGTCTCCTTGCACGTCCATAAGCCAAACGCCCGCTGTCATCAAAACCGATAGCGGCACATCGATAACAACGCTATTGACAACGGCGCACGCGTACCAAGTTCCCAGAAATTCGCCGGGCTCTTTTTTTACAAACGTCATAATTGAATTTTCTCCGTTCAACATTTGATCGCCAATTGGAAATTTGACCGCGAGAAAAGTTTTGACTTCTTTGGGAATGGGAATTTCGTTTTCGGCGCAAATTTTACTCGGCTCGGGAACGTAATTTTCAAAAGAAATAATTTTGTTGTTGGAAGGAAAATAAACGGTTTTGTCAACTTTGAGCTCGTTCACTTTTACGAAAGCGTATTCGGTTTTTTGGATTGGGACTTCCTGATAATACGTTTCTTCAAATTCTTCGTTGAATGTTTTGATTTTTATCAAAGAATGCTTTTTTTGGTAGGGCACGAGCGGACATTTCAAAATGACGTTTCCGTCAATGTTGTAAGCCGTAATCGCGCGTGTTGAAAGTGCAAAATAATAGCGATTCCCATTTTCCTTAACATTTTTTGATGTTTGAGAAATCGCAACACAGCCCGAAAAAAGTGTTGAGAAAAAGACAAGGCAAATTAAAAGTAATTTTTTCATTTAGATTTATTTTGCTATCCACAAGCGCGCGGGAACGCTGATTTGCTCAAAAAGGGCGATGATTTCGGCGTTGCTCATCAGTAAACAGCCGTGAGAATTGGGCGTGCCGAGTTTGTTTTCTTGATTTGTGCCGTGAATGTAAACGTAGCGCTCAAAAGTATCGACGTTCCCGCCGCGATTTTTGCCAAGTTCTTCTCCCGTGATTCGCAAAATGCGCGAGGTAATAAGATTGCAATCGGGTTTGTCTTTGAGCCATTCGCTAAAATGCGTTCCCGTGGATTTTCGCGCGATGAAAACCGTTCCCGCGGGAACGCCTTCGCCGATTTTTTCAACGACGGTGAAAAGTCCGTCGGGCGTGCCGAGCGAATCTTTGACGCAGGACGGTTGTGCGCGCGATGTAGAAATTTTGTATTCTGCGACGGGAACGCCATTGCGCAGGAACGCGAGTTTTTGGTGCGCGATACTGGCGACGAGCGTGTCGTGCGTTACGGGAACGCCCAAATTTTCGCATTTGCTTTTGAGTTGCAAAAATAGTATATTTATATCAAATGGCATCATATAAAGTAGGTATTGTAGGCGTTACCGGCGCCGTTGGTCAAGAAATTCTTTCGCTTTTGGCATCGCGAAATTTTCCAATCGCAGAATTGCGTCCGATGGCTTCGGCTCGTTCGGCGGGAACGTCAATTGAATTTGGCGGCAAATTGTGGACCGTGCTCGAGGCAAAGCCCGAAGCGTTTGAAGGTCTTGATTTTGCAATCTTTTCAGCAGGCGGCAGCATCTCGCGCGATTTGGCTCCCGAAGCTGTTAAACGCGGTTGCATCGTGATTGACAACAGTTCGGCGTTCCGTATGGATCCGAATGTTCCGCTTGTCGTTCCCGAAATTAACGCGCATGTTTTGAAAGAACACAAAGGCATTATCGCAAATCCAAATTGCTCGACGGCAATTACGTTGATGGGGCTTTACCCATTGCACAAAGCTTTTGGTTTGAAACGCTTTTTTGCTTCGACTTATCAAGCGGTTTCGGGAACGGGCGCAAAAGCGATGGAAGAGTTGAAGCAACAAATTTATGCTTGGACGAATAATGAGCCGATCAAACATTCGGTTTATCCACACCAAATCGCGTTCAATGTTTTGCCACATGTGGACACTTTTCTTGACACGGGCTACACCAAAGAAGAGATGAAAATGCTCAACGAAGGTCGCAAAATTTTGGAATTGCCCGAGCTCGTCTGTACTTGCACTTGCGTGCGCGTTCCCGTGTTCCGTGCGCACTCAATTTCGGTGGATGCAGAATTTGAACGTCCAGTCGATCTCGAAGTTGCGCGCAAGGTGATTTCAGAATTTTCGGGCGCTGAGCTCAAAGACGATCCCGCAAACAAAGTTTACCCAATGCCGCTCGATTATCAAGGCAAGGTAAAATGCGGTGTCGGGCGCATTCGCAAAAATATCGCGTTTGAAAACGGACTCGCTTTTTGGGTCGCGGGCGATCAGCTTTGGAAAGGCGCCGCGCTCAACGCAATCCAAATCGCCGAAGAAATGGATCGCCAAGGCATCTTGAAAAAAGCGTAATTTTCAAATTCGTAAAAACGCGTTCCCGTGAAGAGTATTTTCGCGGGAACGTTTTTTTACACCGATTGCGAGTAGCTACGCCCGCTCATTAACATTCGCGGGAACGGGGACGATTTTTTTCGACTACGAACTGACGCGTCCCGAGCGAAGCGACACCCCGCCATTAAAACGAATTATTTTTTTTGGGGGAGGGCGCAGAGTTTTTGATTAGAATTTTCAACATTGCTCGTTTTTTGTCGGGAACGATTGATTTTTGTAAATTGCATTCCCGCGGGAACAGGCATAAAATTGTAAACGTTATGAGTCAAAAAATTAAAATCGGTATCATCGGTTACGGCAATCTTGGGCGCGGTGTGGAACTCGCGATTGCGCAAAATGCAGATATGGAACTTGTCGGCGTTTTTACGCGCCGTGATCCTAAAACTTTGAAAATTTTAACGACGTCGGCGGGCGTTTTTGCGATGAGCGAAATGCCGTCATTCGTTGGTAAAATCGACGTGATGATTCTTTGCGGTGGCAGCGCAACGGATTTGCCCGAGCAAACGCCTGCGTGTGCTGCGATGTTCAATTGCGTTGACAGTTTCGACACGCACGCGAAAATTCCGCAACATTTTGCAAACGTCGATAAAGCCGCAAAAGCCGCGGGAACGGTCGCGATTATTTCCGCGGGCTGGGATCCCGGAATGTTTTCGCTCAACCGACTTTACGGCAACTGCATGCTGCCTTGCGGGAACGATTACACATTTTGGGGCAAGGGCGTGAGCCAGGGACATTCGGACGCGATTCGCCGCATCGAAGGCGTTGCCGATGCGAAGCAATACACCGTTCCCGTCGCCGCCGCGATCGAAGCCGTTCGCGCGGGAACGAATCCCGAACTCACCACGCGCCAAAAACATTTGCGCGAATGTTTTGTCGTCGCAAAACCGGGCGCAGATTTGGCAAAAATCGAAACGACGATCAAAACTATGCCAAATTATTTTGCCGATTACGACACGACGGTGCATTTTATTTCGCAGGAAGAGCTCGCGCGCGACCACAGCGGCATCGCGCACGGCGGTTTTGTGTTGCGCTCGGGAACGACGGGCGTGAACGGTGAAACGAAACACATTATTGAATATTCATTAAAATTGGGCTCGAATCCGGAATTTACAAGCAGTGTTTTGACGGCTTGTGCCCGCGCGGCGATGCGCATTAAATCGCACGGAGCAACTGGCGCGTTTACCTTGTTTGACATCGCTCCCGCGTGGCTTTCGCCAAAATCGGGCGAAGAGCTGCGCGCGACTTTGCTTTAGAGCGTTCCCGCAAAAACAACAACAAATGCGTTCCCGTGAATAGCATTCCCGCGGGAACGCATTTTGCTTTGTCGCGGGAACGGGAATTTATTAGAATAGATTGCAATGGAAAGTTTTTTATCATTGTTTTCGACGCTGCAAGGTATTGTGGCGATTGTCGTGTTTTTTGGCGGGTCGATTTTTGTTCATGAATTGGGGCATTTTTTGGCGGCGCGCTGGCGTGGTATTCGCGTAACGCGTTTTTCGATCGGTTTTGGTCCGCGTCTTTTTACTTGGACGAGTGCGCGTTCGGGCATTGAATATTGCATTTCGTTGTTGCCCTTGGGCGGCTATGTTGCCGTTCCCGATTTGGCGGAAATGTCGGCGATTGAGGGCGGCGACAAAATTAATTTGCAACAATTGGCGCGTTGCAAAACGCGCACACAAATCACTTATCTCGACCGCGTTATCGTTTTGGCGGCGGGAGCATTTTTCAACGTCGTTTTCGCGGTGGTTTTGGCTTTTGTCGCGTGGGCGATTCCAGTGGACGTTCCCGTGAATGCGGAAACGACGGTTGTCGGGAACGTCGAAAAAACGTTGGAAATCGAGCCGGGCGTGGAAGTCGCGGGACCCGCTTTTGTGGCGGGCATAAAAGTTTTTGATAAAATTATCGCCGTCGATGGCGTTCCCGTGAACGATTTTTCGAAAGTCGCCACGGCGATTGCGTTTGGCACAAATCACGACGAATCGGGAAATCCACAAGCCGTTTTGACAATTGAAAACGCAACGGGAACGCACGAAGTTGTCGTAAAACCCGCGCTCGTTGCGACAAATTCGCGTGTGGGCGATCGCGTGCGCATGCTGGGCTTGGAACAATTTTTGCCCGCGCGCATCGTTCCCGCAAAAAATCTTCCCGCCGAAAAAGCGGGCTTGCAAGCGGGCGATGTGATTACAAAAGTCGGCGATGAAAAAGTGGGAAACGTTTCACATTTGAGCGCGATTTTGCGTTCCCGCGACGCTAACACTGCGGTTGAAATTACTTACGAACGCGACGGGAACGCACAACGCGCCACGATTCAGCCACTCGCGATTACGCGCAACGCCGATTTGTTAAATTTGACATTCGAACGCGACGGGAACACTCAAAATCTGCACATTTTGGCAACGCCGAGCGATTTGGAAAACGTCAGTTTGTCTGCGTCGCGCGAAACTTTGCGCACATTTTTGACAAGCACCGACGAGTTCCCAATCGGCACGGTTATTGACGGCGTGAGCATCGGCGGGAACGCAAAAATTGTTCCCGCAAAAAAATTGCCCGAGTTTGCAAAAATGCTCGCGGGAACGCCAACGGTGAAATTTTTTATCACTTATCCCAACGGAGAATCGGCGGTGGTTGCGGGAACGATTAAGTCCGTGAATTTTGTGGCAGGAACGCCTGAAGCATTTATCGGCGTGGGCTTTGCGCCAGCGATGACGACAAAACACGTGAACGCGTTTTCGCTTTTGTGGCGCAGCGTCGATGTCACATTTAAATCGCTCGCGGGATTGGTGAATCCAAGCAGCGACATTAGCATCAAACACATGAACGGCGTGTTTTCAATCGGCGAAGTTTATTACCGTTTTTCGCAAAGTTTGTATTTGCTGTTGAGTTTGACAGTGATGATCAACATCAATCTGGCGATTTTGAATTTGCTTCCCGTTCCCGTGCTCGACGGCGGGCACATTTTGATTGCCACCATTAACCGCTTGCGCAAAAAAGCAATCTCAATACGCACGCAAAGCTGTATCACGATGTTTTTTATGATGTTGCTTTTTGGATTTATGGGCTACGTTTTGCTCAACGATTGGTCGCGCTTGCAAGGCAATCAAGACGCAAAACAAGCCACACAAATCGAAAAATTTACACTTTCGAACGATTATTTAAAATTGATGAAAAAATAACCCGCGGGAACGCGGGAACGGGAATGGAAAATCCGTAGGTTTAGTAGAAATAAATAGGAACTTGGCTTGTGCCGAAGGCACTGAAATTGCGGGAACGCGTTTCCGCGATGGCTAACCCCCACAAAAGCGAGCGAACGCGAGCGTGTGGGGGTCGATCAAAAACAAAATCAGTCCCGAAGGGAGTGAACTAAAAAAGCTGAGAGTTTGCGGCGGGAACGGGAATTTTTCATCTAAGGAAACTACGGGGAAAATTTAAGGAAAACTAAGAATTTTTGTTTGTTGCTCGGGAACGCGGGAACAGAAATTGAGAAACCGTAGGCAGAATAGGGGAAAATAGTTTTTTTAATTGTGCCGAAGGCACTGAAATTGCGGGAACGCCTTCCCGCGATGGCTAACCCCCACAAAAGCTTGCGGGAACGCGAGCGTGTGGGGGTAAAACAAAAATAAAATCAGCCCCGAAGGGGGTGAACTAAAAAAGCTGAGAGTTTGCGGGAACGGGATTTTTTTCAACTAAGGAAACTACGGGGAAAATTTAAGAGAAACTAAGATTTTTTGTTGGTGGGCGCGGGAACGGGAAAAAATCTCACACGAAGACACAAAGGCACGAAGATTTTTTGGGCGCGTTGCTAAGGCAACGCAGACGCGCGGGAACAAGAAAAAAAAAGAATTTAAGGGCACCTGCTCGCGTTCGCTCGCTAAAGAAAACGAAGAAATTTTTTGATTTTTTTAATCTTGCGGGAACGCGAATTTAATTTTGTGCTTGCGTTTTTTTTTTTGAATTTAGAATGTTTCAAGTTTGAAGATGGTCTTCAAACGAAATCTTAAATCTTAAACAAAAAAATTATAAAATATATGAAAAATCTCATTACAATTACAGCGCTCCTCGCCGCGGGAACGGCTTTCGCAAACGCGGAAGGAAACACGTTGCCGGAACCGGAGTGGACGGATCTTACGCTCACTGAGCCGAGCGGCACGCTTAGCTCCGGGAACTCCGGCTTCTCGTGGTCGGGCGATCCCAGTGGCAGTCTGACGAACAGCTGGCAGCTTTCGTTCAGCTGGGCTTCGACTAATAGTAATGTCACCACCCCCATCGACCTCTTCGGGACGAACGGTGCGGCATCCTCCGGTGCCAACGGCATCGTCCTGCAATGGGAAAGCGACAACAACGGCACCTTGAAATTCGGCACGAAAGGCGGTAGCGACTGGGCATTGCTGACGAATATCACGAAGCCTGCCACCGGCTCCAGCCAGACCGTTGTGCTCACTTATCTCAAATCGAGCGACTCCTCAGCGGCGCTGTCGGTTTTGAAATTGAAGTTCGGCGATAAGAAAGAAGCCACCGTTAACGCTCCGGATAGCAACACAACGTTTCTGGGCAACAACAGCAACACGCGCTTGTGGACGAACAGCAGGACGGACACCTATTCCAACATTTCGTTGAAATACGGTGATGCGGTTTCTCCGGCTGTTCCCGAGCCGTCGGCGTTCGGCCTGTTGGCGGGATTGGGTGCGTTGGCATTAGTTGGTGCGCGTCGCCGCCGTCGCTAATTTGAAAAGAATTTTTTCATATTGTTTTGTCGTTCCCGTGGGCTTGCTCGCGGGAACGTTTTTTAACACCGATTGCGAGTAGCTTACGCTCGCTCACTAACGTTCGCGGGGATGTGCGGGAAGCGGGAAAATAGGTTTTGTTTCGCGGTGAAGTTGCGTCTTACAGGCGCATCGTTATTTTTGCGTTCCCGCGGGTTAAAACCCGCGGTTATTCGTGTTGCGCGTTCCACGCGCGTTTTGTCGTTCCCGCCGTTCTCTCGCCTCTCGTGGCGAAGTTAGAAATGGTTCCATCTCGCGTTGCTCGGTACCGCCTCCTTCAAAAACCTTTTCGCCGTAGGCGCTTTCATCGCGGGAACGCACTTTTCACGAAGCTTACCCAGGGCTTGTGCTCTGGGCTGAAATAAGACGCGCCGTTGGCGCTTTGAGTTTGCGGGAAAAAATAACAAAAATGGAGCGGCAAGATGCCGCTCCTCCCAAAAAATTTGCGCAATCTGCGAGATCTGCGTGAGAAATAAAACCCGCGCTCCCACGTTCCCGCGAAGTTTTTTTAGTTCACCCCCTTTGGGACAGGTGTTATTTTTGTTTTACCCTCACACGCGAGACGCGCATTCGCGTGACCATGACGATGACCGAGTTTGAAAATAACTGAAATAAAATTCGCTCGCTTTTGTGGGGGTTAGCCATCGCAAGCGATTTTAGTGTCTTCGGCACAACTCAAAAATCCTATTGATTCCTAATAAACCTACGGTTTTTCATTCCCGCGTTCCCGCCGTTTGTGTTCAAATTTCTCGCGAAAAAGTTTGGCGTAATTTATAATGATTTTATGGAAGAAAATGCAAAAAATAAGGCATTGTCCGCCTTTCGTCAACCGCCGTTGCGGCTTAATTGCGCGCAAGCGGTTGCGTATGGTTTGGGGCGTGAAGATTTGCTAGAAAAATTGAGTGATTGTGGTGTAGGTCGTGCGCCGAATGGCATGTGTGGCGCGGTTTATGCGGCGATGATGATTGTGGGTGTGCAAAATGCGGATGCGGTTGTTGAAGCGTTTAAAAACAAAAATGGTTCGATATTTTGCAAAGAATTAAAGCAGATTTATCGCGTGCCGTGTCCGCAATGTGTTGTGAGTGGAGTTGAGCTTGGAGAGTCGAAGAAGTAATGCGAATAACGATTGACGATTTGCCGAAGAATCGGGTTTCGTTGTTGTTTTGCGCGCTTGTTGCGGGAACGCTGATTGCGTTGTTGGCGATGGGCTGGCTGATGTGGCGCGACCGTTTTCAGTATGAATGCCGCAACGAAACGACGACGTTTGCGGTGTTGGGCATTGAGCAAAATGGTGAGGAGTTGGTGAGTTTTGCGGGAACGAATTTTTTGGCGACGCTTCACAAAATGGGTTTGAGTTTTAAGGGCGGCAGTCGTGAGGCGCGGGAACGTTTTGCGGATTATTATTTTGCGGATACGGACCGCGCGGGCGAGGTTGTCAATGTGCCATTTGTTTGGATTTATGCTCGCGGGAACGTTGATGAGATGAAGACGGCGGGTTATAAAAGTTTTGGCAAAGCGTTTTTTGACCGCGAAAAATTTGCGTTTTCAATCGTTGATCCCGCAACGCGTTTTGCGATGCAGTTGGATCCTGAAAGTTTTACGGTTTTTCATTCAAAAACGGGCGATGCGATTGCGGCGATGCCGTTGCCAGTGCGGCCTGTTTGGAGCAGCGATTTTGGCAGTGATTTTTCGGAACATTGGTTGTTGCGAGTCGAGGCGAAAGACGGGAACGGCGCGTGGCAAAAATTGGACGAATTCGAATGCCGTTTTGTTTCGCAAAATTTTGATATTCCGCCCGAACTTTACGGCATGCAAAAATTGACCGATGACGAGCGTGCGCAGAGCGAACGCTTGCCCGTTCCCGCGATGACTGCGGTGGTAAAATCGATTGCGTTCCCGCGCGATTTGCGTAGTTTTTCGATGCCGCAAGAAATGAGCGCGGCGTTTGGCAAAATGGAAATTGAGTTGGCGGGAACAGAAAATTTTTACAATTGGCGCTTGGGCAATTTTGCGTTGGGCTCGGCAAAAACTTTGCGAGAGGCGACGGGCGCGGAGATTGTTCCCGCCGATGTTTTGATGTTTGCGCCGACCGACCCGCAGCAAATTTGTTTGACCGCGCCGGACCGTTTTCATGTGAATGTGCGCTTTTTGGAAAATGAGGAGTTTGGCACGCTTGACGGGAACGTGCTTTCGACGCCGATTGCCAAAGTG
This sequence comes from uncultured Opitutales bacterium, assembly GCA_934675585.1. Taxonomy (GTDB): domain Bacteria; phylum Verrucomicrobiota; class Verrucomicrobiia; order Opitutales; family UBA953; genus Spyradosoma. The sequence continues at coordinate 561 of CAKUQY010000034.1, read as the reverse complement.
GCGTTCCCGCGCGAAAATGATGAGTGGGCGGTGCTCGCTAAACTCGTTAAAATGCAAGGTTTTGGCGCGAATGAAATTTTGCCCGAGCAAAAATTAAAGTTGGGAAAAGCGGCGAATACGCGAGTGAGTTTTGCGGGACAAACTTGCCGAATGCGCGCGTTTTTGGACGATGATTATTTTCGCATTTTAAAAAAATCGCCGCCCGCGATTGTCATTGAAATTACCGAGTTGCCGATGTTGGCAAAAGAATACGCGCCAGAATTATTTTTTGTTCCCGCCAATGTGCGCACCGACAGCAACGAAATTCTCGTTCCCGAAAGCGTCGTGATTGTGCGTCCAGGCGTTTATCAATATTGGTTTATGCCGCGCGGGAACGCGAAAGAGGTTTTTGTGATGTTGGGCGTGAGTCGCATTGTGGAAGCGAGCGGTTTTGTCGTTCCCGAGATTGAAAATTAATTTTAGAAAAACGCGGGAACAAAAATTGAGCGCTGAAAGCGCGACAGAATACGGGAAACTTCGCGGGAACGCGGGAATGAAAAACCGTAGGTTTATTAGGAATCA
>CAKUQY010000033.1 GCA_934675585.1 uncultured Opitutales bacterium | reverse complement strand
CCCGACATTGATAAGGTTTTTGTGAGCGTTCCCGTGCCATCAATGCCAAATCCGCCAACGATTGTCAATGTCGGCTGGGGATTTATGTTTTGAGCATTATTCACTTCGCTCATAAAAAATAAAAAATTCGGGGTTTTAAAACACCAACAACTATAACGGCGCGAAAAATATCTGTCAAACAAAAACGCGTTCCGCAACGAAATAAAAAAAACCGTTCCCGCGGGTTTTGCGGGAACGGCTTTTTTGAATTTTTAATCTCGATATTAGAGATTGTCGAGCAAATCACCGAGACTGTTGAGACTGTTGCCGTCGCCACCAACGGTGGTTGTTGCAGCAGTGTCTTTGCGATCTGAAGTGCGAACGCGATCGAATGCATTGACTTCTGCTTTGAATTTCGCTTCGTCGTAGTTTGCAGCTTTGATCGAGAGACCAATGCGGCGTTCGTCTTTGTCAATTTTGATAACGCGAGCCGAAACTTCGTCACCTTTTTTGAGGACGTCGTTAACTTTTTCAACGCGATCTTCACTGATTTGGCTGATGTGAACCAAACCATCGATTCCGTCTGGCAATTCAACGAATGCGCCAAATGCGGTGAGCTTAGTAACTTTGCCAGTAACGATGTCGCCAATGTGGTAGGTGCGATCGATTTCTGACCATGGGTCTTCGGTGCATTGTTTCATGCCGAGCGAGATGCGTTGTTGCGAAACATCAACATCGAGAACGATTGCTTCGACTTCTTGACCTTTCTTAACAAATTCTTCTGGCTTTGCAATGCGTTTTGTCCAGCTCATGTCTGAAACGTGAACCATACCGTCGATGCCTTCTTCGAGCTCTACGAATGCGCCAAACGCGGTGAGGTTGCGAACTTTACCGTGAACGCGTGCGCCCACTGGGTAATTGTGTGGAACCATTTCCCATGGATTTGCTTCGAGTTGGCGGATGCCGAGCGAAATCTTTTGTTCTTCTTTATTGATGCCGAGAATGACAGCGTCAACTTCTTGACCAATTTTGAGAACGTCTGATGGCTTGGTGATGCGTTTTGTCCAAGAAAGCTCCGTCACGTGGACGAGACCTTCAACGCCTTGTTCGATTTCGACAAATGCGCCGTATTGAACGAGGTTAACCACTTTACCGTGAACTTTTGAGCCGATTGGGAAACGAGCCAAAATGTCTTCCCAAGGATTGACGGTGCATTGTTTGAGGCCGAGAGAAACGCGTTCGCGTTCGCGATCGATTTCTGTAACCATTACTTCAATTGGTTCACCAACTTTGAGAATTTCACTTGGGTGAGTTACGCGACCCCAGCTCATATCGGTGATGTGCAACAAGCCATCCAAGCCGTCGAGATCGATAAATGCTCCGTAATCGGTAATATTCTTAACGTTGCCACGCACTTTATCGCCAACCTTAATGGTTTCGAGAAGCGCACGACGTTTTTCGCTGCGTTGCTCTTCAATGAGTTCGCGACGCGAAATCACCAAGTTTTTGCGTTCGGTGTTGATTTTAAGAATTTTAAATTCGTAAGTTTGACCAACATATTGATCGAGATTCTTAGGTGGCACCACGTCAATTTGTGAAGCTGGCAAGAACGCGTCAATACCCATCGAAACGACGAGACCGCCTTTAACTTTGCCTTTAACAAGACCCGTGCGAACCGAACCTTCTGTGCATTCTGCAACGATCGTTTCCCAATTTTTACGTTGTTGTGCCTTGTCATAAGAAATCACAGGAGCGCCATTGCGATCTTCTGGTTTTTCAACGAGCACATCAACTTCATCACCCACTTGAACTTCTTCAATGTTTGGGAATTCTGATGCAGGGACGACGCCTTCTGACTTGCCGCCAACATCGATCACGACTTCATCGTCGCGGATTTCTGCGATAACGCCTTTTACAATAGCGCCTTGTGAGAGAGCATTGAGGCCGTTTGCTGACTCGGCCAACAATTGTTCCATTAATGATGACATATTTTTTTCTTACGTTTAACGCCCGTAAGCGGCGGTTAAGTTTTTCCAAACGCTTCAAACAACGAGCACCCTGCCCGCGCCGCGAATGGTTCTACAATTATCTCATTTTCAGACAACACAGGCAATAATAAAATCGCGGGAACGCGGGAACAGAAAATTAGTTTTAACGCAAATTCCGCAAAAGAAACGCAAATCACGCAAATATTTTTTAAATTTGCGGGAACGCGGGAATGGCGGGAACGGGAAAATTTCAAGAACGCTTCGCAAAAAACGCGTTCCCGCGATTATTGAAGATGCGCGATAAAATTTCCAAGTTGCGTTCCCGCGGAATTTTTCATTGCGCTTTGCAAATATTCGATTGCATTTTGAACGGCATCGCAAAGATTTTTTCCTTTTGCGAGTTCTGCGGTGATTGCCGCCGAGAGCGTGCAACCGCTGCCGTGCGTATTAATATTTTTCACGCGTTTATGTTTAAACAGCGAAACGTTCCCGTTAGGTTCGACCAAAATATCCACAATTTGCGTTCCCGTCGCGTGCCCGCCTTTTAGCAAAATTGCCGTGTTAAATTTTTCAAACAATCTGATTGCGCTTGCAACAAATTCGTCGAGCGTTGTTCCCGCGGGAGCGCCGAGCAGTTTTTCGGCTTCGTCGAGATTAGGCGTAATCAACGTTGCTCGCGGGAACAATTTTTTTGTGAGCGCGCCCATGGCGCTATTAGGCAAAAGTTTTGCGCCGCTGGTGGCAATCATCACGGGATCGACGACCAATTGAATGTTCCTGTGATTTTTATGAAATTCAACAATTGTTTCAATCGCGCTTTTGCTACCGAGCATTCCTGTTTTCATTGCGCCGATTTGATAAGTTTCGGCAACGGTTTCCAATTGCGCTTTTAAAAATTTTGCGGGAACGGCATGCACGGCGCAGACGCGATTTGGATTTTGTGCGGTAAGCGCGGTAAATGCGGTGGTTCCCCAAACTCCACGATTGGCGAATGTGAGCAAATCGGCTTGGACTCCTGCGCCGCCGCTGCTATCGCTGCCGGCAACGCTCAATGCTGTTGGTAATTTTTTTTTCATTTTTAAGTGAGCGTTTTTGCGCGGCGATCAATGCGAGGAAATTTGAATGTAAATTGCGTTCCCGCGCCGAGTTCGGAACTAATCGAAAGTTGCGCGTTGTGCGATTTCATAATGCGTTCGACAATCATCATTCCCAAACCATGACCGCCAGATTTTGTCGTGTAAAATGGTTCGTAAATTTTTGCCAAATCATCGCGCGAAATACCACAGCCGCTATCTTTCACATCGACAAAAACAGATTCATCGTCAAAACGCAAAACAATTTCAAGTTCGCCGCCGTCATTCATCGCTTCAAGCGCGTTTTTAATAACATTAAAAAAGAGCTGATTTAATTGCGTTTCATCGCCCATAATCAATGGCAACAATGGCGAAACTTCAACATTGCAATGCACGCGGCGCTGTTGTAACTGTGGCTCCATCACGTGTAAAACATTTACCACAACCGCCGAAATATCAATTTGCACGAGCGTTGGTTTTTGATTACGAATCGCACCAAGAAAATCTTTTAAAATTGCATCCAAGCGTGCGATTTCATCGGTGCAAATTGAAACTGAATTATCAATTTTTACCGCGATCGGCGCGTTTTCCGTTCCCGCAACTTCGGGCGTTCCCGCAAGTTTTGCCAACCGTTTTTTGATGAGACCTAAATGAATTTGCAAAGAATTGAGCGGATTGCCGATTTCGTGTGCGACGCCCGCCGCGAGCGAAACGATTGAATTAATGCGTTCGCTCTCGATGCGTTCTTGCGTCAAATCGCGTTCTGCGGTAATATCACGCAAAACAACCGAACACAATCGTTGCGTTCCCGCGTCTTCTTTGGCGACAGCCGTAAGTTGCACGCGCACCCAACGATGTTCAGGATAAAATAATTCAACGTCGAGCATCGTATTATTAACGCTCGACGTTCCCGTAATAGCGCGTCCCAAATCGGGCAACAATTTCCAAAGATTCGCCTCGCGTGTTTCCGTTCCCGCGAGTGCGGTCAAAGTTTGCCCCGCTTGGTTGATATATTTTATCGTTCCCGCGTCATCGACCAACACCACCGCCTCTTCGACGCTATCGAGCACTGAAGTCAACAGCGCGTATTCTTTTTGCAAACGATGGTAAGCAATCGAAGAGTGTTTATCGGTGATTTCTGGCATTTTTAATCTTTAACCAACCACGGGCAACGGCGGCATTGCTTGCAAGGATCAACTTTTTGGGTGATCATCACATCGAGCGCCGAGCATTTTTGTGGAATAAATGGCATCACGTGAGGTCCGTAAGGAACGACGATATCGAGCACAAACGGTCCTGGCGTGTCGAGCATTTCACGGATCGCATCACGCAATTCTTCGCGTTTGATTACGCGGCGACCTGGAATGCCAAAACCTTTTGCAATTTGCACAAAATCTGGGAACAAACCTTTAACGTTTTCGGGCGAGCCAACATTTTTGACATCGCCAAGCAAGGTTTGACCGCGGTTTGAACCGTAAAAACAGTCTTCCCATTGCGCCACCATACCCAAGTGTTGATTGTTCAAAATAACGGTTTTGACAGCAAATTTTTCAACCGTCATCGTCGCCAACTCTTGAATATTCATGAGCACCGAGCCGTCACCATCAACGTTGATAACGGTTTTGTTCGGGAACGCTGCGGCGACACCGCAAGCGGCAGCCAAGCCAAAGCCCATCGTTCCCGCGCCGAGCGAGCTGATGAATGTGCGTGGCTCGTTGAACATAAAGAATTGTGGAGTCCACATTTGGTGCTGTCCCACGCCAGTACAAACAATTGCGTCGCCTTTTGTTTCTTGGTAAAGCGTTTCAATGGCTTCTTGTGGCAAAATGTGTGGGCAACCCGAATGGTCGTAGGAGAACGGGAATTTGTATTCTTTTTTCCATTCGTTGATTGTCTTAAACCATTCGCTGAGGTCGGGTTTTGTAAAATTGCCAGCTTTGATCATTGCTACAAGACGAACGAGCGCATCGTGCAATTCGCCCTCGATTGGCATATCAACTTTTTTGTTTTTGTTGTGTTCAGAACGATCAATATCGATGTGAACAATCGTTGCGTTTGGCGCAAATTTAGAAACCGTTCCCGTGACGCGATCGTCAAAACGCGCGCCCATCACGATTAACAAATCTGAATAATACGCAGCCCAATTACCCGCAACCGTTCCGTGCATACCAAACCAATAAAGCGATTGATCATCTGTTGCCGGGAACGCGCCAATGCCCATCAATGTTGAAACCACGGGAACGCCTGTCAATTTTGCAAATTCACGCAAAAGTTCCGTCGATTCTGAAGAAATCACGCCACCGCCAATGTAAAGTACAGGTTTTTTAGAAGACGAAATCAAACGCAAAAGCGCATGCAATTCTTCATCCATCGCGTGCAATTTACCAGGAATGCGCGGCGTCAAATCTTGCGTTGGATATTGTGGCACAAAAACGGCTTGTTGCACGTCTTTGGGAATATCAATCACCACAGGTCCTGGACGTCCCGATGTCGCGATTTTGTAAGCGCGATACATTACCTCAGGAATCTCTTCTGCCTTCAACACGAGAAAACTGTGTTTCACAACTGGCAATGTCATGCCATAAAAATCGGTTTCCTGAAACGCTTGTTTTCCGATAAATTGCGAGAAAACTTGTCCCGTAATAAAAATTGTTGGGATCGAATCCATGTACGCGTCCGCAATCGTTGTAACGAGATTGGTCGCGCCTGGTCCCGATGTCGCAAATGCCACACCAACCTTGCCCGTCGAACGCGCATAACCGCTCGCCATAAAACCGCCACCTTGTTCGTGACGTGGCAAAACTACGCGCAATTTTTTTGAATGCGAAAGCGCTTGATTAAGCTCAATCGCCGAACCTCCTGGATACGCAAAAACCGTATCAACGCCTAAATTTTCAAGACAGCGCACAACCACTTCTGCGCCCTTCATCGCTCCCGCGGGAACGGTATTTTCTGTAGTTTTCATAGTTTCAAAAAAAATTAAAGTTTTTAGTTATTTTTTCGTTCCCGCGGGAACACAAACTCTCGCGGGAACGCTTTTGTTTGCTAAAATTTTAGAACAAACAGCTTAAAACGCCGGTAATTGCAAGTGCCGCGAGAACGACCGAGCCCAGCGCGATGCGCACAACGACTTGCGAATTATCGCCATTATAAACAAATCGACGAATCGCGCCGCCCAAAATTGCGGGAATGCCAGCAAAAATGACGCGCACACCAAGCAATGTAATCAAGGTGTCGTTGAGGAAATTTAACAAAATCGCAATGCGTTGTTGCACTTTTTCAATGTACCAATTATAAATTGCATCACAATAACGATATTCAAGCGCCAAATAGAGAGCCGGTGCTTTTTCGCGCACTTTGTCCTCGCCCGTTGCCGTGCGATAAACCCAAATTGCCAACGCGAACCCAACAACGACAATCGCCACGCTCATCCAAAACATCGAATCGTGAAGTCCTGCTGCCGCCACTTGATGTTCAAGATTTTCATAGCCGCCAACAAATGCTTGCGTCGCGACTTTCGGGAACAGTGCGGACATTTTGCCCGATGCCCAATCCCAACCGTAAACAGCCCAACCTGCGCCAAGCGAATAAACAATGCCAAGCACAACGAGCGGGAGCGTCATCCACACCGAAGATTCTTTCGCATGTTCTGCGCCATGACCGTGAGCTTTGCCCAAAAATACCATCGCAAACATACGTCCAATGTAAAGCGCGGTCCCGATTGCTGCCACAACCAAAGCCACAAACGCGCCCCAATTACCTTGCACCAACGCGCCGCTGATAATCATATCTTTTGAATACCAACCCGCAAACCACGGGAACGCCGCAATCGAAAGTCCTGCAACGACGAACGCCAATGCCGTAACGGGCATTTTTTTGAGCAAGCCGCCCATTTTCGTCATATCCTGCTCGTGATGGCAAGCGTGAATAATCGAACCCGAGCAAAGAAAGAGCGTTGCTTTGAAAAATGCATGCATCGCCATGTGAAGCAATGCAATTTCTGGCAATTGCAAACCAATCGCCGCGCCCATAAAACCAAGGTGCGAAAGCGTCGAATATGCCAACGATTTTTTAATATCGGTTTGACCAAGCGCCGCAATGCCCGCAAGCGCTGCCATTCCCGCGCAAAGCCAAAGCATCGTCGTAAACACGGGAGCGGTAAGCATAAATGAAATGCGCACCATAAAGAAAACGCCCGCCGCGACCATCGTTGCCGCGTGAATGAGCGCAGAAACAGGCGTTGGGCCCGCCATCGCGTCCGTCAGCCAAACATGCAACGGAAACTGCGCTGATTTTCCCAAAAAGCCGCACATCAAAAGCAAGCCCACCGCCGTATCTTTTACGCCGTCTGTTTGCAATTGCGCGAAATCGGTCGTGCCATAAGTCGCGTAGCAAAGAATAATACCAATCAAAAATCCAAAGTCGCCCACGCGGTTCGCGATGAACGCTTTTTTGGAAGCCATCGCCGAATATTCCGTTTCAAAATAATGCGCGATGAGCATGTAGGAACTGAAACCGACGAGTTCCCAGAAAATAAATGTCATAAACAAATTCTTCGCCAAAATAATGCCGAGAATCGAAAACATAAAAATGCTGAGCCCCGCGAAAAAACGTCCGCGCGCGGGATCGTCATCCATATAGCCCACCGAAAAAACGTGAATCCAAAATGCCACAAACGTCACGACAAAAAGCATCGCCGCGCCATTCGCGTCAATCATCAAGCCAAACGTTTCAAGTTCCGTAAAAGTGCCAATCGTAAACCCTGGCAAGCTTGCTTCCGCCCAAACGCCGTTCCCGCCATTCAATTGAAAAAGCAAAGCAAGCGACGCCAACAAAACCACACCGCACGCCGTTACCGAAACGACCGCCGCGCCATGTTTTGAACGACGCAAGAAAAACGCCGAAATAATCGCAGCCACAAGCGGCACCAACAAAATCGTTGGCATCAAAACTGCGGGATCAAGAAGAGTTTCAATATTCATAACAAATTCCCAAAATTAGTTTTTAAGCGAATTCAAATCATCGAGCGATGCCGTTTGGCGCAAGCGATAAAACGCCACAATCACCGACAAGCCAACTGCAACTTCTGCCGCTGCAAGCGCAAAAATGAAAAAGCAAAACATCACGCCATCAAGCGTGTCGGTGTAACGCGCAAACGAAACAAAGCCAATCATCGATGCAATCAACATCATTTCAAGCGACATAAAAACCGTCACCACATTGCGACGCACCAACGCGCCAACGAGGCCAATCGCAAACAACAAACTCGCAAAAATCAAACAAGTAGAGAGAGTCATAATCAATCAAAATTTAAAATTAAAATTATTCTGCCACCTTAATTTCGCGCTTGTTATGAATCATCAAAACGCCCGCCATTACGCCCAAAAGCAACATGGCAACGACTTCAACCAACACAACATAACGCGTAAAAAGCACAATTCCAAAAACTTTTGGATCCGACGAATAAGTTGGCGTTCCCGCAACCGCAGCATTTGGCTCAACCAACGCGGGAACAGCGCCCGAATATGCAAACAGCCAAACCGCCGCACCGCCCAAAATAGCCAGCGCAACAAAGCCGCCCAATGCCGTTTTGAACCAACCTTGCTTAAACGGATTAACCGATGAATCGATCAACATCACCACAAAAAGGAAAAGCACAACAATCGCTCCCGCATAAACCATCAAAAGCAATGTCGCTAAAAATGGCGCATCTTGCAAAAAGAACGTTCCCGCAACGCCCAAAATCGTCATCAACATCGCAACCACCGAATTAATTGGACGGCGATTAACAACCATCAAAACCGCGCTCATCAACGTAAACGCTGCAAATAAGTAGAACAAATAATCTTGTACCATAATTAACTAATAAGTTTATGCTTTTTTTCAATAATTGACAATTGAAAATTGAAAACAACACGCGGGAACGATAATTTTTCAACTACAGAAACTATGGGAAATTTTTAAGGAAACTAAGATTTTTGTTGGTTGCGGGAACGGGAATTTCAAGGAACGGCGGGAACGGGATTTTTCAACTACGGATTTACGCGAAGTAAACGCGAACTTCAAGGGGGAGAACTTTTTAGGGGGAGAAGCGGCATCTTGCCGCTCCTCCCCAAAAAACTTTTCGCCACAGGCGCTTTCAACGCGGGAACGCGCTTTTCGCGAAGCGCTCTTGAAATTTTCTTCGCGTAAATTGGCGTTTATTCGTAGTTAAAAAAAACTTTCCCGTTCCCGCGAAGTTTTTTTTGTTCACTCCCTTCGGGACTGATGTTATTTTGTTTTACCCCCCACACGCGAGACGCGCATTCTCGCGACTATGACAATGACGATGACCGAGTTTGAAAATAACTGAAATAAAATTCGCTCGCTTTTGTGGGGGTTAGCCATCGCAAGCGATTTTAGTGCCTTCGACACTGCAAAGTTCCTATTTTTTCCTAATCTGCCTACGGATTTTCCATTCCCGTTCCCGCTCACTCAAAAAAATCTGTGAAATCTGTCAAAAATCTGTTTCATCTGTGTTCAAAAAAAAACCGTTCTCGCCATTCCCGCGTGCGCCTCTCAAAAAATAATTCGTTTAATTTCGTTCAATTCGGTGATAAAAAATCCACGCCCCACGCCGCGTTCCCGCGAGTTTTCAACTCGCTTTTATTTTGTGGCGAGTTGTTTTTCGATTGCGGTAACGCGTTTGAAAAGATCGGGAAGTTTCTTTTTGCACGCCATAATTCGCATCGCCAAAGCCACGGGGATTCCAGGAGAATCGAGAATCGTCTGTCCCGCCTCGACATCACCCGAAACGCCACATTGAGGGCCGACCGTTGCTTTGTCGTGAATTGTAATGTGTCCTGCCGTTCCCGCTTGACCCGCGAGTGTTACGTAATTACCAACGATTGTCGATCCCGCCAAACCAGCTTGACCGCACAAGAAACAAAATTCGCCAATGACGCAATTGTGGCCAACTTGCACCAAATTATCAATTTTAGTTCCGCGCCCGATTTTCGTCGAAGCAAAGCGCGCGCGATCGATGCACGAATTTGCGCCAACATCGACATCGTCGCCGATAACGACGTTCCCGATTTGCGGAATTTTCTCAATTCCGCCGTTCACGGGAGCGTAGCCAAAGCCGTCTGCGCCAATCACCGCGTTCGGCAAAAAATGGCAACGTTTGCCAACGACCGAATACGCGTTCACGCGCACGCCGCTTTCGATGCGCGTTTCATCGCCAATGACGACAAAATTGCCAATTGTCGTTCCTGCCTCAATAACGCAGCCCTTGCCGATTTTTGATTTTGCGCCAATATAGCAAAAAGGTCCGACCGACGCGCTCGGATCAACGCTTGCGCTCGGATCAACAACCGCACTTGGGTGAATTCCCGCGGCGGGTTTTGGGAACAACGACATTTCAATTTGATGACAAATCAACGCCAAAGTATAAGACGGATTTTCCACAAAAATATACGCCTGATTCGGCTTGGGCTCGCTACCATGATAATCGGCGGGAACGAGAATTGCCGACGCGTTGCAATCTTTGACGAGCGCATCGTATTTACGGTTCCCGAGAAATGCCAAATCGCCCGTGATCGCGCTTTCGAGCGAGCCAATATTGCCCAACGCATCTGTGGTTGAGCCAACCACTTTAATCGGGTCGATGCCGTTGCAAAGTTGTTCAAGAGAAATCGAAATTGCCATGAGAATTGAGAGTTTGTGGTTAATAATTGAGAGTTAAAATTAGTTTTTAGGAAGAAAATAATTGCGTTGTTTTTCGCTGACGGGAACGCCCAAAAATTCCATCGCTTTGAGCATATCTTCCCACAACGCACGCTTTGACTGCATCGAGCCGCTACGCACAAGGTAATTGGGATGATAAGTTGTCAGCACTTTTACGCCGCAAAATTCAAACACGTTCCCGCGCAATTCGCCCATTTTTGCGTCATATTTTTTCGAGAAAAAATGTGCGGGCAACGCGCCCATCGCGACAATTAATTGCGGCTTAATAAATTCTACCTGCGCTTTAAAAAATGGTTCGCAATACGCGGCCGTCGCCTCTTCAAGACCTGGCTTTTGCGCAAACATCGACGCTTCTGTACGCCATTTGAAAAAATTAGTGTAAAAAATTTCATCCGCGGGAACGCCCATCGCCGCGATAATTTTTTCGAGCATCGTTCCCGACGCATCCGAAAAAATGCGTCCATTCGCTTCATCTTCCGCGCTCGGCATATCGCCGCAAATCAACAATTTTGCGGGAACGCTGCCATGACCCAACAACCATTTTTTGCCAACGCTCGCGTGCTTTTGAGAAAGCGCATCTTTTTTAACAACTTCTTCAAATTCGGCTTGCGTTTTGATAACTGGCAAAACGGGAACTTTCATCGCGGGAACGCGTTTTTGCGCCGCGGGAACGTCGTTTGTCGGCGTTTCAATCTTGCGGGAACGCGTTTCAATTTTTGGCGCAGGCGCGGGAACGCTAACAGGTTCATCTAAAATTTTAGAATTTTCAACTGCGGCTTTTAATTTTTTCAAAGTTTCGTCATTAACTGAAAGCGATTCAAATCCGTCGCGTTTAAGCGCAGACAAATTATCCAAAATCAATGACAAAATATCTTTCATCTATTCCATTCCGGGAACGAACGCCAGCGTTTCTCCGTCGTCCAAACTCAATGTGCGATAATAACAGCCGCGGCGCGGTTTGCCGTCTTTGCCAATCGTGTGGCACGCGCCCTCGCCGCCTTGGCGCACCAAATAAAGTAAAGAATTCTGCTCGCAATTAACGCGCACTTCCACCAATTCGAGATAATCGCCAGAACTTTTTCCCTTGATCCAAAGTTCGTTGCGCGAAGTTGACCAAAAAGTTGCCATGCGTTCCCGCAACGCCGTTTCCAACGCAAGCGAATTAACATAAGCGACAATTAAAACTTCTTTCGAATCATAATCTTGCGCCACCACGGGAACGACATCACTTTGGCATTGTGCAAGCGCTTTGCGCAATTTTTTAAAATCAAATTTAAATTTCAAACCTTCTTCAATTTCCACGCTCATAACAAATAGTTTAACAACAAAATTCCGTTCCCGCAATTGCAAGAATCAAAAGCAAATAATTGCAAAATCGCCGCGGGAACTCTATACTTTTTCGAGAAGTAATAATTATGAAAAATAAAATTACTCTTCTTTTAATCACGCTCGCGGGAACGCTTTGCGGCTGCACAATCGCGCCCGACCGCGTCGCGTTGCCGGTGGACACACACCTCGTAGAATTGGGCGTCGGCGTGCAACCCGTGCCACTTTCGGAGGGCTGGACCTGCGTCCGCATAACGCCGTTTTGGTGGGACGACGACCGCATTCTCGCCGCCAATCTCGGGCTTGTAACCGTTTCGCGCGCAAACACCGGCGTTGCCGTCGGCGGATTAGTTTGGGCGGACAGCGGTGTGGGCGTTTCAGTTGGTTTAGTGGATATTAACAAAGATCATTGGGGCGTGCGCGTCGGTGGCATTAATTGCGGCGGGAAACAAATCGGCGCGCAGATTGGACTTTTCAATTACTGTTCGGAAGATTCCCACGCGCTGCAAATCGGTTTGCTTAATTGGAACAGCGAACATTGGTGGCCAATGCCGTTCGTAAATTTTGCAAACGGGAAAAAGGACGAAGCGGAAACCCGAACCACAAATTAACGTTCCCGTGAAACAAAAAAGCGTTCCCGCCAAAGCCAGCGCAAGCATTTTTGTCGCAGAATCTATCAAAACCAAACAATTCGCTAGCCCATTCGAAAAATTCGGCTTAATTCGGTGATAAAAATTATTGCGTTCCCGCCAACTCTCAACTTTTTTAGTTCACTCCCTTCGGGACTGATTATTTTTTTGCTTAACCCCCACACGCTCGCGTTCCCGCTCGCTTTTATGGGGGTTAGCCATCGCGGGAACGCGTTCCCGCAATTTCAGTGCCTTCGGCACAGAAAAGTTTCTATTTTTTCCTAATCTGCCTACGGTTTTTCATTCACGCGTTTGCTCGCTTTTGTGGAGGTTAGCTATCGCGGGAACGCCTTCCCGCGATTTCAGTGCCTTCGGCACAAACAACGTTCCTATTTCATCCTATTGAACCTACGGCACTTCAATTTCCCGTTCCCGCCCCCATTCCCGCCAACATCAAAAAATAATTCGCGAGATTAGTTTTCTCCCCTGACCCGCGAATGTTAATGAGCGGGCGTAGCAGCTCGCAATCGGTGTTAAATTCCTGTTCCCGCAAAAAATAAAACGCGTTCCCGCAGACAAAAAAAACCGTTCCCGCAGATTTTACGGGAACGGCTTTTGTTTTTAGCAATTTCCTTATGCTTCGATTGCTTTGCCGCCAGCTGCCTCGATTTTAGCTTTTGCCGAAGCCGAGAATTTATTTGCTGTTACGGTAACTGCTTTCGAAATTTCGCCAACGCCGAGCACTTTTACCAAAGCGTCTTTTGCGCGGACAATTCCTGCGGCGACGAGAACGTCGCGAGTGATTTCCGTTGCGTCAAGCTTTGCAATTTGTTCGATGTTAACCACCGCGAAAGTTTCCTTGTCGAGACTTTTAAAGCCACGATGTGGGAGTTTGCGGTAGAGTGGCATTTGACCACCTTCAAAGCCAGGACGGTTGCCGCCGCCAGAGCGAGCGAGCATACCTTTGTTACCACGACCCGAAGTTTTGCCGTGTCCACTGCCTGGGCCGCAGCCAAGGCGTTTGTGGCGGTGGGTTGAACCTTCGATTGCTGGAAGTGTATGAAGTTTCATTATCTGTAACTCTTTCTATCAATTACGAGCGTGCAGCACGGATTTGCTCGAGCGTACGGAGCTTTGCGAGACCAACGAGCGTCGCTTTCACAAGAGCTGTTTTGTTGTTTGAGCCGAGCGATTTTGTAAGCACGTCTTTTACACCAATTGCTTCGAGCACAGCACGAACCGCTGCACCAGCAATCAAGCCAGTACCAGGAGCTGCTGGGCGGAGGAGCACTTTCCCACCGTCTGAAGTGCCGAGCACTTCGTGAGGAATCGTGTTCCCGCGCAATTGAATTTCAATCATATCACGATGAGCGTGTGCCGTAGCTTTTTTGATTGCTTCTGGCACTTCTTTTGCTTTGCCGAGGCCGATGCCAACGGTGTGTTTTTCAGGATCGCCTGAAACGACCAAAGCCGAGAAGCCCATACGACGACCGCCCTTAACAGTCTTCGAAACGCGAGCGATATTAACCGACTTATCGATGTAAGCTGATTTTTCTTGTTCGCGAGGAGGACGATTACGGCGTGGAGCACTGCCACGACGGCCACGTGATTGTTTTGGAGCCGCTTCTTTTGTTGCTTCTGGAGCAACTGCTGCGGTTTCTGGAGCTGAAGTTTCTTCTGCCATGTGAATGATTCCTTAGAATTGGAGGCCTGCTGCGCGGAGAGCATCAGCAAATGCCTTGACGGTTCCATGATATTGACGGCCAGCGCGGTCGAAAACAACTTTCGAAATGCCAGCAGCAACTGCCTTTTCGCCTACGATTTTGCCGAATGCGGTTGCACCTGCAACGTTTGGACGAATTTTTTGATCGCGGAGATCCTTTTGTGTCGTTGATGCGCCGACAAGTGTTTTGCCTTCTGCATCGTTGATGATTTGCGCGTGGATGTTAAGATTTGTAAATTTAACAACTGCGCGAGGACGCTCGACAGTACCCACCACAGTGTGGCGGATGTGATAACGGCGGCGTTGCAAGAGTTTAATTTTGCGTTCGTTCTTATTCATTTTTCAGAAAATGTTAAGGTTATGCAGTCTTCTTGCCTTCCTTACGGAGCACGTATTCACCAACAATATGAACACCCTTGCCCTTGTAAGGTTCGATTGGTTTAAAGCGTTTGATGTCTGCAGCGACTTGACCAACCATACGTTTGTCTGCGCCTGAAACTTCAAGCTTTGTTTCATCGGTCACCTTAACGGTGATGCCTTCAGGAATTGGGTAGATAATTGGGTGAGATTGCCCGAGTTTGAGGTCGAGATCTTTGCCTTTAAGGATTGCTTTAAAACCAACACCAGTGATTTCGAGCGATTTCGAATAACCATCCGTCACGCCTTTAATCATGTTATTGATAATTGCACGAGCTGTGCCGTGCATAGCATTTGCAAAACGTTCATCATTGAGAGGTTTTACGTGGATTTGGTTGTCTTCCATCGTAATCGAAACGCAATCTGCAAACGAGTTTGCAACTTTGCCTTTTGGACCTTCAACTTTAACGGTGTTGCCTTCAATTGCAACTTTAACGTTTGCGGGAACGATAACAGCGATTTTACCAATACGACTCATTGTCTTGTATTCTTTCTATTGTTAATGATTACCAGACTTGAGCGAGGATTTCGCCACCCACACGTTCTTTGCGTGCCTCAGCGTCGCTGAGAATGCCTTTTGACGTTGTGAGAATCGAGATGCCCATACCGCCGATCACCTTTGGAATGTCGCCATAGCCAGCATAAATGCGGCGGCCAGGTTTCGACACACGATTAATTTCGGTGATAACAGCAGTTTTGCCGTTGTATTTTAAGGTAAGTTCAAGCACAGGAAGCTTGTTCTTTTCAACCTTTTGATAATCTGCAATGTAGCCTGATTCTTTGAGGATTTTTGCAACGCCCTCGCGGATTGTTGACCATTGTGCAGAAACGCTTTTCAGACCTGCGCGGCTGCCGTTACGGATAATCGTAAGGAAGTCTCCCAAGGTATCATGAGTAGCCATAATCTTTTTTTCTAATGTAAGAGGTTAATAATTACCAAGACGCTTTGATGACGCCAGGAATCTTGCCGTAAGACGCGAGCTCACGGAACGTAATACGAGAAACGCCAAATTTGCCGATAAACGCACGTGGACGACCAGTGATCGAGCAACGATTGCGAATACGAATCTTTGAAGAGTCGCGAGGCAATTTGTCAAGCTTTGCTTGTGCCGCGTAAAAATCTTCGTCGGTTGTTTCTGGGTTGCTAAGAATTGCTTTCAATGCAGCACGTTTCGCAGCATATTTTTCAACGAGACGTTTGCGTTTCAAATTCTTTTGTACAGCAGATGTTTTTGCCATAGTAATGATTCCTTATTTAGCTGAAGTTGCAGCTGCTTTGCTTGACTTGCGGAATGGCATACCCAACTCACGAAGGAGTGAACGGCCAGCATTGTCATCAGTAGCTGTTGTTACGATGGTGATATCAAGACCAATATTTGCCTTTTGTGTACCATCACTTGGTGTTTCTGCGAAGATGCTATGATCTGCAATACCCAACGAGTAATTGCCACGACCATCCAAACGGTTCGAAACACCACGGAAGTCGCGAATCATTGGCAACGCAATATAAATCAAACGAGCCAAGAATTCATACATCGCAGCGCCACGAAGCGTTACCGTGCAACCGAGAGGCATACCTTCACGAACGTGGAAGTTTGCAACACTCTTGCGAGCATGTGTTACCACTGGTTTTTGACCAGCAATCTTGGTGAGCTCTTTGAGCACTTCTGCTTGGTGATTCTTATCTGCATCAGCCGAAAAAGCCGAGTTAAGAACAACCTTGGTGATACGAGGAACCATGTGAGGATTGGTTACGCCGAGCTCTTTTTTAAGCACGGGAACCACTTGCTCGTCATAAACTTTTTTCAAAATAGGTGTGTAAGCCATTGTAATGTGCCTCCTACTTATTTCGCAGCATGCTTAGCGTCCCATTTCGACGCGAGCATTACGTTTGATGTATGCATTGGAGCTGGCTTTTCAATGACGCCACCTTCAACACCTGCTTGTGGGTTTGCTTTGACGTGACGTTTCACGATGTTCAAACCTTCGATCACGACGCGACGTTTTTCCATCGAAACTGCGAGCACTTTACCGCGCTTGCCTTTTTCATCGCCAGAAATAACAACGACCTCGTCGTCTTTCTTCAAAATTTGCTTTGCCATAATTAGAGAACCTCCGGTGCAAGTGAAACGATTTTCATAAACTTTGCACGCAATTCACGAGCCACAGGGCCAAAAATACGGGTACCACGTGGGTTGCCTGTACCATCGAGAATCACAACTGCATTCGAGTCAAAACGAAGATAGCTGCCGTCTGCACGACGAATTGGAGCCGTTGTGCGAACGATAACCGCTTTCACAACTTTACCTTTTTTAACTGCATCAGGAGCAGAAGGCGTCGAATCTTTAACAGCACATGTAATAACATCGCCAACGCCAGCGCAATCCGTGATTTGACCCACTTTGCGGATCATTTCAACTTGACGAGCGCCAGAATTATCAGCAACGTCTAAACGAGATTTAAGATATACCATAGTAGTAATTTCCTCCCAATTATACAGCTGCTTCGCCAGCAATTTTTGCCTTCTCTACAATGCTAACAACGCGAAAACGTTTAAGCTTCGAGAGCGGACGTGTTTCCATGAGTTCGACTTTGTCGCCAACATTGCATTCATTTTTCTCGTCGTGAGCATGAATAACAGTCTTGCGCTTAATTTCCTTGCCAAACACTGGGTGTGGTTTCTTATAGAAGTACGTCACCTTAACGCTCTTATCGCCTGTTTTGCTTGTAACAACACCGATAAGAACCTTACGGGATGAACGTGTTTGTTCTTCAGACATGGTTATTTATTTGGTTAGTAGGTTATTATTTTGCTGCCTTTTCGCCAAGAACCATGAGAATGCGTGCATTCTCGCGGCGCAATGTGCGAATACGAATAGGATTTTGCACTTGGCCAGCGCGTGAACGAAGACCCAAGTCCAAAAGCTCTTTGCGGTTGTCGGCAAGTTTCTTGTTGAGTTCTTCAACAGTAAACTCGCGAACTTTCGAAGCAGCGGTTGGTTTTTTATTTGTAGTGCTCATTGTTATAGGGCATTAAATACTTTTAAGAAACACCATTCTACATCATTTTTTTTATAAGTGCAAGGATTTTTTAATAGACAGACTAATCCCAATTTTTTAGGTGTCGTTTTGAAGACAGAAATAGAAAAAGTGGCTTAAAGGCTTAGTTTTAGAGCGAAAAAATATTTTTTTTGAGAGGAAAATTAAGGCAAAGACTTTTTTTGAAGAAATTTTGGCGGGAACAAAAAAATTGGGATAACTTATCGCAATTTCGCGGGAACGGCATTTTGGCGCTTGATCGCGGGAACGATGACGAAAACACAATCGGCTTTTTGCAGTCAAA
>CAKUQY010000032.1 GCA_934675585.1 uncultured Opitutales bacterium | reverse complement strand
CCTCCCAAAATCGCCCCAAAACAACTCATTTTCCCCTTTTATCCCGCATAAATCCTAACCACAAACAAAAATTGGGATTAGACTGCAAATTGCGCGCGGGGACGGGAACTCGAAAATGCGTTGGCTTTGAGATATAATGATTTCATGACTAACGAAGAGAAAAAATCGCTTGAAGCTTGTCTTGAAAAATATTTGTCGCAAAAACCAGAGGTGGATGCGAGTGCTTATGTTGCCGAGGGCGCAACATTGATTGGCGCCGTAAAAATTGCAGCGCAGGCAAATGTTTGGCCAGGAACCGTTTTGCGCGCGGATATTGACGAAATCCGCATCGGCGCGGGAACGAGTATTCAGGACGGAACTTGCATTCATGTGGCTGAAAATTTACCGACGATTGTTGGCGATTTTGTTACGGTTGGGCATAAAGCGATGTTGCATGCTTGCACGATCGGGAACGAATGTTTAATCGGCATGAGCGCAACGGTGCTCGATGGCGCGATGATTGGCGATCGTTGCATTGTCGCCGCGGGAGCCGTAGTGCCGCCGCGCATGGTCGTTCCCGCGGGCTCGATGGTTGTGGGTTGTCCTGCGGTGATTAAAAAAACGCTTTCGCCCGAAGCGCAAGCAACGATTCGCGATTGGGCGGAACGTTATTTGGTAGTGAGCGCGGCGAATAAACGATTTGAAAACAAGCAATAAGCGTTCCCGCGCAAAAATTGCTTGCATTAGGCATTTGAAAATGGTTTAATAGATTTTACGACACGGAGAGATGGCAGAGTGGTCGATTGCGGCGGTCTTGAAAACCGTTGAGGCGCAAGCCTCCGGGGGTTCGAATCCCTCTCTCTCCGCCATTTTTTACCCTAAAATTGAGAAATTATGGCTGGAGCTTTTCAGGTGATTGCGCGCCGTTGGCGGCCTCAACAATTTGATGAAATTGTGGGTCAAGAGCATATCGTGAAAACGCTAAAAAATGCGATTGCAACAGGGCGCATCGGTCATGCTTATTTATTTGTTGGCCCGCGTGGAACGGGTAAAACGACGACGGCTCGCATTTTTGCGAAGGCGTTGAATTGCACGAATGGTCCAAGTGTGGCTCCCGCCAAAGATGATCCGATTTGCGAATCGATTACGAATGGTTCGTGTTTGGATGTGATTGAAATTGACGCGGCGACGAATCGTTCGATTGAGGATGCGAAAAAAATTCGTGAAGAATGTTATTTTGCGCCGACGCAATGCAAATTTAAAATTTACATTATTGACGAGGTGCATCAGCTTTCAAAAGATGCGTTTAATGCGCTTTTAAAAGTGATTGAAGAGCCGCCGGCTCACGTAAAATTTATTTTTGCAACGACCGAAGCCGACAAAGTGCTCGAAACGATTACGTCGCGTTGTCAGCGTTTTGAGTTTCAACCGATTCCAGAAGAAAAAATCGCGGCGCGTTTGCGTCAAATTACCGAAGCGGATGCGATTGAAGCGAGTCAAGAAGCGTTGCTTTCGATTGCGCGTTTGGCGAACGGCGGCATGCGCGATTCGCAGTCGATTCTCGACCAAGTGATTTCATTTTGCGGGAAAAAAATTGACGAAAAAGACGTGCTTGATATTTACGGGCTCGCGTCCAAAGAGCAAATTGAACAGCTCGCGTCGGCGATGGCGTCGGCGGATTATGCAACGGTTGTAAAATTGGCAGACACATTTGTTGAAGAAGGTCGTGAGTTGTTGCGTGTTTTGCGGCACACGCAAATTCGTATTCGCGAGGCCTTGCTCGATTCGATTCGCAATCAAGGCATTTCAACACTTTTGGGACAAGCAATGCGCACGGAACAATTGTTGCGCATGCTTGACACTTTGCAGCGCGGCGAAAGCGGCGTAAAACAAGGACTTTCAGAGCGCGCCAATTTTGAAGTTTGTTTATTAAAAGCCGTCGAACAAAGTCGTTCCCGCGCGATAGACAGTTTAATCAAAGACATTTCTGCACTTGCCGCTGATGCGATGGACATCGGCGCAAAAAAAAAAATTAGCAAATAACGCTTCGGCGAGAACGCAAAAATCGTTGCCGTTGTTGATGAAATTTAAAGAAGCGTTTGCGACTTACAAAACAGCACGCGCGGCAGAATTAAAAAATAATACGCCGATCGTTCCCGCAGCATTTTCGCGCACCAAAACGCAGGTGGTCGTTCCCGCGGCGTTTTCAAAAATTGTCGTACAAAAACGCGTTCCCGCGAGCACATTCGCGCGCGTTCCCGCGACTGATATTGAGCAAGAGCCCAAAATTGTTTTGCCGATGCTTGAAACGGCGGTGAATGCTGTTCCCGCCGAGTTGCGTGCATTTTTAAAAACTCAGTTTAACGCAGAATTTTCAATTGTGAGCGAAGCCAAAAATACATTTTGTGCGCGCGTCGATGTCGATGAATCAAACGAAACCTTCGATGAAGACGCGACGGACGATTTGCCAGAAATTGATTAATTTTATTCGCAAAAAAATGCCGTTCTCATTTTGCGGGAACGGCAATTTTTTGAATGTTTATTTTGTTTTGAGCACAAATGTTCGCACTTGGGGCGGTCGCATAAACGATTCTAAAACCACGTAAACCACGGCAACTTTTGCGTCGGGAACGTCGATTGTTGATTCGTGACCTGCGATATTTAATTTAATTTTTTTATCGTTGGGCGTTGGCATGCGCGTGATTGAAAATGAGCGCGGCAAAGTTTGCCAAACGCGCAAATCGGCGCCAGAGGAACACAAGGTGTAAATGGACGTTCCCACCAAAGTTGCTAAATACGCGAGGTCGTTGCCCGATTCTTTGGCGACAGCATTGGCTGCAACAGAAACGGCGGTTTTTGTGAAAGCCGCAGTTAATGTGCGAAAAATAATAGATGGATAGTCATTATGAAATTCTGTCACCCAAACGCGATTCATATCGCAAACGAGATTGGCAGTGTTGCCGTTGGCTGACATTTGCGGAATTTCATAATTGTGCGCGTGGCTGGTTTTTTTGTCGAATTTTGGACAATTGACGCGCGGGAGTGCGATGCTCGATGGCGCGAGCGTTCCCGCGATGGGCAAAAGTAAATCGAGTCGCCATTCGCGCAAGTTTGCGATTTTGCCGTATTCGTAAATGACATAAGTTACGGGAACGTCGAGCTTGGCGCCGTTGGCGATTAATTTTAAATCGGCTTCGATGGCGGGATTGTTGGGAACCATTTTATCGACGCGCGAAAGGGCGTTGCGGGAACGTTCAATGTCGCCTGCGTCGGTTGCCGCGTGTAAAAAATAAATGCCGTAAAGCCAAGTGGTGAATGGGTTGACGTAATCGGCGTAAACGTCAAATTGAAAATCGTTTTGGCTGTCGGCGATTAATCTTTTGTCGATGATGCGATTTTGTTCGTCGAGCGCGTGTTGGTCAACTTTGTTTTTCTTTGCATCGGCTTTTGCTTTTTCGATTTGTTTTGCGTTGCGGTCGGCAGCGAGTTGTTGTTCGCGATAAGCAGCGTTGAGCGCGGTGCGCGCTGCGGGAACGTCGTTTAATTGGAGAAATGTGAGCGCGCGGAAGGTGTGCAACATAATGCGGTCGATGTTGTGTCCGCGATACGGCAACGCTGAAAGATTGCTGATGCCTGCCGCGATTTCTTGTGAAATGAGCACGTCTGCTTTTTCGTCCCAATAATTAAATGTTTTTTCGGCATCGTCCCAAGCCAAAGAGGCATTTTTTAAATCGTTGTTGAGTCGCAAGCAATTGGCATAATCGAGTTGCCATTGTAGTTTGTCGTTTTCGCTGGCGCTTTTAACTTGGTCGTTGGCGAGTTTTACGGCTTGTTCATAATTTTGTTCGTTGCAAGCGTTGCGCAATTTGTTGGCTCGGTCGGGATAAGTCGAACAGGCGCTAAAAAGTGTTGCCGCGAGCGTTCCCGCGATGATGATCGAAAAAAGCTTTTTTGATTGCATGCTTGTATTTTATGAGTGTAAACAAATGTTTGCAAAGTAAATTTTGATTTGTTTATAATTTTAGCGTCATGAATAAATACCAACTGCAAATTTTAAAACGCGGTACGCGCATGTCGCAAGATATTGAATTGTTGTCGGCGATTTTGTCGGAAGGGGTTCGCGGGAACGCGCTTGACGAGGTTGAAAGTTTGGCGGGAACGCTTTTGCTGCGGGCAGGCGGGAACATTTTTAATTTGAGTCGTTTTTCGTTGGAAGATTTAAGAAATTATGGTTTGAGCGAGCGGCAAGCGCTTTTGTTGGCGACATCGTTAGAGTTTTCACGACGTTTTGAAGACCGCACAGAATCAACGAATGCTTTGCGTTTGACGGAACCTAAAAAAGTTTTTGAATATTTTAAAAATAAAACGCGCGATCTCGATTACGAAAAATGCTGGATCGTTTCGCTCAATTCTAAAAATTGCTTAATTCGCTGCGATGAAATTACTTCGGGAGTCGCCAATTGCGCCAATTTTCATCCGCGCGATTTTTTGCGAGCTGCGGTGCGAGCAAATGCAATTTCAATTATTATGGTGCACAATCATCCTTCGGGCGATCCAACACCTTCGGCAGAAGATGTAGAAATTACCCGCAAACTCCAAGCCGCCGCGCGAACGCTCGATATTAATTTTGTCGACCATATTATTATTGGCAGAGAAAATATTCCGCCACATTTTTGCGGATTTTATAGTTTCCACGAATCCAGAAAAATTTAAAAAAAATCGCGTTCCCGCGACAAAAGTTGTATAATAGCAAATGTTAACGGAGCGTGTTTGTAAAAGCGCGCGGGAACGTTAAAAAGAATTTCCCAATCCAACATAGATAAAGTACTGGCTTAGCCAGTCACCATCCCGATTGAAAAGGCGGGATGGTTTTTTATTTTGTTGAGAGTTGATTACTGAGAATTTAGAATAAGGAAACACATCATTAAAATATTAGAAAATTATGAAAATTGAAGATAAAAAAGTCGTTTCGTTTCATTACACCTTGAAAGATAAAGACGGCAAGGTTTTGGATAGCTCGATTGAGCGTGGAGAACCTTTGCAATATTTGCATGGCGCTCACAATATTATTCCAGGCCTTGAAGGAGAATTACTTGGTTTGGAAGCTGGCGCAAAAAAACATGTTGAAGTTGAACCCGAGCAAGGTTATGGCGTGCGCCGCGACGATTTGATTGTTGATATGCCACGCAAAAATATTGATTTTGAAGGCGAAGTTGTTGCAGGAATGCAATTTTACGCGCAAACCCCCGAAGGTATGCCGCTCGCGCTCACGGTGGTTTCGGTAGATGAAGCCGCGGGAACGATCAAACTCGACGGCAATCATCCAATGGCTGGCATTAAACTTTTTTTTGATGTCGAAATTACCGATGTGCGCGACGCAAGCAAACACGAATTGATGGAAGGTCGTCCACACCAAGCAGCTTGCTCGTGCGGTTGCCACGGCGAACACGACGGGAACGGTGAACACGAATGTAAATGCGGCAAGGGCGACGACTGCTGCGGTGGACACGGCGATCACGAGTGTCAGTGCGGGAACGGCGAACACGAATGTAAATGCGGCGGGAACGGCGATGACTGTTCTTGCAAAAAATAAATGAAGGAAAAGCCGATCGAGCGTTTCGCGCGTTTTATCAAGGACGTGATTTACGACGCCCGCACCGATGGAAAATTGGTGTTGGTCGTCGCGCGTATTTTGTATTATTTTTCATTTGTTTTTCGAGCAATTGTGGAATTGCGTTTTTGGCTTTATCAAAAGCGCATTATGCAAGATACGCCGCTTGGTTGTCGCGTGATTGTTGTTGGGAACTTGACAATGGGCGGCACTGGCAAAACGCCTGTCGTCGAAAAAATGGCACGCGTGATGGCTTCGCACGGACGCAAAGTGGCGATTCTCTCGCGCGGTTATAAATCAAAAAAAGAGCCATTTTATAAAAAGTGGATTCGTTTTATTACGCAAGCGCCAAGACCGCTCCCGCGCGTAGTTTCTGACGGGAACGCGGTTTTGTTGCCTGCGAGTATTGCGGGCGACGAACCTTATATGTTGGCGCGCAATTTGGTAAAATATGGCGTGCGCGTGGTCGTCGATCGCGATCGTGTTTACGCGGGAATGTACGCGATTAAAAATTTGGGAGCGGATATTATTATTCTTGATGATGGCTTGCAATATTTGCCGTTGAAGGGTTCGCTCAATTTACTTTTGGTCGATAAAACAAATCCATTTGGTAATCATTGCGTGATCCCGCGCGGCATTTTGCGCGAACCCGTTAGCCATCTTTGGCGCGGTGATTTTATTTTCTTAACAAAATCGGACGGCAAGCCCGCGCCCGAACTTTACCAATTGATTCGTCAATACAATCAAAAAGCCGAAATTATCGAATGCCGCCACGCGCCGAAATGGCTTTGTCCAGTTTTCGAGCGCGACGGGAACGCGAATTTGCCACTCGAAACGCTTAAAGATGCACGCGTTGCGACATTTTCGGGAATCGCCACACCAGATAAATTTGAAGAATTTGTGCGACAATATGGCGCGAGTATTGTTTATAATCGACGATTTTTTGACCACTATAATTTTACGCGCAAAGATATTGACGCGGTTTTTGCGGGAGCAGTTGCCGCGGGCGCAAAATTTGTCGTCACCACCGAAAAAGATATGGTGCGTTTGGCGCGCGATTTAGTGCTCCCGCTACCACTTTATTTTTTGAGATTGGAAATTGAAATTCTTTCCGACAAAGAAACGTTTGATGCCGCAGTCGAGCGCATTTGTAATTAAAAAAATGAATTTGGAAGATTTGCCATTGAACAAAAATGTGCGTGTGCTTGCGTCGCACGAATGCGGTATTTTCGCGCTGGAAAAACCTGCGGGAACGATGACGCATCCCAATGCGCCGGGCGTGGCGGCAGCAAAGCGCGCAATGCTCGTCGCCGATTACAGCTTGAATCAGGAATGCTATTGCGTGCGCGTTCCTGGTCAGAATTTGAAGAAAATTTATGTGCTGAATCGTTTGGATTCGCCGACGAGCGGAGTTGTTTTGTGCGCGACAGACGAACTCGTTGCGGGATTAGTGCGCCGCGCGTTTAAAAACGACGAAGTGCAAAAAATCTATTATGCCGTTGTTTGCGGGAACGCCCCGACGAAAGCGTTTTGGCGTGACGAGCTGATTCGCGAAAAAACGCGCCCGGGAGCGCCGTTGAAAGTCGTCGTCGCGCCCAGAAAAGGAATGCGCAACACGCAGACTGCGCTTTGCGAAATGCGGCGCGTGCGCGGGAACGCAAACGCCGCACTCATAAAACTTTTGCCGCACACGGGAAGAACGCACCAGCTGCGTGTGCAGTGCGCGAGCCGACTGCTGTCTATTGTCGGCGACGAAACTTACGGCGTTTCGCCAAAATTCCCGCAAACGCTTCGCCCGCGACTTTTTTTGCACGCGGCGGAAACGATCGTCAAATTTAAAATCAACGGTGTTCCCGTCGAATTTTCTGCAAGTTCGCCGCTCCCGCCCGAATTTGAAATCGCGACCGATTTTTTGATGCAATAATTTTGCGGGAACGCGTTCCCGTGAAAATTTATTGCTCGCGGGAACTTGAAAGGTTAGAATAGAAAAGTATGAAAAAGAATTTTGTTTGCTCAGTTTGTGGGTATGTTCACGAGGGCGAGGCGGCTCCTGCCGTTTGTCCTATTTGCGGCGTTCCCGCAGAAAAATTTACCGAGCAGGTGATTGAAACCTTTGCGTGTGATGCGATGGCGGCGCTCGAAGCGGCGACGGGTTTAAAACCTGAAACGCTCGCAAAAGCGACAGCGATCGTTGCAAAATATCCACAAGCGCGCAGTGCGACATTGCCATTGATTCACTTGGCGCAAGAAGAATTGGGCTATGTGAGCGAGCCCGCAATGAAATGGATTGCGGCAAAATTGGGCATCGAACCCATCAATGTTTACGAAGTCGTGACATTTTATCCAATGTTCCGCTTGGAACCAATTGGTAAACGCCATGTAAAAATTTGTCGCACTTTGC
Source organism: uncultured Opitutales bacterium (assembly GCA_934675585.1). Classification (GTDB taxonomy): domain Bacteria; phylum Verrucomicrobiota; class Verrucomicrobiia; order Opitutales; family UBA953; genus Spyradosoma. The sequence continues at coordinate 11,695 of CAKUQY010000032.1, read as the reverse complement.
CTTGCGCGTTGCGCGGTAGTTATAAAACGATGGAAGCGTTTGAAAAAGAATTTGGTGTTGCGCGCGGTCATACGACTGCTGACGGGAACGTGACAATTGATTTTGTGGAATGTATTGCCTGTTGCGGCACGGGACCGGTCGTGCAAGTTGATAATAAGCTTTACGAACAAGTTACCGAAGACAAAGTGCCAGAGCTCGCAAAAATTATTCGCGAATCATTGAACGATCCCGAATACGGCAAAAAAGCTCCAGATTTTAACAACCGTGCAGAATGGCTTGGATAGATGGATTTAAAAGTATTTGATTCATGCAATGGCAATTTGCCTCCATTGACGCCGATTCAAGAAGAAATTTTGCGTCTTAAAAAAGAGCGCAACGCGATTATTTTGGTGCACAATTATCAAAGTGCAGAAATTCAACGCGTGGCAGATTATTTGGGCGATTCTTTGGGTTTGGCTTATCAAGCAGAGGCTGAAAAAAATGCGGATGTCATTGTTTTTTCTGGTGTGCATTTTATGGCAGAAGTTGCCAAAATTGTGAACCCAAGCAAAAAAGTTTTGTTGCCTGTTCTTGAAGCGGGTTGTTCGTTGGCAGATTCGTGCGACGCGGCAGAATTGGCGGCGGTAAAAGCGGCAAATCCAAATCTTTATGTCGTGGCTTACATCAATTGTAGCGCGGCTGTAAAAGCGTTGGCGGACGTGATTTGCACGAGCGGGAACGCAAAACGCATCGTCGAACAAGTTCCCGCAGATCGTGAAATTTTATTCGTTCCCGATCAAAATTTGGGCTCGTGGGTGGCTTCACAAACAAATCGCAAAATTAAATTGTGGCCGGGCTCGTGTTATGCTCACGTGATGTTTAGTGTTGAACAAATTAAGGCGGCGCGCGCGCAATATCCGGGCGCTCCCGTTTTGGTTCACCCTGAATGCGTCGAAAGCGTGCGCGCGATTGCCGATTTGGTTTGCTCGACCGAAAAAATGGTCAATTATTGCAAAGAATCACCCGCAGATACTTTCATTATTGTTACCGAAACGAATATGATTCATCGCTTGCGTGCGCAGATTCCAAACAAGCGTTTTGTCGCTGGGCCAACCGCAAATTGCGCCTGCAACGAATGCAAGTTTATGAAGATGAATACGCCTGAGCGTTTGCGCGATTGCTTGCGCGATTTGTCGCCAGAAATTAAGCTCGATGAAGATTTGCGCCAAGCGGCTTATGCGCCGTTAAAACGCATGCTCGATTGGAGCAAACAGTGAGCGAATTTAGAGTTTAGAGTTGAAAAAAAACTCTCTTAAAAAATAGCGGGAACGCGGTTGTGATTTTGTGGGAACGCGATTTTTGAGCGCTTGCGGGAACGTGGCGATTTGTATGATTTTATGAAATTATTATCCTTGATTCCTTTGTTGTCGCTCGTTTGCGTTCCTGCAATCGCGGGAACGGCGAACGCGCCTATCGTTGAAAATTTATCTGTTCCCGCCACCATTTCTCAAGACGAAAAAATGCAATGGTGGCGCGATGCAAAATTTGGCATGTTTATTCATTACGGTTTGTATTCGGGCTTGGCGGGAGAATGGCGCGGCGTGCCGATGGGGTCTGAATGGATTCAGCGTTATGCCAAAGTTGATACTGAAACTTATATGTCTGAGGCGCTCCCGTGGTTTCGCCCTAAAAAAAATTGTGCGCAAGCGTGGGCAAAACTCGCCAAAGAAGCGGGTTGCCAATACGCAGTTTTGACGACTAAACATCACGAAGGTTTTGCACTTTTTGAAACAAAACAAAGCGATTTTTCTTCGTCGGCGCAAATTGGACGCGATATTGTGAAAGAATATGTCGAGGCGTTTCGCGCGCAAAATATTAAAATTGGATTTTATCATTCAGTTATTGATTGGCACCAAAAAGATTACGACTGGACGATTAACCCCGCGCTCGATTATCCCGAAGGGCAAGCCGCAATGCTCAAACAAAAATTTATTCCGCGCAACCAAGAAGCTTACAAACGTTATCTCGCTGCGCAAGTGCGCGAATTGCTGACAAATTATGGGAATGTCGATATTATTTGGTGGGATTATTCGCAAGATGCCGCAGAAGGCGATCGCGCTTGGGACGCAACAAATTTGATGGCAATGTGCCGCGAATTGCAGCCAAAAATTATTATGAACAATCGACTTTATTCGTTTTCCGGGCTCGACCCCAAAGTCGTCATTAATAATTTTGACACAAAATTTGGCGATTTTGTAACGCCCGAACGCCACATTCCCGCCAAAGGTTATCCTGGAACTGATTGGGAATCGTGCATGACTGTCAGTGACAAGTGGGGATTTAATCGCTACGATACTAAAGTTAAAACTGTCGAAACCGTCATTTACAAACTTCAAGAATGTGTTTGCAAAGGCGGAAATTTGTTGCTGAATATTGGGCCGCGTCCCGATGGAAGCGTTCCCGCGAAAGTGGAATTAGTTTTTCAAAAAATGGGTGAATGGTTGAAAGCCAACGGGAACGCGATTTACGGGACACGTCCATTCTCCGGCGCGACCGATGCGGCGGGAACGCCGATTTGGGCGAGCCAAAGTGCTGACGGGAACGCGATTTACGTGTTTGTTCCCGAAGGGAAAAAAGTGGAAGATTTTCAATTGCAAATTAATGGCGTTCCCGCGCAATTTGAATTGTTGGCAGAAACGATTTGCCCGGTGCTTGTCATTAAAAAGAAATAAATTTAAGCGATGGAAACTTCGGCGTTATTTACATTAATTATCGATTACATTGGCACGTTTGCCTTTGCGATTTCGGGCATTCGCCGCGCGTCTGCTAAGCAATTTGATTTGTTTGGCGCGGTTGTGGTGGGCTTTGCGACGGCTTGCGGCGGTGGCACTTTTCGAGATTTATTGCTTGGAAAAACGCCGTTTTGGATGAATTGGCAAGACCCGATGACGGGCGGTTTTAGTTATTTGCTCGTTGTTTTGTTTGCGTTGATTTTTGTAATCGCGTTAGGACGTTGGCTGTTGCGCATCAATGAAACAATTTTTATTTTTGACGCGATTGGCTTGGGTTTGTTTACGGTTGTCGGTATTGAAAAATCGTTGCAATGTGGATTTCCAGTTTGGGTGGGAATCATTATGGGTATGATTACAGGTGCGGGCGGAGGCATTATTCGCGATATTTTTATCAATGTTGAACCGCTTGTTTTTCGCAAAGATATTTACGCGACGGCTTGCGTTTTTGGCGGGATCGTTTATTGGGTCGGTTATCATTTTGGATTGCCATCGGTGCCGCTGCAAATTTTAACGGCGATAGCGGTAATTGGCTTGCGTTGCGTAGCGATGAAATATCATTGGACGCTCCCGCAATTGCGTCGCGACGTTGCCGAATTTGATACCAACGATCTCGCGCCTTGGCGGCGTTATACGCGCGCGGGAACGGTCGCAGATGACATGGCGCATTTTAATTTGTCGGTTGTCGCGACTTCGCTCGATGACATTGCAACGCTCAATGAAACCGATGTCGAATATGTCGAATTGGCGACAAGTATGGAAGAAGGCGGGCTCACGCCGTCGCGCGTTTTGATTCAAGCGGCGTGCGAACAAAGTCGGGCTCCTGTGCGCGTCATAGTGCGTCCTAATTCTCAAGGTTATGTTTACACCGACGATGAATTTTCGCGCATGTTGAGCGATGTGCAATATGTGCGGGAACAGCGCAATGCAGAAGGTGTTTGTCTTGGCATTTTAACGCGCGACAATACGATTGATATTGAGCGCATGAAAATTGTCAAAGAGCGCGCGGGACATTTAAAAATTACGTTTAATCGCGCTTTTGAACGCACAAATCAAATGGAAGCGTACAAGCAACTCGAAGCTATTGGCATCGATTGCGTTTTGGTGCCATTTAATGCCGATATTGATAAGTTGCCACGCGCGCCGATTACTTTGCGCGTTGCTGGCGGTGTTACGCCGATGCAATTGCCTGCGTTGAGCAAAGAAGGGCTGACGCACATTCACATGGGACGCGCTGTGCGCAAAGGGCTTAGTTACAATCAAGCGATTGACACCAGCAAAGTTTGGGAATTTATCCACGTTTAATTGTCGCTATATTTATACGCTCGCGCGGGAACGCCTTGTAGTTTAGAATGGATTTTATGAATTTGCCGTCAACCAATCGTCTTGCAAAATTATCGCGCGCGGGAACGCTTGCGACGTTGGCATTTTTAGTGCCCGTTGCCAATGTTGATGCGGCGGGAACGCTAACTCCGACTGATGACGGAAAAGTTGCAACAATGACGCGCAAAGCCACAATCAAAGTGCGCAATGTTTTTGTAAAAAATGAGGGCGGCCCCGTTATCGATGAAGGGTTGATAATCGCGCACATCGCTGCAAAAAAGGGCGATGAATTTTCTCCGATGCTCAATGCCGAAGCGATGAAATCTCTTTACGCGACAGGACTTTTTGATTTTGTGGTGATTGACCCTATTTTGGATGCTGGCGCGGGAATGGTTGATTTGCAAGTCAGCTACATTGCGCGTCCGTTGTTGACGGGTATTTATTTTAAAGGCAATCGCGAATGGGCGGCGGGAACGCCAGAGGCAGAATTAAATCAAGCCGATTATCGCCGTTACATTGTCGAACAACATAATCCGCAAAAATCAGATTTTTGGTCGTCGCTTAATATTTTTCGTGGCAAATTGATTAAAGAATGTACGGATGTGGGATTGCTGGTGGGAAATCCGCTCGATCGCAGTTTGGTGCTGCGCGCAGTTGGTAAAATCAAAAAGAAATACGCGCTGAAATTTCCGTTTTCCGAAGTTAACTATGAAATTAAAGAAGATGAAGCCACGGGAACGGCAGTTGTGATTTTTGACATTGTTGAAAATTTGAATACAAAAATTAATCGCGTTGAGTTTGACGGGAACACGGTTTTTGACGATCAAGTTTTGCGCAATTTGCTCGATACGGCGACTTGGGCTTACACGATTGACCCAAGCGAATGGCCTTCGGGGCGGTTTATGAAGTTTTCGGGCTTGCGCGATTTGGGACGTTTTGATTACGAAAAATATCAAAAAGACCTCGTTAAGATTCAAGATTTTTATCAAAACGCGGGCTATCTCGATTGTAAAGTTTACGGGAACAGCAAAGCCGAACTCGCCGAAGGTTATGAAATTGTCAACAACGACGAAACTGAGGGTTGGCTGCCAATTAATATTCGCATTATTGAAGGACAGCGTTATTTTGTCGGTGATATCAAAATCGAAGGCAACAAATTAGGCGAAACATTTCAGCGTTTTAAAACAGACGCAATTATTACGATGCTCGCCAATCGTTCGCCGCGTGGCGTTCGCAAGGGCGAAGACATTTATTACGATTGGCTTTACAAAGGTATGGCTTATTCGCCAAACGCGGTTAAAGTGGCGATTGAAAAAATTAAAGATTATTACGGTCAAGTCGGTTATCTCGATTGCCAAGTATCACTCGTGCGCGAACCCGATATCGAAACGGGAAAAGTCGCAATGAAATTTAAAATCGACGAGGGCAAAAAATCATATTTGCGCTCAATCCGCATTGAAGGCAACACCATTACAAAGTCGGACGTGATTTTGCGGGAACTCGTTTTGGCTCCTGGTGAAGTTTTTGATATGGTGCGCATGAAAACTTCCGAATCGCGCTTGAAAAACACAAGTTATTGGCGTCAGCAAAATGGACAATCTTCAATTTCGCTTTCGCCTGCGGGAACGCCGATTGAAAATCAAAAAGATTTGGTCGTGCGCGTAACCGAAGCCCCAACGGGAGCGTTCTCGTTCGGCGCGGGTTTCTCAACCGTTGAAAGTCTTTCTGCTTACGTCGAATTTTCACAAAGTAATTTTGATATTTTCAATTATCGCAATTATTTTCGCGGGGGCGGACAAAAATTCCGCGCGCGTGTGCAGGTGGGAACGCGCTCAACAACGATCGAACAATCGTTTGAAGAACCAATGATTTACGGACGCGAAATTGCGGTCGGCTACGACGCGTTCTACAAAGCCAGCCAATACGTGAGTTCCGATTACAACACCAAAGACGGTGGCGTAAAATTTTATGGCCGCCGCCGACTTTTTGAACGCGTCACGGGAACGCTTTATTGGAAAATTGATAATTACGAAATCACCGATATTAGCGGCACTTGCCCAAAATTTGTTTGGGACGAAGCGGGCTACACCTTCCTTTCCCGCGGCGGTTTGACATTTTCACGCGACACGCGCGACAGTTATCTGTTCCCGTCGAGCGGTAGTAAAATCGAATTGACTAACGAGCTGGTCGGCGGACCTTTTGGCGGACAATGTGATTTTTATCATTTGCGTTTTCAAGCGTCTAAATATTTTCCGATTTTCGATTATCAGGAGCAAACGCTGAAATTGCGTTTCCGCGCGGACACAACGCATGCGTTCGGCAATAGTTATGTGCCATTTTTTGAAAAAATTAAATATGGCGGACCTTACAGTCTGCGCGGTTTTAAATATGGCTACGTTTCGCCATTTGAAGGCGACGAGCCGCGTGGTGGCGATAGTGGCGCGTTCGTGAGTGCGGAATATTCGATAAAATTGCTTGATCAATTGCGCTTTGCGCTTTTTTACGACGGCGGTTTTGTCAATGAAGAATCGTTTGATTGGTCGCCGCGCGATTGGTGCGACAACATCGGTTTCGGTTTCCGTATGCTGATGATGGGCTCGTTGCTCAATCTCGACCTCGGCTTCCCGATTCACACCACAGACGACAACGACGACGGCATGAGATTCAACATCTCCTTCGGAACGAATTTCTAATAAAGTGTAGAGTGTAGGGTGTGGAGTGAAGAGAAGTTAACGGAGCGTTTGTTTTTTATGAATAAGAAGATGGATTTTACAGAGGAAGATTCGCGATTGCTTTCCTTCGAACGCTTGGAGGTTTGGAAAGCAGCTATGCTTTTGGCAAAAGATATTTACGGTTTGATTTTAAAGTTTCCCCAGTCGGAGCGTTTTGCGTTGTCCGATCAGTTGCGGCCTTCTTCGGTTTCGATTGCTTCGAATATTGCGGAAGGCGCGGGAAGAAGTGCGCTGAAAGAACGGATTCGTTTCGTTGATATTGCGTTGGGTTCGTTAAACGAGGCTTTTTGTCAGTTGATTCTTGCGGGCGAATTTAATTACATTTCAGAAGAAGAACCGGAAATGATGCGCGAAAAATTTTTACAGGAGACGAAAATACTGTTTGGGTACAGATCCTGGTTGGAAAAACAAATGCCACGATAATCTCCAAAAACAAAAAACTCTCCACTCTCCACTCCCCACTCTACACTATTATGTTTGAACGAAAAAATGTAGTTTTCTTTGCATCGGACGCGATCGCGTTGCCGATTTTGGGAACGCTGATTTCCGCGCCGTTGCGTGCGTGGGTAAAAATCGTCGGCATTTATTCTCAGCCCGATCGTGCGCATGGGCGCGGACAAAAAGTGCGGTCAAACCCAATCGCGCAATGGGCAAAAGATTACAACATTCCGCTGTTCCAGCCCGAAAAATTGGGCGAGGCAGACATCGCGCGCTTGCGGGAACTCAAATGCGACATTGGTTTGGTGATGGCTTACGGACACATTTTGAAGAAAGCATTGCTCGATGTGCCGACGTTTGGATTTTATAATTACCACGCCTCGCTGTTGCCGCATTATCGCGGTCCCGCGCCGATTGAAGCGGCAATTGCTGCTAATGCTGGCGGTGCGGGTGTTACGATGCAGCGAATCGTTCCCGCGCTTGACGAAGGCGACATTATTGAAAGTGCGGTGATCCCGCTCAATCAAGAATCAACGCGCGCCGGGCTGCGGGCAAAAATTTCCGAGGCGTGCACTTTTATCACCCAGCAGGCCGTTCCCGCGATTATCAAAGGCGAGGTCGAGCCGCTCCCGCAAAGCGAAAAATACGTTTCTTACACGCGCAAAATTTCGCGTGCAGATTCGGCACTTGATTTTCATTGCGAGGCAAAAATGCTCGCGGCGCGCGTGCGTGCGCTTTCGGGCTGGCCGGGTTGCACGATTCCGTTCAATGGCATGGAGCTCAAACTCGGCATGGTCGAGGCGCTTTACAACAAAGATTTGCCCAAAGATTTGCCCGCGGGAACGGTTTTTTCGCGCGAACGCGGAGAATTGTTAATTGCTACCGATAGCGGATTTTTGAAAATTCATTCCTTGCAACGTCCCGGCGGGCGTATGCTCCCGACAAATATTTTTTTAACGGGAATGAAAATTCCGGCGGGAACGCTCATCGAGTCGCGTCCCATGGTTCCGCTTTCACGTCCGGATCCATGGCCCATTGTTAAAAAGTTAAAGATTGAAAGTTAAAAGTTAATTTTTTGTATTAGTTCGCGGGAAGGTCTTTTTTAATTTATACTCATTTTTTATGAAATCTCACAAGACATTTTTTTTGACAGTTGCAGTTGTTGCCGTCGCGTCTGCGCTTTGGTTTTCTTATAAAAAATTAACCGATCGCGAAATTTATATTGAGCCGATCGCCGTGCTCGATACGGGCTGCGGGCAGGGCGTCGCGGGCGCTGTTGGCGGCTTGTTGGAAGATGGCGTTTTCGTTTTGGGCGGTTGTAATTTCCCTGAAAAAGGTCCTGCCGACGGTGGCAAAAAACAATTTTACGGGAACGTTTGGACTTTGAAAAACGGCGAAAATGTTTGGCGGGAACGCAAAGACTTTGTCGCGCCGATGGCTTATGGCGCGATAGCTTACACGACCGAAGGCGCGGCGGTGATCGGCGGTTGCAACGATGCTGGCGCAAGCGTCGCGGGAACGCTTTATAAACCCGAAAGCGATTTTGGCGCAAATGCCGAAACATTGCCCGATTTGCCTGTCGCGATGGACAATTTTGCGAGCGCGGCAATTGCAGATTGGATTTTTGTTGCTGGCGGGAACGCGGCGGGAACGCCGACAAATCGCGCTTATGTTTTGCGCTTGGATCGTCGCGAAGACGGCTGGCTGGCTTTGCCAGATTTTCCGGGAACGCCACGCGTGCAACCATGCGCCGTTTGTGTGAAAACTTCGCGCGGGAACGCGTTTGTTTTGATCGGCGGTTTTTATGTCGAGCCAGAAACAAAAGCGGCAATTTTGCCACGCGATGCGTTAGTTTATTACATTGATGAAAATGTTTGGGAAAAATTGCCAGCATTGACGGACGACGTTTCTGAAGCAGGGCTTGTTGGCGCGGCAGCAACAATCAATCCGCGCGGGCAAATCGCTATTTTTGGCGGCGTGAACGCAACCATTTTCAAAAATGCCGTCGAGGGAAAATACGGCAAAGATTATTTGCGACACGAGCCCGAATGGTATCGTTTTAATTCCGATGTGCTGCGTTTGAGCGTTTCAGGCGACGAAACTTGGCACGTCATCGAAAACGTTCCCGAAACCGCGCGCGCGGGAGCGACAATTATTAAACTCGACGATGCCGATTATTCTTATCTTTACATCAATGGCGAATCAATGCCCGGCGTGCGCAGCAGCGATGTTTTTAAAATCAATTTTAAGAAAGGTTATTAAGATTTATGAGTAATGCAGTACCCCTCGAGGCAACGGCAGAGGCCGTTCCCGCAACAACAAGCGTTCCCGCGGCAGAGGCCAGCTCGAGCGCGATCCAGTTTGTTCACGACGCCATGGCGCTTGTGGCAGATTACACGCCTTATTTGGCTGGCGTAATCGCATTGATTGCCATCGTGTTAGGTTGCAAAAATGGTTTTAAGAAAAAAGCATTGAGCAACGCCATCGAAAAACCCGGACTTTGGGCGTGGCTCGCTGTCGTTGTGCTTTGGGTGGTCGTGATGCTCAATTATTTTGACCGCCAATTGCTCGCGGTGCTCAATACTTCAATCACGAGTGGCGAAAACGGCATCGAAATGACGCAAGGCCAATTCGGCTTGGTAACCTCAGCGTTCCTTGTTGTTTACGCGTTGTTGAGTCCGGTCGGCGGTTATTTGGCTGATAAATTTAGTCGCAAATTTATTATTCTATGCTCGCTCGTTGTTTGGTCGGTTGTCACTTGGGCAACGGGTAAAGCGCAAACATTTGAAGAATTGATTTTCTGGCGCGGCGCAATGGGCGTTTCAGAAGCATTTTACATTCCAGCCGCGCTTGCGTTGATTTCTGATTATCACCGCGGGAACACGCGTTCGATGGCGACAGGTTTGCACATGAGCGGTATTTACGCAGGTCAAATGCTCGCGGGTTGCGGCGCGTTGATGGCGGGCGATCCAATCAATCTCGGTTGGCGCTTAACATTTGAAGCGTTCGGTTTTATCGGCGTTGCTTACGCAATCGTCGTCGTGTTCTTGATGCGCGACCCCGAAGGCGCAAAAGCAAGCGTTCCCGCCAATGAAGCGGGCGAAAGCGTTCCCGAAAAAGCAAATGACGTTTCGTTGATGGACGCTGTGCGCGGAATTTTTACTGGTCGCGCAATGCCAATGTTGCTCACAATGTACGCATTCGCAGGATTTGCAAACTGGTTCTTGATGGGCTGGTATCCTCGACTTTTGCAAGATATGTTTGGTTTATCAGAATCTGAAGCAGGACCCCAAGCAACGCTTTGGATCAATGGCGCAAAATACGGAGCCGTGCTCCTCGCCGCGGTCGTTGCGGACTTGTGGTATTCGCGTAATCGCAGCGCTCGCGCTTACGTTCCCGGCATTTGTTTTTGTGTGGCGGGACCTTGCGTTTTGCTCGCAATGTTGCCCGCCGTTGGCTTGCCAATCGCAATCGGGCTCGCGGGAACGCTCGCGTTGGTCGCAACCCAAGGCGTGGCGCAAGGTTCGCTCGATGCAACATTGATGCCCGTTTTGCGTTCGCACATCGACGAACGTTTTTCGGCAACGGGCTACGGCTTGCTCAATTTGACTTCGGTTTCTGCGGGAGCGCTCATTTCATGGCTCGGCGGTTATTTGAAAGATATGAATATCGCGCTCGGCGTGCCACTTTGCATCGCAGGCGTGCTGATGTTCGTTTGCGGTTTATTTTTCTTCTTCTTGCCAAAACCACGCAACGGCTAACAAATCGCGGGAACGCGGTTTAGGAAATAGTGTAGAGTGGGGAGTGTGGAGATTCAAAAAAGAAACAAGAAAGTTAAAAGTTTATAGTTTATAGTTGAGAGTTAACTAAAACCAAATTAAAAGTTTATAGTTTATAGTTGAGAGTTGAAAGTTAACTAAAACAAAGACCAAGACTCTCCCCACTCTCCACTCTCCACCCTACACCTTTTCGTTTAATTCGTAGTCGAAAAAAAACTTTCTGTTCCCGTCATTCTCGCGTTCCCGTCATTCGTGGATTTCGTGAAATTCGTGGTTAACCTTTTCCCTAACCCGCGTTCCCGCGCTTTCTCTCCCCACTCTACACCTTCAAATCTTAATTTCTTTTTTCTGATTTAAAAACCTAAATCAGCCTACTTCACCTAAGGTGCTTGCCACAGGCGCAACGAAAATTATTTGTGAAATTTGCTTAAAATCCGTGTAATTTGCGTTAAAACCAATCCTTCGCTTCCTTAGCTTCCTTTGCGGTTTAAAAACCATGTTCCCGTCATTCGTGTATTTCGAGAAATTCGTGGTTAACCTTTCCCCTAACCCCCGTTCCCGCGCTTTCTCTCCACCGCATTTCGTCAAATAAAAAGGACACCGAAGATTTTTTTGAGAGGAAAGATTTTGGGAGTTATTCTTCATTTAAGATGAC
>CAKUQY010000031.1 GCA_934675585.1 uncultured Opitutales bacterium | reverse complement strand
ACCAACGTCTTTTCTTCACCCTCTCAACTGTTTTCAGCCAATCCCTTCGGTGTCATCTTAAATGAAGAATAACTCCCTGAATCTTTCCTCTCAAAAAAATCTTCGGTGTCCTTTTTATTTGACGAAATACGAAAGAGAGTTTTTTTGGCTCTCATTCAGGTTGCTGATAAAATCGGCACGGCAAAAATAAAAAAAAAAAAGGCAACACACTAAGCTCGCAAATTATTTGTAATTTTTATACAAATAGAGAATGAAAAACTTATTTAAAATTGCCAACTGGTGTGTTGTTGGAATTATTGTAGAAGCTAAAAACATTGTCATCAATTACAAATTCGACGCACGATTCGGCTGCACGCGTTCACACTGCGGCGAGCGCATGAAAAAACATATCTTATTTGCTCAAAGAACAATTTCGCGCGATTTTCAAAATTAAAGACGCGTTGGAAGCGCAATTGGCGTTGGTTTCGTGGATAAAAATGGCGTTCAAATCGGGCATTTCTCGGGTTCAAAAATTTGCCCGAAAAATAGAATTGCATTTTCGTCAAATTGCAAACGCATTTGTTTACAAGGTAAATTCAGGCAAAATTGAAGCAACAAACGCGACACTAAAACGTATAATTAGCAAGGCCTGCGGCGTTTCCGACGTTGATTATTTGTTTCTCAAATTAAGACAACATTTTTATTTTTGCCGTGCCCGATTTTTCAGCCAACCTGAATGAGAGCCGAGATTTGTTTTGTGTTAAATTTTTGTTTGAAAGCGCTACAAAACAGCACTATTATAGAATAACTATGAAAAAATTAATTGCACTTCTCTCTTCTCTCACCTTAATTGCGCTCGCGGGTTGCACCACCGTTGATGTTGATTTGCCTGGCTCAAAATTCTCAAATCAAGCTGTTTGGACAACGCGCACGCTCGAAAATGTACGCTTTTATTACAGCGATCTCGAAGCCGTCAGTTTAGCAGCAATCAAAGCGGGAGAATCGATGGGACTTTACTATGCGGGCGACACACCAACCAACAACAGCCGCGAACTCTTTTTCTGCGGACCTCGCTTTGTAAAAATTACCGTTGATGTAACGCGCAAACAACCTGCACGCCCACGCGATTCTAAATTGCCAGCGGGTCAACCTTACACCGAAGTCGCAATTGTTTGGGGCACTTGGGGCGATCTTGAACAATCGCGCAAAATGGTTTCTGAAATCTCAAAACGCTTGCCTTCTGAAGCAGACCGCCGCTAAATTTTTCTCTCATCGACTATGAACTCACCAATCAAAATCTTCACAGGCAATGCAAACCCTGCGCTCGCAAAAGCAATTTGCGACTCGATTTGCGTTCCTCTTGGCGAAGCCGAAGTTAAACCGTTCCCTGACGGCGAAACATTCGTGCAAATTAAAGAAAACATTCGCGGTTGCGACGTTTTCGTCATTCAACCCACCTGCACGCCCACTAATGAACATTTGATGGAATTGCTCGTTATGATCGACGCGATCCGTCGTGCTTCGGCTGCGCGCATCACGGCTGTCATTCCATTCTTTGGCTACGCGCGCCAAGACCGCAAAGACCGTCCACGCGTGCCGATTACTGGCAAATTGGTGGCAAACTTGCTCACGGCTGCGGGAGCGAATCGCGTGGTTGCGCTCGATTTGCACGCGCAACAAATTCAAGGTTTCTTTGATATTCCCGTCGATCACCTTTTCGCGTCTTCAACATTTTACAACTACATCAAAGATAAACCATTTTTGGAAAACGCAACCGTTTTCTCGCCCGATATTGGCGGCTTGAAAGCGGCTTCTGCGGTTGCAAACTTGCTCAATTTGCCAATCGGCTTTATCGCAAAACGCCGCATTGACGCTTCAACCGTAGAGGCAACAAATCTCGTCGGCGAAGTCGAAGGACGCAATATCATTCTCGTGGACGATATGACCGAAACCGCGGGAACGCTCTGCTCTGCGGCAAAAATCTTGCGTGAAAACGGCGCAAAATCAGTCCGCGCAATGGTTTCTCACTGCCAATTGAATCAAACCGCATACGAACGCCTTTCGTCTGGGTTGCTCGACGAACTCATCACGACAGATTCCGTTCCCGTAAAACCAAACGGTTTGCCAATCACAGTGCTCTCTGTTGCAGAGCTCATCGGCAAAGCAATTCAATGTATTCACACGAATACTTCGGTTACAGGACTCTTCAAAATCAAAGGTTACTAATCAAAAATAACTCTTAAAAGCGTTCCCGCGAGCTACACGGGAACACTTTTTGTTTAGAAATTGTTAAGCGACTGTTAGTTGTTGATTAATCGCAAAATAACACTTGAAATCGGTTAAAATGAAATCGTTCCCGAGATTTACGGGAACATGAAAAACTAAAAAAAATTATGAAAGTATCAAAAACATTATTAGCAACAGCAGCTTTGGCAATCGCTCCTTTTGCATTTGCCCAAGAAGCACAAACCGTTTCTGCGCCAGCGACAGACGCTCCCGCAGCAAATAGTGACACGACCAAGATCACGATCGAAGTTCCAAAAGTGAAATTCGCAGAAGTCAAAGATATCACAATCACACCTTCGGCGATGGTGCAAGTGCAATACGCATACGCGACAAACAACCGCAGCACGACTGGTGATAACAGCGGTTTCGCAATTCGCCGCTCAAGTTTGGGAGCAACAGCAAAAACAACAGACGGCTGGGCAATATCTGTCGTTTACCAATTTGACAGCAGCGGAAAGGGTGGCGACAATTGGAGCCGCTATATCGACAAAGCTCTCATTTCAAAGAAAACTGAATATGGAACACTTTCTGTTGGACACAAGAAAAACCACTTCGGTGTTGAAGAATATTCATCTTCTGCCTTGTTCCCATGCATTGAACGCTCGCTCAATTCAAACTTTTTGAATGGCAAAGGCGCAAAAGGGCTTTCAGGTTATCACTGCGGTGTTGAATGGGCTGGCAAAGCAGATAGTTTCGATTATGGCATGTCTCTCACAAATGCAGTCGCCAAAGATTACGACGAAAAATCAAACGACTTGGCAGTAACCTACTATGTTGGCAAAAAAATTAAATTTGCAGACAAAGAAAGTCTCTATCTCGGCTTTAATGGCATCGTTAATTTTGGCGACGATGCAACAGCTGCAAATAGCAACGGGGGAACGGTTTATGGTTTTGAACCATATGCTCAATATCAAAACGGAAATCTCAATCTCTTGGGCATCGTCTACTATGTTGATGGCGACGGAGACAAATCTGGCGTAAAACCATTCTATGGTCTCAATCTCACCGCAACTTACAAGCTCGATTGTGGCATCGAACCTGCATTCCGTTTCACTTACTTGAACACGGATTCTGGCAAAGTTGACGCAAGCACACAAAAGAACGTTCCCGCAAATCCAGGAACGGATAATGCATACACAATTTACGCGGGTGCCAACTACTACTTCAACAAATATGTAAAAGTAGCTGCTGGTTATGAAGTTGGCCATCTCTACGGCGGAGCAGCTCACGACGCAACTTATGGTGCCTTCCGCACAATGCTTCAAATGAAATTCTAATCAACATTAAAAAATCAAAATAAAAAGTCCGTTCCCGTAAAATTGGCGGGAACGGATTTTTCGTTGCAAATTTTCGCGTAAAAAAATTAACGGCTTTATTCGACAAAATCGATTTTTTCGATATTGAGCAAAATGCGTTTGATTGAGAGCCCGTCCGAAAATCCTGTAATTTTTTTATTCGCGCCCAAAACGCGATGGCAAGGAACGATGATTGGAATTTGATTTTTCCCAACAGCGTTCCCGACAGCTTGTGCAGACATTTTAGCGTTCCCGCGACGTTTGGCGATTATTTTAGCGATTGCGCCGTAAGTCGTTGTTTCGCCGTATTTTAATTTTTTGAGCTCGTCCCAAACTTCACATTCAAAAGGCGTTCCCGTCAATTTTACTCTTGGCAACGGTGGCAATTTTTGCGTTCCCGCAAAATAAAGTTTCAGCCAATTTGAAACATTTTTTAAAAATGCATTCTCGCACAAAATGCCGCCTTGAATTTTTGCTTTAGCAAATTTCAACGCAATCAAAGCATTATTTTGCTCGACAAGCGTAAGCGTTCCCGCGGGAGAATTATAATAACAAAAATGAATTTCTGGCGCGTTTGACGCCCACAAATAAAAGCTCGCAACGCTCCCGTAGGGCGAAAATCGTTCCCGATAAACTTCAAACATTTTTTTAGAAATTTTTTCGTGACCGTAAATTTTTTCCAACGCCAAACGAATTGAAAAATCGCCAAAACTTAAAATATTAGGCCGTCGCAAGCAAAACAACAAAAGCATTTCCGCGGTCCATTCGCCAATGCCATTCAGCGAACTCAACGCGTCAATGGCTTCGCGGTCGCTCATTTTTTTTACCGCCGCCAAATCAAATTTGCCGCTCGACACTTTTTTTGCAAACGAAAAAATATATTCCACCTTGCGCTCTGAAAGTCCACACGCACGCAAATCGGCGGGAACGCATTTGAGAATATTTTTGACAGAAATCGTTCCCGTCAAATTTTTGACGCGTGCCAAAATGCTTTCATACGCTTTTCCCGAAATCTGTTGCGCGATAATATTGCGCACCACCGCAGCAAACAAATCGCGCTCGCACACGCGTTCAATAAAGCCAAATCGCTCAATCAGCGCCGCCATTTTTTCATCGCGCGCGCTCAAATAATCTAACTCTTTTTGAGAATATTCAAAAATCATAACCTCAAAATTTACCCTTTTGAAAATTGCAGCATCAGCCACAAAATGCCAAAACAGCAAACAAGCGTAATTAACAAATTCAACAAGGCAATTTGCCACGCGCCAATACGCAACAGCTCGACCGTTTCAAGCGAAAATGTGGACATTGTACTAAGCCCGCCAAGAAATCCCGTCATAATAAACAAACGCCATTCTGGCGGCAAATGCGTTCCCGCAAACGCCAAAACGCCCGCTCCCGCGCAAGCAATCACATTCGCAACAAGCGTTCCCGCAGGAAAAAATTGGGTTCCCAAAACGACAAGTGTTGCGCGGCCGATGAGCCAACGCAACACTCCACCACAGCCCGCGCCAATAAAAACTAAAAGCGCTTGCAACATTTTTATGCTTCTGGGGCGATAGTTTCAGGCATTACGGGAACGGTTTGCGTGATACCACTTTCGTCTTCAACCGTTTCGAGCGCTTCGCGTTGTTTGGGCGGCTCGTTGTTTTCTGCGGCTTTAGCTTGTTCTTCGGACATTACTTGGAAAACAAACAATTCGCCCGTTTCCATTTCGCAAACATAACCTTCTGAAACGAGCCAATGGAGCGATCCCGCGAGTTTTGTTTTTGCCTCATCGCTTGCGTCTTCGCCGAGCAATGCGACGATCAAAGCGTCAAGCTTGGAATTTTGATTTTTATCGAGGTAATCAAAAATGCGTTGAATATCGTCCGAAAAATGCGCACTTGGCGTGCGGAATTTGCGACGAATTCCCGAAACAACTGTAATATTTTCAGGAGCTTTTCGGAAGAACGACAAGCCCATGTGGCGCAAACGTCCTCGAAAACCATTTGCCGTTTCGAGCGGGAATTTGCGTTGTTTTGCCAATTCAAATTCGATTTGTGCGCGCAATTTTCCCTTGGGTAATTGTTCAATCATCGTTCCCGCGATGCGCCATTGAGCTGCGGTGGTGATGAGTTTTTCTTTGCGTTGCTTGCAAATAAATTCGATTGCCGCGTGCTTGCTTTCAAACTTTTCGGGTTCGCCTTCTGCGCGTTCTTTCAAAATATAAACTGTGCGTTTGGTCATAGTGTCGAGCCACGATTTTACGAGCACTTCGTCAGAAGAATTTTTCACAGTTGCGACAAATTTTTCAAATGGCATACGCGCAAAATGTTCTGCGTGATACGCGTGTAAAGCTTGGTTGTAACCGTGATAATTAGGCGCGCTAATCACCGCATTGTCGAGACCGCAAACCGCAACCATTTTGTAATCGCCTTTGGGGGCTTCGACTTCGGTTTCTGCAATGTCAAACATTTGCGGGAACGCCAAATCGCAAGCGTGCGCCAATGCCTCATTTTCATAAATAAACGGCATATTGTCGGGAACGCTAATTACGAGCGGGCGAGCCTCGGTTTCGCCCTTGCGCGCGAGCGCTGTGATCATCACATTAAAACGCGCGGGCTTTTCAAGCAACAAATTAGCAATCGCAAACAAAGTATAAGTGCGACCCGAAACTTTAATCGCATTCACGAGCGCCGTAATTGGCTTGTCTTCTGGATAAAAATTCAGCGTCGCAACAGGCATTGGCGGGAACGTGCGCGCGGGCTTGTTGCTGTAAGATTTTTCGCTCGGTTTATTAGCATTTTCGCGGAATGAAGGACGTGAACGGCGTTCCCGTGGCGCGCGCGATTTATCGTTCCCGCGAACGCGTTTGCCGCGCGGCTCTTTATCGTTCCCGCGACGTTCGCGATTGCGCGTTTCCGCAGGTTTTGCGACTTCAAAATCGGTGAAATCGCTGTCAAAAAGACCGCTAAAATCGATGTCTGATTTTTTATCTTCCATAACTAAACTTTTCAAAAAATGTTCGCGTTTTAAGAATTGCTAATTTTATTTTTAGTTTTCAAACTGGCGCTCCCGCCGAGACTCGAACTCGGATCGCCGGCTTCGGAGGCCAAAATTCTAACCATTGAAATACGGGAGCGTTTTAATTTTCGCAGTAACTTTGATTATAGTTTAAATCCGCCGATAACACAAAATAAATCGCGAAAAACCACTAACAAACTAAAATCTTCCTAAAAGTTTTTGTTCCAAAGCAATTTCTATTTTTTTCCAATTCGGTATTTTCGATGTAAGCAAATCATAAAATGCCGCGTTATGATTTTTGTAGTAAAAATGACACAATTCATGCACAATAATACAATCAATCGCCGATTTTGAAGCATAAATTAATTCTGGGTTCAAAATAATTGTATGATTTTTCAAATAACTTCCCCAACGTCTCTTCAATTTTCTAATTTTTAAAGACGGCTGTTTAAAATCAAAAAAACTGCGACAAACTTTTTCCAAACGTTCCCGAAAAACACGTTCCCGCCGATACGCCAGCCATTTTCCCAAAATCTTTTTAAGCATTTCATCACTTAGGCATTCTTCACAACGAACGACAATTTTGTTTTTTTCGAGTCTTACGGACGTTTCCGAGCATTTTTTTTGAACGATTAATTGATATTGTCGTCCCAAATAAAACATAGTACAACCGTTTTGATAAACTTTATTTTCACTCGTCTTAAATTGCTCAAAAAAATTTAACTGAGTTTTAATCCAATGTCTTTTACGCGCAATAAAACTTTGTACCTCTTCAGCACTTGCTTCTAAGGGCGCTTTTATCGTGATATGACCATTCGAGAACACACGTGCAGAAAAACTTTTACGCGCCTCTTGCTCAAAACTCGCCTCGCGCCATTCACTTAAATCAATTTCCATTAAATCATTTCCCTGTTTAAGATTGCGAGTTCCCAACATTTTTCGGCGATTGCTTGCACTTCTGCTGGTCTAAAGCCAAGAGCGAGATCATCAAACAAAAAATCTTCAATTGCGATTATCACTCGGCGTTTTACCGTGATATCGTGTTCAAAATCGACTTTTTTATTTTGGCGAATAATGGCAATAATTTGTTTTAAAACCTCGACAAACAAATTGTCGTCAATTTTATTTGCAAATTTTTCAGGCAAATTACGCCAAAATGGGTGATAAACTTTTTCGTTGCGAATCGCCTCTGGCAAATCACTATCTTCATAATTTTCAACAGTGCTTTGAATTTTTTTCATTTCGATAAAAAGCGCAGCGACGTCTTCACGTTTTGCGTCTTCGATTTCTTGCAAAATTTTTTCAATACGGTCTGAAAACTTTTTATAAAAAATTTCGTCGCGTTTATAGCGTTCCCGAATCACTTTGCTTGTTTGCGCAGCGATGGCTTTAGCTTTTGAACGATCTGAAAGTCCATTTTTTTCATCTTCAACATATTGGTTAAATTCGCGCATGTCGGTCAAGCTGATTTCTTTTGATAAGATTTCGACTTCTTTGGCGCTCACATAAGTATCAAGCAATTTTCGCAATTGTTCTTTATATTTTGAGAAATCGACTTTTTCTGCTAAAACAAGTTGTGTCGTTTTTTTTATTTCTACAAAACGTTTCAAATCTTTGCGATAAAGTTTTAATTTTTCATCGCTAAATTTTTTATGAAAATCGTAAAGTGAAAAACAAGTATCAAATTGACGAATAAACAAATTTACTTTTTCGTAAAATTTATTTTTTGCGTCTTCGTTTTGTACAAGTTCCTGCACGTAGGCATCGCTATTTGCGACATCTTTTACATTTTTAAAAATTGCGTGCAAATCATCATATGTTTTTTCCAGGAGTTGGATTTGATCATCAGTATTCAACAACGCGCGTTCGACATCTTGCGCCTCATAATGACTAAAAAGTGCCAACGCGTCTTTTAAATTTTTAGCATTTTTAGAATAATCAACAATTAAACCATTAGCTTTGATTTGTTTATCTTTTTCGCCATCGTAAAGTCGATTAACGCGCGCAATCGCTTGCAACAAATTATGATCTTGTAACTGTTTTGCCAAATACAAAACTGTATTACAAGGCGCATCAAAACCCGTCAACAATTTATCAACCACAATCAAAATTTCGCAACCTTCTGGATTTTTCTTAAAATCTTGAATCACGCGTTTTTCACGATTTTCCAATGAGCCATAGCCCGTTTTTTGTTCCGCTAAAAATTGCGCGACAGTTTTTTTTGAATACGCATTTTTATCGTCGCTTTCATCTTCTTCTGCCACGGTTTCAGAAATCACCACTTCTGAACTCACGTCACCCAACATATCTAATGCTTTTTTAAACAAAATGGCGGCATATTTACTTGGCGCGACGAGTTGCGCTTTTAGACCTGTGCCTTGAAAATGTTTAACGTAATGGTCGTGCACATCAAGCGCGATCATTTCCACGCGCCGCGAAGTTTGCTCAAGCAACGACGAAGAAAGACATTTTTTTTCAAAATCTTTTTTCTGTTGCTCAGAAAGCGTTCCCGCAATACATTCATAAAAAAGATTAATATTTTCATCAACACGCTGATCGACAAAACGCCCTTGATAAATGAGCGGCAAAATCGCGCCATCTTCTTCGGCTTCTGAAATTGTATAAGTATCAATAAAACCGCCAAATTTATTTTTGGATTTATCTTTTTTCATCAAGGGTGTTCCCGTGAACGCGATTTGACAAGCGCGTGGCAAAATGCGATTCATCATTGCGTTAGCATCGCCTCCTTGCGTGCGGTGCGCCTCGTCAATCAAAATAAAAATATTATTATCGTCATCGCGAAAATCAGTTTCTTTTTCAAATTTATGAACTAACGTCGTAATTACATCCGTGGTTTTTGAACGAATGCGACGAATTAAATCTTTGCTCGAAACCGCTTGTTGCACGCCTGCTTTAATATTGCACGCCTTAAAGGTGTCGCGAATTTGCACATCCAAATCGGTGCGATCTGTAACAACAATCACACGCGGATTCTGAATCGTCTCAATCAAATTTTTTACAAGCATTACCATCGTCAACGATTTGCCACTGCCTTGCGTGTGCCAAATCAAACCACCACAACGTTTTCCGTTCCCGCCAAACTCTTCAATGCGCTTTAAAGTCTTTTTAATCGCAAAAAATTGCTGATAACGCGTAATTTTTTTAACACCATTGTCATACAAAATAAAATTACGCGTCAAATCTAACAGCCGTTCTGGACGCAACAAACTGTAAATCGCCTTGTCCTGTGCCGTCAATTCAAAACGCTCAAATTGAACAAACTCGCGCTTTACGCGCAAACTCGATAAAAGCAATTTAATCGTCTCTGCGGGAACGACCTTATTAACACTCGCCAAAACCAACGATTCAAAATCTGCGGGAACGTCTTTTTCTTTCCAAACCGCATAAAATTCGCGCGGTGTAAGCATCGTGCCGTATTTCACCGCATCCACATTCGCACAAACTAAAAGCTGCGGGAACAAAAAGAATTTCGGCGTTTGCCCTAATTGCTGATTGCGAATCATCTGCAAAACGGCTTCATCAACGGGAACGCTCGCTTTCTTGTTTTCAATCACCGCCAAAGGAATCCCATTCACAAACAAAACAATATCTGGACGGCGTTCCCGTGACTCAGAAATCTCAAATTCAGCAATCACATGAAAACTATTATTTTGCGGATTCGACCAATCAACCAAACGCATCTGTGGAGAAGTCTTCTTGCCGTCAATCATCTCTGAAACCGCGATCCCGCCCAACAAATCCGCAAAAATATCCTCCGACGCCTTAAAAGTTCCATCGTCCATCTTAATCTTTTCAAGCGAAACAATCGCCTCTTGAATGCTGCGATCGGAAATTTCGGACTTGTTAATCTTACGCATCGCCGCAAAAGCAATATCGCGCAAAATATATTGGCTCTTATCTCTGCGCGGATCCGCAATAAATTCGTAGCCCAAATTGATCAATTGCAATATCGCAGGAATCTGACTGCTCGACGCTTCATCAAAATCTGGCAAATTATTATCAATATCGTTCCCGTAAACCATAACGCATCCTCCTTAAAATTTTAAACGCATTTTGCCCGTGAGCAATTGTTGCATCAAGGACTTTTTTTGTTCCCGCAACAACGCCAATTTTTTATTCAACAACGCAAGCTCTTCATCGCAAACCGAAAGCGTTCCCGCAATCGCGCGTTGCTCGTCAATATCGGCAGGAACGTAAAAAGAAAATTTTTCAATAACCGTTTTTTGAATATTAGGTAATCCAGAACCAACACGTAATCGCATTATTTCTTGTTCTTTTTGTTTTAAAATTTGGAACAAAAATAAAATTTCAACTTTTAAATTTTTTAGCACATAACAATGTCCACCACACCAGAATTTTTCTTTTAATAGAGAAACAAAACCACACGAATTTCCACCCTCACTTATTGTTATTGTATTTTCATTTTCATTAAAAGAATTAGTAAATCCCGATGGCAAAATTCCACCATTCATTACGGGAACACTTCCGTTTTCCAACATTTCCAAACGTCCCAATTGTTTACCTTTTTTAATTTCGCAAACTTCCCCCAATTTTACTTCTTTCCACGGTTTTGAAAATCCGCTGAGTCTGATTTTTCCACTGAGCAACTTTTGCATAATTGCTTTTTTTTGTTTTTCTTTAAGTTTGATGACTTGACTCAACTTTTCGATTCCCACGTCCCAAATCCCCAGCGCTCCCGCAATCGCCTTTTGCTCTTCAATGTCGGCGGGAACGGCAATTTTGATAATTTTCAAATCACTCGCATTATACGATGGCAAAGCTCCAATTTGAGAAAATTTAGACAATCTTGTTTTGTCTAAAATTATTTTCATAAAATGCAAATTTGCATTAATTGGAATGAAAGCCATCATATTGTTATCAATCAAAAAATTTTTAGCCAATCGTTTTCTCTCTAAAAAGATTGCTGCACCAACTTTTGCAAATATTATTGCGTCTTCTTTAATTGGCTTATATTTCAATCGAATTATTTGTTCTTGATTTACATAATTATTCGCAACAAGCATTTCTTTATTATTCTTTTCTAAATTCATGTCAGAAACTTTATAAAAAGGAATGCCGTTTTTTCCACCTTGCTCACTTTCAGGGAAACCAGTTCCTGAAACAAATTTTCCGATTTCCCCCAATTTTACTTCTTTCCACCCTTTTGGAAATTTTTGATTTTTGTTCATTGTTTTAAATTTTGTTTCATTGTTATTTGTTATTTTCAACGGGAACGCTGATGGTGATCGTTTTCCCGCAGTGCGGGCAGCGCACGGTGATTGTCCGAGAACTCGGAGCAGTCGGAGCGTTCTGAGATCTCTGAGGATTTTGAAAATTTTGTTGTTGGCGGTATTGTAAGCGTGCGCGTGTCATGGCTTCGCGGGAGCCGCCTTCTTGGAGAAAGTGCTTTTTTTGGCTTTCGATGAGGCGCGCAAGCAAATAATCACATTGGTGAATCATGGTTAGCGCGACATTTGCGAGCGTTCCCGCCGACCACGATTTTGCTTTTTCACGATAAAATTCGCGCGGATGGTTTTCGCGCAAAACGGCGCGTGTTTTTTCTAAACGCGCGTCGCCTTTTTGCCATTGGACGAGTTCGCGGGAACCCAAATAATCTTCGTAATCGAGCAACAATTCTTGCAAGCTTGCTTTGGCAACATTGGTCAATTTGATTTCGGTTTCTTTTGAGGTCGTTCCCGCGGCGCTACCTTCGGCGATGTTTTGTTTTCCGCTACGCGCGGCTTGTAGCATTTGGTCGCAAGTGCGGTCTCCGCGCCTCAAAAAATGCTCACAAAAATAGAATGTGATTTCATAAATTGCCTCTGCGAGCTGAAAACATTTCAGCTTTTTGTAATTGCCTTTTTGCGGGAGAAATTCGTCCATCGCGTTTTATTTTTTAAGGAGTTCATCTAACACTTTTTTCATTTCGGCTTCAACGGTAGCGAGTTCTTTTTCGGTTTTTGCGATTTCATCGCTAACGGCTCGCAAATCGATTTCTTCCTCTTCTTCAAAGGTATCAACATAGCGCGGGATATTAAGATTGAAATCGTTTTCAGCGATTTCTGCAAGTGTTGCGATGTGCGAATATTTTTCAACTTCTTGGCGGGAACGATAAATGTTGACGATTTTTTCAATCATTTCATCACTCAAAGTATTTTGATTTTTGCCGGGAACAAATTCGTGGCTAGCATCGATAAACAAAACATCTTTGCGATTTTCGTTGGCACCGCCAGCTTCGCGGGAACGATCAAAAATCAAGATCGCCACGGGAATGCCTGTCGTTTGGAAAAGTCCCGCGGGCAGACCAATCACCGCGTCCAAAAGATTTTCGCGAATGAGTGCTTGGCGAATGCGACCTTCAGATGAACCACGAAACAAAACGCCGTGCGGCACAAAAACGGCAACGCGCCCTTCGCGTGGCTCTGCTGTCGCAATCATGTGAGAAATAAACGCATAATCGCCTTTGCTTGCAGGTGGCATACCACGCTCAAAACGATTGTATTGATCGTTTTCTAAACCTTTTTCACCCCATTTATCGAGCGAAAATGGCGGATTGGCAACAACAATATTAAAGCGCATCAATCGATCGTTTTCAACTAACAACGGATGATTAAGCGTGTCACCCCATTCGATGCGCGCGGCATCTTGATTGTGCAAAAACATATTCATGCGCGCAAGATTGTAAGTTGAGCCCGTTTTTTCTTGTCCGTAAAGCGCGTAATCATTTGAGCCTACCTCTTCGCCCGCCATTAAAAGCAATCCGCCCGCGCCGCAAGTAGGGTCGCAAATACGATCACCGCTTTTAGGGTTTACGAGTTTTGCGAGCAAGCGCGCAAGCACTTTGGGCGTGAAAAATTCGCCACCTTTTTTACCTGCATCAGAACCAAAACGCTCGATCAAATACATGTAAGCATTGCCCAAAATATCGTCGCCCACTTCACTCAAATCAACGCGATTAAAATCACCGAGAAGATTGCGAATCATTTTGTTGCGTTCTTGAGTTTTGCCTAAAATATTTTCGGCATTAAAATCGACATTAAAAATATTTCTCAAACGTTCATCGTTGGCATCTTCAATTTGGCGCAATGCAACATTTAAAAGTTCACCGATATTGTCTTCTGCTTGGCGCTCGTAAATTTCATAAAAACTCGCGCCCTCTGGCAACACAAAACGACTATGCCGCAAACGCATCAAAATCATTTCGCGATCGTCCCCGTAACGTTGCTTTAATTTTTCATATTCGACTTTGTGCAAATCGCTCATGTATTTGTAAAAGAGCAACGTTAAGATATAATCCTTAAAAATAGAAGAATCAACAGTACCGCGCGAAGAATCTGCCGCAGACCATAAAATCTTATTGAGATTATCTTGTGTAATTTTAGCCATGGAATGTTCCTTTGAGAATTGCGTCAAAACGCTGTTTTTTAAGTTTGTTAAGTTTTTGAGTTAAAAAATTTATTTTTTCCTGACACGCCGACAAGCGAGATAAAAGTTTTTGTTTTGAAATTGGAATCATTGGAATTGGAATTGATTGTAGTTGTTTTAAAGTAATCGCGGGAACGCTCATTTGTTCTTGCCGAGATGCCAACGCACGCTGCCCTCGCGAAGAGTCAAGATAAAGCGAAATATACGAAGGCAAAACCAAATCTGACTTTACCGACAATACAAAAAGACCACCGCTCGCAACCGAACGAGTTCCCGCCAAAAAAATCTTTGACTTAAAAGTTCCGCGATTTGTAAAAAGAATTTCATTTCTCTTTAAAAAATGATGCTCTTTGATTTGTGTCGATAAAACTTTGGGCATAAAATTGTCATCTGACAAAACATTACGCGGCTGAAAAACAAAAACATCGCCTTCAGGATCGTCTTCAACTCGAAAACGAAATGAATATCCCAAACGAATTTCACATAAATCTGAAAGCAACTTAAATTTCACAATTTATAGTTTAACAAAAACAAGATCTCAACGCAAGAATTTTTTACAATAATAAAATACTGCAATAAATTTTCTCAAAAACTCTGAGAATTTCGCAGTCTTCGAGAATGCAATTTACTTTTCGCCGCGGGAACGATAAAATGGTTTAAATAGTTTATTTCAAGATTATCATTCGCTTTTTAATTAAAAATGTTACAAGTAGGTATTGTCGGTTTGCCGAATGTTGGCAAAAGTACACTTTTTAACGCGCTCACCCGTTCCCGCAAAGCGGAAGCGGCGAATTACCCATTTTGCACCATCGAGCCCAACGTCGGCATCGTCGAAGTTCCCGATGAACGACTTGAGCAGTTGCGCAAAATCGCCAAAACACAAGTTGTCGTTCCCGCAGTCATCGAATTCGTCGATATTGCGGGCTTAGTGGCGGGAGCGTCCAAAGGCGAAGGACTCGGGAACAAGTTTTTGGCGAACATTCGCGAAGTTGACGCAATCGTCCACGTTGTCCGCTGTTTTGACAACGACGACATTATCCACAACATGGGCAAAGTCGATCCCGTGCGCGACATCGATGTCATCAACACAGAACTCGTGCTCGCAGACCTACAATCCTGCGAACAGCAGCTCGAACGCAACGTCAAAAAAGCGCGCGGCCAAGACAAAGACGCGGTAGCCAATATCGCCCTGCTCGAACGTCTCATTCCGCACCTCAACGAAGGCAAAACTGCGGCGTCGCTGCCCATGAACGACGACGAGCGTTCCCGTATAAAATTCTTTTCACTTCTTTCGGTCAAGCCTGTGCTTTACGCGTGCAATGTCGATGAAACCACACTTGCAAATCCCGACGGGAACGCGTATGTGCAAGCCGTCAAAAAATACGTTGCCGACAATCACGACGCGCGCGTCTGCGTTATCTGCGCGCAAGTCGAAGCGGAACTTTGCGAGCTTTCGCCCGAAGAAGGCGCGGAATTTCTCCAAGAACTCGGAGTGACGGATTCTGGCGTTTCGCAATTGATTCGCCTTTCCTACGATTTGCTTGGGCTCGCTTCATACTTTACCGCGGGAGAAAAGGAAGTGCGCGCTTGGACTTTCAAAAAAGGCATGACGGCACCACAATGCGCGGGTGTCATTCACACGGACTTTGAAAAAGGCTTCATCAAAGCGGACGTTATTTCCTGCTCTGATCTCGTAACGGCGGGCTCTGTCGCCGCAGCGCGCGAAGTCGGCAAATATCGTCTTGAAGGCAAAGACTACATTTTCCAAGACGGCGACGTTGCCGTTTTCCGTTTCAACAACTAATTTTCAACGGCGGGAACGCCCAAAAACCAAATGAAAAAAATCGCAATTCTCAACGGTCCCAACCTCAACTGGCTCGGTAAACGCGAACCCGAAATTTACGGCTCGACTACGCTTGAACAGCTCGAAAAACAACTCGCCGAAGAGGCGAAAATACTCGGCGTTGAACTCGTCTGCGCGCAGTCCAACACCGAAGGCGAACTGATCGACACGATTTACCGCTGGACAAACGAAGGCGTCGCGGGAATCGTTTTCAATCCTGGCGCATACACGCACACGAGCATCGCGTTGCGCGACTGTATCGCGGGAACGGCGATTCCCGTTATCGAAGTCCACATTTCCAATATTCACCAGCGCGAAGAATTCCGCCACACTTCTCTCACCGCGCCCGTTTGCAAGGGGCAAATCTGCGGCTTGGGCTTGCGCGGCTATTCGCTCGCCCTGCAATTTTTGGCAAAGTAAAAATTAAATCTCACAAAAAAATCCGTTCCCGCCAGCTTCACGGGAACGGATTTTTTGTTTTGCGGGAACGCGATTTAATAAAGTTTTTTCCCGAAAACCATCAGCTTTCTAAAATGCAGAAAGTCGGGCGAATCGCCTTCGCGAATCACGCGAACGTAACGCGCTTTGACTGGCGGGAACGTGATTTTGTATTCATTTTGGCGCGCGGTAATTTTTTCGCCAACTGCAGTCCAAGTTTTTTGGTCTTCGGAAACTTCGATTTTAAACGGCAAACAACGCCCGCTGTTTTGTCCCGCCACATTTTCGATGAAAACAGCGCCAACCATCGCTTCGCCAGGCAAGCGCACCGACGCCCACGGAGTTTTCTCTTTGCCCGTGTGAAAACTTTGCGTGGCGCTTTTCCCGTCGATGACGTCGAGATAAGATGCTGGATGATCCCACTGCGAAGTGCTCGAAATGCGCAACATTCCATCCGCCGAAAGCAACGGCAAATCGGTGAAATCAATGTTCTGCGGCGCGCGGTTTTGGGCGGGAGCGAGCGAACGCACAAGCTGCGTGAGCGATTTAAACGCTTCCATATTGTCCGCCTGCGACGCTTCAAGAATCGAATTTTTCACATAATTTTCAACGTTATCGCCGGCTTTTGCTCCTTTCGATTTGAGCAAATTACTAAGTGTTTCGACGTAAATCTGCGACGTTTTTTCATTTCCCAAAAATGTTTTTCCGCCCCACTGCACCGTTTCGGCAAACGCCTGTTGCGTGCCGTATTGCCCTTCGAGCATCGCCGCAAACAACCGCTTTTGCTGGTCGAAATCCATTTTGTCGATCAAATCGAAATGACGCGACAAAATAACAGAATAATCGCAAAATTCGCTTGTTGGACGCTCGCTTTGGCGAATAATTTTATGCAGGGAACACAAAAAATCGACAAATGCGTCTGGCGTTGACGCGGATTTTATCGCGGGAACGGCATTTTTTTCGAGCAATTCCCAAACGACCTGCAAATGGCTCGAAAGCCCGCGCGCGCAAGCCATCGCGAATTTTTTCCAAATGTCCGCGGGAGCGCTTGCCGTTGCGAGATAATTTTCGTAAGCGAGCCAAGCGTCGTAATTCGCGGGAGAAATTTCGGTCGCTTTTTCAAACAGATTTGCAATCGCTGGCGAAAAATACGTTCCCGTGTTCAGCAATTTCAGCTCGAGGCCCGTTCCCTCGGTATTGTTAAAATATTGCAGCTCAAACTGATTTTCACCTTTTTTGAGCGTTGCCGTTCCCGTGCGTACTTGGCTCAAATCGTGGCAACCATCGTTGTTGATGACTACTTTTCCATTAACGAGCAAGCGTGAACCGTCGTCGCTCGCGAGCGAAAATGTCGCCGTCGTGTCCGCTTCGGCATTGTAAACGCCGTTCCATTTCAGCAAAACAAAATCGCGTTTGCCGTCTTGCTCAACGCTAAAATCGCTCACGTTTTTATCAACGCGCTTTTGTTTGAGCGATTTCCATTTTTCGGGATTCGCGGACGGCAAATTGCGGGAACGCCAAGTGTCGTAAACCGTGCAATCCATTTTTTCACCACGTGTAACTTTCACAGGAACGCTATTTTTCGCGAGAACTTGCGCTTCCCAAAGCGCACGCATCGACGCTAAACGCTCGCTCGCGGGAACGTTAAACGCCTCGGTTTGCATATCTAAGAATTGGTAGCTAAAACCGTAGAGATTAAAATGCGTTCCCGTGTATCGGTTGACGTTGTAGCAAATCCACCAGCGATTTTCGGTAGGACTCCAAAGCGAATACGCGCAATGTCCAGGCTGCCCGCCGGGAACGCTGGGAACGCCATGGGCTTTTGCCGCCGCCGAGCCAAAATAAGAAAGTCCGCCACAAACTGCGCCCACGTAAAGCGCGCGTTCCTGCCGCGCCCAAGCGTCGCCCCAAGGCGTATAATATTTCGGTCCCTGAACGGAATCGCCGAAAAAGTTGTGCAAACGATAGGCGACTTTCCAGCACGTTCCCGAATAATCGCGGGGGCGCACGTTATATTTTTTGCTCAAAAACAGCATGTCTTCGCCGGAAATCTGCCCTGGCGACATCACATAGCGCATCATCGCGACCGTTTGCGCGTCAGCGTTTTTAGCGAATAATTTTTTGCTGCGCGCCCATTGCGTCGCCTCCAAAAGCCGAACGCAGGCGAGCATGTCAAAATCTGCCGCGTTAAGCGCCATCGCGGTTGCCCATTTTTTGTCCGCCGCCGTTTTTACGGGAACGTTGGCACAAAGCGTATCGAGCGCCGCAAGTGCTTTTTCCCAATCGCCTTTGGCGGGACCGCTCGAAAAAAAGTTTTCAAGCCAAACGCCATCGTTGAAAAATCTGTCCAAAAACGCTCTGCCGCCTTCGCGGGAAGCGATTTCGTCTAATATTTTTTGCGAAAACACCGAGCGCGCAAATTTAAAAACAGCAGGATATTTTTTCGCGTCTTTCGTGTTCGCGGGAACGGAATAATTCGGCGTTCCCGCAAGCGTCGCGCGTTTTTTCAAATCCAAAGAAAGTTCGGCGGGAACAGTATGCGTCGGGCGCGCGCCCTCTCCCAATTCCGCCAAAAGTCCGCGCGCGGCAACGCCGTAAAAAGTATTCGCATCCATCGCGGCGACCTCGCGCAAAATTTCCCGACAGAATTCCGCACGCGCGGGAACGTCTTTGTAAAGCACGTAATAAAAAAGTTTAATTCCCTGTTTTTGATTCGTCGAAGCGTGGCGCAAATTATTTTCCGTTTCAAGCGATTTTATAAACGCCTCACCTTCCGCATATTTTTTGTCTTTCGCAAAATCTTGCACCTTGTAAACGCTTGAATACGGATCGAACGTCAGCGCGAAACGCCAGCCACTTTCATCGTTTTTGTCGAGAATTGACAATTTATCCCAAGCAACTTTCATCGCGTTGTCGCGCCGGGAATTCTCAACGCCGAAACCGTCGAGCGTCAGCAAAATCGCCGCCGCGCAAGATTCCGGCGTATTTTCCGCAAGCAACGACTTCAATTTTTCGGCATTTTTTTCTCCCTGCGCAATCAACGACAAAAGGCGTTCCCGCGAAATATCAAACGGCAACGCTTCTTTTTTGAAAACGCAGCGACCTTCTTTGTCGAAATAAGCAAGAGCGGGAAACGCGTCCACGGGAACGCGAAATTTCTCAAGCGATTTCAAATTTGCTCGGCTCGCTTCCGTTTCATTTTCTGGCAAATCATAAAGCACCATTTCAACGGGAACGGATTTTTTGAAGGAATCGCTCGACCAGATTTTCTCGACGGACGTTCCCGCGGCGCACCAATCGCTACCGACATAAAGTACCGCCTGCTGGGCGTTCGCGACAAAAGGAATTAATGACAAAGACAATAGACAAATTGAAGGTTTCATATAAATTCAATTATAATACAAGCGCTGTTTTGTTTAAACATTTTTCTCGCCTTAATTTTTTTGAGGCACCTTAGGTTTCATAGGTAGTATTAGGTTTTGTTAGGAGTATTTTTTTGG
>CAKUQY010000030.1 GCA_934675585.1 uncultured Opitutales bacterium | reverse complement strand
CTATTTTTCTTTGTTTAATCGATTGTTTTCAAAAAATTAGTAAATAAAAATTAAAAATGGAGCGGCTGGAAGCCGCCCCTCCTTGCGTTTTCTTATTTATTTGTTACCCAGGGCTTCCGCCCTGGGCTGAAAGAAGTCGCGCTTTCAGCGCCTAAAATTTGTTCTCGCCGAATAAAATCCCAATAAAAAATCCGTGAAATTTGTTTTAAATCCGCCTTAAAATCAAGCCTTTGTTTCCTTTGTTTCCTTTGCGGTTAAAAAAAATAATCCGTGTAATTCGGGTAATTCGTGGATAAAAAATCTGCGCACTCTACGAAATCTGCGCGAGAATAAAAAATTAAAATTCGCATTTAATCCGTGCTATTCGTGGTTGGGAATCTGCAAAATCTGTGTTATTTGCGTGTAAGATATTGTCTTTCTTTGTGAGATTTGTGTGTGCGCGTTCCCGCGGTTCTTACCATAAAATTTACATTTAAATTTGCGTTTGGTTAGCGTGTTTTTATCGACAATGTTTGCGGGAACGGGCATAATAGAAGTTATGAAAACGACCCACAAAATTTCATTATCGTTAATCTTTTCAACATTAGCTTTACAAGCGTTTGCGGCGATGCCGAGTTCTGGCGTGATTTGGTTTGATACGCCCGCGCTTACTTTTAATGACAATTGGGCGATTGAGCAGGACAAAGATGGCCGCGGCTGGGAATTTGAAGGGTTGCCTGTCGGGAACGGTCGCGTCGGCGCGATGGTCATGGAAAGTGCCAAACGTCAACGCCTTCAATTGAATGAAATTTCATTGTGGACGGGCGGCGAGAACGCGAGCGGCAATTGCTCGGGCTATTCTTACGGACCGACGACGGGACGCGATGGTTTCGGCAATTATCAGCCGTTCGCAAATTGGATTGCGGATTTCGGGAACGTTGAAGGCGACGATTTTGTGCGTTCGTTGCAACTTGAAGGCGGAATTGCGCAAACGGAATTTAAGTCCAAAGGCGCAAAAATTACGCGCGAAGTTTTTGCGGCGGGCGAAAAAAATGCAATTATTGCGGTTTACGAGTCGTCGAAAAAAGGCGGTTTGACGGGAACGTTTGCTCTGACACCCGAACACACTGCAAAAATTGTCGCTAATAAAAATGGCACGATTACGATGGCGGGAACGCTGGCGAATGGTATGGAATTTGCCGCAAAAGTGAAATTGATTGTCGTCGGCGGAGAAGTTTCGACGCTCGGCGAAAACGGGAACGTTCCCGTGAATTATTCGGGCCGTGGCGACGGCATGTTTGCGACTTACGACGGGAACAAACTCGCAAAATTGAAAGTTGAAGGCGCAGACAAAATTATCGCCGTTATCGCGATGCACACGGATTATGTGCTCGATTATAAAAAGGATTTCAAAGGCGGCAAACCCGTTCCCGCGACCGAAGCGACGCTCAAAGCCATCGATCCCATTTTGTCGAGCAAAAATCTTGCCGAAGTTTGCACGAAGAAAAATCGCGAACTTTACAATCGCGTAAAAATTGATCTTGGCAAAACCGACGCGGAAACGGCAAAATTGCCAACGCCTGAGCGCATTAAAAAATATGGCCAAACGAAAAAAGATCCCGATCTCGAAGAAACGCTTTTTCAATTTGGACGCTATTGTTTGATTAGCTCGTCGCGAGGCAGTTTGCCTGCAAATTTGCAAGGTATTTGGAATGCCAAAGTGCACGCGCCTTGGGCAAGCGATTATCACAATAATATCAACATTCAAGAAGCGTATTGGCCAGCGGAAGTCACGAATTTGTCGGAATGTCATTTGCCGCTATTGAATTATATTTCGGAAACCGCTCCCGCAGCGCGCAAAATGACCAAAAAACAGTTTGGCGAAAACACTCGCGGTTGGACGCAACGCATTTCGCAAAATCCGTGGGGCTGGGGCGGCTGGACGATGTGGAATGTGCCGATTAACGCTTGGTACGCGCTGCACATGTGGGAACATTATCAGTTCACGCAAGACAAAAATTTCCTTAAAAAACAAGCTTATCCGATGATGAAGGAAGCTTGCAATTTCTGGGAAGATCATTTGAAAGAACTCGGCAAAGACGGCAAGGGCTTTGAATCGGGCGAAGGCAATGTAAATCTCGCGCAACTTAAAGGAATGCCCGCGGGAACGCTTGTCGCGCCGCAAGGCTGGTCGCACGAGTGGGGACCTGTCGAGGACGGAGTTGCGCACGATCAGCAACTTGTTCGCGATTTGTTTAACAATACGATTGCGGCGGCGAAAGTGCTCGGCGTTGATGCGGCTTGGGTGAAAAAACTCGCGGAAAAACGCGACCGTCTCGCGCCGAATAAAATCGCCAAGGGCGGCTATTTGCAGGAATGGCTGATCGACCGCCCGAACATGGTGAGCGGCCACCGCCACACGAGCCATTTGTTCGCGGTTTATCCAGGTTCGGAAATCAGTTTTGAAAAAACGCCTAAACTCGCCGCCGCCGCGAAAAAATCGTTAGAGTTGCGTGGTTCCGCTGGCGACTCGCGCCGCTCATGGTCTTGGCCTTGGCGCGCTGCGCTTTGGGCGCGTTTTAAAGAAGGCGACAAGGCGCATGAAATGATCGAAGGTCTGCTGACGCACAACACTTTGCCTAATCTTTTGACGACGCACCCGCCTTTCCAGATGGACGGCAATTTCAGTCTTCCCGCGGCAGTTGCGGAAATGTTCGTTCAGTCGCAAACGGGCGACATTGTTCTTTTGCCAGCACCTTGCAAAGCTTGGCCAAAAGGTAAAGTCCACGGGCTCAAAGCGCGCGGGAACGTCACGGTTTCGTTTGAATGGGAAAAAGGTAAAGTTAAAAAATATTCGCTGACTTCGCCGATCCCGCAGACGGTCAATGTCATCGTCAACGGCAAAACGAAAAAAGAAAAAATCGGTCCCGCAAAATAGTTTTATGGAAGAATCACATTCATTTATTGATACCAAAACCGCGCGTGCGCTTGCCGAACAATTTGGCACGCCGATTTACGTTTACGACGAAAAAACGCTGCGCGAAAACGCTGAAAAATGCTTGGCGTTCCCGCACGAATTTGGCTTGAAAGTGCGCTTTGCGATAAAGGCGTGCCCGACGGCGGCAGTGCTCAAACTGTTTAATTCAATGGGACTTTATTTTGACGCGTCGTCGGTTTTTGAAGTTTATCGCGCGATGCGTGCGGGCGTTCCCGCCGAAAAGATTTCGCTTTCGACTCAGGAATTGCCGCTCGATTTTGAAAAAGTAATCAAACTTGGTATTCAATTTAACGCGTGCTCGCTCGACCAACTCGAACGTTTTGGTCGCGCGTTCACGGGATGCGAAGTTGGCGTGCGTTTTAATCCTGGCGAAGGTAGCGGCGGCACTGGCAAAACGAACGTCGGCGGTCCCGATTCTTCATTTGGAATTTGGCATGAACACGCGAGCGCTGTTCACGCGCTGGCGCAAAAATACGGTTTGAAAATTGTGAGAATTCATACTCACATTGGCAGCGGGAGCGATCCCGCGGTTTGGCAAAAAGTCGCGTTGCAATCGCTCAAAATGGTCAAACAATTTGGCGATGTCAAAACGCTCGATTTTGGCGGCGGCTACAAAGTTGCACGCGTTCCCGAAGAACATACCACAGATCTTCAACTTTGCGGAGAGCCAATCCGCCAAGCCATCGCGCAACTTGCGAAAGAAACGGGACGGGAACTCGATTTTGAAATTGAGCCGGGAACGTTTTTGGTCGCAAATGCGGGCGCAATTTTGGCGCGCGTTCAGGACATCGTCGATACGGGAACACACGGACGGCATTTTATAAAACTCGACATGGGAATGACCGATTTGTTGCGTCCGTCGCTTTACGGCGCGCAGCATTCCGTGTTTCTCGTTCCCGCGGCGACGCGTTCGAATACACCGCCGCGCGCCGAAATCGATTACGTGATTGTCGGCCATTGTTGCGAATCGGGAGATTTGGTTTCGTGCGCGCCTGGCGAACCTGAAACCTTGGCAACGCGGCGTTTTGCGGAAGCTGAAATTGGCGATTTGTGCGTAATTGGCGGCGCGGGAGCGTATTGCGCGAGTATGTCCGCGAAAAATTACAACAGTTTTCCCGAAGCCGCTGAAATTATGATTTGCGCCGATGGTTCATTTAAGCAAATTCGTTTTCGCCAAACGCTCGAACAAATCATTCAAAACGAAATCGCGTAAAAAGAAAATTCTTGGAGAAGCACCGTAGGTAGAATAGGGGAATTAGGAACCTTTAACGGCGAAGATTTTTGCGGCTCGTTCATAAAAACTATTTTAAAATTTAGAAACTGCAAGTATTCGCCTATTTTCACCTATTTAACCTACGGTGCTTTCGATTTTATTGATAAATGAAAATTGAAATATTAACAAATACTTGCGCTGAGTATAAATTGCTCGATAGCGGGAACGGCAAAAAACTTGAAGATTTTGCGGGAACGCGAATCGTGCGGAGCGAGCCAAAAGCTTGGTGGAAACCCGCGTTGCCTGAAAATGAATGGCGCAAAGCCGTTGCCGTGCACGATGATGAAACGCGCGACGCGAGCTGGCATTTTCGTGGCGGGAACGCACCTGATGCCTGGACGATGAAATTTCGCGAGGCGTTCAAATTGCAATTGCGTTTTATGGATCGCTCGAAGCAAATCGGCGCGTTCCCAGAACAATCGCCGCATTGGGATTTTATTTTGAACAATCCTGTTCCCGCGGGAACGAAAAAATTGTTGAATTTGTTTGGTTACACGGGAGCAGCGAGTTTGGCGGCGGCGAAAGCGGGCTGGCAAGTTACGCACGTGGATGCGTCAAAACCAGCGGTTGCTTGGGGACGGCGCAATCAGGAATTGTCGCATTTAGAAAAATCACCGATTCGTTGGATTCTTGAAGACGCGGTTAAATTTTGTCAGCGCGAAGTGCGTCGCGGGAACACTTATGAAGCGATTTTGCTCGACCCGCCAGCGTTCGGGCGCGGACCGACGGGCGAACTTTGGAAAGTTGAACGCGATTTGCCAAAATTGCTTGAACTTTGCCGACAATTGTTGAGCAAAAATGCGTCGCTGATGATTTTGACACTTTACACCATCGATGCGTCGTCGCTGCTTTGTAAAAATTTGATTGAAGAAACAACGCGTGGGCTTGGCGGGAACGTGAGTTGTGGTGAACTTGTTACACAAGAACTCGCGGGTAATCGTCCGCTCCCGCTCTCGCTTTGGGCGAAATGGACAAAGCAATAATTAACAACAGAAAGCTGAAAACTTTTAAATTTTAACTTTCTTTTTAAGCTCTTCACCTCCACTCTATACTTTTTATGGCAGACGAAAAAATTATTTACACGATGTCCCATGTTTCAAAAGGTTTTGAGAAAAAACTTTTGATCAAAGATGTTTCGCTTTCTTATTTTTATGGCGCAAAAATTGGTGTTTTGGGCTTGAACGGTAGCGGAAAATCAACGCTGCTGAAAATTATGGCGGGAGTGGATAAACAATTTGACGGCGAAGTTTCGTGCGTTCCCGGCTATACGATTGGCTATCTCGAACAAGAGCCAAAACTCGATCCCGAAAAAACCGTCAAAGAATGCGTCGAAGAAGGTTGCGCAGAATTGCGAAAATTGCTCGACGAATACGACGATACTTTTATTCAACTCGGCGAAACCGATGTTCCCGCCGAACAAGAAAAAATTCTCAACCGACAAGGAGAAATCCAAGAAAAACTCGACGCGACAGATGCTTGGAATTTAGATTCGCGCATTGAGCAAGCGATGGACGCGCTGCGTTGTCCCGACGGGAACGCGCTCGCGGGAACGCTTTCTGGCGGCGAAAAACGTCGTGTCGCGCTTTGCCGTTTGTTGCTTTGCGAGCCAGATATTTTGTTGCTCGATGAGCCGACAAATCATCTCGACGCGGAAACGATCGATTGGCTTGAGCGCCATTTGCAACAATACAAGGGAACTGTTATCGCGATCACGCACGACCGTTATTTTCTCGACAATGTCGCGGGTTGGATTCTTGAACTTGATCGCGGCTACGGTATTCCTTGGAAAGGCAATTATTCTTCGTGGCTCGAGCAAAAGCAAAAACGTCTCGCCGCCGAAGAAAAAGTTGAAAGCGCACGTCAAAAAACAATGGCGCGGGAACGCGCTTGGGCGGCGACTTCGCCTTCAGGACGCTTGGCAAAAAACAAAGCCCGCCTGAACGCTTATGAAGCGATGCTCGCGCAAGATGAACGCGAGTTTGAGAAAAAAATGGAAATTTATATTCCTGCGGGACCGCGTCTTGGTCAGCGCGTGATCACGGCGCAACAATTGACAAAAGGTTTTGGTGATAAATTGTTGCTCGACAAAGTTAATTTTGTGCTTCCCGCGGGCGGAATTGTTGGAATCATTGGTCCCAACGGCGCGGGAAAAACGACGCTGTTTCGTATGATTGTAGGGCAGGAAAAGCCAGATTCTGGTGAATTAATTTTGGGCGAAAGCGTAAAACTCGCCTATGTTGACCAATCGCGCGATGCGCTTGATAATAAAAAAATGCTGTGGGAAGTAATTTCCGATGGCGAAGAAATGGTCGAGCTCGGTAAATTGCGCGTTCCCGCGCGCCAATACGCGGCGAAATTCGGTTTTACGGGAGCGGAACAACAGAAACTCGTGGGAACGCTTTCTGGCGGCGAGCGCAACCGCGTGCATCTCGCGCGAATGTTGAAGAGCGGCGCGAACGTGCTTTTGTTGGACGAGCCGACAAATGATCTTGACGTGAACACGATTCGCGCGCTCGAAGACGCGCTCAATTCTTTTGCAGGTTGCGCCGTTGTAATTACGCACGATCGTTGGTTTCTCGACCGCGTCGCGACGCATATTTTGGCGTTTGAGGGCGATAGCCAAATTTATTGGCACGAGGGAAATTATTCGTCTTACATCGCCGATTTTCATAAACGCAACGGCACCGACACCCAGCCGCATCGCATCAAATATCGTCAATTTTCGCGATGAAAATTGGAATTATTAGCGATACGCATGGATTGTTGCGGGAACGCGCCAAGGAAGTGCTCGCGGGCGTTGAACACATTTTGCACGCTGGCGATATTTGCGATGACGCGATTTTAGACCAACTCGCGCTAATCGCTCCCGTGACAGCCGTGCGCGGGAACTGTGATTTTTCAAAACATTGCGCAAAACTTCCAAAATTTGAATTGTTGACCCTCGCGGGAACGCAAATTTATTTGCACCACGGGAACGACGAAGCGCTTAAATTTGTTCCCGCGGGAACGCAAATCGTTGTGCAGGGGCATTCTCATATTCCCAAAACAGAAATTCGCGACGGCGTGCTTTTTATCAATCCTGGTTCCGCGGGACCGCGCCGTTTTTCGTTGCCGATAACGCTGGCGATTTTAGAAATTTTACCGAATCAAAAATTTCAAGTAAATATTGTTTCAATTGATTAAAATTAGCGTTCTTACAAAAAAGTTTCTTGACAAATTTAGGAAAAAGGTGTTTTATAGAATATACAATTAATTTTTTAGAAAGCAATAGACCATGAAAGTCTCGTCATCACTCAAAAATCTTAAGTCACGCCACCCGAACTGCCAAGTTGTTCGCCGCAAGGGTCGCGTTTATGTTATTAATAAAACACATCCACGCTACAAAGCTCGTCAAGGCTAATTAGTGCTTGTGTTTATCAGAAAAACGGAAACTATTACTATGAAAAAAGGTATTCATCCAACAGTAAATAACGTTTGCTTTCGCGACGTTTCGACAGGCACACAATTTCTTACAAAATCAACGCTTTCTTCAAAAGAAACAACAGTGATCGACGGCGTTGAATATTGCGTGATTGCACGCGATGTGACGGCAGCTTCTCACCCAGCGTACACTGGCGAAAAACGCTTTGTTGACACCGCTGGTCGCGTTGATAAGTTCCAATCAAAATACACGCGTCGCGGTCGTGGCGCTAAAAAATAAGCGTTCTTGCAACGATAAAAAATCGTTCTCGTGGTTTCGCGGGAACGATTTTTTTATTGTTTAAAATTACTCCTGCCTAATTTATAATGAAACTATGAAAATTGCGGTATTTGGCGCTGGCGGTATGGGTCGAGAAGTCGCGTGCTTGATTCAAGAAATCAATGCCGCGGGAACGGCAGAACCGTGGCAATTTGTCGGTTTTTATGATGATAATCCAACTTTAAAATCTGTGCCACAAGGCGCGATTTTGGGAAATTTGGAAGCGCTGAATGCCGTTGTCGAGCCGTTGGCGGTCGTGCTCGCGCTTGGGGCTCCTAAAACTTTGCGCGCTGTGCGGGAACGCTTGACGAATCCGCTTTTGTCGTTCCCCAATTTGATTTCGCCACGCGCGCATTTTATCGAGCGTGAAAGCGTGAAAATGGGTTGCGGGAACGTGATTCAGCCAGGAATTGAAATTTCGTTTGAAGTTAATTTGGGCGATTTTAATATTTGTAATGTAAGTATGACCTTGGGGCACGAGGCAAAAATTGGCAGTTATAATGTTTTTTTAATGGGAACGCGTTTGGCGGGCAATGTCGAGATTGGCAATAATAATTTGTTTGGTACAAATTCGTTTGTGCATCAAGGCGTTAAGATTGGCGATAATGTAACCATTGGCGCGTGCTCGGCAGTTTTACATTCAACTCAAAACAATGCGACTTATTTGGGCGTTCCCGCGAAAATTTTAAAATTATGAACTTCGAATCATTTACAGAATCATTGGCAAGTGTTTTTAACGACGCCGTCTTGAAGCGAGATACAAAATTTCGAGATTTAGATGGCTGGAGTTCCTTGACGGGACTTTGGCTGATTGCGCTCATCGATGAAGATTTTGGCGTTTTATTAAATGCCGCGGATGTGCGTTCGGTAAATACAATTGGTGAACTTTTTGATTTAGTTAAAAGTAGAAAATTATGAAAGCTCTTGAAAATTTAATTGCTCGTTATCCCGTGCTCGCGCCTTGTCGCGAATCAATTCAAGCCACCATTGATGCGTTGATTGCTTCTTATTCGACGGGCGGAAAATTGCTTGTTTGCGGGAACGGCGGGAGCGCTGCCGATGCCGATCATATCACGGGCGAATTGCTCAAAGGTTTTTGCTCAAAACGTCCGTTGAACGCTCAAGCGCGCGCCGCTTTGGGCGAAGAATTGGCGGGCAAATTGCAAGACGCGTTGCCGGCGATTTCGTTGCATTCGATGGGCGCGATTAACACCGCGTGGCTCAACGATTGCGACCCGTATTATGTTTACGCGCAATTAACTTGGGGACTCGGCAAAACGGGCGACGTGTTGCTCGGTATTTCAACTTCGGGAAACTCCAAAAATGTGTGTCCTGCGATGGAAGTTGCTCGCGCAAAAGGTATGAAAACGATTGCGCTTTCGGGAGCGACAGGCGGCAAATTAAAAGCGCTCGCAGACATCTGCATTTGCGTTCCCGACAGCGAAACTTTCCGCATTCAAGAATTGCATTTACCTATTTATCACACGCTTTGCCTCGCGCTTGAAGAACATTTTTTTGGATAAAACAAAAAATATTCATCAACGAATTTAACGAATTTTGCCAATCTTCAATAAATTATTCGCTTGTGTTAATTAAAAAAGAAGAATCTTACAGAATTATTGGAGCCGCGATGCAGGTGCATCAACGCCTTGGTTGTGGGTTTCTTGAAGAGGTGTATCAAGAAGCTTTTGAACGAGAATTAATTGCTCAGCGGATTTCATATGAACGTGAGAAAATGTTGCAAGTTTTTTATCGTGATTTGCCGTTAGAAAAATATTACAAGGTAGAATTTAGGATTATTAATAAATTTTGGTGAAACTTCTTTGAAATATCGTCGCCTTGTTCGATAAATTTGTATTAAATTTGTTAAATCCGTTAAATTAGTTGATTAAAATTAAAAACCAATGACTCTTTTCAATTACGACAAAAAGCATTTTGTGCGCGCGGCGAGCGATGGGCTTGTAGGCGTTGATGAGGCAGGTCGTGGTTGCTTTGCGGGACCCGTTGTCGCGGGTTGTGTTTGGGTTAAGCGCAGTTTTTATGAAAACGCAACTCCTGTAAAACGCGCGGATTTTATCAACGATTCCAAACAAATTTCCGCCGAAACACGCGAAGAAGTTTTTGCGTTGATTCAACATTGGGCTTCGGTGGGAGAATTAATTTTTTCGGCGGGAACGTCAACTGTGCAAGAAATCGATACGCTCAATATTTTGGGCGCAACGCGTTTGGCAATGAGCCGCGCAATTGACGGCGTTTTAGAGCGTGCGGGAACGTCCGCCGAAAATGCGCCATTTGCAATTGCGGGAACGACTGACACGCCACTTTTTGCGGACAAAAAAGCGTGGGTGCCGATTTTGGTTGATGGACGCCCGCTTGTGCCGTTTGCTTGGCGCCACGAAGCCGTTGTTCACGGCGATGCAACGAGTTTGGCAATCGCGCTGGCATCAATTGTTGCCAAAGTAACGCGCGATCATTTGATGTGCAATTTTTCAGAAAAATTTCCGCATTATCATTTCGAATCGCACAAAGGTTACGGCACAGCAGAACATATTGAGGCGTTAAAAACTTACGGCATTTGCGAATTGCATCGTCTTAAATTTTTGCGCAATCTCGCCGCCGCTCCCGATTGTGAAATTCCTGGTCTGCGCGACATTTTGCCAATCGAACCACCCGCGCCCCCGCAAGGTGAATTTGATTTTTAGCGATTTCGGCGGGAACGTGATTTTTTGTTGGGTGTTTTTTGCGTTCCCGTGGATTTTGCGAGGATGAAATCGATGGTGCGCATAAAATTATCAACGGCGGCGACTTGGACTTGAATAGTTTGTCCAACTTTGAACTGTTGGCACGAACCAGTTCCCACAGCGCGTTTGTTGTTGTCGAGCAGGGTGTAAAAATCGTTCATACTTGAAAAGCGCACCATGCCGAAAGCTTGCGAAACGCTGAGCTCGACGAGCATGCCTTTGTTTGAAAAATCGGTGATGATTGCGTCAAAAGTTTGCTTTTCTTTTTTGTGAACTTCGCGGTCGAAGAATTCGAGCAATTTGATTTTGGTGGAATCGCGTTCGGCTTCGATCGAGTTGCGTTCTGTGTCGGAAATGTGTTCTGCCGTTCCCGCGAGCGTTGCGATATTTGTTGCGGGAACGCGGTTTTTGGGCGCGGTTGGCAAATGATTTTTTTGCAAATAAAAATCGAGTGTGCGGTGAACGGTCAAATCGGCGTAGCGACGAATTGGCGACGTGAAATGCGCGTAATATTGCTTGGCGAGTCCGTAGTGTCCGTCGGCGTGCGCGCGGTAGCAAGCCTGTTTCATGCTGCGCAAAAACTGAATTCGCAAGACGTGGCCGTCGTCGCGCGTTTTAAAAATCGCGAGCAATTTTGTGATTTCGCTGCGTTTGGAAAGATCGCCGATTTTGATGCCGACGGCGAGCATTTCTTCGCGCAATTCTTGCAATTTGCTGGGCTCGGGCTTGTCGTGAACGCGCGCGATGTAGGGCAAATTATTTTTAGAAAATGCGCGCGCGACGACTTCGTTGGCGATGAGCATAAATTCTTCGACCAATTGGTGCGATTCGTCTTGTTCAACTTTGACAATGTGGTCGGCGTAGCCTTCGGCATCGCAATAAATTTTGGTTTCGCTGGAATTTAAATCGAGCGCTCCCGCCGCCAAACGCTGTTCCCGCAACTGTTTTGCGATTTGCCAAAACGCGCCAACGGCATCGCGCAACTGCGTGAGTTCTTCGTCGCTTAATTCGGCGAGGGCGCGTCCTGGGTGGCCGCTGATGTGCACGGGAACGGCGGGAAGGGCGCGCAAATCATCGTTGCTCGCGCCTTGCAACATCGCAAAAGCTTGTCCGTAATTGAGGCGTTTGTTTGAGCGAAT
Organism: uncultured Opitutales bacterium; assembly: GCA_934675585.1. Taxonomy (GTDB): domain Bacteria; phylum Verrucomicrobiota; class Verrucomicrobiia; order Opitutales; family UBA953; genus Spyradosoma. The sequence goes on along the minus strand of CAKUQY010000030.1, from coordinate 9,917 downwards.
AAACGTGTTTGCAAATTTTGTTTCGACGATTTCGGCGTGAGAATTAAATGTCACAAAAACGGTTTTGCAAAGTCGAATTTCGTTTTCCATCAGCGAGCAAAGCCCGCTCGAAAGCGCGTGTGGCAGCATTGGAATCACGGTTCCCACGAGATAAGTTGAGTTGCCGCGGGAACGTGCTTCAGCGTCGAGTGGCGTTCCCGTGGCGACATAATGTGAAACGTCGGCGATGTGAATGCCGATGCGCGTGTTGCCGTCGGGAAGTTTTTCGAGCGAGAGCGCATCGTCAAAATCTTTTGCGTCGTCGGGATCGATGGTTACGGTAAAAATATTACTACAATCGAGGCGACCTTTGAGCTCGCTTGCGGGAACGCTTGGCGCGAATTGATCGACTTGTTGATTGACGGCTTGCGGGAACGCAGGATTCAAATTGTAGCGATACAAAATGCCTTTGTATTCAGCCATCGGCGTGTGCGCGGTGCCGAGCACTTCGACAACTTCGCCGCGCGGGGGTTCGCTTTGGTGTTCCCATTCGAGCAATTCGATTGCCACTTTGTCGCCGTCGCGTGGGATCGGAAAAACTTGTGTGCGTTCGGGCGCGGGAACGACAATATCGCGCGTTAAATGTGGGTCGTCGGGCGTTACAAAACAGCAGTAGCGCGAAACGTGATACGTTCCCGTGGTTTTGAGGGTTGCGCGTTCTAAAATTTTAATGACGGTGCCGTAATCGCAATCTTCGCGGTAGCGAATGATGCGTCCGCGTTTATCGCGTTTTGAGCGACTTTTTTTGGGGTCGATGCGGATTTCGACGCGGTCGCCGTGCATTGCGGTTTTTGTATTTTCTGGCAAAATGCGAATGGGTTCGCGGCCGTCGTCGCGCGTGCCGTCGGGCTTATCGACGAAAAATTTTGCCAAGCCACTCGGCGAAAAAAAGACGTGTCCGATGTAAAGATTTGCGGTTTGTGGAATGCAGTAGCGATTGCCTTTGATGCAAGCCAACTTGCCAGCGCGCACAAGTCGCGGGAACGCTTTTTTGACGCGCGAAAATGTCGCGATTTGCTTGCCGCCAATTTGGTCGTAAATTTCTTCAACTTTCATTGCGCCACCATTGCGTTGCAAAAAGTTTAAAATTGCTGCTTCTAATTCCATGACTTTAATTATATTGTTTAATACGCGTTCCCGCGAAATTTATTCTTGGCTCGACGAGGTTGTCTTTTGCGGGAACCCTAAAATTTCCCAATATTTTTTTGTCCAAGAACTTCCCCACTCGTTTTTATTTTCTTGGTAGAGTTTTTGCAAAGTTTGCGGCTCTAATTTTAGCGCGTTGATAAATTCATCGACAAAATCTTTGAGCTGTAATTCTTTGGTTTCGTTTGGTTGAGAAATGGTGGCGTCTTTGATTTCTTTGAGTTTAAAATCTTCTCCCGTTTCGTTAAAAAATGCTTTGAGAAGATTAAGATTTACATCATCCGTGAGAAACCAATAATATTTCGTTTTGTCGCCGCAAACGAGTGGGGCTGTCCAATAAATTGTGCGTCCGTCGATTGCGACTTCGATTTTTTTGTTAGTTTCAAAATAATCGTTCCCGAAAACATCTTTCCAGCCGCGACTCCATTTCCCGCCGTAATTTTCGAGCGTGATTGTTTCATTTTTTTCGATGCTATTGTTTTCGCCGCGCGCGTTCCCGTCAGTGCTGATTTCGTCGTTCTCGTCGTTTACGGTTTCGATGATTTTGCTTTCAATTTTTTTATAAATTTCGGGATTTGTATCGCCTTTATTTTCTAAAATTTTAATGACTGTGTCGAGCACAATGGGTTGGATAATTTTTTTTGTTGTCGTTCCCGTGGGCTCGCAATCATTGATTTCGTCTTTTTTGTCAAATGGTGCTTTGGCTGCGAAACGTTTTTCGCAAATAAATTTCGCGGGACAGTTGTAAAATTCAAAAAGCGTTTCGAGCGGGAACGTTTTAAATTCGTTTTCGTCGAACGGGAGCGGTGTTAATTCTGTCGCGGGAACGGCATTATTGAGCGCGTTTGCGAGTTTTGCGATTGCGGGCGATTGCGTTCCCGCGTCTTCAAAATTTTGCAAAGCGTGCGTGCGGATTATTTGTTTTTTTGTTTCCTTTTTTTCCAAATCGAAAAATCCGCAAAGGTAATCGATAAATTTGTTGAGCGGTGCGCAAGGTGGTTTTGATTTTGTGTCACTTTGGCTGCGACCGACGAACGAAAGTCGCAAATATTTTTTTGCCGCCAAAATAGTTTCGAGCAGCAAAAGGCAGTCGTCTTCGCGCGTGGTGCGATCCCAAAGATAAATGTCGTTCCCGCCAGCAATTTTAATTTTTTTATCCCACAAATCGATCAAATTATTAACGCTGGTTTTGTTTTGTCGCGGGAACTCGCCGTTTGAAAGCCCAATAATATAAATGGCTTTGCTTGAAATATTGCGCATGGGTTGCAATTCGCAAAAAGTGATGTTCCCGCGCAAAATATCGGGCGTGTGTTTTTCGTTGTTATCGATGTTTTTTTTGAGCAGAGTGAGGAATGTTGTAAAATCGCATTCGTTGTTAAAATTGGCGTTGTAGGCGCTGATTTTTACGGCATCGATGGTGTCGCAAATTTTAAAAAATTCTTCGTCGCGCTCAGTAAAATCAAAGCAAGCGCTGACGATTTCGTTTTTGATAAATTGTGCCCATTCGTTAGGTGTTTTTTGTGTTTTGATGATTTTTGATAGCGTTTGCAAATGTTCGATAAGATTGAAAAAGGCGTCAAATGTTTTTACGGTATCGTTGTCGGTTTTTAAATTATCGAGCGGGGCGATATCGTTTTTGTTTTGTCCTAAATTGAGCGCAGATTTGTAGCTGTCGCCCATTGCCAAACCGAGCAAAATGCGGCGTTTGGCGAAGGCGTAGCTGTTTTGATAAAAATAATTGTTGTCATTGTTTTCAAAATCGTTTTTGTCCGCGATTTTTGACAATTCTTCTTTGCGCGTTTTCGCATCGTAGCCATTTTTAAAATTGCTTTTTAAAATCCACTCGGTTAGCGATTTGCTTTGCTCGTTGTTGAGTTTGAGTTTTTTGAGTAATGCTGGATTTTCGAGTAAATTTAAGGTGGATGAAAGTTTTAAATTGTCCTGAATAATGCCGAGCAAATCGAGAAATGCTTTTACGGTTGGGAGCGATTCGCTGTTTTTGCGGTCGGCGACGGAATAGCGAAATGGCGAATCCGCAAAAACGCTTTGAATGGCTTGTGCGTAATTTTCGATTGAAGGCGCCATGACAATGATGTCGCGGGAACGCAAATTGCTGTCGCTCTTAAATAATTTGCAAATGTCGTCGTAGATAATTTCGATTTCACGCATCGGCGAATGGGCTTCGTGAATGACGAGCGAATTGTCGTTCCCGTCAAATTTAATTTTTTCCGCGTCCGCACAATTTTCGCGAATGGCGGCTTGCACGCGGTGAAGCAAACTATCTTTTGCGGGAACGACATCGAGCGAGTCGATGCCGTCGATTTTGCCATCGTCAATCAACTGCATTGCCATTTTTCGCGCGGCTTTTCCCCAAGAGGTTAAAAGCTCATTGCCTTGAACATCTTGAATCCACGCAAATTCGCTTTCGAGTTGTGGGCGGGAACGCAATTGGTTTTGAGTGATTTTTTTTTCATTTTCGGTTTCGGTCCACAAATCGTTGGAAAGATTGTGATAATAAAAATACACATTGACGCCTTTTTCTGTGAATTTTTTCAACAATTGGTAGTACATGCGTGGTATTGCTGTCGGCGCAAAAACATAAATATTTTGGGGCAATTGGCAGTCGATTTTGTTGTTGATAAAATCGATGAACAAGCAGGCGGGAACGCTTTTTTCGTCGAGCGCGAGTGCGCGCCAAAGTTCGCGTTGTTTTTCGTATTCGTTGCGAAAATCTTCGTTAATATCTTTCGCGGTGTAGTTGTTTTCAGCGTTCCCGCCGCGTTGCCAAGTGTTGATCATTTCGGGACGGCGCGTTTGGTAATTCCAAAAAAGTTTTGCCAAATTGTCTGCCAAAATCATTAAATCGGTTTCGGAGTTTTTGCGAAAATTAAAGCCAAAATGATCGTTGCGGGAACGCAAAGTTTTGAAGACGCGCCAAGTGAGCGGTAATTGTTCAAAGATTTGCGTGGCTGAATTATTGTTTGTGAGCAATTGATTAAAATAGCGGTCGGGACTGATAAAATCGATGTTGGCGCAAATGCCGTTTTTTCGAGCGATGTATTGGCGTAGCCACATGCCTTGTGCGGGATTCATCACCAATACCGTTTGTGTTTTCATTGGGTCGAAGTTTTTTGATTTTGCAACATTTTTCATTTGCTCAATCATTTTATCTGCCAATGTTTCAAGTGAAAATGCGGGGATAACATTAAAATTCACATAGTCGTTCATAATTTTAATTATACGATTTTTTGAAGCTTTACTAAAAAACAAAAATTCGCGGGAACGCTTTTTTTAAGTTATACTGATTACAATTATGAAACAAATTTCTATTTTGACAGTTTTGGCAATTGCGCCGTTTTTGACGGTGGCATGTTCGTGTGATAAAAATTGCGTTCCCGCGCAAAATGAAGCGGCGGCTTGCGTTCCCGCAGAAAAGGTCGTTCCCGCAAAGATTGATTTGGCGGCGCATCCGTTTTTGAATCAAACGCCGTTTGTCGCGTGGTCGCAGCTGACTTACGACAAAATCGTTCCCGACACGAAACTGGCGCTCGCGATCGCGCAGGCGAAGATTGACCGAATTTGCGCGCTCAAGCCAGAAGAATTAACTTACGAAAACGTGATTGTGGCTTATGACGAAATGTATCAGAGTTTCGATTTTTTCTGGAGCGTACTCGACAATTGCGAAATGACTTGCATGACGGACGGTTTCCGCGCCCAATACGAAATCGTTCAGCCGATGCTCAGCGAATTTGCAACGAACGTCGGGCTTAACGAAAATCTTTACAAAGTTTTCAAAGCGTATTCACAAACCGACGAGGCGAAAAATCTTGATCCCTTGCGCGCGCGCCATTTGAAAAAATTGCTCGACGGTTTTGTTGATAGCGGTGTGGAATTGCCAGCGGAGAAAAAAGCTGAATTGAAATCGGTGATCGCCGAAATGATTCCGCTGACGCAAAAGTTTTCGCAAAACGTGCTCGAATCAAACAACGCTTATAAAAAATTGGTAACCGATGAAGCACAACTCGCGGGCTTGCACGATGTTGATCGCAAAGCTGCGTTAGACGCCGCAATCAAGGCAGGGCTCGCAAGCGAAGATAAACCCGCGTGGCTTTTCACAATGCAATTGTCATCGTATTTGCCAGCGGTAAAATTTCTCGACAACGCCGAATTGCGCCGCGAAATTTATCTCGCACGCAACAACCTTTGCGCGCCGGGAACGCCTTACGACAACACCGAAGTCATGAAAAAGATTTTGGCATTGCGCCAACGCCAAGCCGAAATTTTGGGCCACGAAAATTTTTCAAATCTTATTTTGAAAGACCGCATGGCAAAAAATGGCGGGAACGCGATGGCATTTGTTGACGATTTGGTCGCCAAAACAAAACCCGCTTTCGATCGCGAATACAAAGAATTAAAAGCGTTCCGAGCAAGCGTGGACCCAACATTCAGCGCGGGAACGATGCAACTCGAGCCATGGGACGTTCCCTACTGGTCTGAAAAATATCGCCAAGCGGCCTATAATTTTGACGAAAATCTTTTGAAACCTTATTTCGAAAGCAACAACGTCATCGCGGGAATGTTTGATTTCTTTAGCGAACTTTATAATTTGGAAATCAAAGAAATTCCAAGCGCCTATCGCGAGCTCGGCTCCAAAGAGCCCGTTCCCGCGGGAGCCGTTGAAGTGTGGCACCCAAGCGTAAAATGCTACGAAATTATAGACAAACAATTGGGCCGTCGCATCGGCGTGTTTTATTCAGACTTGTTCCCGCGCAAAGAAAAACGCAATGGCGCGTGGATGAAGCCGTTTGTTGCGGGCAACCACGACAAAGGCGAAGTGAGCTTTGCGATGGTTTGCGGGAACATGACTGCGCCAACGGCCGACGCTCCCGCGCTTTGGACACACTACGATGTGTCAACTCTTTACCACGAATTCGGGCACGCGATGCACCAGTTGCTCAGCAACGTTCCCGTGACGGCACTTGGCGGAACGAACGTCGCGTGGGATTTTGTGGAATTGCCTTCGCAAATCAATGAAAACTGGACTTGGGAACCCGCCATTCTTGCGCGCTGGGCAAAACATTACAAAACAGGCAAAGCGATCCCGCAAGCATACATCGACGCGATGGTGTGCGCGCGCAATTTCCAAGCGGCTTATCAACAAATGCGCCAACTTTCATTTTCAAAAGGCGATTTGTATATTCACATCAACGCAAAAAAAATTGCAGGACAAGACATCGACGCGATCGCGAGCGAAATTACCAAAGATTATTCTTGGCAATTTGCAAGCTCGCAACGCACGAATATGAATTCGTTTACGCACCTGTTCCGCGATCCCGTGGCTTACGCATCGGGCTATTATTCTTATAAATGGGCAGAAGCATTGCAAGCTGACGCGTTTCAATCGTTTAAAAACGCAGACGGTTCGCTCAACCTTGCGCGCGGCATGGATTTTCGCAAAACCATTCTCGAAAAAGGCGATTCCAAAGATGCCGACGAATTGTTCCGCGATTTTGTCGGACGCGATCCTGACTGGAACGCGATTAACGTGATTTACGGCATCGTTCCCGCGAAAAAATAATGAAGGACGTTGCGATCATTGGCATGGGTCCAGCGGGAGCGACGCTGGCGCGTTTGCTCGCGGGAACGCATTCTGTGATTGCGTTTGACCGCAAAGCCGCCGATCCCGCCACGCCAGGATTTCGCAAGCCCTGCGGCGGTTTGTTGGCAGAAGACGCGCAGTTGTCGCTTTCGCGACAGGGATTGACGCTGCCGAAATCCGTGCTTGCCGATCCGCAGATTTTTGACGTGCGCACTTTGGATTTGTGTCGCAATCTCGAACGCACTTATCGCCGTTTTTATATTAACATGGATCGCCATAAATTTGATTTGTGGCTCAAATCGCTTGTTCCCGCGAGTGTTGAAGTTCATCACAACGCAACGGTGCGCAAAATTGAGCGCAAAGACGGTGCGTGGTTGGTTACTTATTACGAAAACGGCGAAGAAAAATGCGTTCCCGCAAAATATGTCGTCGGCGCAGACGGAGCGGCTTCAAAAGTGAGGCAGACAATCGCGCCGAAGCATAAAATCCGCAGTTACAACGCTGTGCAACAGTGGTTTCACGACGAAAGCAAAAACGGCATGTACGCGTGTTTTTTTGATGAACGATTGAGTGATTGCTACGGCTGGGCGGTTTCAAAAGACGAAAAAATTGTTTTTGGCGCGGCGTTCCCGCCGAAAAATTCAAAACAGGCGTATGACATTTTGCTCGAACGCGCTCGCGCGGCGGGATTCAATTTTGGCGAAGCACTCGCAACCGAGGCATGCCAAGTGTTGCGTCCCGAAAAGCTGGGCGATTTTGTTTTGGGGAAGGCCGACGGCGCGTTTTTGATCGGCGAGGCGGCGGGATTCATTTCGCCGAGTTCGCTTGAAGGCATGAGCTATGCGCTCGATTCTGCAGAAATTCTCGCGGGAACGCTGATTCGCGGGAACGGAAATTTGTTCGCCGATTACAAAAAATCAACCTTGAAATTGCGCTTGAAATTGTTGAGCAAAATTTTGAAAAATCCGTTTATGTACAATCCGTTTTTGCGTTCCGTTGTGATGAAAAGCGGCGTGACGGCGATCAAATAATGAAAATTTTGCTTCATACTTGTTGCGGAATTTGCGCGGGACATTGCGTGGCGGAACTGCTCGCGCAGGGACATGAGCCGACGCTTTTTTACAGCAACGCCAATATTGCGCCGCACGAAGAATTTGAAAAACGGCTCGTTGCTGTCAAAAAATTGGCAGAACATTTTGGCGTTCCCGTGATTGTGGACGTTCCCGATCATCGCGACTGGCTCGAAAAAGTTGCCAAAGGTTTTGAAAACGAACCCGAGCGTGGCGCGCGTTGTCCGCGCTGTTTTAATTATTCGCTCGCGCGGGCGGCAAATTGTGCGCGGGAACGCGGTTTCGACGCATTTACGACTACGTTGACGGTTTCGCCGCACAAGTTTTCACCGACAATTTTTGCGATTGGCAAATCGATTGACGGGAACACGTTTTTGGAAATCGATTTTAAAAAGAAAGACGGTTTTAAAGATACCAACGCAATCGCTCGCTCGCTCGAACTTTACCGCCAGCAATATTGCGGTTGCGAGTTTTCTTTGCGCGACGTTTTGAGATCGCGACGGGAACGCGAATAGACGCGTTGTCAATTTTTTACGGACGATTTATAATTGTAGCATTATGACTCCCACAAAAGAACAAGTGCAACAGCTCGCGCGCCTTTACAAAAGCGAGCTTCTCGATAACGTGATGCCGTTTTGGATGCAACATTCGATCGACAAAGAATGCGGCGGCTATTTTACCTGCCTCGAACGCGACGGAACGGTTTTTGACACCGACAAATTTATTTGGTTGCAAGGACGCGAAGTTTGGATGCTCGCGTATCTTTACAATCATTGCGAAAAAAAACAAGAATGGCTCGATGCGGCGATTCAGGGCGCGGAATTTTTGAAAAAGTGTCACGACGGCGAATATAATTTTTATTTTTCGACTCAGCGCGACGGCACGCCGCAGGTTGAGCCGTATAATATTTTCTCAAACACGTTCGCGTGCATGGCGTTCGGTCAGCTTTCGATCGCAACGGGAAACAAAGAATACGCGGAAATTTCAAAAAAAGCGTTCGACCGAGTGATTGCGCGTTTTGACAATCCGAAAGGCAAATGGAGTAAGGCGTCCCCGCAGGCGCGCCCAATGAAAGCGTTCGCGTTGCCGATGATCGTTTGCAATCTCGCGCTTGAAATTGAAGAACTCATCGATCCCGCATTTTTGCAAAAAACAATCGATACTTGCGTGAAACTTGTTACCGAAGAATTTTATCGTCCAGAAGTCGGTCCAGGGCTCATCGTCGAACATCTTAACGCGGACGGCACGCTCGCGGATAACATGGATGGCCGCTTGCTGAATCCAGGACACATGATCGAATCAACTTGGTTTATGATGGATCTTGGCGAACGCATGAATGATCGGGCGCTTATCGACAAAGCCGTGAAAATCTGCCTGAACGCGCTTTCTTACGGCTGGGACGACAAGTGCAAGGGAATTTTCTATTTCATGGATCGCAAAGGTTATCCGTTGCAGCAGCTTGAATGGAACCAAAAACTTTGGTGGGTGCACATCGAAACGCTCATCGCGTTGCTCAAAGGATATCGTCTGACGGGAAATCCAAAATGCTGGGAATGGTTTGAACGCGTTCACGAATACGCTTGGGCACATTTTAAAGATCCAAAATATCCAGAATGGTACGGCTATCTCACACGCGAAGGCGAACCATTGCTGTCGCTCAAAGGTGGCAAATGGAAGGGCTGTTTTCACGTTCCGCGCGGCATGTGGCAATGCTGGCAGCAACTTGAAAAAATCGCCGAAAAAATGTAATTTTCAAAACAAATTCACAAAAACGCGTTCCCGTGAAAAATCTTCGCGGGAACGCGTGTTTTGTTTGCGCGGGAACGCGGGGACATGGGAACGGAATTTTTTCAACTACGAATAGACGCATACCGAGCGAAGCGACATCCCGCCATTAAAACGAATTTTTTGGGGCGGTGTGGTAGGGACGGGAAATTTGGAAATTTCAAGAGCGCTTCGCGAAAAGCGCGTTCCCGCGAAAAAGCGCCTTATGTAATAGTAATTGTTCCTCAATTACTATTATGAAAACATTTAACCGGTTTCATTTTTTATATAAAAGTGAT
>CAKUQY010000029.1 GCA_934675585.1 uncultured Opitutales bacterium | reverse complement strand
TTTTATTTGACGAATAAAACTTTCACTCCTTCACAAAAACTAAACCTTCGGTGTCATTTATTATGACGAAATGCGCCGCGGTTTTTTTGTGAGTAAAAATTTTGCTCTCTCGCGCGCGATAGTTTATGATGGTAGTTGTATGAGCAAGCAAATTTGGAATCATAAAGATTTGATTGATATTGAATCGATTTCGCGTGAAGAATTAGAAACACTTTTCGCGCAAGCCGAGATTTTTAAAGCATCGTTTGGCACGCGCACAAAGTTTGAAACTTTGAAAAATCATACGGTGGGAACGTTTTTCTTTGAGCCCTCGACGCGCACGCGTTCGGCGTTTGAAACCGCAGCGCGCAATTTGAGTGCCGATGTTTTAACGCTCAATGAATCGACTTCTTCGCGTACAAAAGGTGAAACATTGCGCGATACCGCGATGAATATTCGCGCGATGGGAATCGATATGGTAATCATGCGCCATTCGGCTGCGGGAGCGGCTTCGTATTTGGCAAAAATTCTCGACATTCCCGTGATTAACGCGGGCGATGGCGCACACGCGCACCCGACGCAAGCATTGCTCGATTCGTTTACGTTGCGGGAACACTTTGGTCGCGATTTGCGCGGTAAAAAAGTTACCATTTTGGGCGACGTTTTGCTTTCGCGTGTGGCGCGTTCAAATATTTATTGTTTAACAAAACAAGGCGTTGAAGTTACGCTTGCGGGGCCGACAACGCTCGTGCCGCGCGAATTTGCCAATATTCCTGGTGTGCGCGTGGTTTATGATTTGAAAGCAGCGTTGGCAGATGCCGATGCGGTAATGCTTTTGCGCATTCAACATGAACGCCAAACAACGACGCATTTCCCTTCGCTCGGCGAATACACCGCGCTTTTCGGCATCAATGAAGAACGCGTGAATTTGATGAAACCCGAGGCAATTATTATGCACCCCGGCCCAATTAATCGCGGCGTGGAACTCGAAAGTGCGATTGCAGACGGTCCGCGTTCGGTGATTTTGAAACAAGTAACGAACGGCGTTGCTGTGCGCATGGCGGGAATGCATCTCTGCTCGCTTTTTCGCGAAGGAAAACTTTAATCTCAAGCTCTACAAAAAATGAAAAAATTATTACTCGTAATTATTTCCGCAGTTTTGATGATGTTCGCCGCGGGAACGCTTACGGCGGCTCCCGCAAAAAAAACAGACAAAGCGCCAAATGTTAAAGTGGAACTCGCATCGGCTTGGATTAAAAATACTAAAAAATATGACGGCAAAACGGTCGCAACTTTGGTCGCCAGTGTTGAAGATCCCGGCGTGATGATGAGCGACGCTCCCGCTGTGGCAATTTTAATCGAAAGCGCAAGTGCAAAAAAATCAGGTGGTCAAATTTATGTTTTGATTCCCGCCAACAAAATTAAAGATTTTCAAGAAAATTATATGCCCAAAAAACAAAGCGGCGGCGATAGTTCTTTTGGCGCACGCAAAGAAAAACAAAAAATTACCGGCATTTTCACAACGCACAAAGACGTTCCCGTCTTGCTCGTTGGTTTGAAAAAAGCCGACTTGAAAAAACTTCCCGCTGTGACTGAACTTTATGCAAAACAAGGCGGAGAGGGCGCAGAAGAATAAGTTGTTAATTTTTTTAAGAATGAAGCAATATCTCGATCTTTTGAAAACCGTGCTCGAACACGGCGAAGAACGCACCGACCGCACGGGAACGGGAACGCTCGGCATTTTTGGCGCGCAAATGCGATTTGATTTGAGCAAAGGGTTTCCGCTCGTCACCACCAAAAAAGTTCACACGCGTTCAATCATCAACGAATTGTTTTGGTTCCTTCAAGGACGCACCGATAACGATTGGCTGCGGGAACACGGCGTAACGATTTGGGACGAGTGGGCGACCGCCGAACAATGCGCGCGTTTTGGCAGAAATGCTGGCGATTTGGGCCCGATTTACGGACATCAATGGCGCAATTTCGGCGCGACGAAAAATCCTGACGGAACTTTTAAAAACGACGGCGTTGACCAAATCAAATACGTTTTGGAAACGATTAAAAAATCGCCCAATTCGCGCCGTTTGATTGTTACGGGTTGGAATCCGCTCGAAGCCGATCAAGTCGCGCTCCCGCCGTGCCACACGCTTTTTCAATTTTCAGTTTCAAGCAGTGGCAAACTGAGCTGCCAGCTTTATCAGCGCAGCGCGGATTTGTTCCTTGGCGTGCCGTTCAACATTGCGAGCTATTCGCTTTTGACGCATATGATTGCGCAAGTTTCGGGTTTGCAAGTGGGCGATTTCGTTCACACTTTTGGCGACGCGCATATTTACAAAAACCATATCGAGCAAGTGAAATTGCAGCTTTCGCGGGAACCGCGCGCGCTCCCGACGCTCAAATTAAATCCAGCAATTAAAGATTTGTTCGATTTCAAATACGAAGACATCGCGATCGAGGGCTACGATCCGCACCCGCTCATCAAAGCTCCCGTCGCGATTTAATTAAAAATGATGAACGAGCAATTGAAAATTTCGGCGATCGCGGCGATGGCGAAAAATCGCGTTATCGGGAACGGCGGCGCGATTCCTTGGCACATTAGCGAAGATTTTAAATTTTTTAAAGCGACGACGATGGGTGGCGTTTTGTTGATGGGACGCAAAACTTACGAATCTATTGGGCGTCCGTTGCCCGGCCGCGTAACCGTTGTGCTTTCGCGCACGATGTCGCGGGAAACTGGGAACGAAAATCTGTTCGTCATTCGCGATTTGGCGGAGTTGCCGGCGATCGCGCGGGAACGCAAAATTTTTCTCGCGGGCGGTGCCGAACTTTACAAACAATTGTTGCCGCTTTGCGAGGATTTGTACCTGACGGAAGTCGATGCCGTTCCCGCAGGCGACGCGCTGTTCCCGCCATTTGAAAATGATTTTATTTTTGAAAAAAACTTGCTCGCGGGAACGAATTTTACAATTAAATATTTTAAGCATAAATAGCAATGATTCTACAATTTGACGAGGCGCAAGCGCGCGAATTTTTTAATCGTGAATTTAACGAACGCTACATTAAAACTAATCGCCGATTGAGTTTTTTTAGTTTTGCCGTCGCGTTTTTGTTGAGTTTGCTAAGTGTGCGTAGCGATGGTGCCGAATTTTTTACTTACGCTTACGTCGCGCTCGCGGGAGCGTTGATGACGCTTGGTTTTTACCTGACAAAGGTTATCGCGTATGGCGTGCGTTTTCGTTTGCAAGGGCTCATTTTTTTGCCATGGTTAATTTTTCTTTTGCTTGAAGTTTTTTGCGGGAACGCACCTTGGGAAACCGCACAAACGCTTTACCAAAATTTGTTTGTGTTTTTCGGCTTTTTCTTTGCGATGCAATGCGCACGCTCAGACAATTCGCAATTTCAATTGCTCGCAACCTGCGTTGCCGTCGCGGTTTTGACGATTACAGGCGGCATTTTTTATCGACTTTACTACACCACAGAGGCAACTGTCGGGAACACGATTTTGGGATTTTTTAATTCTGCCGAACAATTGACACTTTTGTCGCTGTTTATTTTTTTTGCGTCGTTAGTTTTAGTGCTTTATCCGCGCACAAATACCGCGTTAAAATTGTTGGGAATTTACAGCGCGTTGTTTGCCGCGGCGTTGATTTTTGGCTTGGGCGACATGGCTGCGATTATGGCATTTTTTGCGGGAACGATCGTTTTGATTGCGTTTTTTGTGCGCAAAAAAATTCTCAAACCCGTTCTCATTCTGTCGTGCGTGATTGGATTTTTTTTGACTCCAAAGTTTACCGATTTTGATGCGCTCGTATTTTGTGATGATCGCGCGTCAAGCGTGAGCGTTCCCGCAGAAAACGTTCCCGCCACGCGCCCGCTCATTGATTCTAATTTGGCGTTCCCGCGCGCCGCGTTCAATATTTTTAAGGCGCATCCGATTTTCGGTTCGGGCACGGGAACATTTGGCGAACAATACGCCAATTACGCTCCCGCCGACGCCAAAGCAACTTGCGTTCCCAAAACTTGCGGTTCGTTGCCTTTGCAATTGTTGGCAGAAAACGGTTTGGCGGGAACGCTTTTGTTGCTCGTCCCCGCGTTGGGATTGTTGATTTTTGGCATAAAAAAAATTAGTCATACTAAATTTTTTGATGACAGCGAAGACGCGCGCGCGTTTGAAATGCGCCAACGTCCATTGACCGCCGAACGCGTTTTGACGACCTGCGCGGCGGCGGGATTGGTGGCATTTTGCGTCGTGGTTTCATTCAGTTATGAAATCACATTGGCAGGATTATTTTTGCCATTTGCGATTTTTGCGGGAACGCTTTTTCGCGAGGCGTTGCCACATCGCCGCGTTGCTCGACGTAGCGTTCCCGCGTGGGAAGAACGCACCCGCCGCGCGTTGTCGTTGCTCTTGCCCATAGGCTTGGTTTTGTTCGCGTTCCCGATTACTCAAAGCAGCGCGCTCACTTATCGTGCGGATAATTTGTTGCGTCCGTATTGCCATTTTGTGGGACAAAAAAATGTTTTGCCCGCGAATGTCGATAATTTGTACGCAGCCCACGAATTGTATTTGTTTGCCTTGGGAGCCAGCAACGGAGAAAATTTGCGCGCATGGCAAGGGTTGACAAAAACCTATTTGGCGTTTTGTAATTACAATCCGCAAAGGTTAAATTATTATCTCGCGCACGTGCAAGAATGCGTTCACCAACAAATGATTCGCGCGCCGCAATCGGCAAATGTGCAATGGCAAAAAGGGCTGTCGCAAGTTTTGTGCGGGAACGCCGAAGAGGCAAAATCTTATCTGCAAACGGCGCAAAACTTGGCTCCGCGCGATATTGCACTTTTGATGAATCTCGGCGAAGCGTGGCGAAAAATCTCAATCACTTCGCCCGAAGCAAAATCGATTTATCAAACTTTGCACGAGCGTTTTCCTAACAATGAAACGATTGGAATTATTTACGCGGGGTTGCAATTGATCGCTCCCGAAAATCAACAAAAACGTTCCGAAAAATCAACAATCACCGAAATTGAAATTTAATTATGGCGCGTCATTATCATTATTTTGAAGAGCATCAGCAAGCGCAAGTGCGCAAGTTCGAGCGCAAAGAAACTTTTAAAATTTATTGCAAAATTTGGGCACCGATTATTGTGTTTTTGCTATTTGCGCTTGGCGTGTTCCCGCTGTGGATGTCGTCTTTTGCAGCGGACGAGAAAACAGAATCGCTCCCGAATGAAGATTTGAAAATGCCGCCCGTGATTTATGCGGAAAACGAAATTTTGTTAAGCGCTAAAAAATAAAAATGAAAACAAAAATGCTCGAACAAGCTTGCGCGCTTTTAGAAAATTTGCATCTGCAATCGCCGCTGGTTCATTGCATGACAAACGCAGTTGTGAATGAAATTACGGCGAACGTTTTGCTGGCTGTCGGCGCGGCTCCCGCAATGATTCCCGATGACGAAGAAGCGGAAATTTTCGCAAAAGTTGCGGGAGCGCTTTTGATTAATGTGGGAACAATTACTCACGAACAAGCCGACGCGATGTTGCGCGCGGCAAAAGTGGCAAACGCCGCGGGAACGCCTTGGGTGCTCGATCCCGTCGCCGTTGGAGTTTTGCCGTTGCGCACAAAAACGGCGCAAAAATTATTAGAATTTAAACCGACAATTATTCGCGGGAACGCTTCTGAAATTCTTGCGCTCGCCGGCGGGAACGCAACCGGGCGCGGCGTCGATTCAACACTTGGCGTTGAAAATGCCGAAGTCGCCGCGGGAACGCTCGCTAAAAAAACGGGCGGAGCCGTGCTCGTCACGGGAGAAACAGATTTTGTCGTCGATGCTAATGGGAACGTCGCGCGGGTTAAAAACGGCACGCTACAATTAACGCGCGTCACAGGCGTTGGCTGTTCGCAGGGCGCATTGCTCGCTGCGCTCGTTGCGGTAGCTGGCGGGAACGCATTTTTAGCAGCGTTGACAGGTGGGCTGATGACGGGAATTGCTGGCGAAATCGCCGCCGAAAAAAGCGCTGCCATCGGCTCGTTTGCTTGCGAATTGCTCAACGCCTACGACACGCTTTCGCCCGCGCTTTTGCGGGAACGCGCGAATTTTATTTTTTGATTTATGCGCATCGCTCCCGAACAATACGCCGTTTATCTCGTAACCGACGAGCCGTCGCGTTATGCGGGCGATTTTTTGGAAAATATTGATGCGGCGATTGCGGGCGGCGTGACGCTCGTGCAATATCGCGATACGGAATCGTGCGCGCGCGTTTGCTACGAGCGTTGTCTGCGTCTGCGGGAACTGCTCGCCAAGCGGAAAATTCCGCTGGTGATCAACAACGACGCGACGCTCGCCCGCGCGGTAAATGCGGCAGGCGTGCATGTCGGGCAAAATGATTTACCGCCCGCCGCGATTCGCGCAATATTCGGCGACGCGTTGGATATTGGATTTTCGGTGCGCAACGAAGCGGAAGCGCGCGCGGTCGTTCCCGCCGACGTTGACGCGTTGGGAATCGGTCCGGTTTTTGACGCGCGCGCGACGAAATCAGACGCGAGCGACGCGATTGGACTCGAGCGTTTGGCGGCGATTGTCAAAAGCGTTCCCGCGAAAATTGCAACTTGCGCGATCGGCGGCATCACGCTTGAAAACGCTCCCGCGCTTTACGCGACGGGCGTTGGCGGCTTGGCTTGCGTTTCGGCATTTTCAAAATCCGCCGTTCCCGCGGACCTTGCGCGGGCGTTTTCGTCGGCTTACAAAAATAATCATCAATAAATTATGAAGCGTGAAATTATTATTGGCTCTCGTCGTTCACCGCTTGCGCTGGCGCAGGCGTATTTGGCGCAAAAAAAATTGCAAAAAGTTTATCCGCAATGCAAAGTTGTGATTAAAGAATTTGTAACGCAAGGCGACAAAAAACTGTCGTGGTCGCTTGAAAAAACGGGCGGGAAAGGACTTTTTACTTCCGAGCTCGAATCGGCGCTCGTCGCGGGAACGATCGACGTTGCCGTGCACAGCGGTAAAGATTTGCCGACGGATCTTGCGGCGGGAACGGCTGTCGCGGGCTGTCTGCCACGGGCTTGCGCGCGCGATGTTCTCGTTGTTCGCACGGGAACGGAAGCAATTAAAACAATTGCAACAGGTTCGCCGCGCCGTCGCGGACAGTTGAAAAAAATGTTCCCGCAAGCAATTTTTCAAGAATTGCGCGGGAACATTGAAACGCGTTTGCGAAAAATCGCAGATGAGCATGTCGCCGATGCAACCGTGCTTGCCGCGGCGGGATTGAAACGCTTGGGCATTCGCGAATTTCCTGGTGTTGAATTTAAAATGATTCCTGTCGAAAAATGCGTTCCCGCGGCGGGTCAGGCGCTCATCGCGTTGCAGTGTCGTGCGGAAGATAAATCGTTTTTCGCCAAAGCGGCGGCGCGTTCGGGAACGCACGCGTTTTCGGTTGAGCGCGCGTTTTTGTCGGCGCTAGGCGCGGGCTGCCATACGGCGTTTGCCGCGCATTATTCGCACGGAAATCTGTTGCTTTTTCACGAAGATCTTGGTTTGATTCGACAAAAAATTGCGTTCCCGCAAAGCGAGGAGAAAATCCGCGAAAAAGTGAAAAAAATTTTAGACGAATTATTTTTGCGAAAGTAGGCGGGAGCGGTTTTTTATTTCTCGCCCGAAGGACAAAGGCCCAAAGTTTCGGCGGGTTAAGCTGCCAAACAAAATCAAAAAAATCTTTTCGCCGCAGGCGCTTTTTCGTGGGAACGCGCTTTTCGCGAAGCGCCCTTGAAATTTTCTTCGCGTAAATTAGCGCTTATTCGTAGTTGAAAAAATCCCGCTCCCGCACCCAAAAAAATAATTCGTTCTAATGGCGGGGTGTCGCTTCGCTCGGGACGCGACGGCTCGTAGTCGAAAAAAAACATTTCCCGTTCCCGCGAAAATTCTGCGCCGTTTGAATTTTAAGTTCGATTTCGGCTTGGATTTGTAGCATTATTTATCTTATGAAAAAATCATCTCTTCACAAAAAAACGATTGTGCTTACGCGCACGGAAGCCGACAACGCGGCGTTGCGGGAACGTTTAGAAAACGACCACGACGCGATTGTGCTTGAAATGCCGTTGATCGAGGTCGATTATTCGACCGAAGCTGATATTCAGGAAGAAGTGCTCGAAACGTTTGGCGAATACGACTGGCTCGTGTTTACGTCGGTGCACGGCGTCGAAGGATTTTTTAAGCGGTTTTTCAAGCGTTTTAAAGATATTCGTTGCATCGGTGGCTGTCGCATCGCTTGCGTCGGTCCCGCCACAGCCGCCGCTGTCGAAGCGTTTCATCTCGAAGTCGATATCGTTCCCGAAACGCACACGGGCGAGGCGCTCGCGCGGCTGATGATTGAAAAATGCGGCATCGAAAACGTAAAAATTTGCGTCGTTACGGGCAATCGAAACAAAGAAAATTTGGCGAAAACATTGCAGGACGACGGGAACGCGATTGTTGATTGTTTTCCTGTTTACGCGACGAGTTCGAGCGATTTGTCAACGCACGCGGCGGCGGTCAGTTTTCGCGAGAACGGCGCGCACGCGATTGTTTTTGCAAGCCCGTCGGCGGTGCAGTCGTTTGTTGATCAGGCGCGTTTGTTGCAAATTGCGAACGATGCGGTTCAGCCAAAAGTAATCGCGATCGGCGAGGTTACCGCGGCGGAACTTCGGCGCAAAACCATTCCCGTTGCTGCGGTTGCCAAACGCGCGACGGTGGCGGGAATTCTCGAAGCTTTGGAATCTGTTTTTTAGAAAAAAATGCTCACCCGAAACGCTCCCTGCAAAATCAATTTGATGCTCGCGATCACGGGCGTTCGCGACGATGGTTTTCACGATTTGGTTTCGCTCGTTGCGCCGGTTGATTTTTGCGACACGCTGGGCTGCGAGTTTTTTTCGGGAACGCACGACCGTTTGTTTTGCGACATGCCGGGCGTGCCTTGCGACGAAAATAATTTGGTGATGCGCGCGACGAAACTTTTTCGCGAGCGCGTTCCCGCTTTGCCGCCGCTGACTTGGCATTTGCAAAAGCGCGTGCCGCACGGCGCGGGCTTGGGCGGCGGCAGTTCTGACGCGGCGACGGCGTTGAAAATGATGAACGAGATTTGCGACAAATGCGTTCCCGCCGAAGAATTGTTGCGCTTGGGAGCGAGTTTGGGGAGCGATGTGCCGCTGTTTTTCGGCGGGAACGCGTTGGTGATGCGCGGACGAGGCGAGCGCGTGGAAACGCTGAACGAAGCGCAATCTGCGGCGTTGAGGGAACGAAAATTTTTGCTTTTTAAGCCAGCGTTTGGCGTTTCGACTGCCGAAGTTTACGGCAAAATGCGGCGGGAAGGGCGATTTTACGTTCCCGCGGCGGAAGCGGAAAAAATGTTGGGCGCGTGGTTAAAAAATCCCACGGGAACGCTGCCGCTTTTCAACAATATGGAACTTCCCGTTTTTGAAAAATATTTGGCGTTGCCGACGTTGTTTGAAATTTTGCGGGAACGCTTTGGTGTTTGCGCGCACATGAGTGGCAGCGGCAGCGCGTGTTTTGTCGAAATTACTGAAAATTCTGCCGTTCCCGCGATGAGCGAAACAATCCGCGCCGCTTGGGGAGAAAGCGCGTTTGTGAGGGAAGTCTCATTATAGTTTTGAGAAGATTTACGGGAACGCATAAAATTGAGTTATGAAAAAAATCGTAGGAATTGTTTCTTTAGGTTGCGCAAAAAATCAATCGGACACAGAAGTGCTTTGCGGCTATTTGATGGACGCGGGAATGACGTTGACGGGCGACGTGAGCGAGGCAGATGTTGTGATCGTAAATACTTGCTCGTTTATTCTTGATGCGCGCACAGAAAGTCTTGATGCGATTGAACAAATGGCAGAAGAGGCGCGGGAACGCCCAGCGAGCAAGCCATTAAAAATTATCGTTGGTGGTTGTTTGCCGCAGCGTTATCGCGAACAAGTTTTGGCGATGGTGCCGCAGGCAGACGCGTTTATCGGGATTGATGAATTGCCGAAAATTGTTGAAATTATTGAAAAAGTTTTTAAAACACGCGCCAAAAAAACAGCGTTGAAAGTGACGAAAAAACCTGTTTGGCTCGCGGACGCGGGAACGCCACGTGCGCGTTTGACGCTCCCACACATCGCGAACGTCAAAATTGCAGAAGGTTGTAATCACGGTTGCGCGTTTTGTGCGATTCCAAATATTCGCGGGCGTTTTCGTTCCCGCCCAGTCGCGGACATTGTCGAGGAAGTTAAAACGCTCGTGCAAAAAAATGGCGTGAAGGAAATCAATTTAATCGCGCAGGACACGACGTTTTACGGCATGGATACTTGGACGGGAACGCGCGTCGGGCGGCGCACCGAGGCGGATTCAGCGCATGGCGATTCGCTGGTGACGCTTTTGAAAGCGCTCGATAAAATTAAGGGCGATTTTTGGATTCGCGTGCAATACACGCATCCCGCGCATTGGTCCGACGAATTGATCAAAGTTTTTGCAAAGTCGAAGCACGTTGCGAAATATGTTGATATTCCGTTGCAGCATATTTCCGACAATATGCTTGCGGCGATGGCGCGCGAAACCGATGGAAAATTTATTCGCGATTTGTTGGCGAAAATTCGTGTGGGCGTTCCCGCGGTTGCGATTCGCACGTCCTTGATTGTGGGTTTCCCTGGCGAAACAGATGAAGATTTTAAAGAATTGCTGGCGTTTATTAAAGATGCACATTTTGAGCGCGCGGGCGTTTTTAAATATTCAAAAGAAGACGGCACCAAAGGCGCAAAAATGGAAAATCAATGTAGCAACGCGATGAAAGAACGTCGCTATAAATCGGCGATGGAATTGTTGAAAAAACTTTCTAAGGAAAAACAGCGTTCCCGCGTCGGCGAAAAAATTCGCGTGCTGGTTGACGCTCCCGGAATCGCGCGCACGGAAGGCGACGCGTTCGAGGTTGATGGCGTGGTGCACGTGCCGCGGGAACTGCCTGTCGGGGAATTTACGGAAGTTACAGTGAAGGGTTTTTCGGCTTACGATTTGATTGCCGAATAATTCGAGGGAACGTGATTTTTGCGAATTGTGAACAACTTGTGAACAACTTGTTGTTAAAATGTTAATTTCTATGAAAAAAAAATACTTGAAAGTGATGATAAAAATTCGCTATTATTAGTAAGGAAAAGATGATTTTTATCGTTTTTTTGCACTCCCTAATTAGAATTTTACATAGAAAAAATAAAGAAAATGAAAGTATTCTCGATTGTTTCAAGCGTTGTGTTTTTGCACATTTTGGCGTTTGTTCTTTTAGTTAACGGTTGCTCGACGCGTTCGTCGCGCACAAATCACTATCGCGCGACACATCCGTACGCGGAAAATATTGGCGAGCCAACATCAGATCGCCCTCCGGAGCCAACCGAAAGTGAAATTGTTGAAGGCGAAGCGATTGTGCTCGATGAGCCAAAAGTTGCTGATGAGCCAGTAAAACCTGCGCCTGCGCCAGAGAAAAAAATTGCTGCAAAAGTTGAAGTTAACGCACAAGGCGAAAAAGTTTATGTCGTCAAACAAGGCGATTCGTTCTGGACAATTGCTAAAAATAATGGCACAACAATTAGTGCAATTTGTGAACGCAATGGTGTCGATCGCAACACGGTGTTGCGCGCGGGCAAAAAGCTTGTAATTCCAGCGCCTTCGGCTAAAAAATTAGATACAAAAAAAGCCGATAAACCAAGTGATCCAAATGCAAAAATTCACGTGGTGAAATCGGGTGATGCGCTCAGTAAAATTGCTCGTAAATATGGCGTTTCGACAAAGGCGATTATGGAAGCAAATAATTTGAAAAATGCAAACAATATTCGCATTGGTCAAAAATTGACAATTCCTTCAAAAGTGGCTCCTGCGGCAGAGAAAAAACCAGCTCCTGAGACTCCTGTCAAAAAAGTTGAGCCAGCAAAAGAAACTGTTCCCGCGCAAGAAGCTGTTCCCGCAAAAGAAGTTGCTCCTGTCAAAGAAGAAACCGTTCCCGCGCAAGAAGCGGCTACTCCCGTAGAAACGGCTCCGCAAGAAACGATGATTGCGACAGAGCCAACGGAATCAGTTGTTGACTAATTAATTTTTTTATAAATTGTTGCCATCGTCAACCTCGTGCTGTCGATGGCAATTTGTTTTTAGCAATGTCCGAAAATTTTTCACAAGGCGTTCCCGCCAAGCGAGGTCCTGGCATGGTAGGTTGGGTGATGTTGGTCATTGTTATTTTGCTGATTACGTTTGGTGTTTTTGTGCAAAGTAGTGCGGGTTATGCGCATAAAAACACAGATCATTATTATACGTTTTATCATCAATTGCTTTACATTGTTCCTGCGGCGTTATGTTTTTTTGTGGTTTTGAAAATTAATTTTGAGAAACTTTGTTCAAATGAAAAAGTGGTTTGGGTGATTTATGGCGTGGCGGTTTTGTTGGTGTTGAGCGTGTTTATTCCAGGTGTTGGCGTAACAGTTAAAGGCGCGTGCCGTTGGATTCGTTTTGCGGGATTTAATTTGCAGGTGAGCGATCCTGCCAAAGTTGCGCTGACGATTGTGATGGCGCATTATTTGTCGCAGACGCAACGCTGTTTTCAAAAACCATTGTTTAAATGGTGGCGGATTTCTTGGAAATACGTTCCCAATTTGACGCGCGAGGGCTGGCAAGATTTGTGGCGCGGACTTATTTTGCCGACGTTGATTTTGAGTGGAATCGTGGCGCCGATTGGTTTAGAACCCGATTTGGGAACGTCGGTGCTTTGCGTCGCGGTTGTTTATTCGCTGTTGTTCATCGCGAATGCGCGCATGCGTTTTGTGATTCCGATTTTGCTGACTGGTTTTTCGGCATTGTGTGTTTTGATTTTTAATTGGCCGAATCGTTTGGCGCGCGTAACGTCGTTTCTTGATCCCGAAAAAGATGCGCAAAATACGGGCTATCAATTGTGGCAATCGCTGGTGGCATTGGCAAGCGGGCGCGCAACGGGCAAGGGCTTTGGCGAAGGTATTCAATGTCGCGGTTTTTTGCCTGAGGCGCACACAGACTGCGTTTTTGCGATTATTGGTGAGGAATTTGGCTTTGTAGTTTGCGCGTCAATCGCGTTGGCGTTTTTACTTTTGTTCTTGGCGGTGGCAGATCGTTTGCGCGAAATTACGAATATTTTTTATTTTAATCTTTGCTTGGGTTCGCTGTTATTTGTCGTGTTGCAGGCGACGGTTAATATGTTTGTGATCACGGGAATGGCGCCAACGAAAGGAATGTCTTTGCCCTTCATCAGTTACGGCGGCAGTAATTTGGTAACCATGTGCGTGTTTGTGGGCATTATTTTTAATGTGCTTTGTCGCACGCGGGAACCTAATATTTTGCCCGAACCCACGGATAGCTAATTTGCGCTTGCGTTCCCGCGAAAATACTCCGCGGGAACGCTTATTTTTAACGCAAATTGTGCAAATGCTACGCGAATGTCGCAAATTCTATAAATTCTCTGCGCTTCTGTGTCTCGGCGTTTATTTTTTATGAGCGCAGAGGTGCAGAGTTTTTGAGTTTTTTCGGGTGGCGTTTGAAGTTTTTTGGCTCTCATTCAGGTTGGCTGAAAAATCGGGCACGGCAAAAATAAAAATTTTGTCTTAATTTGAGAAACAAATAATCAACGTCGGAAACGCCGCAGGCCTTGCTAATTATACGTTTTAGTGTCGCGTTTGTTGCTTCAATTTTGCCTGAATTTACCTTGTAAACAAATGCGTTTGCAATTTGACGAAAATGCAATTCTATTTTTCGGGCAAATTTTTGAACCCGAGAAATGCCCGATTTGAACGCCATTTTTATCCACGAAACCAACGCCAATTGCGCTTCCAACGCGTCTTTAATTTTGAAAATCGCGCGAAATTGTTCTTTGTGCAAATAAGTTTTGTTGAGCGTCTCGTTTGATTTGAGCAACAGCGCCAATTTTTCTTGCGCGGGAACGCTCAAAAACTCCGAACGCCGCACAGAAAAAAGCGCGGGTCGTGGCGTGTGAAATTTGCCGCATTGGGGACAACGAAACTGAATCGTTTCTACGTCGTAGCGCGTTTCTTTGTCGAGAACTGGCAGGTCGAACACATTGCAAATCTGCTTTTTCATATGTTTTTTCATGCGCTCGTCGCAGCGTGAACACGTGCAGGCGAATCGTGCGTCGAATTTGTAATTGACGACAATGTTTTTAGCTTCTACAATAATTCCAGCAACACACCAGTTGGCAATTTTAAATAAGTTTTTCATTCTCTATTTGTATAAAAATTACAAATAATTTGCGAGCTTGGTGTGTTGCCTTTTTTATTTTTGCCGTGCCGATTTTATCAGCCAACCTGAATGAGAGCCAGTTTTTCGCGTTCCCGCTGAAAATTATTGCGAAAAATTGCCGTTGAGAACATACTTATTAGAAACTCAAAAAAACTTATTCTTATGGCAATTCGTGATGATATTAAGACAGTTATGATTATTGGTTCTGGACCGATTGTTATTGGCCAAGCCTGTGAATTTGACTATTCGGGAACGCAGGCGTGCAAGGCGTTGCGCGAATGCGGCTACAAAATAGTGCTTGTGAATTCAAATCCGGCAACGATTATGACCGATACGTCGATGGCTGATGTTACTTATGTTGAGCCGTTGAACGAAGCGCGTCTTGAACAAATCATCGCGAAAGAACGCCCAGACGCGTTGTTGCCAAATCTCGGTGGTCAAACGGGTTTGAATCTTGCGATTGAACTCAATAAAAAAGGCGTTTTTGAAAAATATGGCGTCAAAGTGATTGGTGTTAATCTCGAAGCGATTGAGCGCGGCGAAGACCGTCTTATTTTCAAAGAAACAATGTCGCGCATCGGCATTGATATGCCGCGCAGTGATATTGCTTACACGGTTGATGAAGCGATTAAAATTTCAGAGCAACTTGGGTTCCCGCTGGTGGTGCGTCCGGCTTACACCATGGGCGGCGCTGGCGGCGGCTTGGTTTACAATCTTGACGAATTGAAAACGATCGTGGCGCGCGGTTTGCAAGCGTCGATGACCAATCAATGCTTGATTGAAGAATCGATTCTCGGCTGGGAAGAGCTCGAAGTTGAAGTCGTGCGCGACGCGACAGGAAAACTGATTTCGGTTTGTTTTATCGAAAACGTCGATCCCGTGGGCGTTCATACGGGCGACAGTTTCTGCACGGCTCCGATGATGACCGTTCCCGCAGAAGTTCAAAAAGATTTGCAAGAAAAAGCTTGGAAAATTATTGACACGATCGGCGTGATCGGGGGGACGAATGTGCAATTTGCGCGCAATCCAAAAGATGGTCGCATCGTGATCATCGAAATCAATCCGCGCACGTCGCGTTCGTCGGCACTCGCTTCAAAAGCGACAGGTTTCCCCATCGCGTTGATTTCTGCAAAACTCGCTTCGGGCTTGAATTTGAGCGATATTCCTTATTGGCGCGACGGCACACTCGACAAATACACGCCGAGCGGTGATTATGTTGTGGTAAAATTTGCGCGTTGGGCATTTGAAAAATTTAAAGGCGTGCAAGATAAGTTGGGAACGCAAATGAAAGCCGTCGGCGAAGTGATGAGCATCGGCAAAAATTACAAGGAAGCGTTCCAAAAAGCAATCCGCTCGCTCGAAAATGGTCGCATGGGCTTGGGCTTTGCAAAGAATTTTAATGAATTGAGCAAAGATGAATTGCTCGCAATGTTGCAAGAAGCGTCCAGCGAGCGCCATTTTATCATTTACGAAGCGCTCCGCAAAGGCGCAACGATCGACGAAATTTTTGACAAAACATTTGTAAATCGCTGGTTCTTGCAACAAGCAAAAGAATTGGTCGAGCTCGAAGAAAAAATGCTCGCAACCAAAGGAAGCGTTCCCGCGGACGATTTGTTGATCCAAGCGAAAAAAGATGGTTTTGCGGACGCGTATCTCGCAAAAATTTTGGGCGTTCCCGAAAAAACGATTCGCGAAAAACGCATTGCGTTGGGCGTTGTCGAACGTTGGGAAGCCGTTCCCGTGAGTGGTGTTGAGAATGCTTGCTACTATTTCTCAACCTACGCAGAGAGCGTTCCCGTGATGCCATTGCCTGCATCAAGTAAGAAAAAAGTGATGGTGCTTGGTGGCGGCCCCAACCGAATTGGTCAAGGCATTGAATTTGACTATTGCTGCTGCCACGCGGCGATGGCACTTCGAAATTTGGGCTACGAAACCATTATGGTCAATTGCAATCCCGAAACGGTTTCGACAGACTATGATACTTCGGATAAACTTTATTTTGAGCCATTGACTCTTGAAGACGTGCTTGCGATTTACGAACACGAAAAACCAGAAGGCGTTATCGTGCAATTTGGTGGTCAAACGCCGCTCAATCTTGCTCGCAAACTTTCGGAAGCGGGCGTGAAGATTTTGGGAACTTCAATTGACACCATCGACACGGCAGAAGATCGCGATCTTTTCCGCTTGATGATGCAAAAGCTCGAAATCCCAATGCCGGAAGCAGGCATGGCGATTAATATTGACGAAGCTTTGGCAATCGCTCACAAAGTCGGCTATCCTGTGATGATTCGTCCGTCGTTCGTTTTGGGCGGACGTGGCATGGAAGTTGTTTATGACGACAACGCTTTGCGCGAATATGTCAGCAAGGCAATTGGCGTTACGGAAGACGCACCGTTGCTCGTGGACCGTTTCTTGCGCAACGCGCTCGAATGCGAATGCGACGCGCTTTCTGACGGGAACGATGTTCTTGTGCCTTCGGTGATGGAACATATTGAGCTCGCGGGCATTCACTCGGGCGACTCGGCTTGCGTGATCCCGCCAGTGCATATTCCAGAAAAACAATACAAAGACATTTTGCTTTACACGAAAAAAATTGCACAAGAATTGGGCGTTGTCGGCTTGATGAATATGCAATACGCAATCGAAGACGGCAAAGTTTACGTGATCGAGGCGAACCCACGCGCTTCACGGACGGTTCCGCTCGTGTCGAAAGTTTGCAACATTCAAATGGCGCGCGCTGCGACCGAATTGATGATGGGCAAAAAACTTGCAGATTTGAACTTGAAACCATTCGTCGCGGGAACGCACTATGGCGTCAAAGAAGCGATGTTGCCATTTGATAAATTCCCAGAAGTCGATCCCGTGCTCGGGCCAGAAATGCGTTCGACAGGCGAAGTGCTCGGCATCGCTCCCGATTTTGGCACGGCATTTTACAAAGCACAAGAAGCGACGGGATCGTTGTTGCCACTCGCGGGAACGGTTTTGATCACCATTGCAGAAAAAACGCAACAAGCGCTCGAAATCGGCAAGGGCTTTGAAAAATTGGGCTTTGCGATTAAGGCGACGGCGGGAACGTACGATTTCTTCACTCAAAACGGCATTGCTTGCCAACTGATTAAGAAACAACACGAAGGCCGTCCAAACATCGTTGATGGCGTTGTGAACAAAGAAATTTCCTTAATTGTTAACACACCTGCGGGCAAACGTTCAATGATTGACGACTCTTATATTCGTAAAAGCGCCATCAAAATGCGCGTGCCTTATTTCACGACGCTTGCGGCTGCTGCTGCGGTTGTTGAAGGTATTGCGGCAGCTCAAGCAGGCCAAACCGACGTGCTTTCATTGCAAGAACATCATAAACTCTTGAAAAATGCTTCAAAATAGTGTTTAATAATTTGCAATTAAGTTTATCTTAATTAAATTTGTTTGTTTGTAGTTCCACGGCTCTCCACTTCGGTGCGAGGGCCGTGTTTGTTTTTGCGTTGCTCTTGTGATTTTTGGTGCTTAAAATAGAAATATTATGGATTATTTATATGAATCGCTTATGCGCCCAATTATCTTTAAATTGTTTAAAGATCCAGAAAAAGCGCACGAGCAAACGTTATTAGCGCTTAAATTGTTCTCGATGATGCGTCCGCTCGTGTCTGCAATGGAACATTTTAATATGCAAAATACCCGCTTGCCCAAGCAAGAACCGATTGAGCTTTTTGGCTTAAAATTTCCTAATATCGTTGGCCTCGCTGCGGGTTATGACAAACAAGCGAGCGTTTGGCCTGCGTTGGGCGCGTTAGGTTTTGGCCACGTTGAAATCGGCACGGTTACACAACAGCCACAGCCAGGCAACGAAAAGCCACGCGTTTTTCGCTATCCAGAAAAAGAAGCAATTGTTAATAGTTTCGGTTTTCCAAATGATGGCGCCGACATGATTGCCGACCGCATTGCAAAAATGGGCTGGCGCGGCAAGGGCAACCGCGATTTTGTTTTGGGAATCAATATTGGCAAATCAAAAGTTTGCCCGCTCGACAAAGCTGTCGAAGATTATGTCGCTTCATTTCGTCGTTTGGCACCATTGGCAGATTATTTTGTTGTCAATATTAGCTCGCCAAATACACCTAATTTGCGCGAATTGCACAACCACGAGCAACTTTATACTTTGCTTTCAGAATTGCAACACGAAAATCGCGCGTATGCTCAAAAAACAAACTGCAAAGCTTTGCCAATTCTTTTAAAAATCGCTCCCGATTTAACGTTCCCGCAAATCGACGAAGTTCTCGAAGTCGTCGAAGATACAAAAATGTCGGGAATTATCGCAACAAATACAACAGTTGTGCGTCCCGCAGATATGCCAAATGTTGTTACTAAGGGCGGACTTTCAGGAGCGCCTTTGTACAACAAATCACTTGATATTGTGCGCTACATTGTGCGCGCAACCGACTATAAATTGCCCGTTATTGGTTGCGGTGGTATTAGTTCGGTCGAAGACGTCGACCGCTATCTCGCGGTAGGCGCATCGTTGGTGCAAATTTATAGCGGTATGATTTTCCGCGGACCTTTTTTTGCGCGCGATATTGCCCACGCTTATGCTTGGAATCAAACAGATATTCCGCATGCATAATTTGCGTTCCCGCAACGCAGATTGTTGTTGACTTATTTTCTCGCGTTCCCGCGCTTTAATCTTGCAAACATACGCGCGGGAACGCATAATTTTATTGATAACCCCCCTTATTTTTTTATGGCAAAAGTTCTTTTGAGCGAAATTGATCCACGTGAGCAGAAGCAAATTGCGGCTGCTGAAAATGCAATTAAAAGCGGGAACGCTGGCGTTGCGATGGAAACTTGTTTGGCGGTGATTGGTCGCCACCCAGAATGCACCCAAGTGCGTCGTTTGTTGCGTCAAGCACAAATGATTGCAACGAGAAAACGTCCCACGCCGATCAACGGTTTTTCTAAAGCGTTGGCGTCAATGAGTATTGTGAGCGTCGCCGCGGCAGCGAAAGATCCTAAAAAAGCAATTCTCGAAGCTGAGAAAAAACTTTGTAAAAATCCTTTCGATTACGCAGCCAATATGTCGCTCGCAAATGCTGGCGAAGCCGCTGAATTTTGGGATGTCGTTGGCATCGCTTATGAAAATATTGTCGCTGTTGACCCCAAAATTGAAAATTTCTCCAAATTGGTTTCGGCATTGTTGAAAGATAAAGATTCTAATCGCGCAATCACCGTCGTCGATACCGCATTGAAAAAATTCCCAAATAACGGCGATTTGCAAGAACTCGCACGCCAAGTTTCTGTCGCGCAAACGATGAATAGCGGTGGTTGGGACGAAAGCAAAGACTATCGCTCAAAACTTGCAAATTCCGAAAAAGCAATCGAGTTGGAAAAGAAAAGTCGCGTGGTTTCAGACGCCGATTCCGCGCAAGAGCAAATTCCAGAATTGCTTGAAAAAATCTCAAAGAATCCTGCCGATTTGCAACTTTATCGCGAACTCGCGCGTAATTACAAAATTATGGGCGATCTCGATGCCGCAGTTGAGGCAATTCAACGTGCCCGCGAAACCGAAAACGGTAAAGTGGATGCGACCCTCGAAAAGCAAGAACACGCGCTCATGCTCGAAAATTATGACAAGCGCATTAAAGAAGCCGAAGATTATTTGACCGAACACCCAGACGATCAAGAATACAAAGATTATTTGGCTTCGCTTAAAGCATCGCTCGACGAATACAGCTTGCAATCAATTAAAAATCTCGTCGAAAAATATCCAAACGATTACAATTATCGTTACGATTACGGCTTGCGCTTGCTCGCTAAAAACGATGTTGATGGCGCGATTCGCGAACTCCAATTGGCTCAACGCGCTCCTAAAAATCGCCACGCAGCAATGCTCAATCTCGGTCGTGCATTTATCGCGTCGGGTAAATTCGACCTCGCGATAGACCAATTAAAAGTCGCAAAAGAAGAGCTTAAACAAATGAACGATACCAAAAAAGATATCGTTTACGAACTCGCCACCGCGCTTGAAAAAGCAGGCGACAAGGCAGGAGCTCTCGCTGAATACAAATCAATTTACATGGCAGACGCATCTTACAAAGACGTCGCAGAAAAGATTAATCAATCTTATTCGTAATTTATTAGCGTTCCCGCGAAACCAAAAATCGCTTCGCGGGAACGCATTTTTTTTCAATGAAACGACAAAAACAGCCCACGCGCAAATACGATGAAAATGAAGCGCGCCGGCAAAATCGCGTGCACGGAGCCTCATTTTTCAAATGCTGCCTCTTGGCACCATTGTTGTTTTTGATGCGCTTGTGGACGCGCACATTGCGCTTTAACTTTGAATTGCCCGAGCAAAAAAAATATTTTGAAAACGCAAAAAACGGACATCTTATTTTGTTTTGGCACGGACAACTTTTTACAATTGTCGAGGTTTTTAAACGCTTTCGCACAAAAGCTGGCGTTCCCATGAATGGACTCGTTTCGCCATCAAGAGACGGCGCTTGGCTTGCAACTATTTTTAAACTTGTCGGCGTCAAAACTGTGCGCGGCTCAACTTCGCGCCGTGGTGGTCAGGCCTTGCTCGAAATGGCAAGATTGCTCGATGCTGGCGAAGATGTCGCGATCACTCCCGACGGCCCGCGCGGTCCCGAATACCATTTCAATCAAGGCGCGGCATTGCTCGCTCAAAAATCAAATAGCATCGTATTGTTGTTAGCAATGAATCCACGACATGCTTGGCACTTTAACTCGTGGGATAAATTTGGCGTTCCCATCCCATTTTCAACAATCGATATTCGCGCGGAAATGTTGCCTCACGATGCAAACTGGGAAACGATGAACACCACCGAACTCGCCAACGAATTCGGCGAAAAATTAAAAAATCTCGCACAATAACGGGAACGCGATTTTTTCAACTACGAATTTACGCGAAGTAAACGCGAACCAAGTAAAAGCGCTTACGGCGAAAAGATTTTTATGGGAGGAGCGGCATCTTGCCGCTCCATTTTTGTTATTTTTTCCCGCAAACTCCAAGCGCTGAAAGCGCGACAGAACATGGGAACGCGGGAACGGCGGGAACGGGAATTTTCTCACGCAGATTCCGCAGATTGCGCAGATTTTATGGGAGGATGCGCGTCTCGCGTATCCAATTTTATTTTCACTCTGCAAACCTTGCTGTGCCGAAGGCACTGAAATCGCGGGAACGCGTTCCCGCGATGGCTAACCCCCACAAAAGCGAGCGAATTTTATTTCAGTTATTTTCAAACTCGGCCATCGTCATTGTCATCGTCATAGTCGCGCGAATGCGCGTCTCGCGTGTGGGGGTAAAACAAAAATAACACCAGTCCCGAAGGGAGTGAATAAAAAAACTTCGCCACAAGGCGCGGGAACGCGGGAACGGGAAAAAATCTCACACGAAGGACACAAAGGCGCGAAGATTTTTTGGGCGCGTTGCTAAGGCAACGCAGACGCGCGGGAACGGAAAAACAAAACAACCGTTGTCGCAACTAACGTCGCTCGCTAACGCTCGCGTTCCCGCGAAAAATAAAATATTTCGACGAATTTTATTTTCGCCCCTAATCGTTTTCGTTAGAAAACGGCGTTAGCGACGACAACGGTTGTTTTTATTCTTCGTAACGGGAACGGCAGGCGCGGGAACAAGAAAAAAAAGAATTTAAGAGCACCTACTCGCGTTCGCTCGCTAAAGAAAACGAAGAATTTTTTTTGATTTTTTAATCTTGCGGGAACGCGAATTTAATTTTGTGCTTGCGTTTTTTTTTTTTTGAGTTTTAGAATTTTTGTAGTTCTAAAAAATAACATTCAACAATAACCTAAATAAATATACACAAAATATGAAAAATATTATTACAATTACATCCCTCCTCGCGATGGCAACCGTCGCTAATGCTGCGTTGTCGAATGCGACCCTTTGGGAAAAGCATCCAAGTTCTGTAGGAGGAACATCTCCAGCTTCATGGAGTGTCAGCGATAATGCATTGAACTGGACCTCTGGGAGTCTTTGGTCTGTGGCATTAACAGTTGGTTCGGATGCTTTTACTTCAGGAACGTCACCTTTTACGTTGTTGTCGCTTGAAAGCGGGGATAAAACATATTCAGGTCTTTCTGGAATTACTGTTCAAAATGACAATTTAACAATGCCTCTTTTTGACAAGAGTTCGGAAGTTAATGAAACACTTGTTTCGACAGTTGCCAAAGGTAAAAAAGATTTAACATTTGTTTTCAATCGTGAAAACGGTAATAACCTATCAATCTCTGTTTATGCA
>CAKUQY010000028.1 GCA_934675585.1 uncultured Opitutales bacterium | reverse complement strand
CCAACGCCTTTTCTTCACCCTCTCAACTGTTTTCAGCCAATCCCTTCGGTGTCATCTTAAATGAAGAATAACTCCCAAAATCTTTCCTCTCAAAAAAATCTTCGGTGTCCTTTTTATTTGACGAAATACGAACGCGTGTTTAAAAACGATGACGATAACGATGAGAATTAAAAGTTTATAGTTGAGAGTTGAGAATTGAAAAATATTCATGACGGGAACGATTTTTAACACAGACTTCGCAATTTTGGTGTAGGGTGTAGAGTTGAGAGTTTAACCAAGACAAAGATCAAGACTCTCCACTTTCCACTAAATTTTTAACGCAAACGACGCAGATGAAACGCAAATCTCGCAAATATTTTTTAAGGGGGGGCAAGGCAAGCCCACCGTAGGCGCAACCCCCAAAAAAAAGAAACCAATTGTTTCCTATTCATCCTATGGTGCTTTTGCGACATTTGCGTTCCCTTTGCGAAATCCGCGTTAAAAAAAACTCCCCACTCCCCACTCTCCACTCCGCACCAAATCTCACTTTTACTTTTTCGGCTTTCGGCGATTTGACCGATAATTAAAGTTAAAATCATGACACAACAAAAACCGATCCAGAAGATCCACGCATATTCTTCCGATATTTTTTCAATCATTCCCGCAGCAAAAGCCACCAAAATATAAACTTTATTATGACCGCCCAAACCAACAGGCGGTTGTCCCTAAAACATTGAAAAAACGGCGTTGTTCCCGTATAATGGAAGAGATTTATGAGAACACCAACTCCTTCAGTTTATATTCGTGGTTTAGGCGTTTACACGCCAGAAAAGCGATTGACTAATGACGATTTGTCGCACATGGTTGATACTTCTGACGAATGGATTCGTACGCGAACGGGCATTGTTTCGCGTTGTATTGCGGCTGACAACCAAGCGGCAAGTGATTTGGGTGTAATTGCCGCCGAGCGCGCGATTGCTGATGCTGGCATTTCTAAAGATGAAGTTGATTTGATTATTGTTTCGACGGTAACTCCCGACTATTCGTTCCCGTCAACGGCTTGTATGATTCAAACAAAATTGGGCATTTCAGGTTGCCCTGCGTTTGACATTTCCTCGGCGTGTTCGGGCTTTATTTATTTGTTGCAAATTGCAAATCACATGTTGCGCGCGGGCGATTATCACAATGCGTTGATCGTTTCGACAGAAAAACTTTCGTCGGTTGTCAATTGGAAAGACCGCAATACTTGCGTGCTTTTTGGCGATGCGGCGGGAGCGGCAGTGCTTTCAAAATCGAATGAACCGTATGTCGGCATTCTCGGGAACGTGCTTGGCGCAGATGGCGCGTATGGCGATTTGTTGAAACAGCCCGCGGGTGGCTCGGTTTTGCCAGCATCGTTTGAAACGGTGGCGAATGCGCAACATTTTATCCAAATGCAAGGTTCCGCAGTTTTTAAACATGCGGTGCGCACGATGAGCGAATGTTCGCAGCAGGTGCTTGAAAAGTGCAATGTTTCCGCGGACGATGTCAAATGCGTGATTCCTCACCAAGCGAATTTGCGCATTGTTGATGCGGTTGCGCGTCAATTAAATATTCCATTAGAAAAATTCTGCATTAATTTGCAAAATTACGGCAATACTTCTTCGGCGTCGATTCCAAATTGTATGAACGAAGCGCGCGCACAAGGGCGCTTTGGTTCGGGCGATTTGATTTTGCTCACCGCGTTTGGCGGCGGGTTTACTTGGGGCGCATCGTTGATTCGTTGGAAATAATTCGATGAAGCGATTTTTAAAACAGATTATCGTTCCCGTGGCTTTATTGCTTGCGGGAACGGCGTTTGTTTTTGGTGAATCGCTTTCGCCGGCGCAACAATACGCAAACGCGTTGCGGGAACGTTCGGCAACTTGGAAAAATATCAGCGAGCCACAGCGCGATGAAGCAATTCAAAAATTGACGGCAGCTTACGAAATTATGCGCGCTGATGGCGCGGGAGATTTTCGTTTGCGCAATGGTTTTTTTAGCGATTTTAAAACGGCGCTCAGCGAATACGACAATATTGTTGAAGCATTTGCGACAACGCCATTTGCGGCAGAAGCGCTTTATCAAAAATCAGTTATTTATACACAGGCGCATATGTTTGAAGACGGCTTTCAAACCGTCGAGCAACTCATTTCTGTTTGGCCTGGCAGCGACCGCGTCGGCGACGCGTTGATTCAAGGATATTTGATTTGCGAAGCGTTGCGTCAAGGCGCGCGCCAACGCCGTATGGGCGGATATTTGCCGTGGTTTGTCGATCGCGAAGATGTTTTAAAATATTACGACAAACTTTACAAATTGGGTCCCAAAGCTCTAATCGCGCCCCGCGTGCTTTTTCAAAAAGCATGTCTTTCAGAAGAAATTTCTGAAGAATTTTTTAAGAGCGATTTAAAGCAAGACGCGATTAATACATTTGAGTTGATGATTTCATCACATCCCGATTCATCGCTCGTTCCCGAAGCATATTTGCGTCTTGCGGGAACGTATAAAACGCTCTGTATGGGCGATGTTTGGGATCAATTGGCGGCGCGCCGTGCAATGAATTATTACACCGATTTTTATTCGCTTTTCCCAGATCGTGAAGAGGCAGAATTTGCTTACGAACAAGCTGAAGAATTGCGGGAACTTATCGCTAACAATCGTGTGGCATTGGGCGATTTTTATTACATTCGTCGCAATAATGTTCGCGCCGCATCTGAATTTTACAACGAGGCAATTTCGGTCGCGCCAGATAGCAGCGCTGCAAAATTTGCGCTTTCCCGCATTGCCGATATCGCTGCGGGAAAACGCGCGCCGATGACCTTGATTGATTGGATTTTTGGACGTTATCCCGCGCCCGTCACCAAAGACTTTTTAGACAAACCCTCTCAAAAATCGCTTGATCAAATGGGCTTTCAAACGGCTGATTCGCTTGAACGTTCCGCAGAAAATGGTGGCGAAGCCGCTTCAAAATCTGCAACCGAAGAAGGCGTGACGAGTGGCGATGAAGATTTTTAAAAAATGCCCAAGCGCTTGAGGCGTTTGCGGATTTGCTTTTTACTCCTATGCGTTTATTTTTTGCTTTTATTTCATTGATTGTCGCAACAATCGCGTTCCCGGGCTGTTATTCGACGGGAGCTCACGGAAAATTGCCGTTTGCGACGGTTACTATTATGCCGGTAAAGTCAGAAATTGATTTTGCGAGCACGCAAGTTTTGCTTGCGAAAAATGTTGCAGAGGCGATTAATGCTGAGCCCGGGCTTACAACCAAAGTTGAGGGCGGCGCGGCAGAATTATTTATTACGCTGTCAAACCTAACGTATTCATCTTCGGTTGCGAGCAATTATGATTCGCGCGTGAACGCGGTAGAAAATATTACAATTACTGCAAAAATTTCGTTGCGCAATGCCCGAAAAGGCGATTGGTATTTCCAAAATCGCAATGTTTCTGCAAGTATTCAAGTTTATTCGAGCGATTTGAATGCAACACAAGCTTATCCCGCGATTTCGCGCGAGCTGGCGCGCCGCATCAAAGATCAAATTGTGAGCGTTTGGTAATAAAAAATGCAAACAGATCAACTTCCAATTGACGTTCCCGCGCGCAAAGCTTGGCTTTTGGGCATTGGCGGCATGGGTGTCGGCCCGCTTGCGATTTATATGCAAGAAGAGGGCTGGCAAGTTTCTGGCTGGGACGATGCGCTTGATTCTTCGGCGCTCAAACCTTTTCTTGTCGCGGCGGGAACGCAATTTTCGCAACAGTTAAATCCTGATGCAGAATTGGTTGGGCGCTCATCGGCGGTAAAACCTGGCAACCCACTTTATGATACGGCGCTTGAACGTGGAGCGCGGTTGTTGCGGCGTGGAGAGTTGCTTGCCGAGCGCGTCGCGACAAAAAAATTAATTGCCGTTTGCGGTTCACACGGCAAAACAACAACCAGCGGGATGCTCGCCCAATCATTGCAAGCTGCCAATGTTGACGCGGGTTTTGTTTTGGGCGGACTTTATAAAAATCCTGATTTGTCGCCCGCGCATTTTTCAAAAAATACAAATTGGGTCGTCGCCGAAGTTGATGAAAGCGATGGGACGATTCAATATTTTTCGCCCGAAATTACGATTACGGTCAATCTCGATTGGGACCATCCCGATTATTATCACAGTGAAGCCGAACTCGAACAAACTTTTCGTGCGCTTTATGAACGCACGCGTGGCGCTATTTTCGTTCCCGCAGGCAATGAACGCTTGGCGCGTTTGACTCGAGATTTGCGCGTTCCCGTAATCACCGTCGGCGATGGTGGCGATTACACGTTTCGCGTTGTGCGTGCGGGAGCGGATTCGACAACGATTGAGCTTGGCGGACGTTTTACAGCAAAAACGACCATTACTTTGCCAGTGATTGGCACTTTTAATACCCAAAACGCAATGCTTGCGTTGGCGGCGACCGATTATGTTTCTAATGGCAGAATTGGCGTTCCCGCGCTCGGCAAATTTAACGGCATGCGTCGTCGGCAAGATATTCTTTTTGCCAACGATAATTTAAAAGTTTTTGCAGATTATGCGCATCACCCGACAGAAATTGCGGCATTTTTAAAACTTTTGCGCGAAACGCAATTAGGAAAAGTGATCGCTGTTTTTCAGCCACATCGTTATTCGCGCACGCGTCAATATGCCACAGAATTTGCCAAGGCACTTTCAATTGCCGATACTGCATTGTTGATGCCTGTTTATTCGGCGGGCGAAGCTCATGTTGATGGCGGCGACTCGTCAAGCATTTTGCGAGCAACTTGCGCGGGAACGCAAATTACTCTTTGCGAAAACGCAAACGAAGTTTTAGAAATTTTAAACGCAAAAATTTGCGAAGCTCCCAACGAGCAACTTACAATCGCGTTTGTCGGCGCGGGCGATATCGATCGCTTGGCGGCAATCCCCTTTGCGCGCGAATGTTGGCTGCGCGACGTTCCCGCGGGAGCGGCTGATTTTGCAACGCGCGTAAAACAATTTTTGAGTTCAAAAACAAAATTTGAAGAAAATAAAGCGCTCGCACCTATGACAACGCTTGGCATCGGCGGGAACGCACGTTGGTTTGCCGAACCCGAAAATCTGAACGATTTAATCTTGCTTTTGCGAGCCGCCGCCAACAATAATATCGAAGTTTTCACGCTCGGACGTGGCTCAAATCTTTTGGTCGCAGACGAAGGGTTTAATGGACTCGTCATTCATTTTTCGGCACAAACTTGGAAAAATCTTGCACGCGTTCGCAGCGAAAATTGCGAAACCGATTGCGTAAAAATTGGCGCGGGAACGCGTTTGAAAGAACTTTGCGGATTCGCCGCACGCGAAGGTTTGAGCGGATTTGAATTTCTTTGCGGCATTCCAGGAACGCTTGGCGGCGCTTTGCGCATGAACGCTGGTGCACACGGGAACTCGATTTTTGACCGCGTAATTTCAATCGAATGGCTAATGCCCGACGGCTCGCTCCACAAAGCATCGCGGGAACATTTTGCGCCTGTTTATCGCGATTGCCCAGAATTGCACGGAGCCATTATTTTGTCCGCCGTGCTCGCTTCGACGGGAACGGCAACGAGCGATGAAATTAATTTTTTGATGGCGACATTGAACGAAGCTCGCTCGGGAACACAACCAGTTGCGCGTTCTGCGGGTTGCACATTTAAAAACCCAACAGGCGACAGCGCGGGACGCATCATTGATTCGCTTGGGCTTAAAGGAACCTCCATTGGCAAGGCGCGTGTTTCTGAAATTCACGCCAATTTTATTGTTGCCGAAAACGGCGCAACCGCCGCCGATGTTCGCGCACTTATTGCGCGTATTCAGGGGCTCGTCGCTACAGAAACGAGCATCAAACTCCAACCCGAAATTGAATTTTTAGGATTTTAAAAGATTATGAGAGAGTGGATTGCTGCTTTTCCGATTTTGTTTTTGGTAATTGCCATTGCTATTTGCTTGTGGTTTTATTTGGCATATCGGCGTTCCCGCTTAGAATATTCGCGCTTGGAATCGTCGCTTCAACACGAACGTTACAGTCATCGCTTGCTGGTCGATTTTATGCGCGCGATTGAAAAATCGTTGTCCGAACATAATTCCGCAGGCGTTGTGATTGAAAAACAAACAATTTACGACAGTATTATGTTTGCGGCTTGTCGCGGCGCGCGCGCGCTGAGTGTTTGCATTTTTAAGATTTCAAATAACAAAAAGGAAATTTTTCCAGTCGCGATGACGGGTTTGTTCCCGTTTCTTGAAGGCGTTCCCGCCGAGATGAAAACGGCGACGCCGAGCGATATGATGCGTTTGTATTTTAAAGGCGATGTTTATTCGGTTGATACGCCAATTTTTAAAAAAGCATTGCAAGAAGGCCATTCGGTATTGGCGCAAGATTTCCCGATTCGTGAAGGCCGTTTTAAAATGGAAAATTTGCCATCGACGCCCAAGAGCGTTATCGCCGCGCCCTCGTATGACGCAACAGGAAATGTGATTGGCATCATCGCAATCGCGAATCCGCGACATCGTGGACTTTTTACCGAGTACGAAATTAAGCTCGCAGACGCGCTGGCGCAACAAGTTTCTTCGGCAATCGATTTGCGTAATATTTTTGAAGTGCGCGCAGAAAAAGCGCGTTTAGATTCTGACTTAGGTGTGGCGGCAGGCGTGCAAAAATTGCTTTTGCCAAAATATATTCCGCAGGCGCATTCGCTGGACATTGCGGCGCTTTACCTTCCCGCCGATCGCGTGGGTGGCGATTTGTACGACGTTTACGATTTGGGTGGCGATCGTGTGGCGGCAATCGTCGCAGACGTTTCTGGACACGGCGTTTCGGCGGCACTTTTGATGGCGATTTGTCGCACCAATTTTCAGCGCGTGGCGAATATGTGCACCAGTGCCGCGGATTTGCTGAAATTGCTTTCGCGCGTGATGAACCAATCGTTTATTCGCGGCAAATTTTTAACGATTGTTTGTGCGGTAATTGACACGCAACGCGGCACATTGACGCTTGCGCGCGGCGGTCACGAACGCCCCTTGCTTTACACAGCCGATGTCAAAAATCACAAAGTGCTCGGTTGCAAATCGTTAGAATTTCTCGACAGCAAAGGCATTGCGCTCGGATTGGCGAAGCCCGAAGTTTTTGCTTCGACGATTACGGAAATTTCGCGTCCGTATAAAATCGGCGACCA
This sequence comes from uncultured Opitutales bacterium, assembly GCA_934675585.1. Lineage (GTDB taxonomy): Bacteria > Verrucomicrobiota > Verrucomicrobiia > Opitutales > UBA953 > Spyradosoma. The sequence continues at coordinate 16,845 of CAKUQY010000028.1, read as the reverse complement.
AATTGTGCTTTACACCGACGGCTTGACCGAAGAATGCAACGCCGATGGCGAAGAATTCGGGAGCGCGCGCTTGGCGGCGGTCGTCGCGCGCGAAGGGCATCGTCCCGCGAAAGAACTCAACGACTGCATTGTCCGCGAAGTCAAAAAGTTTACGGGCAAGGAAAAATTCTTCGATGATTTAACGCTTGTTTCAATTCGTGCTGTTTAACTTTTGCGGGAACGCTAAAAATTTATGAAATATTTTTTGCCAGTGATGACTTGCGCACAAGCACGCGCTTGGGAAAAACGGTTTTTTGACCCGTTGCGGGAACGCGAAAACGAACCGCCGCGGGAACGTGATTTTATGCAAGCCGCGGGAACGAGCGTGGCGGAAACGATTTTGCGCGAGCTCAATAATCGCGTTCCCGCGCAATTGCTCGTGCTCATTGGCAAAGGCCACAACGGCGGCGATGCAATTATTGCCGCCAATCAATTGCTCGCGCGCTGGCAAAAAAACGTTCCCGTAAAATTTGTATTTTTTGCAAATGATTGGGACGCGCTCGCGCCGTTGACGATGGACGCTTACGAAGATTTTTTGCGCGCGCATGGCGAGCCCAATTTAATTTTTTATAACGAACAAACCGCGCTCGAAAGCTTAAAAAATTTTTGTGGGAACACCGAAAACGCAGTCGTTCTTGACGGCATTTATGGCTACAATTTCCGCGCGCCATTGCGGGAACACGTTTTTGAGGCGTTTATTTGGCTTAATAAAAATTGTTCAAAAAGTTTGCGCGTGGCAATCGATTTGCCAAGCGGTTTGAGCGATGTCGCGCCTTGCGGGAACGCGTTTTTGGCGGATCTCACTTGCGCGGTTGGTATTTTGAAAAGTCCATTGCTCGTTCCCGAAAACGCGCCATTTGTCGGCAAAATTGTTCCTTGCGCAATTGGGTTTTCGTGCGAAGATTGCGATGCGTTCGCCGCCGATTCTTTGCGTGTGCTTGACGTTTTAAAATTGCCACGACAACCATTTTCTGACAAACGCGATTACGGAAAAATTTTAATTGTTGGCGGCTCGCGACGTTTTGCGGGAGCGCTGATGATGAACGTTTTGGCGGCTTTGCGCGCGGGAACGGGACTCGTGACGGCGTTTTGCCCTGAAAGCGTTCACGCCGCATTTGTCGCGCGCGCTCCCGCCGCAATGTGGATTCCTTGTAAAGAAACCTCCGACGGTGATTTAGACTTTGCCGATGTTGCCCAAAAACTCGATGACGGGCATTGGCTCGACGGCAAAACCGTGCAAGCAATTTTGTGCGGCTCGGGTTTAGGACGTTCCCGCGACGCGCTCGCTATTGCTCAAAAAATTGCAGCTGAAACTTGTGCGCCAACGCGCGTTGTTTTTGATGCTGACGCTATCGTTCCCGAGGTTTTAAATCTTTGTCAATTTCGCAAAAATCGCCAAACATTTATTTTGCCACATGCCGGAGAATTGGCGCGCGTGGCGGGAACGCTCGAAAAAAATCCAATTACCGGCGTCGTCAAAAAATCGCATTTTACTTGGGTTTGCGTTCATGGCGAAAAACCCGTTGTTTGTTGCGCGGGAACGCCAGTTTTGGCGCGCGGCGGGAGCGGTGATTTGCTCGCGGGAACGGTCGTTTCGCTCTTGGCGCAATTTGCTGACGAGAACATTCCCGCGCGCGATTTGCTTGCGATTGCCGTTTGTTGGCATGGGCTCGCGGGACAAGCACTCGCGCGGGAACAAGGCGAACACTGCGCCGACATCACCGCGCTCCCAAACTTTTTCAACGTTGCACTGAATAGCTGAAAATTTGCGGGAACGCGGGCGCGGAAACGGGATTTTTTATCAACGAATTTATTTTTGGGGGGTGTGCGGGAACACAAACTTTGAGCGCTGAAAGCGCGAAAGAATTAGCCCAGGGCGCAAGCCCTGAGTAAAAGAAAAAATTAACAAGTCCTGAAAGGACGACAGAACATGGGAACGATTAGATTATTTCCACATACTTAATTTTACAGGATGTAAAAAGAAGGTATCTTTGGGATAATTTTTTAAAAGCTCCGAAAGCGAGTTTTGATATTTTTCGGCAAGCGATTTTTTTACATCGTTTGACCACATCGCGCCTTCTTTTAATTTTCCACTTCCAACATGAATTTTTTCTGCGGACAAAACCATCGATGTTGGGATAGCAATTTCTACAAACAAACGGGCAGTAGCAAAAATTCCGCAATATTGAGCAAATTTTTCCATTGTTTTTGCGGTAATGAGAAAGATGTCTGAATATCCACCGACAAGTGGGTATTTAAATTTTCTTAAAATTTTTCCGCGCTTAATAAGTTTTAATTTTGTTTTTAAGTTGGTTGAAAATAAAAGAAGTTTCCATGGGATTGCTTTACATTCGAGATTAAATTTTTTAAAACATTTTTGTGCCTCTTCAATTTTAGGCAGATAGTTTTGAAATTCGACGCCTGGTTGTTTTAATTTAAATTTCATTGCAGAAATAATGTGCCCCCACCATTGTTTTCTTTTGTGCATTTCTAAAAATCCACTAATGTAGCATTCGTCTTTTTTGATTCCGGTTTCGTCCCAAAGTGAATTTTCGTTGATGACTGGATTTAAAATCATATCGTCGGCAACGACGAAGAAATGTGTAAACCCTTTATTTTTTAGGTGTTGGTAGGCTTGCGCGATGTAGTTTGAAAAATAAAATGAATTTTCGTAAACGGGAATGACGTTTTCTTTGTTCCCGTCATAAAATGGCATAATGTGGAAAATGTGTGAGAATTTTCCTTTGTATAATTCTTCAACGCGAGGAATGTTTTTGTCGTAGCGATGGTTGTAAATGACCATCAAGCAGATTTTTGTATCGTTGTTTTCCATAATTTTTTTTTAGTGTTAAATTGTTTTGCAAAGATCGATTGCTGCGCCGATTGCGACATCCATATTGTAATATTCCCAATCGGCGAAACGTCCCGTCATAAAAAAGTTCTTAGCGCTTAATTGCGATTTCATTTCGCGAATAATTTCGCGCGTGTTTGAGTCTTGAATCGGGTAGGTAAATTGATTGTAATGGTGCGTTAAATATTTCGGTTTTAGCGGAATTTTTTCCAAGTTTTTCAGGATTTCTTCTTTGGAAATTTCGTCTGTAAATTCGATGCTTGCGGTCATTTTCGCGGGAGCGTTGTTGGTTGGTGAAAAATTGCCGGTGCAAATAATTCTATGCGATTGGTGTTCCCGCGATGGCATGTAAATCCAGCTGTAAGGATTTTTTTCGATTTCGCAAAAAACGGTGGTTGTCCCGTGACTTTCAAGTGCCTCAATTTGAGATTTGTATTTTTCGATGACGCTTGACTTGTAAAGTGTTGGCAACTGTTTAACGTTCCCGCAAAACACGATTTTATCAAAAATTTCGCCATTTACGAGAAATTCGTTCCCGCGTTTTTCAATTTTTTCAACGGGTGTGTTATAGCGAATGTTTAAACCTTCGGCTAAACGATTTGCGATAAATTGTGAGCCACCCTGTTTTTCATACCAAAAAGTTGAGTGAACAAATTCTTTTTCTTTGACATGATTGATGTTGTTAAAAATCATTTCTTCAACCGTTGGCATCGGCAATTTGTCTTCGAGCCAAGATAGTGGAACTTTCTTTAAATCTCGTCTCCAAACTTTTTCGTTGTAGGGCTGAAAATATTCTCGATAAAGCGTGTTCCCAAAACAACCTTTTAAAAAATCCTCAAAATTCGCGGGAACGTGATTTTTTTGTTGGGCAAGTGTTACTAAATCCTTAACAAAATCGCGCATCATTGTGGGAGTGAACAAGTAAGCGTGATTTTCGATAGGATAAGGAATCGCGTTCCCGTCGCTCATAAAAACAACAGAATTGCGATCGGCTTTTGTGAATTCTTTTTCTTTGTCAAAATGTTTCCAAAACCAATCGAGAACATCTTGTCGTTTGGAATTAAAAACATGCCCGCCGCAAATATGAAAAAGCGAACCGTCAACGCGCCGACAACGAATAAGCCCGCCAGGAACGCTTTCTTTTTCGAAAATCATAACGTCAAATTTCTCACGAAGATTTTGTGCAACAGTCAGCCCTGAAATTCCCGCGCCGATAATTAATAATTTTTGAAATCGATTTTGCTTTTCCATATTTTTTATTTTAGTCGAAAAAAAAAAACACGAGGCAAGAATATTTTTTGAGGGTGTGTGAAAATATTTAGTTTTTCATTAGAATTCGCGAGAATGCAAAAAATCGTATAATCTTGTTAGAAGGTGTTAAACATTATGGAGCTTAATTTTAAAAAATTGTTAAAAGAAGTTGATTCGTCAAATCCTCAAAAAATTTTTGAATTGGGGCTTTGTTATTTTTATGGAATTGATGTGAAGCAGGACAAATCAAAGGGCTTGAAATGGTTTGAGTTGGCGGGGGATTTGGGTTTGCCTGTGGCGCAGCGTCAAGTGGGCATTTGCTATCTTGATGGCGAAGGCGTCAAAGAAAATGAGCGCGAGGCGGTCAAGTGGTTGTTGAAAGCGTCTGAGGCGGGCGACGCAAATGCGCAAAATAAATTGGGCGTTTGTTGTTATCGCGGACGTGGCTGCAAGCGCAGTTCTAAAAATTCGGTAAAATGGCATTTAAAATCGGCGTGTGGCGGGAACGTTTATGCGATGGTTAATTTGGCGCATTCGTATTATGAAGGCGAGGGCGTTGAGCAAGATTATGCCAAGGCGTATGCGTTATTTGAGCAAGCGGCGCGACTTGGCGATCAGCGTGCGCGCAGAGATTTGTGCATTTGTTTGATTGAAGGTCATGGCGTGGCGCAAGATCTCGAAGCCGCGACAAAAATGGCGATTGAGTTTGACCTTGTCGGCGATATTGGCGAGATTAAAGATCCCGAAGAAAACACGATTGCGTGGATTGAAAATCTCGCAAAAAACGGGAACGGCGCGGCGCAAAGTGCGATGGGGCGGCATTATTTAGATGGCGAATGGGGTTTGAAAAAAAATAAAACTAAAGCGCGTCAATGGTTAGTGCTTGCGGCGCTCAATGAAAGTGGTGAAGCCAAATTTTATCTCGAGCGCATCGCTAACGGAGGCAAAAAAAAGTAGCGCAAAAACGCGTTCCCGCGGTTTTTTTCTGTCGCAGCGGGAACGCAAATTTGTTATCTTGAAATAGATGTTTACTTGCGAAAAAATTTATGAAGATATTGCGTTCGCGCACGTGCAATACAAGCACGACGGGCGTTGCCGTTTTGTGCATGGACACAATTGGGCGTTCACATTTGTCTTTGCTTGCGAATCGCTTGACGAACAAGGTTTTGTCGTCGATTTTGGCGGCTTAAAATTTATTGCAAAATGGCTTGATGAAAATCTCGATCACGCTTGCGTTTTTGCTAAGGCAGACAAAACGGCGCACGCGATGATTGAGGCGTTCCCGCAACTTTTCAAACCTTATTTTGTCGAATGCGCGTCCGCCGAAGGTTTGGCGCAACATTTGCACGCAATTTTTGACCCGCAAGTGCGCGCGATGACCAATAACCGCGCGTGGATTAAAGCCGTAAAAACCTGCGAGAGTTCCCGCGACATCGCCACTTACGAAGTTTAATTTTATGAAATTGCATTCGTGGAATGTGAACGGGCTGCGCGCCGTTTTAAAGAAAAATTTTGAGGATTATTTGGTTGAATATTCGCCCGATATTTTGATGTTGCAAGAAATCAAATGTCCCGCGGATTTAGCATTGCCCGAAAGCATCACCAGCGTTTATAAACATTGCACGTTGCGTCCCGCCGTGCGCCCTGGTTATTCGGGAACGGCTTTGTTTTCAAAAGTTGAGCCGCTTTCCGTCGATACAAGTTTTGCGGGAACGCTGGAAAATCCGCACGAAGGTCGCGTGATCGCTGCCGAATACAAAAATATTTTTGTCGTCAATGCTTACGTTCCCAACGCGCAAGGCGAACTCGCGCGCCTCGATTTTCGCATGGCTTGGGACAAAGAGTTTCGTGAATATTTGAGCGCGCTCGCGGCGAAAAAACCGGTTGCCGTTTGCGGCGATTTTAATTGCGCGCATCAGCCGATCGATCTTGAACATCCCAAAGCCAACGAGCAAAATCCGGGATATTCAATCGAAGAACGCACATCGTTTGGCGAACATTTGTCGGCGGGATTTATCGACACATTTCGCGAAAAAAATCCCAAACTCGCCAAAGCTTATTCGTGGTGGAGTTATCGCATGAAAGCGCGGGAACGCAATGTGGGGTGGAGAATTGATTATTGGTTGGTTTCGCAAGCGTTAAAAAATGATTTTAGCGTTCCCGCAATTCACGCCGATGTGTTGGGCTCGGACCATTGTCCTGTTTCGGTTGAAATTTCGGATTTATTTTTTTAGAGCGTTCCCGCGCCGTTGTGTTTGCGGGAACAATTGTTTATAATAATTTTCGTTATGGCGAATCAATTAGACGAAATGACTGGCCCAACCAACCTCGCGGGCCGCGATGTTAACGTAATTGAAAAGCAGCTGCCGGCGCGTGTTGGTTTTGGCTCGGTATTGTTTGAAATTGCTTTGTGGCTTTGTGCGTTGCCGGGAGCGTTGATGTTGTTTTCGGCGCTTGACGCGGGAACGGCAACCAATGAGCAATGGGGCGTGGCGATTGGCGTTTTGGTGGCGGGCTTGTCGCCGGGCGTGATTTTTATTTTTATGAAAATCGGCGCGGACAATTATTTTCGTCAGCTCGAACAAAAAATCCAAGCCGAAGCGTCTGAAATTGACAATTATCTCGAACAGCGTTTTCAAATTTTGCAAAACGTGGTGGGCTTGGTCGAACGCGCGATTGATTTAGATAAAGACGTGATGAAAACGGTCGCGGCTTATCGCGGTGGCGCGCATTTGGGAGACGGCGAACGCAACGCGATGGCGGGCAATCTCGACATGGCGTTTGGACGTTTGTTCCCGCAAGTTGAGGCGTATCCGGAGCTGAAAGCGCACAACGCGATTGCGGACGCGATGCAGCAAAACAGTTATTTGCAACGCGAAATTACGGCGGCACGCTCGCTCTACAACGATACGGTTTCGCAATGGAATCGCGACATTTTTGATTGGCCAACAAAAATGATTGTTGCCGCGCGCAACGGTTATCACACGCGGATTCCATTCACGGCTTCGGCGGAAGTTAAAGCTGCCGCGCGTGCCAAATTCTTTTAACAAAGACGGTTAAACTATTGAGCGTTTTGGCGTTCCCGCAATGGAAGATATTTACGATCCGCTCAACGATTTTGCGAGTAAGTTTCGCGCGCAATTTGAAAAAGTTATGCGCGAAACTTTTCAAGAACTTGTTGATGACGCGGGAACGGATATTAAGGCAAATAAAAAAACCGTCGCCGAATTGCGTTCCCGCGAAGAAGAATTAGAGAGCGTTGTATCGTGGTTGGGTTTTTGGCAATTTGTGCGCGTTATTTTTTGGTTGGTGGCGATTGGCGGTTTGGCGTTCCCGCTGATTGTTGGTTTCGCGCACGATTGGCAATTTTCGAGACTTTCGCAAGAATTAGTTTTGGCATTATTTTTGGCACCTGCCGCGGGAACGTTTGTGCTCGCGGTGATTTTTATTTTTCTCAATTCCAAAATCAAAAAATACAAGGCGCAAAAAGCGTTGTTGGAAAAATTGGCGCGGGAACTCAAAGCGCTCGCGTGGGAACAAATGAAACCCCTCAACAATCTTTACGATTGGGACATCACACAGCGCATGATTTCAAAAACCGTGCCGCGCTTAGAATTCGATCCATTTTTTACGCATCAACGCGTGCTTGATTTAAAGCAAATTTATGATTGGGATGAGCATTTTAACGATTCGCGTTCGGTAATTTTTGCAAACAGCGGTTTGATCAACGGCAATCCATTTGTATTTTGTAAAACGCTCAAAATGCAATGGGGCAAAAAAACTTACACGGGAACGAAAACAATTTGTTGGACGACGACCGAGCGCGGTCCCGACGGCAAATGGCGCACCGTAAGCCATTCGCAAACGCTCGTCGCCGAAGTCGAAGCGCCGTTCCCTGAATATTTTACGGGAACGCGCCTGATTTACGGGAACACCGCCGCGCCCGATTTAACGTTTTCGCGTAAAAAAAGCGGTTATGCCGACGGCGGGATCGGCGCGTGGTTAAAAAAACGCGAACTCAAAAAGTTTTCACGCAATCTCAAAGACGATTCCGAATACACGATGATGCAAAATGAGGAATTTGAAGTGGCGTTTGATACCAAAAATCGCAACAACGAACGGCAATTCCGCTTGCTTTTTACGCCGTTGGCGCAACGCTCAATGCTCGCACTTTTGCGCGATAAAATTCACGGCTACGGCGATGATTTTAATTTTGAAAAAGTACGCAAAATCAACGTCATCACCGCCGATCATTTGTCAGAATTGCAACTTGAAACAAACCCATCGCGCTATCGCCATTACGAATTTGCCGTCGCGCAAAAAACTTTTTTTGAATACAATCGCGATTATTTTCGTTCGATTTATTTTGCGTTCGCGCCACTGCTTTGTGTGCCAATGTATCAGCAAGTGCGTTCCCGCGAAGATATTTACGGCGCAGAATGGGCAAACCGCGCGTCGTTTTGGGAACACGAATCGCTGGCGAATTTTTGGGGACAAAAACATTTTGAACATCCAAGTTGCGTAACTAATTGCATTTTAAAAACCGAAGAAATCGCGCGCGGAAATGGCGAAAGTCTTGTCAAAGTTTACGCGCACGGCTATCGCAAAGAACAGCGTTTGACGTATGTCGAAAAATGGGGGCTCGATGGACGCATTCATAGCGTTCCCGTCTATTGGGATGAATATTTGCCCGTTTGCGGCACGGGAACGTTTAACGCCAGCGAAGATGTCAACGCTTCAAAAAAAGCGTTCAAGCCCAACGAGCGCGCGCAATACATCGCAGAAAAAATCCGCGAATGCTCGAGTGGCGGGAACGCAATTTATCGTCGCAGTATGATTACAAAATTATAGCGACAATAAATCTTCGTAATGCTCGATGACGGGAACGCCGTGATTGCTGACGCGCGGGAGCGACATTTGCGCCAAATCGCCGTGATAAATGACGACGCAATCAACGCCCATAAGTTTTGCGGCTTCAATGTCGTGCGTTGTGTCGCCCACATAAAGCACTTGCGAGCGGTCGTAACCGAGTTCCCGCAAATGCGCGGGACCGCGGCTGATTTTGTTTCCGCTCAAATCGTTCGCGCCGCTCAGGCAAGAAAAATAAAGATTGAGGTCGTATTCGGCGAGCACGGGAGCGAGCCGTTCGTGCGAATACGCCGAAAAAATCGACTGGCTCAGCCCCATTTCGTGGACTTTGTGAATGAATCGTCGCGCGCCGTCGTGCAGGTGGCAGTTGTGGCGTTTTTGCTCGTAAGCGTTCATAAAATCGACGCAAATTTTGTTGAATCGCACGGGATCGTCCACGGGAACGCCCAGATTGCGGTAAACATTGATGAGCGGAAATTCAAAAATTTCGCGGTAATGTTCGGGCGTGCAGGGCGGCAGATTCAGCAGTTTCAGTTGTTCATTAAGACATTCGACGCAAAGCAGAAAATCGTTCAGCAGCGTGCCGTTCCAATCCCAAATAATGTGTCTATAATCGAGCAGGTGTCTCATGAAACAATTATACGATTTTTATTTTTTGGGTGCATCGACGGGAACGCTGAGCGTCGCCAAAGATTCCGTTTCAAGCGCAGTAAATTGCGGGAACGCAACCGTGAGGCGCGTCGTTCCCGCGGGAACGTTCGCGATTAGCAGTTCGCTCGATGCTTGGTTGAGCTCAAATTGCTCGTTGGTCTCTTTGACGAAAACGCGAATTGGGTAGGGCGGCAGCGGCAAAGCGCTCGCGTTCGCGGGAACGCTGCGGTCGATCGTCGTTCTCAGTTTGCCGCTTTCGTTAATAAATTGCGCGCGAATCGTCCAGCCGGTCGTCGTCGTGATCGTTGTGAGCGTCGTTTTTTTCGCGTCCTTGTGCGCGTTGTAAATCGCAAAAACGGCGCCGACCGCCGCCATCGCCAAAAACAAAATAGTGTTTTTAAATTTCGTCATCACCTAAAATGTTATCACGATTTTTGCGTTCCCGCGAAATTCAATTTAGAATAAATCTATGTCTTTTTATTCAAACAACATTCTTGAAGAAGAACTCAAAAATAAAATCGCGCAAGATTATTTTGCGGCTTATGATAATACGCAAATTCTTGGGAAAATTGATTTTGCCATCGCCACAAAAGTGCGCGACAACGATTTGGGTTTGCTTTACGAAACTGAATATTTGTATTGGGCGGAGGCGAAAAAAGGACGTTCCCACGACATTTGCGCGTCGTTAGTGCAGTTGATTATTACGATCGGGAAGGCAAAAACTTTTAATAATTATCTTCCGCCAAAATATCTCGGCGCGTTTGACGCTGAAAAAATTGCGTTCCTGAATTATCACTCTATCGATGAGATTTTTTATCAAAACGATTTTAACTGGAATGTTACGCCAAGCGATCGCGAAACTAAAGAGTTTAAGCAGGTTTACGAGCTTCTTAAATCGGTTTTCGATAACGATTTGACGATTTTTCATTTTGAAAAAGACGAAAAACAACTGCGCCAATTCATCAAGAAAAATTTTGTTTTTGACGGCAAAATTACTAATCAAATCAATATTACTAAAAACAATTTTGTTGCGATTTTTAATAAATGGGTTGAAGTCGTTAAGCCAACGATCGGCGTTAATTGGGACGAATACAACAAAAAATATTCCGTCGTTCCCGCCGATTTTTATCTTGCCGATGTGCTTTCTAACGAAAATCAATCTATCAATGATTCGCTGAAAATTTTGCTCAAAATAGATGTTTACAATCTTTCGCAAAAATTTGACGGCGACGATTTTTTTAAAGAAATAAATTTTAAAGACGAACAAAAAGCGCACAAACTTTTTTGGAACCGTTTCAAGCGTCCACCGCGCGAAGAAATTTGGGATTATCTCACAGAACGCCGCGATTTGCTCGTTCCCGCGGATATGCGGGAACGCAAAGGTGCATTTTTTACGCCTTCAAAGTGGGTCGATAAATCGCAAGAATATCTCGCTAAAACGCTCGGCGAAAATTGGCAGGACGAATATTTTGTTTGGGATTGTTGCGCGGGAACGGGAAATCTTCTTCACGGGCTCACCAACAAATACAATATTTTCGCGTCAACGCTCGACGATGCGGACGTTAAAATTATGAAGCAAAGCGGCGAATTTTTGGATTCGCACGTTTTCCAATTTGATTTTCTCAACGATGAATTTACCAGTGAAAAAGTTCCTGCCGAACTTAAAAGAATTCTCAACGATCCCGAAAAACGAAAAAAACTTGTGATTTATATCAACCCGCCTTACGCGGAAGCAACAACAGCAAAAACCGTCGCGGGAACGGGAGAAAATAAAGCAGGTGTTGCTCGCGGGAACGTGATTTTTGAACGTTATAAAAATGAAATCGGTAAAGCTGCAAATGAAATATTTGCGCAGTTTTTTATTCGTATTTATCGAGAAATCCCAGGCGCGCCGCTTGCAGAATTTTCAAAGTTGAAAATTCTGCAAGCGGCTAACTTCGCGGATTTTAGGAATATTTTTCAGGCAAGATTAGAGAAATTGTTTCTCGTTCCGGCAAAAACTTTTGACAATGTCAAAGGTTCGTTCCCAATTGGATTTTTTATTTGGAACACCACCCAAAAAGAAAAATTTGAAAGTATCGAAGCTGACATTTTTGAACGCGACGGGAAATTCGCGGGAACGAAGAAAATTTCGGTTGAACAAAATCAAATTTCAATTAATAAGTGGTTGAAACAATTTGATTTAAAAGAAAAATCAAATGCAATTGGATTTATGGGAACGCCGAGTCCTGATTTTCAGCATTGTATGCAAGGTTGTGTTTCTTCAAAGCCAGGAACGGAACACTTTACCTATTATGGTTTTTCTAATAAAAATTTAATTCAAGGTGTTATTTATTTGGCGGTTCGTCAATGTATTCCCGCGACTTGGTTGAATGATCGCGATCAATTTTTGTTCCCGCGCGATGGTTGGGAACGTGATTTTGAATTTCAAAATGATTGTTTGGCGTTCACGCTTTTTCACGGCCAAAATCGCATTCAATCCAAGTATGGCGTAAATCATTGGATTCCGTTTCGCGAAAGCGAAGTCGATGCGCGGGAATGCTTTGAATCTCATTTTATGAGCGATTTTATTCAAGGAGGTGGGGCGTCTCGCCCCACCAGCGAGTGCGCCAACGAAAATCTTTCTCTGTGTAGCGGGGCAAGATGCCCCGCCTCCTTGAACCCCGACCTAACTTTACAAGGAGGTGGGGCGTCCCGCCCCACCAGCGAGTGCGCCAACAATGAAATTCCCTCTTATGGCGGGGCGAGACGCCCCGCCTCCTTGAGGGAGCTTGCTTCAACCACGATGGTGGGGCGAGACGCCCCACCTCCCTGCGAAGGCGATCCCGCGTCATTGAGTGGTTCAATAAATCCGTATTTAAACAAAGTTCAACAAATTGACCAAACACGCGCGCATTTGCCGCATTGGCATCAAGAGCAAAAATTGCAATTTGTTACATTCCGTTTGGCAGACGCATTGCCACAAGAAAAAATAAAACAATTGCAATATGACAAATCGTTATTCGAAAACGAAAATCCGTTGCCGTGGAGTCATGAAGTTCGAGAAGAATATTACGAACGTTTTGGCTCAAAAATCGACGAGTGGCTTGACGAAAAATATGGTTCGTGCGTGTTGCAGTTCCCGAATGTGCGACAAGTCGTGAACGATGCCTTATTGTATTTTGACAACAAGCGTTATCTTATTCACGCGTTTGTGATTATGCCAAATCATGTTCATGTTTTGCTTGAATTATTGAACGACAATAAAATTGCCGATGTCTTGCAGGCGTGGAAAAGTTTTACTTCCAAAAAAATCAATGAATTAATTGGTAGTACGGGAACGCTTTGGCAAGGAGAATATTTTGATCGTTTGGTTCGCGATTACGAACACTACAAACGTGTTTTAAATTATATTGAGAAAAATCCTCAAAATTTGAGCGTTGGTACTTTTACGCTTTATAAAAATTCGCTCGTGCAAGAACGCCAAATAACTTTACAAGGAGGTGGGGCGTCCCGCCCCACCAGCGAGTGCGCAAACAATGAAATTCCCTCTTATGGCGGGGCGAGACGCCCCGCCTCCTTGAACCCCGACCTAACTTTACAAGGAGGTGGGGCGTCCCGCCCCACCAGCGAGTGCGCAAACAATGAAATTCCCTCTTATGGTGGGGCGAGACGCCCCGCCTCCTTGAGCGAGATTGCTTCAACCACGATGGTGGGGCGAGACGCCCCACCTCCTTGTAATTTTTCGCCCGAAGCGATGGCGGTTTTTGACGCGGGACGCGCTTTATGGCGTTATTATCATAAAAATGCGGACAAATGCGCTTACAATGCGAACGCTTCGTTTTACGATATTCGCGCGTATTTTCAAGGTTTTAACGCGAAGGGAACGATGAATTCGACGAGCAGCGATGCGACTTACAACGAGTTGCGCCAAAGTCTTTCGGACGCGCTAAAAACGCTCGCCGCCAAAATTGAACCTAAGGTTTACGAGTATGGATTCTTGAAATAATTCGTCCAATTTGTTTAATTCGTAGTCAAAAAAAATATTCCTTGCGTTCCAGTAAAAAATGAGTGTTTCCGCCGCAGATCCGTTGATGCCGATTCGTGAAGGTTTGTCGCTTTCGCGCTGGCAGCAGTTGTTGTTGATTGTGCGCATGAGCGTTCCTTGCGTGCTGTCGATGCTTTCGGTGTTTGTGATGGAGGCGGTGGACGCGTCGATGCTGGGGCATTTGAGCACGAACGCGAGCGCGTCGGTCGGGTTAGTGGCGATTCCAACTTGGTTTTTTTACGGCATGATCAGCGCGGTTTCGCTTGGTTTTAACGTGCAGATTGCGCAGGCATTGGGCGCGAAGAAAAACGCGTTGGCGCGCGGACTTTTCAAATTAGCACTTGCGGGAACGCAGATTTTTGCGCTGACGCTGACGCTTTTGGGCTTGGCTGTCGCGCCATTTTTGCCAGAATGGTTGGGCGGGAACGCGGAAATTATCGGCGACGCGACGGTTTATTTTTTGATTTTTGTGTTGTCTGTGCCGTTGTTGCAGATTACTTCGCTCGCGACGGGAACGCTACAAAGTAACGGGAACGCGGTGCTCGCGGGAACGCTGAACATCGTGATGTGCGTTTTGAACGTGTTGTTCAATTTTTTGTTTATTTTCGTTTGGGGCTGGGGCGTTGCGGGCGCGGCTTTTGGAACGGCTTTGGCAGAATTGGTCGCTGCGGGAACGGCGTTGTTTTTCATTTGGGGACGCTTGCCAACATTGGCTTTGCGGGCGCGGGAACGCTTTTTGTTTGAGAAAAGACGCCTGTGGCGCGCGGTCAAAATCAGTGCTCCCGTCGCGTTTGAAAGTTTGTGCATGAATAGCGCGTACATCGCGATGATCGTGATTGTCGCGCCGCTGGGAAGCGTGGCGATTGCGTCCAATTCGTTTGGCATCACGATTGAAAGTTTTTGTTTTATGCCAGGCTACGGGCTCGCGCAAACGGCGACCGCGATTATCGGCGTTTGCATCGGGGCAAAACGCGTTCGGCTCGCGCAAAATTTGGGCTGGATTTGCGTCGCGCTCGGCGTTGGGCTGATGAGTTTTTCAGGCGTGTTGGTTTATTTTTTTGCGCCGTGGCTGATTTCGCTGCTTTCGCCAGACAAAGCCGTGCAGGCGTTGGGAACTGAAATTTTGCGCATCGAGGCGTTTGCAGAACCGCTTTATGCCGCGTCAATCATCGCCGTGGGCGTGATGCGCGGCTGGGGAAAAACGCTCGTTCCCGCGGTGATTAATTTTGCGAGCATGTGGATTGTGCGGATTCCGCTCGCGATCGCGCTCGTCGGCTCGATGGGTTTGCGCGGCGTTTGGATCGCGATGGCGGTAGAACTGTGCGTGCGCGGTTTGGCACAGTTGGGAAATCTCAAGCTGTCGAAAAACTGAAAAAAATCTTGCGGGAACGCGAGAAATTTGTCATTATTTAAGGAAATTATAGAAATCATTTTTTAGTAATTTTTGATTTTAAAACCCCTGTAATTTTTTCAAAAATATGAGTGACGATCTTGAAAAAGAAGCAGTTGAAACGCCGGCGAATGAAGCGTCGGACTCTAATCTCGTTCCCGCCGAAACGGAAGGCGTTCCCGCCGAACCAATGCCGGTGAATCTTGACGAGCACGGGATCCGCCATAATAAGGAAGAGGATCCCGAAGCGACGATGGATCCGTTGAAGCGCAAGAAATTCAGCTGGCGCAATTTTGGTGGCGAGGGCTTGATTTTCTCGATTATTTTTCACGCAGTTTTGGGCGTGATTGCGATTTTTTTGGTCGTTCACCATTATGTTAAGCCAGATGACCCCGACCCTGATGCGTTTGTTTCTGGCGCAGGTGGCGGCTCAAATGGCGATCGCGCGGAACGTCGCATGAAGCCGCGTAATCGTCCAGATATGAAGCAATCAAAAGCAAAAATTACTTCTAAATCGACGACTTCCACAATTGCGTTGCCAGAAATGCCACAAATGTCGATGGGCTCTTCGTTTTCGGGCGGCATGAGCGCAGGCGATTCTTCGGGCATGGGCGGCGGTTTCGGCGGCGGGATCGGTAAAGGCGTTGGCGTTGGCGTCGGGAACGGCAAAAACTTCGTTTCCGCGTTCGGTTCGCGTTTGAAGCGCGATCAAGATATGGAAGGATTTATTTATGATTTGAAGCGTCAACGCGACGGCGGTGTGATTTGCGGCACTTCTCACGGCGATCAGGGCAAGCGCAAAGACCAATTGCACAAGGCGATGGCGATTTTGCACAACGACGGCAAATCGGGCGGCGCTTGGGATTTGAGAAAACTCGAAGAACATTGGTTTAAAGCACCAACCGCGCTTTATAATTCGCGCATTTTTGTGGTGGAAGATAACGGGAACGCATTGAACGCAAATCGCGCAACAGAAGCGTTTGCAACCGAAGACGACAACGGCAACCGCAAAAAACCGTTTGACGCTCCCGGCTGGCTTTGCGTTTATTCGGGAAAATTTTCTGTTCCAGAAACTGGTTATTACCGTTTTGTCGGCATGGGCGACGACGCGATGATCGTCGGCGTGGGTGCAAGTAAAATGCGCATGCAGACAGTGCTTTACGCGTTTTGGCCAGGCGAAGGACACGGCCCGTCGATCTCGCTGCCAAAAGGCAAAAGTCAAGTGCGTGGCGACAAAGACGTGCCAAAAACATTGGCAGATCAATGGGAACCTAAAAACTTTTGTGGCAAAGGCGGTCAAGATGGCAAAAATTTGAAAAGTCCAGGTCAGCGTAGCTCGATTTACAAAGGTCATTGGTTGAGTCTTGCTAAAGGCAAAAAATATTACATTTCGGTGGCGTTTGGTGAAGGCGCGGGCGGTTTGGCGGGAGCGACACTCGGCTTGCAGAAAAAAGGCCGCGACACTGATACCAATTTCCCGATGTTCACGCTTGAATCGCTTGAGCAAGCGCCTGGCGGTTGGCGAGTCGGCCCTAAAGGTATGTACAACACTAGCGAATGCTACATCGCGACGGGACCCGCGAATTAGCGAAAAGTGGCGAAAAACCGAAAAGGCGTTCCTGCGGCTCGGCTTGCGGGAACGTTTTTTTTTTGTGTTTCGGCGTTCCCGCTAAAATTCGTTTCGGGCAAGCAGTCTAATCCCAATTTTTGTTTGTGGTTAGGATTTATGCGGGATAAAAAGGAAAAATGAGTTGTTTTGGGGCGATT
>CAKUQY010000027.1 GCA_934675585.1 uncultured Opitutales bacterium | reverse complement strand
TTATTTGACGAATAAAACTTTCACTCCTTCACAAAAACTAAACCTTCGGTGTCATTTATTATGACGAAATGCGCTCCACCCTCCACTAAATTTTCATTATTGCGTTCCTGAAAAAATCATTTTATAATTTGAACATTAACCAAATAAAAATATGGCAGTATCATATAAAGAACTCGGTCTCGTTAACACGAAGGAATTGTTTAAGAAAGCTCACGCTGGTCATTATGCAATCCCTGCGTTTAACTTCAACAACATGGAACAAATGCAAGCAATCATTCAAGCTTGCGTTGAAGCAAATTCGCCTGTGATTCTTCAAGTTTCGAGTGGCGCTCGCAAATACGCGAATGCAACGCTTTTGCGCTACATGGCACAAGGTGCTTGCGCTTATGCGAAAGAACTCGGCAAAGAAATCCCAATCGTGCTTCACCTCGACCATGGTGATTCGTTTGAACTTTGCAAATCGTGCATTGATTCAGGTTTTTCGTCGGTGATGATTGACGGTTCGGCGCTTCCTTTCGAAGAAAATATTGCTCTCGCAAAGAAAGTTGTTGAATACGCTCACGCACACGATGTGACGGTTGAAGGCGAACTCGGCGTTCTCGCAGGTGTTGAAGACGAAGTTTCACACGAAAAATCAAACTACACTCGTCCAGAAGAAGTTGAAGAATTCGTGAAAGCAACAGGCGTTGACTCGCTCGCAATTTCGATCGGCACTTCGCACGGTGCTTATAAATTTAAAGCTGCACAATGCACACGCAATGCAGAAGGCATTTTGGTGCCACCTCCACTTCGTTTCGACATTCTCGAAGAAGTTGAAAAACGCATTCCTGGTTTCCCAATCGTGCTTCACGGTTCATCATCAGTTCCACAAGAATACGTTAAAATCATTAACGAAAACGGTGGCAAACTCGACGACTCTGTGGGTATCCCAGAAGAACAACTCCGCAAAGCTGCAAAACTCGGCGTTGACAAGATCAACATCGATTCGGACGGCCGTTTGGCAATGACAGCAGCTGTTCGCCAAGTATTTGCTTCGAAACCAGCAGAATTCGACCCACGCAAATATCTCGGTCCTGCACGCGACGAGCTCAAAAAGCTCTACATGCACAAATGCGTTGACGTTCTCGGCTCCGCAGGTCAAGCGTAGTTTAGGGCTACTACTTGAAATGAAAAGGTTCTGTCTTTCAAAAAAGACAGAACCTTTTTTGCGATAAAAAGTTAAAAATTAATTCAATGAAAGTTCTCATTCCTACAAAGTTAGATAAAGTTGCTGCCAATTTGTTGGCAGGTCAAGGTTTTGAAGTAATTCAAGACGCGGAAACTCCTCTCGAAACACTCGTCGCTACTCATAGCGATGCTGCTGTTATGATTGTGCGTTCCGAAAAAATCGTTCCCGCAATCATTGATTCCTTGCCCAACTTGAAATTGGTGGTGCGCGCGGGAGCGGGTTTTGACAATATTGATTGCCAATACGCACGCGAAAAAAATATTGATGTGATGAATACTCCTGGCGCAAATGCCAACGGCGTTGCCGAAGAAGTGGTCGCAATGATTTTGGCTTGCTACCGTCACATCGTTCCCGCAGATAATTCGACGCGCGCGGGACTTTGGGAAAAGAAAAAATTTATGGGGCGCGAAATCACCAAAAAAACGATTGGCATTGTCGGGCTTGGCAATATTGGTCGCTTGCTTGCTAAACGTTTGCAAGGTTTTGAGCCCACATTGATTGGCTACGATCACTTTTTGGCAAAACAACGCGCAATTAATATTGGCGTGACACCCGTGGAATTAGACGTGCTTTTTGAACGCGCGGACATTATTTCGTTGCACGTTCCCGGCGGGCCTTCAACGCAAAAAATGGTCAGTTTTGATTTGTTGCGAAAAATGAAAGACGGCGCGATGCTCATTAATTGTTCCCGCTATGGCGTCGTCGATGAAGAAGCGCTTGCGCAAGTGCGCGCTGAAGGCAAAAAAATTATTTACGCGACCGACGTTCACCCAAAAGATACTGCGGGCGACAAGCCTTCTGCGGCGGTGGCAGATTTGATTTTGCCGCACCTCGGCGCTAATACTCAAGAGGCAAATCGCAATGCCGCCAAACGCGCAGCCGAGCAAATTACGGCGTATTTTGAACGCGGCGACACGTCTTGCGTTGTCAATGCGCAAGGTCCAATCGGGCTCGATCCCGTGCAGTTGCAACTCGCAAAAATGTTGGCAACGCTTGGACGCTTAATTGGCGGGAACGGCGCGATTCGTCGCGTTGATTGCACGCTTGGCGGTTCGTTGCGCCAATTCCGCAAATGGTTTACGCCGCGCATTTTAGAAGGCGTTTTGCCGGCGGCAGAAAAGAATTTAAATTGGGCGGCAGCTGAAGATTCTTTGCGGGAACACGGCGTGATTTATAACGCGAAAGAACCACTTGTCGGGAACGTTGAAGAAGATTCAGTCGTCGTTGAAGTTGTTTCTGAACGCGATGGCTCGACTTCGACCGCAACCGTGCGCGGAATCGTCGCAGAAGGCGCGCCGATTGTTTCGGCAATTAATGGTTTTAAAGGACTTTATTTTGACCTCACGGGCAATTTGCTTTTTGTGCGCTACACCGACCGTCCAGGCGTGTTGGCTCACGTTACAAAAGTGCTCGCCGACGCAGAAATTAATATTGAAAATATTTCTGCGCCAATCGACCATGCGATTTCTGAAACTTTGGCGGTTATCAAAACCAACAAGCCAGTTTCATCAGCTGAAGTTTCTGCGGTCGTCACGCTCGTCAAAGCAATTGACGCATTCGCAGTTACATTCTAAAAAAATAACAATAAAAACGCGTTCCCGTCAAAAAAATCGCGGGAACGCGTTTTGCGTTTTATTATTTTCTCGTTCCCGCGGGAACGATGGTTTATAATTAAGTGTTGGAAAACTTAATAAACAATGAGTACAGAAAATTCTCCACTCTCAACTTGGGCGCTCAATGTATCGCCTTCTCCAACACTCGCGGTTGACGCGAAAGCAAAAGCATTAAAAGCTGCGGGCGAAGATGTTTGCGGTTTTGGCGCGGGCGAGCCCGATTTTGATACGCCAGAATTTATTCGTGAAGCGTGTAAAAAAGCGCTTGATGAAGGCAAAACGCGTTACGTTCCCGCGGCTGGCGTTCCCGCGTTGCGCAAAGCAATTGCGAACGATTATATTTCCAAAGGTTTTCGCAATATTGACGAAACCTGTGTTGTTGTTAGCCCCGGCGGCAAAATGTCGTGCTATTTGACGATTTTGTCGTTGATTAGCCCTGGCGACGAAGTGATTATTCCTGCGCCATATTGGGTGAGCTATCCAGAAATGGTTAAGCTCGCGGGAGGCGTTCCAAAATCTATTTTGGTTTCAGACAAAGAAGGTTTTAAAGTAACCGCCGAGCAATTAAAAGCTGCGATCACGCCAAAAACAAAATTGCTCATTTTGACTTCGCCATCGAACCCAACGGGCGCAGTTTACACGCGCGAAGAAATGGAAGCAATCGTCAAAGTGGCAATCGATGCGAATATTTATGTTTTGAGTGACGAAATTTACGAAGCGCTTACTTATGATGG
Organism: uncultured Opitutales bacterium; assembly: GCA_934675585.1. Taxonomy (GTDB): domain Bacteria; phylum Verrucomicrobiota; class Verrucomicrobiia; order Opitutales; family UBA953; genus Spyradosoma. The sequence goes on along the minus strand of CAKUQY010000027.1, from coordinate 20,662 downwards.
CGCAGTTCCGTGCTCGCCAGCGACATTTTCAGACGAAGCCGCCGCGCACGTTGTAACTTGCTCGGGCTTTGCCAAAGCTTACGCAATGACGGGCTGGCGCTTGGGTATCACGGTGGCTCCAAAACCAATCGCCGCCGCTGTCGCTCGCTTGCAAGGTCAAATGTCGTCAAACTGCACCACGTTTGCTCAATACGGCGCGTTGGCTGTTTACGAACAACCCGAAAAAGCAAAAGCGGCTGTCGCAATCATGCTCGAAACATTTGATCGCCGCCGCAAAATGCTTTGCGATGCGCTGAACGCGATTCCAGGCATCACTTGCTATCGCTCGCAAGGCGCGTTTTACTTGTTCCCAAATATTAGCTCGTTTGGGCTGACTTCGGCAGAATTTGCAGCGCAATTGCTCGATAAAGAACTCGTCGCTGTCGTTCCCGGCTCAGCATTTGGCGCCGAGGGCTACATGCGTTTGAGTTATGCAACTTCGGACGAAACCATCAAAAAAGGCGTTGAACGCATCGCACATTTTTGCGCAAGCTTGAAAAAATAATATTTAAAAATTACGATTAAAATGGCACAAAAAATTGCATTGTTGTCGGTTAGCGACAAGACAGGACTTCTCGATTTCGCGAAAGTGCTCGTCGAAAAACACAATTACAAATTGCTTTCAACGGGCGGGACCGCGAAAATGCTCCGCGATGGCGGCTTGCCAGTTACCGATGTGAGCGAGCACACGGGATTTCCTGAAATTATGGACGGTCGCGTTAAAACGCTTCACCCACGCGTGCACGGCGGTTTGCTTTGCCGTCGCGACGTTCCCGCGCACGTGGAGCAAGCGGCGCAACTCGACATCCCAATGATCGATATGGTTGTCGTCAATCTTTATCCATTTGAAGCAACAGTCGCAAAACCTAATTGCCCATTTGAAGACGCTATCGAAAATATCGACATTGGCGGGCCTTCAATGTTGCGTTCGGCTGCAAAAAATCATCAAAGCGTTTTTGTGATTACCGATCCCGCAGATTATTCGCGCACGCTCGAAGCGATGGAAGGTGATCCCGCCGCATTGCCAGCGTTCCGTCGCGAATTGGCATTGAAAGTTTTTTCACGCACCGCCGCTTATGACGCTGCAATTGCGACTTATTTGGAAAAACAAACGCCTTGCGCAAAATGCGCTCCCGCGTTCCCGCGTCAATTTAATCTCAATTTAAAATCGGCACAAGATTTGCGCTACGGCGAAAATCCTCACCAAAGTGCAAAGCTCTACGGCGATTTTCATAGCTATTTCAACCAATTGCAAGGTAAGGAATTGAGTTTTAACAATATCATCGACATCACGGGAGCGGCAAATTTGATTTCAGAATTTACCGACACTACCGTCGGCATTTTAAAACACACTAATCCTTGCGGCATCGCAACCGCGGGAACGCTTGGCGAAGCTTGGGATCAAGCTTTTGAAACCGACAAACAAGCGCCATTTGGCGGTATTATTGTTACCAATCGTGAAGTTGATCGCGAACTCGCAGAACGCATCGCGCACATCTTTTCAGAAGTTATCATCGCGCCATCATTTTCCGCAGAAGCACGCGAAATTTTCGCGAAAAAGAAAAATTTGCGCTTGATGGAACAATTGAAACCAATCGCAGAAGACAAAATGTACGACATTCGCTACGCGATCGGCGGCGCACTCGTGCAAGAACGCGATTTGAAACCAATTGACCCTTCGGCTTATCGCGTTGTCACCAAACGCCAGCCAACTCCAGAAGAGTTGAAAGCAATGCTTTTCGGCTGGAAAGTTGTCAAACATGTTAAGTCAAACGCAATTGTTTACGCGGGATGCGAACGCACACTCGGCATCGGTGCAGGCCAAATGTCGCGCGTCGATTCTTCGCGCATCGCGGTTTGGAAAGCGGGCGAAGCAGGGCTTTCACTCAAAGGTTCAATCATCGCTTCGGACGCATTTTTCCCATTTGCAGACGGCTTGCTTGCTGCTGCTGATGCAGGCGCAACCGCTGCAATCCAACCGGGTGGCTCAGTGCGCGACCAAGAAGTCATTGATGCCGCCAACGAACGCGGCATGGCAATGATCTTCACTGGCCATCGCCATTTCCGCCACTAATTAAAATCATACGTTCCCGCAAGTTTTGTTGCGGGAACCGTAATTTTATGGGAGCAATTAAAATAGATGAAAGAATTTTTAATTTTTATTTTGGGAGTATTTGCCGGGGTGCTTTCGTTTTCATTTTGGACGGATTTTCAGGGAGAAGGAATTGATTTTTTTTGATAAGCCCTCAAAGATATTTGATTTCAACGAAGTTAAAGTTTTTCAATCTTTGAATTACGGTAAACATAATAACGCAGCATTGGTGCACCCTTCGAGTGCTTTTTCAGATGAAGACTTGTTGTTACTTCTTGTTAATGAAGATGGTCAAATGTATTATGATGAACAAGTTATAAAGTCAAAAAAAGGATTTAGACAAGTGGGTGTTTATACTTATAAAACAAAAGCATATAAAACAAAAGCAGAATATTTTAAAACCGTTCCGGTAGTTGTTGAGGAAAAATAAGGCTTATTAGCGACTAAAAGCGACGCAATTTGCGCCGTTTTTTTATTTGTAATTCTTCATTGGCGGGAACGCATTTTCGTAAGAATTTTTCCCGTCCCCGCGATTGGCACGGAAAATGCTACAAATATTTTGCGGGAACGCGATAGAGTTTTCGTTCCCGCAAAAAACTTTCATTAATAAAAAAATATTATGGCAAATACAATCAAAATTAAACCACTTGGCGGACGCGTTCTCGTAAAGCGTTGCGAAGTGACAGAAGAAATCAAAGGCGGCATTATTATTCCTGATAGCGCAAAAGAAAAGCCGATGGATGCAGAAGTCGTTGCGCTTGGCACAGGCAAAATTGTCGATGGCAAAAAACAAGAATTCAATGTGGCTGTTGGCGACAAAGTTGTGCTTGGTCGCTATGCGGGAACGGAAGTAAAATTCGGCGATGAAGCTTATTTGCTCGTCAATGAAGATGAAATCCTCGCTGTTATTGGCTAATTTTTAACAATTTAGAAAGGCAAAAATATTATGGCAAAAAAACAAATTTTGTTTGATGAAGCAGGTCGCCGCAAGATTCTTGCAGGTGTTCAAATGCTTGCAAAAGCGGTGAAAACAACGCTCGGTCCAAAAGGTCGCAACGTGATGATCGATCGCAAATATGGCGCTCCAAAAGTGACCAAAGACGGTGTTTCTGTCGCGAAAGAAGTTGAATTGGCTGACCCATTTGAAAATATGGGCGCAAGTATGGTGCGCGAAGTTGCCTCAAAAACGGCAGACAAAGCGGGCGATGGCACGACCACCGCAACCGTTCTCGCAGAAGCGATTTACCGCGAGGGCTTGAAAAGCGTTTCTTCGGGCGCAAACCCAATTTTCGTCAAACGCGGCATCGACGCTGCGGCTGAAACGATTACAAAAGAAATCGCAAACATCGCAAAAAAAATTGAAAGCAGCGAAGAAATTAAGCAAGTCGCAACCGTTTCGGCAAACTGGGACGGCGATATTGGCTCGATTATCGCAGAAGCGATGGACAAAGTCGGAAAAGACGGCACTATTACAGTTGAAGAAGCAAAAACCATCGAAACAACACTCGACGTTGTCGAAGGTATGCAATTTGACAAGGGCTATCTCTCGCCTTATTTCTGCACCAATGCAGAAACGCTCGAATGCGTGCTCGACAATCCTTACATTTTGCTTTTTGAGAAGAAAATTTCTTCGATGAAAGATTTGTTGCCAATCTTGCAAGGCGTTGCAAAAGCAAGCAAGCCTCTCGTCATCGTCGCTGAAGATATCGATGGCGAAGCACTCGCAACACTCGTTGTGAACAAGATTCGCGGCACGATTAATGTTTGCGCGGTTAAGGCGCCGGGCTTTGGCGATCGTCGTAAAGCAATGATGGAAGATATCGCTGTTTTGACAGGTGGTAAATTTGTTACCGAAGATCTCGGCATCAAGCTTGAATCACTCACAATTGCTGACCTCGGCACCGCAAAACGTGTAGTTGTTACCAAAGAAGACACAACGATTATCGAAGGCGCTGGTAGTTCAGCAGACATTCAAGGCCGCGTTAAATTGATTCGCCGCCAAATTGCAGACACGACTTCAGATTACGATCGCGAAAAACTCCAAGAACGTCTTGCAAAACTCGCGGGCGGCGTGGCAGTTATCAAAGTGGGCGCAGCTTCTGAAGCAGAGCTCAAAGAGAAAAAAGACCGCGTTGATGACGCGCTTCACGCAACCCGTGCGGCCGTCGAAGAAGGTATCGTTCCCGGCGGCGGTGTCGCATTGCTCCGCACAGCAAAAGCATTGGACGCACTCATCGAAAAACTCGACGGTGATGAACGCCTCGGCGCAAAAATCGTTCGCCGCGCAATCGAAGAACCGTTGCGCACTCTTTGCGAAAACGCAGGTGTTGAGGGCTCGCTCATCGTGAAAGAAGTGCTCGCTGGCGAAGGCAATTTCGGCTACAATGTCGCAACCGACACTTATCAAGATCTTGTTGGCGCTGGCGTTGTCGATCCCGCAAAAGTTACACGCACCGCAATCGTTTCTGCAACTTCGGTCGCATCAATGTTGCTCACAACAGAATGCGTGATCACAGACATCCCAGAAGAGCCAAAACCAACAGCACCAGGCGCTGACGCAGGCATGGGCGGAATGTACTAAAACGCGTTCCCGTTAAAAACAAAATCCGTTCCCGTAAAAATCGCGGGAACGGATTTTTTGTTCGCGCGGGAACAGGATTTCTCATCTAAGGAAACTACGAAAATTTTAAGGGAAACTAAGATTCGTTTTTATTTTCACGCGGGAACGGCGGGTTGTTTGCGGGTAAAATCTTAAAATTAACTCGCGTTCCCGCGCAAATCATTTTAGTATTATATGTTAATATGAGTAAACAAAAACGTTATTTTTTGGCAGAAGATGAATTGCCAACGCATTGGTATAATATTCAGGCAGATATGCCGAATAAACCAGGTAAAATGGTGAATCCTGTCACCAAAAAAGAAGTGACCGTTGACGAATTGTCGCAAGTGTTTGCGCGTGAATGTTGCGTGCAAGAGCTCGACCAAGAACACGCGTGGATTGAAATTCCTGAACCCGTGCGCGAGATGTATAAAAGTTATCGTTGCACGCCGTTGGTGCGCGCTTATGGACTTGAAAAAGCGCTTGGCACGCCAGCTCATATTTATTTTAAAAACGAAAGCGTTAATCCGCTTGGTTCTCACAAAGTAAATTCGGCGCTCCCGCAATGTTATTATTGCAAGCAAGAGGGAACGACGAATGTGACGACGGAAACAGGCGCGGGACAATGGGGCGCGGCGTTGAGTTATGCGGCGAAGTTGTTCGGGCTTGAAGCGGCAGTTTTTCAGGTAAAAATTTCGATGCAGCAAAAACCTTATCGTAGCGCGATTATGCGCACGTTTGGCGCGGTCGTTGAGGGCTCGCCGTCAATGTCCACCAAAGCTGGACGTCGCGTTTTGACGGATACGCCGTTGCACCCCGGTTCGTTGGGAACGGCGATTTCGGAAGCGATTGAATTGGCAACGACGACGCCGCATTGCAAATACACGCTTGGCTCGGTACTCAATCACGTTACGCTTCACCAAACAATTATTGGTCTTGAAGCCGAAAAACAAATGGCGATGGCGGGTGAATATCCCGACATGGTGATTGCTTGTTTTGGTGGCGGCTCCAATTTTGGCGGGATCGCGCTCCCGTTCCTGCGTCATAATTTTCTCGATGGCAAAAAGACTGAATTTATCGCGGCGGAACCGGAAAGCTGTCCAAAGCTTACGCGTGGCAAATTTATGCTCGATTTTGGCGATGAAGCGGGCTACACGCCGTTGATCCCGATGCTTTCGATCGGGCACAAATTTAAACCTGCCAACATTCACGCGGGCGGTTTGCGTTATCACGGCTCGGGCGCGATTGTTGCTGAATTGGTGAAAGACGGCTACGTGAAAGCGGTGGATATTCCACAATTGGAATCGTTTGATGCGAGTATGCTTTTTGCGCAAACCGAAGGCATTATTCCCGCGCCAGAAAGTGGACACGCGATTGCTGAAGTCGTGCGCCAAGCAAAAAAATGCAAGGAAACGGGTGAATCAAAAGTGATTCTTTTCAATCTTTCAGGTCACGGCTTGATCGATATGACGGCTTACGAAAGCTATCTCCACGGCGATTTGCAAAATTATCAAGTGACGGACGAAGAAGTAAAATTCAATCTCCAAGAAAACTAATCTTCGCGTTCCCGCAAACTTAAAAAATCTGTGTAGTCTGTGTAAAAATCTGTTTCGTCTGTGTTCAAAAATTCGCGTTTAATCCGCGTCAGTTCGTAGTCGAAAAAATCCATTTTCCGTTCCCGCGAATGTTGTTGCAAACTGTTGCAAATTGCTACATAATGTTGAGTATGAAAACAACAGCGATTAGAATTTCAACGGAATTTTTGCAGGAGGCGACGCATTATGCGACGATAAATTTTCGGTCGGTTCCGAAACAAATTGAATATTGGGCGATGCTCGGAAAATGTGCCGAGGAGAATCCGGATTTGCCGCTGAATTTTATAAAAGAAGCGCTGCTCGCGCGAAAGGAAGCAATTCGCGGAGAAGTTTCGACGTTTGAATTCAGGGGCGAATAAATGGAAGTTTTGCAGACAAACCGTTTTGCAAAAGCTTACAAAAAGCTTCATAAAAATCAGCTGGCGGAAGTGAATGCGGCGTTGTGTTTGATTATTGAAAATCCCGCAATTGGCGAACAAAAAAAGGGAGATTTGAGTGACGTGTTTGTTTACAAATTCAAAATGAATAAGCAACTAACGCTGATTGCTTATACTTTTGAGGCAGAAAAATTGATTTTGACTTTGTTGGCGCTCGGCAGTCACGAAAATTTTTATCGCGATATTAAACGGACGTAAATTTATAATCTGCGGGAACGCAAAAATAAAAAAGGAGAAAATAAGAGAACCTCGCCTACGGCGTAGAGAATAAAAGTTGAAACCAAAAATGAGCGTTCTTAACTTTTAACTATCAACGCTCAACTCTCTTTGATTTCTTTAGCGAGCAACGCGAGTAGGTGCTCTTAAATTCTTTTTTTTTATCTTCCCGTTCCCGCGCGATTTTGCGCGATTGATGTTTCGTGCGAGAATCGCCCTTTCAGGGCTTGTTTTTATTTATTTGCTACCTAGGGCTTCCGCCCTGGGCTAAAAGAAACTTTCAGCGCTTAAAATTTGCGTTCCCGCAAACTTAAAAAATCTGTGTTGTCTGTGTAAAAATCTGTTTCGTCTGTGTTCAAAAATTCGCGTTTAATCCGCGTCAGTTCGTAGTCGAAAAAAACTTGTTCCCGTCCCGTCCAACGTTCCCGCGTTTCCCGTTCCCGCGTTTCCCGTTCCCGCGGTGAAATTATTTTCTAAATAAAAATTTTTGTATTTGGCATTTTTTTCGTTGAGGACGATTTTGCCGATGAGCGTTCCCGCGCCAGCATTGCGCGCGATTTCGATAATTTTGGCGAGCATTTGTTGCTCGATTTTTCTGCCAAGCACGCGACAAGAAAGTGCAAATTCTGAAATCTGTAAGGCGTTTCCGTCGTCTGTTTTTTCTAAAACCGCCAAGCCGACGATGCCGTTGTCGCCGAAAATATCGCTGACGGCGAGCGCGAGCACGTTCCCGCCGCGCGCGATGATTGCGTCAAAATCTTGTTCTTTGTAGCGTTGCGTGCAAAGATTAAATTGGTTGGTTTTTTGCGAAATTTGCGCGAGTCGCGGGAACGTGTTTTTGTCGTTGATCGCGAACGTAAGTTGAGTTTTCAATTGTTTTAAATAATCGTCGTAATTGGCGCAAGTTTGCGAAAGGCATTCCCGCGCGGCGTTTGCCTGATATTGCGCGGTTTTTTGCAAATCTTCGGCGGTTAATTTTTGCGCGCGAAAATATTGATCGAGCAAATTGCTGTAAAATTGCGGCAATTCGTAGGGATGTTTTGGAAATTCGGGAACGGCGACTTCGGGCAACGCTTGGCGAATCCAGGCGCGTTCGGTGGGCGTGTTATCGACAAAAACGAGCGAATCGAGCCCAATGTTGAGCGTTCCCGCGAGCTCGCGAATTTGCGTGGCTTTGTCCTGCCAATTACAGCGAATTGCGGAAAAATCGTTCAGCGCGAGCGGCATTTTTTGTTGCGCGAAAATCGCTTTTACCGCGTTCAAATCATTTTTTGAAGCGATTGCGAGAATGATTCCTGCTTGCGCGAGTTCTTTGATGCGCGTTTGAAAAAATCGAAATGCGTTGGCGGGATAAGCGCCGTCGCAAGTGATTTTGTCTTCATCGAGCGTTCCCGCCCAAAGCGTTCCGTCTAAATCGAGCACTAAACATTTTTTGCGCGTTGCGGGAACAGTGGAGGGTGGAGAGTGGAGAGTGGAGGGTGAAGAGTTTGGTGAAAATGCAAGTTGCGTTAAAAAATAAAAACGCCAATCGATGTTGTTGAGTTGTTCGGGCGGGAACGATTTTAGTTCCAAATTTTCGTGCGTTTTCGCGAGCGTTTCGAGCGTGTCGTTGTAGTGTGTTACTTGTGTTTTCGCAAAATCGTTTTCGAGCGCGCAGGCAAATTGTTGCGGGAACGCCATTTTGACGGCGATGATTTTTTTGTCGGCGGGAACGCGTTTTAAAACGAGTTGCAATCCCGCAAGAAACGCGTCAAGCGTTCCCGTCAAATGCGTGTTGCCAACGTCAAACGGGAATGTGTAAAACCAGCAAAAATTATCGGCGTTCGCGGGAACGTCGTTGATTTCGCCGTAGCCGGAAAACGCGATTTCATCATCCGCAAAAAAGTTTTTTGCGAGCGGTTCAAGTGTCGCGTTCCTGAAAATGTAGAGCATTATTTTTCTTCGAGTAATTCGATGAGCCCAGCTTCTTTGGAATAGAGAAATGCGACGCGCGCGTTCCCGCAAGCAATCGCGGGAACGGGATTTTTAACGAGCTCCCAATTTTCTTGGCGCAAGTTATCAATGATTTCGTCAAGATTTTTGACGGCGTAGCAAATGTGGTAGGCGACAGCAGGTTCGCCATTTTCTAAAATTTTGCTGACGGGCGAATCTTTGTCGGCGGCTTCGACGAGTTCCACGCGTGGTTCGTCGGGCTTTTCTGCAAAGCAAATATTTAATTTTTGTAGCGGGTCGAAAATGACGTTCCCGCAAATGTAGCCGTTTTCGGTGTAAATCTGGCGCGCGTCTTCCATATTTGCGACGGCAACGCCCATGTGAGAAAGTTTTAAATCTTTGATGTCCATTTTGATTTATCCTTCGTTTTTGAGAATTTTGATGAATGTGTCTTGCGGGATCGAAACTTTGCCGATTTGTTTCATGCGTTTTTTGCCTTCTTTTTGTTTGTCTAAAAGTTTGCGTTTGCGCGTGATGTCGCCGCCGTAGCATTTCGCCAAAACGTCTTTGCCGACCGAGCCCAGCGTTTCGCGCGCGATGACTTTGCCACCAACGGACGCTTGGATTGCGACTTTGAATAATTGGCGCGGGAGCAAGTCTTTGAGGCGTTCGCAAAGGCGACGGCCTTGCGATTCGGCTTTGCTTTCGTGGACGATTGACGAGAACGCATCGACGGGCTCGCCGTTGACGAGAATGTCGAGTTTGACAAGATCGCTTTCAACATAATCGCTCAACTCATAATCCATCGAGCCGTAGCCGCGCGTGATCGATTTCATGCGGTCGTTAAAATCGACGAGAATTTCGTTGAGCGGGAGCGTGCAGCAAATCATAACGCGTTGATCGTCGATCGTTTCGATGTGGTCGCAAACGCCGCGCTTTTCTTGAATGAGCGTGAGCATGTCGCCGATGGACGTTCCTGGAATGTGAATGTGGGCGCGAATCGTGGGCTCTTCCATTTTGACGATTTCCGCGGGATCGGGCATCAATGTCGGGTTGTCAACGAGCGTGAGTTTGTCGCCGTGCGTGTAAACTTTGTAGATGACAGACGGGTAGGTTGAAAGAATGTCCAAATCGTATTCGCGGCGCAAGCGTTCTTGGATAATTTCCATGTGCAACAGCCCCAGAAAACCGCAACGGAAGCCGAAGCCGAGCGCGACCGAAGTTTCGGCGACGTAGGTTAGCGCCGCGTCGTTAATCGCGAGTTTGGCGATTCCGGCTTTGAGCTTTTCGTAATCGGTGGTGTCGAGCGGATAGATCCCGCTGAAAACCATCGGGCGCACTTCTTTGAAGCCGGGAACGGGATCTTGCGCTTTTTTATTTGCGTGCGTGATTGTGTCGCCAATTTTAACGTCGGCAACATCGCGAATATTGGTAACAATGTAGCCAACCATGCCGGGTTCGAGCAAGTCTGCGGGACGCATTTTTGGCGAGAAAATGCCAACTTCTTTGATTTGGCTTTTGACGCCGTTTGCCATCAATTCGATCGTGTCGCCCGCTTTAAACGTTCCCGAGAAAACGCGAACGTAGGAAATCACGCCTTTGTAAGTGTCAAATTTAGAATCGAAAATCAGGGCTCGCGGGAACGCGTAATCGCTCCATCGTGGCGCGGGAACGCGTTTGACGACGGCTTCTAAAATATCGATGATGCCGATGCCGGATTTTCCCGACGCGAGCACGGCTTCGTCCGCAGGAATGGTGAGCACATCTTCGATTTGTTGTTTGACATGTTCGACTTGTGCGCTTGGCAAATCGATTTTGTTGATGACGGGAATAATGCTCAAATCTTGTTGCATCGCGAGCGTCGCGTTGGCGACGGTTTGTGCCTCAACGCCCTGCGACGCGTCCACGAGCAAACAGCAACCCTCGCAAGATGCGAGCGAACGCGAAACTTCGTAGGAAAAATCGACGTGGCCGGGCGTATCAATCAAATTGAGCAAATAGGTGTTCCCGTCGCTCGCTTTGTAGCGCATTGAAACGGGGTGGCTTTTGATCGTGATTCCTTTTTCGCGCTCGAGATCCATCGCGTCGAGCAATTGATCTTTCATTTGGCGGAGCTCGACGGTTTCGGTTTTTTCGAGCAGGCGATCAGAAAGCGTTGTTTTCCCGTGGTCAACGTGGGCGATAATACAAAAATTGCGAATGAGATTGATGTCCATTATTTACCTTCGATTAATTTTTTCTCAGCGTCTTTGGTTGCAAAAGATTTGTAATCGACAGGCGTTCGGATTTCGCCAAATTCGATAATTTCTTTGACGTGAACGCCGTCGAGCGTTTCGTATTCGAGTAGCGCGTCAACGATTTTTTTGTGCGCGTCGGCGTTTTCTGCAATGAGTTTTTGCGCGCGTTGGTATTGTTCGTTGACGATATTGCGGATTTCGCTGTCAACGATTTGGAGCGTCGATTCACTCATATTTTGGGTTTTAGAAATTTCAGCGCCCAAGAATAAATTTTGAGAATTTTCGCCGTAAGCCACGGGACCGAGCTTGTCGCTCATGCCCCATTCGCAAACCATGCGGCGCGCCATTTTGGTGGCATTTTCAATGTCGCTACTTGCTCCCGTGCTGAGCTCGTTCGTGAAAACGGCTTCGCCAATGCGGCCTGCCATCGCGGCGCAAATTTGGTTTTTAAGTTGTGTTTTGTTGTAGCCAAGCGTGTCTTTTTCGGGACGGAACATTGCCATGCCCAAGGCGTGTCCGCGGGGAACGATTGTCAATTTGTGCAGCGGGAGCGTGCCGTCGTCGATGAGCACTTGCACGAGCGCGTGACCGGCTTCGTGGTAAGCAGTTGATTTGCGATCTTTTTCATCGACCAAGCGACGGCGTTCCCGCCCGTATGCGATTTTATCGCGCGCTTCGCTAATGCTTGTCATGTCGATTTCGGTTTTATTGCTGCGCACCGCCATCAAAGCCGATTCGTTGAGCAAATTGGCGAGTTCGGCACCGCTAAAACCTGTGGTTGTTTTTGCGACTTCGTCCAGAGAAACCGTTCCCGCCATTTTGAATTTTTTGGCGTGAACTTGTAAAATTTCTTTGCGACCTTTGATGTCTGGCAAATCGACGTAAACTTGTCGGTCAAAGCGTCCTGGGCGCAACAATGCGCTATCAAGCACGTCGGGACGATTAGTCGCCGCCATCACAATAATGCCGCTTTTTGATTCAAAACCGTCCATTTCAACGAGCAACGAATTGAGCGTCTGTTCGCGTTCATCGTTCCCGCCGCCAATGCCTTTCCCGCGAGCGCGACCGACTGCATCGATTTCGTCGATGAAAATAATGCAAGGCGCATTTTTGCGAGCTTGGTCAAATGTATCGCGCACACGGCTTGCACCCACGCCGACAAACAATTCCACAAAATCCGAACCCGAAATTGAGAAAAACGGCACGTCTGCTTCGCCCGCAACTGCTTTCGCGAGCAAGGTTTTACCTGTGCCAGGAGGCCCAACGAGCAAAACGCCTTTTGGAATTTGCCCGCCGATTTCTGAAAACTTTTTCGAATCTTTTAAAAAGTCAACCACTTCGCTCACTTCTTCTTTGGCTTCGTCGCAGCCCGCAACGTCGGCGAACGTGATTTTGCTGCTTTCTTTATCCATCAAGCGCGCGCGCGATTTGCCAAATTCCATTTGCCCCGCTTGTGTTTTGCGAAAGATGCGAAAAATTACGAATGTAATCAGTGCAAAAATGATGAGTGTCGGGAGCGCGCCCATCAAAATATTTCCCCAAAGCGAATCGGCTTTTGGCTCTTTGAGGTTTGGAATTTTTTCGCGGAGCAATGAAAATTCTCTGTCGCTTAAACGCCCTGCCGCGTAGAATTTTTTTTGTGCGTCGCCAATTTTAAATTTGCCGCGAACGTTGTAATAATTATCGCCGCCAAATTTATCGCTGACGATTTCAGCTTCGCTAATGGCGCTGTTGTTTGCTTGCGCGATGACTTCGCTGATTGTAAATTCCGTTCCCGCGCCTTCGCCTTTGGGTGTGTTGAGTAGTAACATTCCGATTGCGCTGATAATCGCAATCCACATAATGAATACTTTAAAGTCGAAGCGACTTTTCTTTTCTGGTTGTTTATTTTCGTTATTCATATTTTAAAACAAAATTATCTTACTATACTAATTTAATTCAGCAAGTTGTGCAATCAATAAGCGTTCCCGCACATTGCGTTTTATCTTGCGGCGGGAACGCGCCTTGCGTAAAATTTTGAAATTATGGGACTTTTTGGCACCATTATTGCGGCGTTTATTATTTACAAAATTTGGAACGTTGTTTCAAAAGCAATCGTTGGCAACGATGACGGCGCGGCGGGAACGCGTTCGCGCGGGAACGCTTGGAGTGCCGACGGCGATTTTGCGGGAACGCGCCATGCAAATCCGCGCTCGTGGGAACGTTATTTTTTCCGCTGTCTCGGTAAATTAGCCAAAGCCGACGGCCATGTCGGCGCCGAAGAAGCGCTATTTATTAAGCAACTTTTTAAGCAACTCAATTATTCGCCCGAAACGCGCAAAGCGATGGGCAAAGAATTTAATTTTGGCCGCGACACAAATCAAAGTTTTGAAACATTGTTGCGAGAATTGCATAACGAGTTTTTGATTTTTAATTGTTCGCGAACATTGCTGCGCAGCGTTGTTCAAACTTTTTGCGCGTTAGTCACAATCGACCACAAAATTGAGCCCAACGAACGTCAAATGCTTGAGCTCGCGGGGCGCATTTTGGGTGCCGAAGACGTTGTGCGAAAATTTTTTGGCGATAGCAATCATTACGGGAACGCGCGTTCCCGCAGCACAAGCAGTTACGGGAACGCAAGTGCCGATCCGTACAAAATTTTGGACGTTCCCGCAGACGCGAGTGACGCGCAAGTTAAAAAAGCTTACCGCGCCAAAATGCGCGAATTTCATCCCGACAACGTGCAAGGGCGCGGGCTTTCAGAAGCTTACATCGAATTTGCCAAAGAAAAATGTCAAGCCATCAACGACGCTTACGACACAATTAAGCGCGAACGTGGCATCAAATAATTTTTGCGGGAACGCGCATTTATTGCTCGCTCAAAAATTGATGTAATTTTTGTGAAATATCGGGCAAGGCAAGCGTGCCAAAATGTTCACGGGAACGAAAACGATAATTTTTTTTGAGCGCGTCAATCGTTTCCGTCGGCAAAAATTTCCATTTTTTGCCCGCGTTTTCAAAGCGTTCCCGCGAATTTTCTTCAATCAAATTCACGCCTTGCGTGTCGAGCCAAAATAAAACACGGCGCGAGATTGGGATTTCGGGAACGATTTTTTCAAGCGCGAGTTGATAAAGCGCGAGCTGACAAGTGTAATGCGCCGCGCAACAAGCGTGAAAATCTTCAATCGGCGTGAGCATCGTGTTGTCGCGAAAAATATCAAATAAATTTTCGTTCGTTTTGTAATCAAAAATTACCAAACCAATTTCGCCATTTTTTAAAATTTCAAGCGCAAGCAAATCAAAAGTTCCCGCGTAGCCGAGCGGCAAATTCATCACGCGATTTTCGGCTGCCACGGGAACGTATTTGGCGGCAGAAAAATCATTTTTCAAAAAGTTCCAAACCGCATCAACCGCGGCTTTGTTGGGAACGGTTTTTTTGCTTTCAAAAAATTCTAAATCGGCGGGAACGTCGCGTTGCGTTTCGGTGTAAAATTTCCATTCGGCATAAGCGTGCGTGCGCGTTCCCGCGGCGCAAGCGCGATCGGCGTTGGCACGCCATTGAGCTAAAATTTCATCGACCGATTTTCCCGTTTTTTGCGCGACGCGTTCGGCGTTCCCGCGAGCATCAAACGCTTGCGCAAATTGTTCGCAAACTTCAGAAACCGATTTGAGCGCGTTCCCGCGAAAATGATAACTGTGCGGCTCGGGGTCAAAAATCAATTCGCGGTTAGCTTCAGCAATGCGCCCGCGAATATTTTCGACTAAATCGTTGATTTCTTTGTCGGTCATTATTCCATTTTAAAATTTTTCGCGCGGGAACGCCAGTTTTTAACGTAAATCTCGCGAATGGCACGCGAATGACGCAAATGTTTTTGAGGCGCGGGAACGCGGGAAAACCATAGATTTAATAGGAAGAAATAGGATTTTTTAGGATTAATTCGGTTCATTCGGTGATAAAAATCAAAAGCCGTTCCCGCGTTCCCGCGAAAAAAATCGACTTTTTGCGGGAACGTGCTTATGCTTGTTTGGAGATGAAAATTGATAGTGAGCAGGCGAATAAAATTGCAAAACGAGAGGGCGTTCTTTCGATTTGGTGTAATACTTTTTTAGGCATTTTTAAGTTGGTGATTGCGTTTGTTTCGGGATCGTTGGCGGTGATGGCAGACGCGTTTGAAACGCTGTCAGATTGTTTTTCGAGCATTGTTTTGCTCGTCGGGCTGAAAATCGCAAAAATGCCCGCGGACGAAGGACATCCGAGCGGGCACGGCAGGGCGGAAATGATCGCAAGCATTATGATTGCGATGATGTTGGCGATGGTTGGTTTTTCGTTTGCAAAAGACGGGATCGTGAAAGTTTACGAACGCGAGGGAACGGATTTTGGCTGGCTCGCTATTACCGCGATGATTTCGACAATCGTTATTAAAGAGGCACTCGCGCAATACGCGCTTTGGGCGGCGCGCAAAACGGGAATGACTTCGCTGAAAGCCGACGCGTATCATCATCGCAGCGATTCGCTGAGCTCGGCGATTTTGCTCGTCGGGATGCTGGCTTCGCTCGCGGGAACGCGTTTTGGGATCGATTTGTGGTGGATGGACGGCGCGCTGTCGTGCGTTGTCGGCGCGCTGCTTTTGCGCTTAGCTTGGAAAGTGTTGGTTGAAACGAGTTCGCGTTTGCTCGGAACGAAAATTCCGGCGGAATTGCAGGCGGAAATTTTGGAAGTTTGTCGGCGGTTTTATCCAGAGCCAGATTTAGGTTTTCATCAATTGCATTATCATGATTATGGGACGCATGTGGAAGTTACGTTTCACTTGCGTTATCGTCGCGATATTTTGTTGATTGACGCTCACGCGATTGCGGACAAAATCGAGGACGCAATTCACGATGAACTCGGCATCGACGCAACGATTCATTTGGATGTGCGAAAAAATTAAAGGTGAGGGCTTAAAGGTGGTGTGTTGCGGGAACGGGATTTTTGTTTTTTATACCGAATGAACCGAATTTAAACGAATTATTTTTGGGGTTTAACTCGTTTTTTTCCTCTTTCCTTTTTGCTTAAATTCGCAAACTCGGTCATCGTCATTGTCATAGTCATCGTCATGGCGTTGCGGGAACGTAAATTTTCAATTTTAAAAAGTATTTTTTGATTTTTGCGGGAACGGGGTTTATAATTTTTTTATAGGCTTGCCATTTTGACGGTCTTAAACTCTCTTAATATTAAAAAAATTATGTCTCTCGAATCATTCTTTAACCCGAAAAGCATTGCGGTCGTTGGCGTTTCTGGCGATCCTTCAAAACTTGGTGCTGTTGTTTTCAACAACATCATTTCTGCCAATTTTAAAGGCAAACTTTACGGCGTCAATCCAAAGCTTGACGGCCAAGAAGTCTATGGCAAGCCTTGTTATGGCAGTGTTGATAAGCTTCCCGAAGCGATGGATCTCGTTGTGATTCTCGTTCCCGCGCGCTTTACAGAGCCAGTGATTGACGCTTGCGTTGCAAATAAAACGAAAAATATTTCCATTATTACGGCAGGTTTTGGTGAAGTGGGTGAAAAAGAGCTCGAAAAACGCATCGCTCAAAAATGTATCGACAACGGCATCAATCTTCTCGGGCCGAACTGCTTGGGCCACATCGCAACATTTAATAATGTGAACGCTTCGTTTGCTGATGGTTTCCCGGCACGCGGGAACGTCGCATTCATTTCGCAATCGGGCGCTTATTGCTCGGCGATTATGGACTGGGCGGCAGGCAAAGGCATCGGTTTTTCTCACTTTATTTCGATTGGCAACAAGGCGGTTCTCGGCGAAGATTCATTGCTTGCAGCGCTTAAAGACGACCCAGATACAAAAGCATTTGTGTTCTATTTGGAATCGTTGAAAAATGGCAAAGAATTCCTCAAAGTGCTCAAAGAAGTTTCAGACACGAAACCTTGCGTGATTATGGAACCGGGTAAGAGCTCGAAAGCACAAGCGGCTTCGCTCTCGCACACAGGTTCGCTCGCGCCAAACTATCGCGTTCTTGAAATCGCATTGCAGGGCGCGGGAGCGATTCAAGCTTACAACGATCGTGAATTGTTTGGCTTGCTCGAAATTTTGCAATATTCAAATCACCACGAATATGACGGCAAGCTCGCAGTGCTCACCAATGCTGGCGGCGTTGGCGTGTTGACTTCTGACCTTTGCGAAGACGCGGGGCTCGATCTCGCGCGTCCGTGCGAAGAAACGGTTGCAAAATTGAAAGCCGTTCTCACGCCAGAAGCTTCGCTCGGCAACCCGATCGACGTTGTCGGCGATGCAAAAGCAGACCGTTATGAAAACGCGTTGCGCGTGCTTTGTGAAAGTGGCGAATTTAAAAACATTCTCGTGCTCTTGACACCACAACGCGTTACCGATCCCGTCGGCACGGCACAAGCGGTTGTTAAAATTGCACCACAATTCAAGAACGTTAACATTTTCTGCGCATTTGTTGGCGGTGCTCGCGTGGCAGAAGGTCTCAAAGTGCTCAGCGAAAACAAAGTGCTGAATTACGAGTATCCTGTGGACGTTGTTCGTTTGCTCGGCTTGCTCAAAGCGCAAATGGTTTATCGCGGCAAAAAATTGGCTACGGTTGAAACAAAAGACGTTCCCGCAAACATCAAAGCGGCAGTCGCCGAAGCAAAAGCTGCGGGTCTCGCTTCATTGCCACAAGAAACTGTCAATATGTTGATGGACCACTACGGCATTGATTATCCAAAATGCGGCAACTTTACCGACAAAGCAAAGGCGCTCGAATTCTGCAAAGCAGTGTTCCCAAAACCTGTCGTGCTCAAACTCTCGGCTCCTGACGCATTGCACAAAACCGAAATGAAGGGCATTTACTTGAATATCGCTGACGAAAAAAGCTTCGAGGAAGCTTGGGGCGGTCTCTGGGGCTCGATTGAAAAATTCCAACTCAAAGGCGCTTCTGTCTTGATTCAGGAAATGATCACCAAAGCAACCGAAACAATTATCGGCGTGAACAGCGATAAGAATTTCGGCCGCGTGATGGTTTTCGGCACGGGAGGCATTTACACCGAAGTGATGCGCGACACGACAATGCGCATTTTGCCATCAGAAGACTTTGATGCAATGATCAAAGAAACCAAAGTTGGCAAAATCCTCAACGGCGTTCGCGGGGAAGCTCCAAAAGCTGTTGGACCACTTGCTGAAACGCTCAAAAAAGTGCAACAGCTCGTGCTCGAAGTTCCCGAAATCACCGCAATCGACGGCAACCCAGTGCTCGTTACAGCCGATCGCGCAGTCGTGGTGGACTTCAAAATGTTGCTTAAATAATTAAGTTCACAAAAAACAAAAATCGTTCCCGTGGGCTTGCTTGCGGGAACGTTTTTTGTTTTTGCGGGAACGAGTTCCCGTGCGCGTTTTTATTTTGGCGCGTAGTTTTAAAGAAAATGCCAAAAACAATGGAAAATATGATTGTCTCTAAAGTTTTTTCATTTACAAAAAATCGAGAATACTGCGTTTGCGTCAGCAATGATTATTTAAAACAAGACGATCGCGTGCTTTTTATTGATGATTTTTTGGCTAACGGGAACGCGGGAACGGGAAAAATCTCACACGAAGACACGAAGGCACGAAGGTTTTTTGGGCGCGTTGCTAAGGCAACGCAGACGCGCGGGAACGGAAAAACAAAACAACCTTTGTCGCAACTAACGTCGCTCGCTAACGCTCGCGTTCCCGCGAAAAAATAAAATATTTTGACGAATTTTATTTTCACCCCTAATCGTTTTCGTTAGAAAACGGCGTTAGCGACGATAACGGTTGTTTTTATTCTTCGCAACGGGAACGGCAGACGCGGGAACGGGAACGCCAAAAAAAGAAATCGAGAGCACCTACTCGCGTTCGCTCGCTAAAGAAAACAAAGAGTTTTTTTTTGCTTTTTGAATTGAGAAAATAAAAAAATTAAATTTTATGCTTGCGTTTTTTTTTTTTTGAATTTAGAATATTTCAAGTTTGGAGATGGCCTTCAAACGAAATTTTAAATCTTAAACAAAAAAATTATAAAATATATGAAAAACATCATTACGACAGTTGCGCTTCTCGCCGCAGGAACGGCGCTCGCGAATGCGACTCCAGTTGCTGAAAAAGACATGTTCTCCTCGGAGTATTCGTGGACGACCGGCGCGGGACGATCCGGGCGCAATACGTTCTTGATTAATCCTTCCAATAAAACCTGCACGCTCGAGAATTCGAACTGGTCTCAGGCTTATGCATACCACCAGTTCTCAGCCCCGCTTACGATCGATGCCGGCGAAACGCTTAACTTCAGCTTCGACATGAACGTAAATCATCTGTCCGGAAGCTTTACCTTCACGTTGCAGAGCGACAATCTCAGCATTGCAATGGGAAAAAACTACGACGAAACCTCCTTTCGCTACGGGAAGACGGACAATGTTTCCAACTCTGTCTATCAGTTTAAGGAAACCTCAAGCGGTCAAATGGGGAAGATTTCTTCTTCTCAAACAGTTTCCAATTTTACGCTGAGTCAGGGCTCGAAGTTTACGGTTGTCGGGCAAATCTCCGCACCGAGCAGCACGAGCGAAAACTACACGCTGAAACTTACGGTGGGCGGAGAAGAGAGCTCGTTTGATTTGGGGACAGCATCGTTCTCGCTCAAAAAGGTGGGCTTCTTTGGTGACGGAGCTCAAAATGTGGGTACGAACGTAACGTTCTCGGATTTGAAAGTATCCGTCATCCCCGAGCCGTCGGCGTTTGGTTTGCTGGCGGGCTTGGGTGCGTTGGCGTTGGTTGGCGCGCGTCGTCGCCGTCGCAAATAATCATCTTAGTTTCCTTAAAAAAATTCCTTAGTTTTCTTAGATGAAAAATTGATGTTCCCGCGGGCTTGCTTGCGGGAACGTTTTTTTTATTCGCGCTTGATTTTGCGTTGGCGTAGAATAAAATAATTATGGAAAATGCAGAAGAATCGCAAAAAGTTTATGCGCGTTTTACGACGGAAATGAAAGTGCGTCCGGACGATATTGATTTGTTTCAACACGTTCACAGTTCGCGCTACATGGATTATTTGTTGGCGGCGCGTTTTGACCAGATGGAACGTTGCTATAAAATGCCGATGTCCGAATATCTCGAGCGCGGCATGGGCTGGTATCAAACTTCGATCACGATGAATTACAAGCGTTCGCTTACGCTTGGCGATGAATTTATTGTCGAAACAGGCATCACTAAATTTGGCGTTTGCACGATCGATTTGTCTTATCGCATTATCAAAAAATCGACGAACAAAGTTTGTGTTGACGGCACGGCGACTTACGCGTTGATCGACCTGAAAACGCAACGCGCGATGCGAATCCCGCAAGACGTGATCGACCGCCACACGATTTAGTTGAGAGTTGAGAATTGAGAGTTGAGAATTTTGCGGGAACGGGATTTTTTCATCGAATTAATCCCAAAAAATCCTATTTGTTTCTATTAAACCTTATGTAATAGTAATTGTTCCTCAATTACTATTATGAAAACATTTAACCGGTTTCATTTTTTATATAAAAG
>CAKUQY010000026.1 GCA_934675585.1 uncultured Opitutales bacterium | reverse complement strand
CGCCAAAATTTCTTCAAAAAAAAGTCTTTGCCTTAATTTTCCTCTCAAAAAAAATATTTTTCGCTCTAAAACTAAGCATTTAAGCCACTTTTTCTATTTCCGCCTTCAAAACGATGCCTAAAAAATTGGGATTAGTCTGTTGATAGCGCAAAATTGCGGGAATGCGCAAGATAAGTTAGAATAGGATTATGAAATATTGCGTTATTGGTTTAGGCGTTTTTGGCCGTAATTTGTGCAAACATTTAACAGGTTTGGGCGCAGAGGTTTTGGCGGTTGGCGAAAATGAGGCGACTGTTAATTTGATAAAAGACGATGTTTCGCAAGCGCTGCTCGTGCAATACACCGATCTCGAAACGCTCAAACAGCTGGACCTGAGCTCGATGGACGCGATTTTTGTCGCGATGGGAACCGATTTTGAAGCGTCGATGACAATTACGATGTTGGCGCTCGCGGCACGCACTGAAAGCAAAAAACAAACGCTCAAAGTTTATGCGCGTGCGCTTTCGGGAACGCATCAAAAGTTGCTCGAATTGATGGGCGTTGATCGCATTGTCGTTCCCGAAGAAAGCGCGGCACGCTCATTGGCACACGCGGTAATGGTAAGCGGAGCGTTAAATGGTTATGATTTGGGCGATGGACACATTGTCATCGAAGCGAAAGTGCCTGAAACATTTATTGGAAAATCATTGAAAGATTTGTCGGCACAATTTGATGATTACAAAGTGCTTTTGGTAACAATTAAGCGCAAAAGTGGCGCGCTGACTACCGCAATGGCAAAAACAATGTTCGGGAACGGCATTTCTGAAAATGAAATTTTGCATAAAACTTTGGGACGGCCGCGCCCGAACTGGACTTTCGAGGCGGGCGATGTGCTCGTTTTGATGGGGCCTGAAAAAGGGTTGCGCGGATTTTTAACGCTGAAAGACTAACCATTAATTTTTTAGAGATATGCCAGAAGAAAAATCTCCCAAATCAAGTTGTTTTGAAAAAATAAAACAACATGCCATCGCTGTTTACGACAAAGTTTGGAGCGTTGACGCGGGAACGCAAACAAAAGGATTTTTTGGAATTTTTTCGTGGCTTTGGCGCGTGATTGAATTGACAATTGCGGGAACGTTGAAAAATACGATTCCGTTGCAAGCCGCAGCATTGACGTATTACGCGTTGATGGCACTCGCGCCGTTTGCGGTGTTGGTGTTGACGATTTTTGCATTCGTGATGAATGTCAAAGGTGAAGACGCTGTCGAAGTGGTGCAAGAACGCATGACCGAAATGTTACAGTTGGTTTTGCCCGAAGCTCATAAAAATGAAGAGTTGGGAGTGGAGATTGTAGAGACGAGAGTTCCCGTGGCAGATCCCGAGAATTCTGAGATTTCTGATAATTCTCAAAAAGCCGTTCCCGCAGACGAAGCGTTGGAAACATTGGCGCCACAATTGCAAGAATTTTCGGGAATGCTTTTGCGCAATACGTTGAACAATTCGGGCTCGTCGGGAACGATTGGGCTTGTGATTTTGTTGGTTTTGGCGGTTTTTACAATTGCGCGTATCGAAGACGCGTTTAATTTGATTTGGAATGTCAAAAAAGCGCGCAGTTGGCCGCGTCGATTTGCGATTTATTTTGCAGTGATTTTATTGGGTGGCGCGTTGTTTGCGTTCACGATGTCGATGCTTTCGGTTTCGGCGGTGATGAAAACATTGGCAGAAAATGCTTCTAATATCGCGAGCACAACTGAGGGCGTTCCCGTCGTGAGCGCGTTCGCAGGATTTATGACTTCTGCTGCGCCCAGCGTGATTGCGTTTGTTTTGATGACTTTGATTTTTGGTTGCCTCAATAAATATTTGCCGTTTGTTGATGTAAAATGGGTTCCCGCGTTGGTTGGTGGCGGTTTCGTTTCGGTGATGTTTATTGCTTGCGGAAAAACGGCATCGTTGTTTGTTGGTAAAATTAGCGAATTTAATTCGGTTTACGGCAATTTGAGCGTCATTTTTATTTTGATGTTTGGCTTGTATTTGGGCTGGATGTTTTTATTGATCGGCGGCGAAGTCGCGTATTCGATTCAAAATGCACGCTATTTTAAAAATATCAATCGCGATTGGAAAGACCTAAGTCCGCGCAGTAAACAAAACGCGTATTTTGCTTGTTTGTTTATGATTTATGAAACAGAAATGAAGACAAAGATTTCGCCGACCGAAGAAGAAATCAGTCTCGCATTATCCGTTCCCGCCAATTTAATTCGCGAATGTTTGACGGTTTTGAAGAAAAAGCAATGGATTTCGGAAGTTTCAGAACAAGGCGTAACGCGTTTTCAATGCCGCACATTTGTGAATGATTTGACCGTTGCGCAATTGCGCAGAGAATTTGAAAACTTGCGCAATCCGCTCGCAATCGCTTGCTCCGAAAGCCAAAAAAATGCGCGGGAACACTTTGACGCTTCATTCGAATCTTGCAAAGATAACACAACATTGAAAGAACTGATTGGATAAATTATGAAATCAATGACAGGTTTTGGACGGGCTAATTTTGAGCTCAATGGTAAACAATATTCCGTAGAAATTGCCGCGGTTAATCAAAAAGGTTTGTCGCTGGGAATTTACGTTCCTACCGATTGGAATAGTTTGCTTGTTGAACGGCTGTTGTCGCCCGTCGTCAAAGAATACGCAACGCGTGGCAAAATTAATATTTACATTAAAACTGAAGTCGTGGCGGGAACGGCGGGCGATTTTGAAATCGATAAAAATCAATTTAAAGCTGTCTTTGGAAAAATTTGCGAACTCGCGCATTGCTGCAATATTAATTTGCAAGCCGACGGGAACGCTGTTTTAAAAGCAATCGAAATTTGTCAAAATCGCGGGAACGCTAAATTGACGATTACCGAAAACGCGCAAGAAAAAATGCTTGCGGGAACGCGCGCTGCGCTTGAAGTATTTTCAACAATGCGCCAAGTTGAAGGCGAAAATTTGAAAAAAGATTTTCGGGAACGCGTTTTAAAATTGCGAAAAATCGCCGAGCAAATCGAAGTCGCATCCGCGGGAACGGTCGCGCATTTTCGCGACGCGTTGCTGGCGCGTTTGAAAGCGTTAGGGCTCGACGCGCTCGATTGCAACGACGAACGCGTTCTCAAAGAAATTACGATTTTTGCCGACCGTTGCGATATCAGCGAAGAGCGCACGCGCCTGGCGTCGCATTTGCAACAATTTGAAAATACGATGAATGACAACGGCGATTGCGGACGAAAACTTGATTTTATTTGCCAAGAAATTTTGCGGGAACTCAATACGATGGGCAGCAAGGCAAATAATCTCGAAATTACGCGTCTCGTTGTCGAAGCTAAAAATGAGCAAGAACGCTTGCGCGAACAAGTACAAAACGTTGAATAAAGAAAAATTATGTTTGAAAGTTTAACCGATAAAATGAGCCAAGCGCTGCGCCATTTGCGCGGTGTTGATAAAATTTCAGAAAGCAATATTACCAGCGCGCTCGCCGAAGTGCGCACCGCATTGCTCGGCGCAGACGTGCATTTTCGCGTGGCGCGTGAATTTTGCGAACGCGTTAAAGAGGCGTGTTTGGGACAAGCGGTGTTGAATTCCGTCACGCCAGGTCAACAAGCGGTTAAAATTATTCATGACGAATTGGTAAAATTGCTTGGCGAAGGAACGCAAGAATTGTCGCCCACGCGCCCGCTCAAATTGATGATGGTTGGCTTGCATGGTAGCGGCAAAACAACGAGTTCCGCAAAACTCGCAAAATTTTTAATCAAGCGCGGGAACTACAAACCTTGCTTGGTGGCGTGCGACGTTTATCGTCCCGCAGCAATCGACCAATTGGAAACGCTCGCGGGAACGATTGGCGCAAAATTTTATTGCGAGCGCGACTGTAAAGACGTTCCCGCAATTGCCGAGCGCGGTTTAAAATTTGCGACTGAAAATTTTTGCGATTTGGTTATTTTTGACACAGCAGGACGCTTGCAAATTGATGAGGAATTGATTGAAGAAATTAAGCGTTTGCGGGAACGCGTTTCGCCACAAGAAGTTTTGCTTGTCGCCGATTCGGCGCTTGGTCAAGAAGCCGTTAATGTAGCAAAACATTTTCACGAAGCTGTCAATTTGACGGGCTTGATTATGACAAAACTCGACGGCGACGCGCGTGGCGGTGCGGCGCTTTCGATGAAAACAATCACGGGCGTTCCTATCAAATTTATGGGAACGGGCGAAAAGGTTGAAGATTTTGATTATTTTCACGCCGACCGCATGGCGCAACGCATTCTTGGCATGGGCGACGTGGTTTCGCTCGTTGAAAAAGCGCAAGAAAATATCGATGCCGCCGAAGCTGAACGCCTCGCGGCAAAAATGAAAAAGGCAGATTTTGACCTTGAAGATTTTCTCGCACAATTAAAACAAATGCAAAAAATGGGCCCGCTTGGCGGCATCGTTAAAATGTTGCCAGGCATGAGCGGCGTTGAAATTGGCGAAAAAGAAGAAAAGAAAATGACACGCACTCAAGCGATTATTCAATCGATGACTAAACAAGAGCGCGCAAAACCCGAAATCTTAAATGGTTCCCGCCGCGCGCGCATCGCCGCGGGTTCGGGAACGAAAGTCGCCGATGTCAACGCGCTCATCAAACAGTTTACACAAATGCGCCAAATGATGAAAATGCTCAAAGGCGGCAAAATGAAAAATATGATGAGATCACTCGGCGCAATGCGCGGGAACGGCGGCGCAAATCCGTTCGGTCGCGGAAAATTCTTTTAAACGAAAACTGTTAGCTCAAATAACTATTAAGAATGTATAAAAAAATTATTACGATTTTAACCGTTTGCCTGTTCCCGCTGTTTGCGTTTGGCGAAGCAGTGAAATCCGTCGAAGCTTTGCAAGCGGCGATCGAAAAGTCGAAAAGCGTTCCCGCGGGAACTATGATTTCGCTGAAAAAAGGCGTTTATCATTTTTACGCCGACAACGCGCAGGTTGAGCAACTTTATGTTTCAAATCACGACCAGCCCGTCAGCCACCGCGTGCAGATTCCGTTGATTGGTTTGAAAAATTTCACGCTCGACGGGAACGGCTCGAAATTCGTTTTCCACGGCGCGTCGTTGGGAATTTTGCTGAAAGATTGCGAAAATGTGACGCTGAAAAATTTGATACTCGATTACGCCCGCCCGATGGTTTCGGAAGCCAAAGTCGCGGAATTCAAAGATGGCAAAACGCGATTGGAAATCGACGGGAACGCGTTTCCATACAAAGTTGAAAATGGTAGATTAGTGTTTTTGTTTGACGATAAAAATCGCGCGTGTCTGTTTGCGATGGCGTTTCGCGAAAAAACTCATGAAATCGTCGAATCGACGAACGATATTTGGGTTGGGAACGCGGAACTTGACGCGCAGGGACGCGTTTGGTTGCAACAGGATTTTCGGCAAACTGGTGTCGGCGTTGCGGTCGGCGACGTTTTGGCGTTGCGCAACGGGGATCGTCCGCATCCTTGCGTTTGTATTTACCGCGCCGACAACACGCGCCTTGAAAACGTGAAAATTCATTCGAGCTACGGCATGGGAATTCTCGCGCAGCGTTCCCGCGACTTTACGATGATTGGCGGCGGCGTGTTCCCGCGCAACAAAAATTATTATTCGAGCACAGTGGCGGACGCGACTCATTTTTCAAACGTTCGCGGGCAGATTACCGTCAAAGACGCGCTTTTTGAGGGCATGCTCGACGACGCGATCAACGTGCATTCGACCTGTTTGAAAATTACGGAAAAAATCGGCGATAATCGTTTGAAACTGCGCTACATGCACGACCAGGCGATTGGTTTTGAGATTTTCCAGACGGGCGAAACATTGCGTTTTATTCGGGCGAAAACGCTGGAAAACGACGCGACGGTGAAGGTGAAATCGGTTGAAACGCTGGACCCGCGCCAGATTGTCGTTACGCTTGAAAAGCCCGTTCCCGCGCACATCGAAGTTGGCGATGCCGTTGAAAACGCGGATTTTCAGCCCGCGGTGAATTTTTCTAACAACATCGTTCAAAACAACCGCGCGCGCGGGGCACTTTTTACAACGCCTAAGAAAATCGTTTGCGAAAACAATCTTTTCAAGAACGTCGCGGGATCGGCGATTTTGTTTGCGGGAGACGCTGCTGGCTGGTTTGAGAGCGGCGCGTGCGAGGATGTTGTCATTCGAAAAAACACGTTTGTCAACAATCTGACGAGCCGTTTTCAGTTTACGAACGCGATTATTTCGTTCTACCCAGAAGTGAAAAATCTGGCGGAGCAAAAACAGTTTTATCATCGTAATATTTTGATTGAAAAAAATACTT
Source organism: uncultured Opitutales bacterium (assembly GCA_934675585.1). GTDB lineage: Bacteria > Verrucomicrobiota > Verrucomicrobiia > Opitutales > UBA953 > Spyradosoma. Next base: position 18,337 of record CAKUQY010000026.1, on the reverse strand, counting down.
TCAACACTTTTGACGTTCCCATCATATTCGCGATTTCGGTGGATAATTTGACGTTTAGAAACAATAAAATCAAGTATAACGACGATTATCGCGGCTGGGGGCAAGAAGCGTTTCAATTCAATCACTGCGGTGATTCGATTGAGGTAAAAACGAACAAAAAAAATCTTAAAAAATGACAAAGGAAGAGGTAATCAGCGCGCTTTTGGGCGTAAAATATCCAGGTCTAACGCGCGACATCGTGTCGTTCGGGCTGGTGAAAAATGTAGAAGTTGACGCTGGCGGGAACGTGATTGTTGAAATCGTTTTGACGACTTCTAAGCCGGACGTTCCCGCGCAGATCGAATCCGCGGTGCGCGCGGCGCTTGCGGGAACGCCAAAAGTTGAAGTGAAAATGACAGTCAACGCTCCCGCGGCACCAGGTAGCGCGCCACAAGCGTCCAAGCCACAATCGATTTTGGGCGTTAAACACGTCATCGCGGTGGCGTCGGGCAAAGGCGGCGTTGGCAAATCGACGGTTTCTGTTAATTTGGCGGCGGCATTGGCGCAGGTTTTGGCAGAACAGGGCGTCGCTCCCGTAGAAGATTCTGTCGGCATTTTAGATTGCGATATTTACGGGCCGAGCGTTCCCGCGATGTTGGGTTTAAAACAAGCAAAACCTACTTTGACAGCGACAGAAAAAATCGCGCCTTGCGAAGCGTTTGGAATAAAAACGATGTCGATTGGATTTTTTGCGGACGATGACACGCCGCTCGTTTGGCGTGGTCCGCGCATTCAAGCCGCGATTAAACAATTTACTCACGATGTCGATTGGGGCGCGCTCGAAGTGCTCGTGGTTGATTTGCCTCCGGGAACGGGCGATGCGCAATTGACGCTCGTGCAAACATTGGCGCTCGATGGCGCGGTTGTTGTTACGACGCCGCAGGCCGTCGCCTCTGATATTGCGCGTCGCGGCGCTCACATGTTCGAAAAAGTCAATGTGCCGTTGCTTGGTGTGATTGAAAATATGAGTTATTTTGAAAATCCTGCCAATGGCGAGCGCAATTATATTTTTGGCCAAGGTGGCGGAAGCAAAACCGCGCTTTTGCTTAATACAGAATTTTTTGGAGAATTGCCACTTTCGCAAACTATTCGCGAGGGCGGCGACGCGGGAACGCCAATTGTTATTGCCGAGCCCGAGAGCGTTCCCGCACAGGTTTTTCGTTCGATGGCGCGTATGCTTTTGCAAAAATTGGATGAAAAAAATGCGGCTAAAATTTAAATAAGATTGACAAACGCTCCCAAAAGTGAGATTTTAGATATATAACTTTTAACATATTCACCCCCTACTTTTTTTATGAAAAATATTCTTGCAATTCTTGCAGTTTTCGCCACGGTGGCGATGGTCGGTTGTGCTTCAAGTAGCACCACGAAAAGTCCTTGGGCAGCAGGCAATGCGCCTACGCCAAAGGCGGCTCCAGAGACAGTAGCTTTTGAGGACGATACACAAACAGGTGCGTTTGTAGATCCTGTTGTGGCACCTGTTGCTACAGATGACAAAGCGTTGTTGGCAAGTTATCCAGTAATCAGCAATGTTAATAAACAACGAGCATTGGCCGAAATTGAAAAAGCTAAAACCGCTGAACCATTGCCTGCGCCAGAATCAAATCGCGCACACATTCTCAACGTTAACACAAATGCATCGATCATCGAAATTCGATGCATGACAGAATTTAAGGCGGGACAACGCGTTGTGATCGCAAAAGACGATTATAAAACACTTTACGAAATCATTCTCGTTGAAACTGAAAATCGCTACATCGCAGAAGAAGTGCGCGGCGTTTTCTATTCGGCTGAAATGAAAGAGCGCTTTAATCTCGTTCCCGCAGACGATGTTACTTGCGTTGAATGGATTGACCCAGAAAATGCTGAAGCTGTCAAAACCGCAGCTGCAAAAGCAAAGGCAAATTCTGACGATGCCGAAGTTGCAGTCGAAGAAGACGAAGAAATTGATGAAGAAGGCGGAGAGGAAGCTCTCGGTTTTGAAGAATAATCAATGATTTAAAAAGCGTTCCCGCGGAGATGGAAAGTTCCCGCGGGAACGTTTTTATTTTGTTATTTTAACAATCTTCATTTATAATATTTTTATGTTTGAAGCCAATTTTTCGATTGTTCCGCAGCATATTGCGTTTATTATGGACGGGAACGGCCGTTGGGCAAAAGCGCGAGGACTTGATCGAGCACAAGGCCATTTGGCGGGAACGCAAGCGGTTCTCAAAGTTGTTACGCACGCATTTCAACGCGGTGTAAAATATGTTACACTTTATGCGTTTTCGTCGGAAAATTGGAAACGTCCGCAGAGCGAAATCGACGCGTTGATGTCGTTGCTTGTTAAATTTTTGCAGGAACAAGAATCGTTGTTTTTAGACAATCAAATTCGTTTGGAAACGATTGGTGATTTGTCGGCGTTGCCGCAAGATGCTCAAAAGGCGATTGAAAAATTAAAATTAAAAACGGCAATTTTTTCAGAACACACGGTTGTGGTTGCGCTGAATTATAGTGCTCGTAACGAAATTTTGCGCGCGGCGAATGCGTATGCTGCGGCAGTGGCGGCGGGAACGCAAGTGGCGCCGTTGGCGAATTGGAACGATTTTTCGGCTTTTCTTTACACGGCAAATTTTCCAGATCCCGACTTAATTGTGCGCACTTCGGGCGAGATTCGCTTGAGCAATTTTTTGCTGGCGCAAGCGGCGTATGCAGAACTTTACTTTACGCGCGTTTTGTGGCCTGATTTTAATGAAAAAGAATTAGACGCGGCGCTTGTTTTTTACGCTTCGCGGGAACGCCGTTTCGGCAAAATTTCAGAACAAATTTCAAACGATTAAAATTGACTTATGGTAAAACGCACTTTTAGCACATTTTCATTATTGGCGCTGCTTTTTGCGGTAGTTTACGGCGGGAATTATCTCGGGAACGTGAATTACGGCGTTGTGGCTTTGGCGACGATTTTTTCGACCTTAGCGCTTTATGAATTTTATCGTTTGATGCAACACATGGGCGCAAAGCCGCGAATGTTTTTAGGTTTGCTCGTGGGTGCTTTGTTTATCCCAACCTTGTATTTTGGCGCGTCAAAAGGCGAGGTAACGACGCAGAGCGAGATCGCGATGCTCGTTCCCGCGGGCGTTTTAATTGCGTATTCGCTTTATTTGTTGCGTTCCCAAAAAATTCCTGAATGGCTTAAACAATTATCGACAGGATTTGGCATTTTGTATTTGCCGTTTATGATTAGTTTTTTTGTGTTGTTGGTAGCAAAATATGAATTGAATGGCGCGTTGCTTTGCGTTTGGGCATTGTTGGCGACAAAATTTACAGATGTTGGCGGTTTGCTTGGCGGCATGCTTGCTTGCAAAATTAAAGGCAAAGAAAATACGCATAAACTTGCGCCCAATATTTCTCCAAACAAAACTTGGGAAGGTGTTTTTGGCGGCATGCTTTGCTCGATGATTATGGGCGCGTCGTTGATTGCTATTTTTAACGTTTGTGGCGCTTGGCAAATTACATCTGTGGGAACGGCAGAACAAATTGCATCGGCGCTCAAATTGAGCAATGGCGAATTTACTTGGTGGATGGGCGCGCTTTGTGCTTTGCCAATGTCGATTACTTCGGTGGTTTCAGATTTGCTCGAATCGGTTATCAAGCGCAACGCTGGCGACAAGGATTCGGGAGCAACGATTCCTGGCATGGGCGGAGCTCTCGATTTGCTCGATTCGCTCGTGCTCGCGGCACCAGTGGCTTATCTCGTTATTCGCGTGGTTGTAATTGCGTAGCGGGAACGCAAAATTTTGTGATCAAAATTTTAAAGCAGTTTTTATTCTCGGGTCTCTTTTTGGCGGTCGCGTTGGCGCTTTTTATTGCGTTAGCGTTGGCAAGCCAAAATTGTTGCGGGAACGCCAAACGGCTCACAGATCAATTAAGTTCTGTCGTCGCCGAAAAAATCGTTCCCGCGAGCAAGCCGCAAAACGCATTGCGTGTGGCGACGTTGAATTGCAATAATTATTTAACAGAGCGCCGTCGCGTTGAAAATGGTCTGGTTTTTTGGCCTAAGCCCAAAGCAGAACGCGCTGCGTTGGCGCGATTAATCGCCAAGCAAAACATCGATATCATCGCGCTGCAAGAAATGGGCGACAAAAAACATTTGCGTTTGTTGCAAAACGATTTAAAAAAGTTGGGAGCTGATTATAAATTTGCTTGTGTTTTACAAGGGCGCGACCAAATGCGGCATGTGGCGTTTTTGTCGAAAAATCCATTTTTATCGGTGAAAGAATTTGCCGAAGAAACAACAATGTCGCGCGGTGTATTGGCGGTTGTTGTTGAAACTCAGCCCGCGGGAACGCCCATCGCGATTTTTAATATTCATTTAAAAAGTCGATTGACGCGCACAAAAGATGACCTCAATTGCGCACGGGAACGTGCCGATGAAATGAAACGCGTGTTAGAAATTGTGCGCGGGAACGCGATGATGAATAATTTTATTTTACTAGGCGATTTTAACGACGTTCCCGAATCGCAAACATTAAAAATTGTTGAAGAGTCGCAAATTTTTAAACGCGTTCCCGCGCGTGATTGCGCAGGGGAAACATGGACATTTTCCAATCGCGCAAAAGAATTGAAAGATACGAGCGATTATATTTTGTTGTCGTTTCCACTCGCTAAAAAACTTTGCGGGAACCAAATTTTTATCGCCGATGAAAGCGCTCCACGCGCTTCAGATCATCGCTTGTTGTGGTGCGATTTAATTTTTGAAAATGAATCACGGGAACGCGAAAAAAATTAGATAGATTTATTAGAAGATTTTTTTGAAAAAATATATAAATTCGCTTGCAATATTCTTTCAAGTGTTTTTTAATTTAATTAGCGCAAATATGCGAATTATTAAACCCCAATGTTAAAAATTACTTTTGAAAAAAAATTAACACAAATTCTAACCTTTAAATAGGTTGGTTCAAAAGTTTTAGAAAATTTTCTCAAACTAATAATTACTAAAAAATATTATGGCAACACCTAAAAAACCCGTAGCAAAAAAAGCTGCTCCCGAAAAAAAAACAGTAGTAAAAAAAGCCGCTCCCGCGAAGAAGGCAGCTCCTGCAAAAAAAGCAGTAGCGAAAAAAGCCGCTCCCGCGAAGAAGGCAACACCTGCAAAAAAAGTAGCAGCGAAAAAAGCCGCTCCCGCAAATAAGGCGACTCCTGCAAAAAAAGTTGCAGTAAAAAAAGCCGCTCCCGCAAAAAAGGCAGCTCCCGCGAAGAAAGCTTGTGCCACTAAAAAACCTTGTGGCTGTGCAAAAAAAGCTTGCGCGGTGAAAAAAGCAGATCCTGCAAAGAAAGCTTGCACCACTAAAAAATCTTGTGGTTGCGCGAAAAAAGCTTGCGCAAAAAAGAAATAATTTTTTGTTAAAGTTTTAAAAGCGCCATCGTTGTAGGTGGCGCTTTTTTATTGTCATAAATTTCTCTAAAAAATCGTATAATTAACTGTATGGAATCAAAGACTTTTTTAGATTTGAGTAAGTCGGGCGTAATTGATGCGTCTGCGGGAACAGGAAAGACTTGGACGATTAATGAAATTTGTAAAAAGTTGATTTTGGGAAAGCGTTATCACGAACTTGAAAGCGATGAAAAAATTGACCCCTGCGAGATTGGTGAAATTTTGGTGGTGACATTTACAAATGCGGCGACGGCAGAGTTGCGGGAACGCATTCAAAATGGCATTGAGGAAGCGTTAGAAAAGGCGGAAGAATTAAAACTGAGCGATGAAGAAAAGATTCGTTTGCGCTTGGCATCGACGAGTTTTGATTGCGCGCACATTAGCACGATTCACTCGTTTTGCAAAGAAATTTTAAATACATTTTCGACAGAATGCGGATTGCCTAAAAATGTCGTTGTTGAAAATGAAATTGAAGAGCAGCGAAAATATTTTGCACAAAAATTTGTTTCCGCGCAAATTCTCGCGGGAACGCTTGACGCGGAAACGTTTGGGGGACTTGAAATGTTGGTTGCGACGACGAACAAAATTTGGAAAAATCAGGAACAGTGTTTAGAAGAATTGACAGCTTGCGGGAACGCAGAAAGATTGCCAGGTTATAAAATAATTATGAATGAAGGTTTTAACGCATGGTGTAATTTTCGTGAACAAAAATCGATTGAAACAACAACAATTTCGGCGAACGAATCGTTGCGCATTTTGCAAAAAGCGTTGAAAGAAAATGAAATGCTCGCACAAAAAATTGCCAAGCGCTACAAAGTTGCAATCGTCGATGAAGCGCAAGATACAGATAGCATTCAAGCGGATATTTTTACGCGCATTTTTTTGGAAACGGGACGCCGCTTGTTTTTTATTGGCGACCCCAAGCAAGCGATTTATTCGTTTCGCGGCGCCGATGTGAACGCGTATTATAAAATGAAAAATGAAATTTTGGACGGGAACGATAATCTTTTTACCCTTAAAAATAATTATCGCTCATCGCTCGCGCTTGTGGAGGGCGTGAATCAATTGTTTGAGGGAGAGCCAAAATTGTTGAATAAAAAAATTGTCGCAGCGGGAGGCACGATTGGCAAAAATGACGAAAATCTGTTTAACCCTTGCGGGAAAGCGGGCGATGTTGCAGATTTGGAAAAAGGATTTTTTTATGAAAAGGTTGAAAAGACAAGCGAAACGCTCGTGAACGCGGTTACAAAGCTCGTTGTCGAAAAACGCGTTCCCGCCAATCGCATCGCAGTTTTGATGCGCGATAATAAGTCGTTGTTTAAATTAAAAGATGCGCTCGCAGAAAAAGGCGTTCCCGCGACTTGCATAAAAGATTCATCGGTTTACATCAGCAAAGAAGCGACATTATTTGACTGTCTTTTGCGAGGCATTGCGGGAAAGTTAAAAGGCGAGGAACTTGAATTTTTGCGTTATGGTGCGTTATTTAGCGGAAAGAAAAGTTTAGAAGATTTGCGTGGAATTTTGGTGGAGGCGCGTAACGCGTGGGAACGCGAAGGTATTTTGGCGGCATTTAAAAAATTAAATGAAGACTTCTCGATTTACGAAAATTTGGCAGACAAGCAAGCGGTTTCAAATTTTGAGCAATTAGTTGAATTAACCGCAAGAGAATGTCGATTGAAGCAATTGGGTTTGTCGCAAGCGATTGAAAATTTGTCGAAAAAAATTAGCAAGCCAAATGCGGATGAAGACGAGCAAAAAATGCGCTTGCCAACCAGCGCTCCCGCCGTGCAATTATCGACAATTCACAGCAGTAAAGGTCTCGAATACGACATCGTTTTTTTGTTGGGATTGGAAGCAGGAGAAAAAGATTCCGATTTTATCATTAGTGAAGATCGCAAGCAATTGATTTTTGAGGATGCAGACAATTACAAAAGCGCAAATGAATCTAAAAAATTGCGTGATGACGCGTGCAATATTTATGTGGCATTGACGCGCGCAAAATATTTTTGCGTGGTGTATGTGAAAAAAGAGCGCGATTCTTATTTCATCGATTTGTTAAAAGCTGCACGGGAACGCAAAAATTTTTCGTGGGAACAGGATTCGGTCGATTTGGATTTTATTGCAAAAAATTTGCCTCCGCCAAAAGAAGATGCGGGAACGCAAAAGCAAGGCGAGATCGATTTGGAAGCAATCAAAAAAAATGATGACGCGTTGCGGGAACGCATCGGCAAAGAGCGTTGCGGCTTGTCGAGTTATTCGAGCTTGTTCAAAAATACTCAGGCACAAGGAGAATTTGTCGATGAATTTTTAGAAACAAAAACAGAAGATGTGGCTGAAAATAACGAGCCGCGTGAAGTGCGCGACGCAAATATGTTCCCGCAACAAGATGCGTGGCGCGATTTGCCTGCGGGAACGGCTTTTGGCATTGCGATTCACGAGATTTTTGAATCGATTGATTTTGCGAATCCCGAAGAATCGCTTGATAAATTAATCGTGAAAACGGGCGTTGAAAAAAGTGATGAAAATTTCGAAAAATATCGCGCGCTCATTTTGAAAACATTGCAAAATTTAAAAATCGTCGATGAAAAATGTTTGTGCGATTTTGATTGCGGGAACGATGTTTTGCGGGAACTTGAATTTTATTTGTCGGTTAATAAAAAGGATAAATTTTTTATCAAATTGGGCGAATTATTACGTTCCCGCGGCGACATTTATGAGCGCACCTACAATCGATTTTTTAAAAATAATGAAGCGTCCGAGAAAACATTGGGTTGGATGATGAAAGGTTTTATCGATGTAATTTTGCGCGACAAAGATGCGGGCAAATATTACATTGTCGATTGGAAAACCAATATCGTAAAAAAAGACGCAACACAGATTAGTTTGTTAGAGATTGAAGATGAAATTGTGGCGCACGGTTACGCGTTGCAATGGTTGTTTTATTGCGTGGCATGGCGTGCGTTTTTGCGCGAACAAGGACGCTACGAACGTGGCAAAACATTGGGCGGCGTGCGTTATGTTTTTGTGCGCTGGCAAGCAGTTTATGAAGCAACAATCGATGATGATTTTTTGGACAAACTCGAAGAAATTTTAGGGACAATTAAACAATAAAATAATTATAAAAATGGAAGGCAATTTTGACGAATTTAAGAAAAAAATGGCGGGAACGGTTCGCGGGAACGGCGAAGAGGGCGACTTGTTTGTCTCGGACGATTTTTTACATTTGAACGCGGTCGAATTTTGTCGCATGTTGCCAGAAAAAGGGTTGGACAATAGCGATTGCGAATTATTTTATAGTTTGATTTATCGTCTTGCGGGAACGGTTTTTGGCGCGTCGGGCATGTGCTTGAAAAATTTGAGCGAAGATGAATGCCGTTTGTTGAGCAAACTTTGCGAAATCGTGCCAGCCTTGGTGCGTCGCGGGAACGCAGACACGAAAACGCCGTTGATTTTTGATGAAACCGCGGGAACGTCAGCATTGTTTTTTTATCGACAATTTGAAGAAGAATTAACAATCACGCGAGAATTGCTTCACCGAAAAAATGAAATATTTGAAATCAACGCCGAGCAACGCGCGGTGATTGATGCAGAAAGCGACGGATTTGAATTGTGCGATGAACAAAAACGCGCGGTGGAAGCAATTTTGAAAAACGCGGTTACGATTGTGCGCGGCGGTCCGGGAACGGGAAAAACAACCTTGCTTTTGCGAGCGTTAATTTGTTTGAAAATTGAAAACCCAAACGCAAAAATCGCACTCGCAGCACCAACAGGAAAAGCCGCAATGCGAATGAAAGAAGCGCTCGCCAATCAAAAATATACGGGCGCGGGAACGCAATTTTTCAACGAAATCACAGAACTCGTTCCTACAACGTTGCATAAATTATTAGGCATTCACTCATACAACTTAACGCCTAAAACACTTGATTTTGACGCGATTGTCGTTGATGAGTTTTCAATGGTTTCGCAAGATTTGGCGGCAAAAATTTTTAAAGCAATTGGCGGGAACGCACGGGTGCGTTTGGTATTTTTGGGCGACGAAAATCAGTTAGATTCGGTTGAGGCGGGACACGTGCTTGGCGAATTGGCTTTGGTCGAAAATGTTTTTGCAAAACCAGAATTGTTGGAAAGTCGGCGTTTTAATTCTAAAAAATTTGTCGGACGTTTTGCGCAGGCGATCAAAGACGGGAACGAAAATTTTGTTGAACATTTGGCAAATGAAGAAAAAGAGGATTATTGCCGATTGAATTTGCTTGGCGAAAATCCAAAAATTAAAGAATTGTTGGAAACGCTTATTCCTGAAACTTTGCGCGTTCCCGCCGGAAAAAGCGATGAAGAATTACTCGCTGCCGCAGAAAATTTTAAATTGATTACGCCAACGCACGCAGGAACGCTGGGCGATGAAAAATTAAACGAATGTTGCGCAAAAATTTGTCGCGGGAACGCCGATGAAGATGAAAGATATTTTCACGGACAAGTGATTCTTTTGACAGAAAAAGATGAAGATTTGGGCTTGGTAAAAGGCGAAACGGGCGTTATCATAGAAAATAAAGAAAAGCATTGTTTTGAAGCCATTTTTAGAAAAGCCGAAAACGAAATTCGCAAAATTAAATTAGAACTTTTGCCCGATTGGCAATTGGGCTATGCGATTACAATGCACAAATCGCAAGGTTCTGAATATCGCAATCTCGGCGTGTTCGTTCCCGCGCAATGCAACGAAAATTTGCTGACAAAACGCTTGCTTTACACGGCGATTACGCGTTTTAAAGAAGATGTCGCGCATGGTTGCCAATTCTCATTTTTCTATTCTCCTGAAAGTTTGAAAAGTTGCTTTAACGAAAAACCGCTCCCGCCATCACTTTTGTCCGAACGCCTTAAAAAAATGGCGCAAAAATAGAAGCCCGCGGGAACGCGATTAGCTTTGTTTTTTGAGAATTTGATTTCTTGCGATGAGTGGGAAATCATTATAAAATTTTAGATATGAAAATAGCTGTTGTAGGCGTGGGTGGCGTTGGCGCTTTTTATGCAGCTCGCTTGGCGCAAGCGGGACATGATGTCTGTTGTTTGGCGCGTAGTGATTATGAAATTGTGCGGGAACGCGGTGGTTATTTTATTAACGATCATTTTCATCATTTGCCGCGCACGCTTGTTCCCGTAAAAGTTGAAAAAACGCCCAACAAAATTGGCGTTTGCGATTTGGTTTTTGTTGCGTTAAAAACGACGGCAAATAGCAATTATGAATCGCTGATTCGTCCGCTTGTTGGCGAAAAAACGTTGATCGTTCCCGCGCAAAACGGTCTCGGGAACGTTGAAATGTTGGCGCAACTTTTTGGCAAAGAAAAAATTATCGGCGCGATTACATATTGCACGTTGGTGCGCATTGCGCCTGGCGAAATTGAAACTTTCGGGCGCACAGATATTTGGCTGGCAGAACCTGAGGGCGGCCCGCGGGAACGCACTTTTGCGCTCGCGAAAATGTTTGAAGATGCTCAATTGCCAAGCGCTGTGAAAAATTCGTTGGATGAAATTTTGTGGAAAAAACTTTGCTGGAACATTCCATTTAATGGTTTGTGTGTCGCTTATAATATGAACTGTGGCGAGGTGCTTGCCGTTCCCGAACGCGAAGCTTGTGCGTGGCGTTTGTTAGAAGAAACGCAGGCGGCGGCGAGAGCGTGTGGCGTGGAGATTCCGCGGGAACATTTAGAGCAGCAAATGAGTTATACCAAAGAATTTTGCGCGCAGTATTGTCCGTCAACTTTGCTTGATTTGCGCGCGGGAAGAGCGCTTGAGGTTGAATCCATCTGGGGCGAACCTTTGCGGCGGGGACTGGCGGCGGGAACGCCGTTGCCTGAGCTTTCAAAACTTTATCAAATTTTAAAAAACTTGGCGGGAACGCCTAAAATTATTAACCATTAAACTTACAAAAATATGTCTTTAAAAAATAAATTAGCCGCTCGTCTTCAACGTCACCCAAAGCGTGTCGTTTTCCCTGACGGTAGCGATCCGCGCGTGTTGCAAGCGGCGCGTCAATTTGCGATGATGCGCTTGGGGATTCCGATTTTGGTGGGCAACCGTCAGCGCATCAAAATCACGGCGGCGCGGCTGTCGATTCGCTTAGATGGTATTCGCATTGTCGAGCCCGAACGTTCGGAAGATTTTGAAGAATACAAAAAAGCGTTTCGCGGTTATCAACGTGCGGGAACGGTAAATGCTGAGGAATTGGACGATGCTTCGGTTGAAAATTATGTTGCGTCGCCGAGTTATTTTTCGGCGTTGATGGTGTTGATGGGCGCGGCAGATGCGATGATTTGCGGCGTTTCAGATACGTCGGCGGCAGCGTTGCGCCCAGTGTTTCAGTTGTTCCCACGACAAGATGGCATCACGACGGTTTCGTCGATGCAAATTATGGATTTGACGGATTCGCCAATTGCGGAGCGTTTGGAAACAAAAAAAATCTTTCTTGCCGATTGTACGGTAATTACAGAGCCAACGGCGGAACAATTGTCCGAAATCGCTTTGATGACGGCGGCGCTTTATAATCACTTGACGAACGAGCGTGCAAAAGTGGCGTTCCTTTCGTATTCTACACATTCGCAGAATACGACGCGTGACGACATTCTGAAATTGCAGGAAGCTTTAGTGCTGGCGCGTGCAAAAGCAAAAGAATTGATGATTGAGGCAGATTTTGATGGTGATTTGCAAGCAGACGCGGCGCTCGATCCATTTGCTGCGGCATCGAAAAGTCACGAAAGTTCGGTGGCGGGTCAAGCGAATGTTTTGGTGTTCCCGAATTTAATGGCGGCAAATATTGCGTCAAAACTCGCGCAAGCGATTGCAAATGTGCCTTGCTATGGTCAAATTATTACAGGTTTGAAAAATCCCGTTGCAGAAATTTCGCGCGGCGCTTCGGCGCAAGACATTCTCGGCGCAGCAATTTTTGTAGCGGCGCAGGCGGTTGACCAAAAATATCTGTTCCCGATGGGAGAATAGCCGATGAGCGCAAAGCCGTCAAACATCGAGGCGTTGGAAAAAGGTCCGATTCTGCCTCTGCTGTTGCAGTATTCGCTTCCCGCGATCGCGGGGCTGGTCGTAATATCGCTTTACAACATTATCGACAGTATTTTTATCGGACATTGGATCGGGGCGAAAGGGCTGGCGGGAACGGCGATCGCGTTCCCCGTGATGAATCTCGGCGCGGCGGTGGGAACGCTTGTCGGGATCGGTGGCGGCGTCGCGACTTCGATTTTTCTGGGACAAAAATGCTTTTTTGACGCGCGGCGAGTTTTGGGGCAGGTTTTTGTGTTGGCGTTTTTGACGGGAATTTTCGTGAGTAGTTTGGCGCTGTTTTTCTTGGAAGATATTTTGCGGCTTTTCGGCGCGAGCGAGGAGATTTTGCCCTACGCGTACGATTTTATGTTCCCGCAATTGCTGGGGCAGACGCTGACTTATTATTTTTTCAATTTGAATCACGTTATGCGTGCGTCGGGCTATCCCGTGAAAGCGATGTGCTCGTTGCTCATTTCGGCGGTTTTCAATGTCGTGCTGGCGCCGCTCTTTTTGTATTGGGGCTGGGGAATTCAGGGCGTTGCGTGGGCGACGGTCATTTCGCAATTTTTGGGCGCGATTTGGGTTACGGCTCATTTTCTGAACAAAAATCACATCGTGTTTTTCAGTCGCGGAATTTACGCTTTGAAATGGTCGTTGGTGCGGCACATTTGTTTTGTGGGTTTGCCACCGTCGGTGATGAACATGGTTGGCTGTTTGGTTATCATTATTATTAATTGGCAGCTGAAACTTCACGGCGGGGACACAGCGATTGCCGCCAATGGCATTTTCAACCGCTGCGTGATGTTGAATGCGTTTTGCGTGATTGGCATTTCGCAGGGCGCGCAGCCGATTATTGGTTTCAATTACGGAGCTAATAAAGTCGAGCGCGTGCGCAAAACGCTTTTCGGCGCACTGGTTTTGGGCGCGTTTATCGCGACTTCGTTTGGCCTTTTCTGCGTGGCGTTCCCGCGAACCGTTGCGGCGTGTTTTACGCAAGACGAAAATCTGCTGGACGTGGGAGCGGAGGCGATGCGCTGGGGAACGCTGGCGTTGCCGCTCGTAGGTTTTCAAATTATTATTGTTCACTTTTTTCAGTCGATTGGCAAAGCGCATCTTTCCGTCGTGCTTTCGTTTACGCGCCAGGCGTTTTTCTTGATTCCGGCGCTGTTGGTGTTCCCGCGGTTTTGGAATACGATGGGCGTTTGGCTGGCGTTCCCGTTTGCGGATTTTATCGCTTCTGTTTTGGCAATTTCGTTAATTTTATGGTTTTTGGCTGGCTACAAAACGAGCAATCATGCCGACCTTGTAAAGCAGAAACTTTTAAGTGCGGATAAAAACGACGAAAATGCTTAAAAAATATTCGGGCATTTATTTTCCGATTCTCGTTTTTGCGGCGGGAACGCTTTGTCTGTGGACGCTTTTCCGTGCGGGTTTGGCGTTGTGGCAGTCCGAACGCATGGCGGCGGGCGAAAATTATTGGTTGGACTTGTTCCTCGGCGGTTTTCGCATCGATTTGTCGCTGATTTGCTGGACAAGTCTGGTTTTGTCGGCGCTGACTTTTTTGGCAAGTTTTTTCGCGGGAACGTTAAAAGTTTGGAATAAAATTTTGCGCGTTTTGCTTGTGATTTTGGCGGTGGTTTTCATTTTTATGGAGCTTTCAACGCCGACATTTATTCAAACTTACGACATTCGTCCCAATCGTTTGTTTTTTGAATATTTGACGAATCCCAAAGAAGTGTTTGCGATGCTTTTTGAAGGACATTTGCTGGCGACATCGCTGGCGACCGTTTTGACGGGAACGCTCGCGTTCGGCGTTTGGAAATTGAGCGCGTTCGCGTTTCGCGGGAACGGTGAACGGCGAGCCGTTTGGAAAAACGCGCTCCCGCTGCTGGTCATCGTTCCGTTTTGCGTTTTGTGCGGGCGCGGAAGTTTGGGACACCGCCCAATCAATCCCGCAATGGTGGCGTTTGCGGACGATAATTTGTTGAATTCGCTGGCGACAAATTCGACTTATTCTGTCGTTTTTTCTGCTGTGCAAATGTCGAGTGAGGCAGATTCGGCGAAAATTTACGGGAAAATGCCCGAGGCGGAAATGCTCGGCATAATTCGCGAGGCGAGCGGTCGTCCTGAAAGTGATTATATTTCCGAAAAATATCCGACTTTGACGCACAATGTCGCGACGGGCGTTAGAAAAAACAAGCGCAACATTGTCGTTATTTTGGAGGAAAGTTTGGGCGCGCGCTACATCGGCTCGCTTGGCGGGAACGATCTTTCGCCCAATTTTGACAAACTTTCTCAGGAGGGCTGGCTTTTCAAAAATCTGTATTGCACGGGAACGCGTTCGGTGCGCGGGATCGAAGCCGTGATTACAGGTTTTACGCCGACGCCCGCGCGCAGCGTCGTCAAACTCGACAAGTCGCAGCGGCGGTTTTACACGATTGCGAATCAGCTGTTGCACAATAATTATTTGACGCAGTTTATTTATGGCGGCGAGTCGCATTTTGACAACATGGCATCGTTTTTTTACGGGAACGGTTTTTGCGAAGTAATCGACGAGCGGGATTTTGATGAGGAGGAACTCGTTACGCCGAAAACGACTTGGGGCGTTTCCGACGAAGATTTGTTTATTCGGGCGAATAAAGAATTTGAAAAAAATTATGCCGCGGGAACGCCGTTTTTTGCGCTCGTTTTCACTTCGAGCAATCACGATCCGTTCGACGTTCCCGAGCGTCCAGGGCTCGTTTACAAAGACGCGGGAAGAAGCCGCAACAATTCCGTGCAATATGCAGATTACGCGCTGGGCAAATTTTTTGAGCTGGCGAAAAAGTCGAATTATTACAAGGATACGATTTTTTTAGTTGTCGCCGACCACGATTCGCGCGTGAGCGGTGCGACGCTGATGCCGTTCGACCATTATCACATTCCCGCATTGCTTTTGAATTGCGGGCAGCGCGTTGACGAGCGTTTGGTGAGCCAGATCGATTTGCCGCCGACGCTGTTGTCGCTCGCGGGAATATCTTGCGAATATCCGATGCTTGGATTCGATTTGACGCGCGACAAAAACCCCAATCGCGCGATGATGCAGTTTGACAAAAATTTTGCCTACATGCGCGGCATCAGCGACGGGAAGGCGGAAGCGGTCGTGCTCGCCAACGGCAAAAGAATCGCGATGGCTTATGATTTGAACACCAAAGAATCGCAGACGCTCGACGTTCCCGTGGACGAGGAATTCGGGAATCTTGCGCTGGCGACGGTGCTTTTGGGCTCGTATCTTTACAAATACACGCTTTATCCTGACGTAGAAACAATATTGGCAGAATCCGACAATGACTAAAAAAGAACGTGCGGCATTTGTGGCGAAAACGCTGGACGATTTATACGGCGTTCCCGCGATTCCGTTGGCGCATCGCGACCCGTTTACGCTTTTGGTCGCGGTGGTGCTTTCGGCGCAATGTACGGATAAGCGCGTGAATCAAGTAACACCCGCATTATTTAAGCTTGCGGGAACGCCCGAAGCGATGGCGCGCGTTCCCGTTGAACAAGTCGAAGCCGTCATTCGACCTTGCGGGTTGGCTCCGCGCAAAGCGCACGCAATCGTTAATTTGTCGCAAACAATTGTCGAAAAATTTAACGGAAACGTTCCCGCGAATTTTGAAGATTTGGAATCGCTCGATGGCGTGGGGCACAAAACGGCGAGTGTCGTGATGAGCCAAGCGTTTGGTGTTCCCGCGTTTCCCGTCGATACGCATATTCATCGTTTGGCGGCGCGCTGGAAACTTTCAAATGGCAAATCGGTTGAGCAAACAGAGCGCGATTTGAAAAAGCTGTTCCCGCGCGAAGATTGGAACAAGTTGCATTTGCAAATTATTTATTACGGTCGCGAGTTTTGTCCAGCGCAACGCCACGACATTGCGAAATGTCCGATTTGTCGCAGATTTAATTTTAAGCAAAAATGAGCGCGCAAGATTTGAATGAACTTTTTGACGTCGTCGATGAAAACGATTGTGTGATTGGCCAGCAACCGCGCGGTATTGTGCACGCACAAAAATTATTTCATCGCGCGGTGCATTTGCTGGTAATTAATGAAAAAGGCGAAATGCTTTTGCAAAAACGCTCGTTGGCAAAAGATACTTGTCCCGGCTTGTTTTCGACGGCTTGCGCGGGTCACGTCGATGCTGGCGAAACTTACGAAACTGCCGTTTTGCGCGAAGCCAAAGAAGAGCTGGGAATCACGCTCGCGCTTGGAGAGATTTCTTGCATTGGCGCACAAAAACCCAGCGAAGAAAACGGTTTTGAATTTGTAAAAGTTTTTCTTTTTCGCAGTTCGCGGGAACGTTTTATTTTTAATCGCGAAGAAATCGAATCGCTCCATTGGCTGAGCGCCGATGAGTTATTTGAAAAAATAGAACGCGTTCCCGCCGAATTCGCGCGGTCGTTTATCGCGTTGATTAATGATTTTTTTGAAACAAAAAGCGTTCCCGTAGAAACAAATTTTGAAAATGCAAAATATGTTTTTGAAATTGAACGGCTTGGCGGGAACGGCATTTTGCGTGTTCCCGTCGTCGGCTCAAATCGTTGTCGGCGTATGACTTTAAAACACACGCAAGGGCAAATTGTTGTCGTGGTGAATGAGCGTTTGCAAGTGAACGAAAATTTACGCGCAACGATCGAACTTTTTGCTACCAAAAATCGTCTGTGGATTGAACATCAATTGCAAAAGTCGCGGGAACGTCAATTTGTTTTAAAAACTGCGGGAACGCTTAGCGAGTATTTGCGCAATAATCCGCAACTCGATTTGCCGATGAGTGGGAACGAGTTTTGTAAGCGCGTTGAAATCGTTGATGTGCCGCTAAAACCATTTTATCTTTTGAGCGAAAACGATGAAAAATTGATAATCGGCGTGCGCAAAAATTACAAAGAACGTGATTTGTTGGCACAATTAAAAATGCTCGCGGGAACGCTTTTGGAACCGCAATTGCGCTTGCTTGCAGAGCGTTGCGGCGTGAGCGTTCGCGAATTTCACATCAAAGATTCGCAACGTCAATGGGGCTCGTGTTCCCGCAACGGTAATATTAATTTAAAATGGTCGCTAATTTTAATGCCAGCAGAGATTCGTAATCACGTGATTTTGCACGAGCTTTGCCATCGCATTCACATGAATCATTCGGCAAATTTTTGGGAACAATTAAATCGTTGGGACGCGCAAACTGCCGAACACGACCGAGCGCTCAACCGTTTTGCAAAAATCTTTGCAAAGTTTTAAACGGGAACGCGCGGGAACGGGCGGGAACGCTCATTTTTTCGACTACGAATTAAACTAATTCAACTAATTATTTTCAACACATACCGAGCAAAGCGACATTTAACATGCCGCAAAGAAAACGCAAATTTTGCAAATGGTTTGTTTGCGCAACGGCGGGCTTGCTTTTGTTTTCTTTGATTCCTTTGCGGTTTAAAAATATTTGCGTAAAATGATAAATGTCGCTTTGCTCGGTATGCGAAATCCGCGTTCCCGCGTGGTACCCGAGAGGGGACTCGAACCCCTACGCTTTAGGCCGGGGATTTTAAGTCCCCTGCGTCTACCATTCCGCCACTCGGGCCCTTTCAAAAGTGGTGGAGACGATGAGACTCGAACTCACTACCTTAACAATGCGAATGTTACGCTCTACCAGATGAGCTACGCCCCCACAAATTTAAAAGTGATTATAATTATACAACCAAAAAAGAATATTCGTCAAATCATTTTTTTGTGCGCGGGAACGCCGCATTTCGTCATAATAAATGACACCGAAGGTTTAGTTTTTGTGAAGGAGTGAAAGTTTTATTCGTCAAATAAAA
>CAKUQY010000025.1 GCA_934675585.1 uncultured Opitutales bacterium | reverse complement strand
TTTCTCACGCAGATTCCGCAGATTGCGCAGATTTTATGGGAGGAGCGGCATCTTGCCGCTCCATTTTTGTTATTTTTCCCCGCAAACTCCAAGCGCTGAAAGCGCGACAGAACACGGGAACGGGAATTTTCCATCTAAGGCAACTATGGGAAAATTAAAGGAAACTAAGAATTTTTGTTTGTCGCCGCGGAAAGGTGAATTTTTCTCACGCAGATTCCGCAGATTGCGCAGATTTTATGGGAGGAGCGGCATCTTGCCGCTCCATTTTTGTTATTTTTTCTCGCAAACTCCAAGCGCTGAAAGCGCGACTCTCACCACAAACGCCAATCCCACGGGAACGCGCTTTTCGCGAAGCGCTTTTGAAATTTTTCTTCGCGTAAATTAGCGTTTATTCGTAGTAGAAAAAATCGTTCCCGCGTTCCCGCGGATAAAAAAAGTATTTGCGTTTTTTTTTTTTCGAGTTTTAAAATTTTTAAAGTATAAACTCACTATTAAAAATTTTTAACCATATTTAAACCAACAAATAAAAAAACATCATGAAAAATTCAAAATTATTCATCACCTCCCTCATCGCCGCAGCCGCGATGACTTTTAGCGCACAAGCGGAAAATATAAATCTTTCTACGACGGCAACAGAGCTCGGTAAAACGACAACTGCTGGGCAAGGAAATACCTATACCGCTTCGGGAACGGAATCGCTTGACGCTCCTACAGGTGTTATCTCTTGGGGAACATTAGAGCAAGCTCTCGGTTTAGATAATATCGGCTTTGCGGGACAACTTAGTGGCACAGGAACCGTTTTGTTTGGTTTTTCTGAAGGGAACGGTGGGAGAACAGTAACAATTAATGTCGCAAATAATAGTCTCGATAACTTTTCTGGCGCACTTACATTCGTTAATACTTGGAATAGTAATACTCTCGTAAAACTCAATGGTGGCACGGGAACACAAAATATTCATTATCTTTTTGGTGGTGTATCACAGGAAAAAGGGTGGTCAAATAAGCGTATGTATGGTCAAAATAATACAAATATGTGCAATGACACACTTGAGCTCACTGGCAATACGACGCTTGCGGGAATTACGGGAACAAGTAAGGGTTACAGTCAAGGCTCGGTTTCAAATGTCAACCAAAAAGAACACCTCAATGTGGCCACAACAAATACCGTTTTAACTCTCGCGGGTGGTGGTAATTATTCTTTCTACGGCACGGTCGGCACGGCGACGAATCGAGTCGGAATCAATAAAACAGGCACGGGAACGCAGGTGCTCGGAGGTAATCTTTTCTTGGGCTCGGTAACGGTTACCGACGGAACGCTCGATCTTTCGGGTGCAACCGTTTCGCTTTCTGAAACGATTTCAAATTCAGGAACGGTAACGGTTAGCACGAATACTGTTTTTAATTTGAACGGTTTGACCGCGAGCAACAATGTTTACACGCTTATTTCTGGAAACGGAACGATTACGAACGGGGATTCGCTGACTTTGGAAAACTTTTCGAGCGATAGTGTTGTAGTTAATAGACGTTCGGAAATTACAAACAGCAACGGGACGTTGTCTGTAACTCTTGGCACGGTTTATTCAGACTTGGTTTGGGCAGGAGCCGAAAATGCTGTTTGGAATACGACTGCCGAGAATAAGGTTTGGACTAGAACGAGTGATACTTTTGGAACAAAATACGATTTCGCAAACGGCGATTCGGTAACCTTCAGCACTGTTGGCGCGACGGTTACTGTCGAGGGCACTGTTGATCCGAATAAAATGACGGTTTCGCAAGCGACAACATTCGCGGGAACGGGAACAATCAATGTTGCCGTTGCGAGTTTGACAATGAGCGCGAAAACGACGATCGATCAAAACGTTGTTTTGAATGTCGGTGATGTTACTGCGTTTAAGGTTGACTTCTCCAATTTGGCGGGCACGGGAACGTTTAAGTTCAACGGTGCGAATACCAATCACTCTTCCGGCGTTAAACTTGGGTCGGATTTCACGGGAACGGTGGAAATTTCTGGGAATGCGAATTTGCCACGAGATACGGAACTTGGCGGCGCGACAAAAGTCGTTATTAACAATGCGTATTTGTGGACAAGTGAAACGAAAGAATATTCTCAAGAATTTGTATTTTCGGGTCAATGTACAAATCCAGGAAATGTGGGTGATGCTAAACAGCGTGGCAATGGAAATATCACATACACGGGTGCAGTTACTTTAACGGAGGGTTCTTCGTTCGGTTTTGAACAGGGAACAACGACTTTTGCAGGGTCGTTTACTGGCGAAGCGGGTTCGACGCTTTATCTCGGGGCTTCAGGTAGCACGACGAATTTTTCTGGTGAGACAACGATCGACACATTGAATATTTCTGGCGGCACGACGAATTTTACGAACACTGCAAATTTTTCAAAATTGACTATTGATAGTAGTGCTACTGTGAATGTTGGAGACGGAGGCGTTTTGACGATTACGGGAACAAGCGACTCTACTCCAGAGATTGCGGGAACGCTCAATATTAATGCAGGAGGGATTGCAAAATTCGCAGGTCACGATCTCATGGGCTGGAATAGTCGTACAAATGTTACAGCTGTGTTGATGGGAACGACCGAAAAGAAGGCTACGCTTTATCTCAACGATACTAATGCTAATGGAGGATTAACATTTACAGATGTAATTAAATTAAATGGTAATGCATTAGTTTCTTCAGAGAATGCAGGTAAATTGAATTCTTTTGGAGGTAAATTTGTTGCATCGGGAGTAAACAACAAAATTTCTGATGTGGAAATTCAGCTCCGTAAGGCGTTTGAGGTTGAAGTTACAGGCGAAAGTGATGAATTAGAGATTTCTTCTGTATTTAAAAGTCACTCAGAAGGTGGCGATGCGGGATTTTCAAAAACAGGATTGGGAACATTAGTTCTTTCTGGTAATAATGCAAATTTATCTCGTTCGGTTTCAATCTCCGAGGGAACTCTTGTTGCAGCAAACAAGTCGGCACTTGGCACTGGAAATGTAAGTGTTGCGAATGGCGCAAAATTGCAAGTGAATGTTACGGGAGTCGAGACACAAGGCGCAATTATTTTTGCAAGTGGCGCGAAACTCGTTTTGGGTAATGCTCTCTTGGACGGCGTAACTGTTGATGAATCTATCACGTTGAAGATTATCGGAGGTAACGCGATTTCTTATAATGGAACGATGATTACTGCAGAAACGGTTGATAGTTTTGTTGAATATGGTTCGGCATTCGCAGACTACAGCAAAACTTGGGAATATGCAAACGGCAATTTGACGCTGACGCTCAGTAGTGCCGTTCCTGAGCCGTCGATGTTTGGTTTGCTCGCGGGATTAGGCGCGTTGGCATTAGTTGGTGCGCGCCGTCGTCGCAAGACAAAATAAATTTCAAAACGGACTTTAAAGATTTTTCATGATATTTTGGCGTTCCCGTGAAGGCAACTTTGCGGGAACGTTTTTTTACACTGATTGCGAGCAGCTTACGCTCGCTCACTAACGTTCGCGGGTTTGGGGGCGGGAACGGGAACAAAAAAAGAAATCAAGAGAACCTGCTCGCGAAGCTCGCTAAAGAATTCAAAGATTTTTTTGATTTTCTTTGGCGGCTTAAACCACCGAAACTTGGAAACCTTTGTCCTTCGGGCGAGATTTTTTTTACGGGAACGGCGAAACGGGAAAGTTTTTTTTCAACTACGAATAAACGCTAATTTACGCGAATTATTTTTGGGGTATGGAAACGCGGGAACGCGATAATTTCAAGAGCACTTTGCGAAAAGCGCGTTCCCTCGAAAAAAGCGCCTGCGGCGAAAAGTTTTTTTGGGAGGAGCGGCATCTTGCCGCTCCATTTTTGTTATTTTTTCTCGCAAACTCCAAGCGCTGAAAGCGCGACAGAACACGGGAGCGGGATTTTATTTTTATCACCGAATTAAACGAAATTTACGAATTTCAAGGGAGCGGAGTTTCCAACTTCGCCATGAGCGCGGGAACGGAACATATTTTTTTGAACGCATACCGAGCGAAGCGACATTTAACATTGTGCAAATTAAAACGCAAATCTCGCGAATTGTTTTTTAATGTTGCGCGGGAACGCAGATTGGCGGGAATGGGAATTTTTATCCACAGATTTTAGGATTTTTAAGATTTTAACTTTCAACTCTTAACTTTTAAATTTCCTTGTGTACCTTACAAAAACATTCGTATAGTTCGGTAAATTCGGTGATGAAAAAATCATTCCCGCATCCCCGCGTTCCCGCTATTTTTTCGCGGGAACGGCAAGCAGGCGTTTGTATTCGATTGGCATTACTTTGATGAAACGTTGTTTTTCGTTTTGCCAATTTTCTAAAATTCGTTTCGCTTTCGGACTTTGCGTCGCGGCGAAATGCGCTTCGATAAGCGATTTTACTTCGGCTTCGTCTTCGGGCGTTTCGAGCAGCGAAAGTTCGATGCTTTCCATGTTGCAGAAATAATCGAAATTGTCGTTTTCGTTGTAAACGTAGGCGATCCCGCCGCTCATTCCCGCCGCAAAATTGCGTCCTGTGGTGCCGAGCACGACAACGCGCCCGCCGGTCATGTATTCGCAAGCGTGGTCGCCAACGCCTTCAACGATGGCGATTGCGCCCGAGTTGCGCACGCAAAAACGCTCGCCAACTTTGCCGTTCAAAAATACGTTCCCGCTGATCGCGCCGTAAAGCAGCGTGTTTCCGGCGATGATATTTTCTTCGGGCTTAAAATTGGCATTGCTTGGCGGAACGACGATGAGTTTGCCGCCGCTTAAACCTTTGCCGAGATAATCGTTGGCGGCACCTTCGAGGCGGAACGTGATACCGTGCGCGAGAAATGCCGCGAAGCTTTGGCCCGCGTTCCCGCGAAATGTGAAGCGCAGCGAATCTTCGGGCAGGCCGGCGTTCCCGTGAAGTTTTGCGATTTTGCCGCTGAGCATCGCGCCGACTGAGCGATCGGTGTTTTTGATTGGATAAACGCAGTCGTTTTTGCTATTTTCAAAATCGGCGATGAGTTTGTGGTCGATCACCGCGCTCAAATCGAGCGTTCCCGCGATGGTTTTATGCAGGTCGGCACCCGTTTTTTCGGGAACGCGGAAGAGCAATTTCGAAAGGTCGATTTTTTGCGTTTTTGGAGTCAGCGCGCTGGGAACGAATTTCAGCAAATCGCTTCTGCCGACGATGTCTTCAAGTTTTGTGAAGCCCATTTCGGCGAGAATCGCGCGCACTTCTTCGGCGATAAAACGGAAATAATTGACGATAAATTCGGGTTTGCCGGAAAACTTTTTACGCAGGTCGAGATTTTGCGTCGCGATGCCAACCGGGCAAGTGTTGGTGTGGCATTTGCGACATTGAATACAGCCGCAAATGATGAGCAGCGCGGTCGAAAAACCAAATTCTTCTGCGCCGAGCAGCGCGGTCAAAATTACGTCGCGACCCGTTTTGAGTTGGCCGTCCGCTTGTAAAGTTACGCGATTGCGCAGGCCATTGAGCACGAGCGTTTGGTGTGTTTCCGCCAAGCCGATTTCGAGCGGCAAGCCCGCCCATTTTACAGAAGAAATCGGCGACGCTCCCGTGCCGCCTTCGGCGCCAGAAATCGTGATGCCGTCGGCATGCGCTTTGGCGACGCCCGCCGCGATCGTTCCCACGCCGCTTTCGCTGACTAATTTGACGGTAATGTTGGCGCTTGGGTTGATATTTTTTAAATCGTAAATCAATTGCGCCAAATCTTCGATCGAGTAAATATCGTGGTGCGGCGGCGGTGAAATCAGTGTGATCCCCGGAAT
Source organism: uncultured Opitutales bacterium (assembly GCA_934675585.1). Classification (GTDB taxonomy): domain Bacteria; phylum Verrucomicrobiota; class Verrucomicrobiia; order Opitutales; family UBA953; genus Spyradosoma. The sequence continues at coordinate 23,265 of CAKUQY010000025.1, read as the reverse complement.
TGAGTGGCGCGTTTTCGCGATGATTTCATTGACTTTGAAGCCGGGCAATTGTCCGCCTTCGCCGGGCTTTGCGCCTTGCGCGACTTTGATTTGCAATTCGTCGGCGTTGACCAAATATTCTGCGGTAACGCCAAAACGACCGCTGGCGACTTGTTTGATCGCCGAACGCGCATTCGTCGCAAAGCGCGCGGGATCTTCGCCGCCTTCGCCCGAATTGCTGCGCCCGTGAATCGTGTTCATCGCGATCGCAATCGTTTCGTGCGTTTCTTTCGAAATCGAGCCGAAACTCATCGCACCGCTGACAAAACGGCGCATAATCGCTTCGGCGGGTTCGACGTTTTCGAGCGTGACGGGCGTTCCCGCGGGAACGTAAGTCAGAAAATCGCGCAGGAACGCTTTTTCGGGCTTGGTGTTGATTCCGTTCGCGAAAGCTTTGTATTTTTCGCCGTCGTTTTTGCGCGCGGAAAGGCGAAGCGCGCCCATGTTGAGCGGTTGCCATGCGTGAAATTCGCCGCCTTTGACTGCGTGGTAAATTCCGTAATTCGGCAGGGCGGTTTCTGTTTCTGCGGGAATGCCGAACGCGTCTTTGTGCGCGGCGAGGGCTTCGCCGGCGATGTCATCGAGCGTGATGCCGCCGATGCGCGAAACCGTTCCCGCGAAGTAGCGACCGATCACGTCTTCGCCGATGCCGAGTGCTTCAAAAAGTTGGCTCGAACGATACGAGCGCAGAGTCGCGATGCCCATTTTTGAAAGCACTTTTAAAAGTCCTTTCGAAATGCCTTGAATGTAATTTTGTTCGGCGGTGTGAAAATCGATGTGAAGCGCGCCGCTGCGAATTTTTTCGTCCAAAATTGCGTAAACCAAATACGGATTGACCGCGTTTGCGCCGTAGGCAAAGAGCAGGGCGAAGTGTGTTGTTTCGCGCGGCTCGGCGCTTTCGACGATGATGTCGATGTGAAAACGTTTTTTCACGCGCGATAAATGCTGGTGCACGGCTGAAACCGCGAGCAGGCTCGGCAGCGCGGCGCGTTTAGGGCTTACGCCGCGGTCGCTCAAAATAATGTATTGCACGCCCGCGTCAACGGCGTTTTCGGCGGCTTGGCAAAGTTTATCCAGCGTTCCCGCAATGAGCGTTCCCGCCGCGTTTTCGGGCGTTCCCGCGGGAACGTCAAATAGCATCGACAGGGTTTGGCTTTTGAAGCCTTTGTAATTCAAATGCGTCAGCAAATCGAGCGCGCGGTTGCTCAAAATCGGTTTTCTGATTTTGACAACTTTGCAGTGTTCGGGCGCGTCTTGCAAAATATTTTTGTGGCGCGAGCCGATGTAGCCCGTCAGCGACATCACGAGTTCTTCGCGGATCGGGTCGATCGGCGGATTCGTTACTTGCGCGAATAATTGACGAAAATAGCTGAACAGTCGTTGCGGCTTTTGCGAAAAGCACGCGGGAGCGCAATCGTTACCCATCGAGCCAATCGGTTCGTGCCCGCGCTGCGCGATCGGAACGATGATTTCATCGACATCTTCTTGCGTGTAGCCAAACGCGCGCAATTGTTCGCCGTAATTTTCGCCAACGCCTGGTCCGACGTGGCGACCAGACGCGAGATCCGCCAGATTGACGCGGTTTTTCTCAAGCCAAGCGCGGTACGGGAACGCGTTCGCGAGTGCCTCTTTTAATTCAGCATCGAATTTGATCGTTCCCGTCGCGGTGTCGAGCATCAACATTTTGCCGGGACAAAGCCGGCCGCGCGATTTGATTTTTTCGGTGGGAACATCGAGCGCGCCTTCTTCGGAAGCGATCACGAGCGTGTCGCGGTCGGTAATCACATAGCGCGCGGGGCGCAGACCGTTGCGGTCAAGCATGCCGCCCGCGTAGCGTCCGTCCGAAAAAAGCACCGCCGCGGGACCGTCCCAGGGCTCCATAAAAATCGAATGATATTCGTAAAACGCTTTGAGCTCGTCCGAAATCGGGTTGAATTCGTTCCACGATTCGGGAACGAGCATCGCGAGCGCGTGCGGGAGCGTTTTGCCGCTGCGCACAAAAAATTCGAGCGCGTTGTCCAGACTCGCCGAATCGCTCATGCCGGGCTGGAGAATCGGGCCGAAATTGGAAACGTCGCCGAGTTCGTCGCTGTCGAGCAGCGTTTCGCGCGAAGCCATCCACGAGCGATTTGCGCGGATTGTGTTGATTTCGCCGTTGTGCGCGAGCATGCGGAACGGCTGGGCGAGCTTCCACGCTGGGAACGTGTTTGTCGAAAAACGCGAGTGGACGATCGCGATCGCCGTGGTGAAATTAGGATGCCGCAAATCTTGAAAATACTCGCGCAACTGCGTCGAGGTGAGCATGCCTTTGTAAATAATCGATTGGCTCGAAAGCGAAACGACGTAGGTTGTTTCGTCGAGCCCGTTTGCCGAGAGCGCACGTTCGATGCGTTTGCGCGCGAGGTAAAGATTGCGTTCAAAATGCGCGCAGTCGTCGGTGTCGCAGGTTACGAAAAGTTGTTTGATGACTGGCTCGCAGTTGCGGGAACCTTCGCCCAAAATCTCGCTGTTGACGGGAACGTCGCGCCAGGCGAAAAAGCTCATTTCGGGTTCCGCCGCTAACGTTTGCTCAATGAGCGCCGTCGCGCGCGCGCAATCTTCGTTCCCGCGGGGCAGGAAAATTAGACCCGTCGCGTATTTGCCGCGTTCGGGAACGGGAACGCCTTGCAGCAGAATGAATTCGTGAGGAATCTGCAACAGCATTCCCGCACCGTCGCCCGTTTTGTTGTCTGCCGCCTCGCCACCGCGGTGAGTGAGTTTTTCCAAAATCGTCAGCGCGTTTTCGACGATTGCGTGCGATTTTCTGCCGTGAATATTGGCGATCAAGCCCACGCCGCAAGCGTCGTGTTCAAACTCGCCCGAATAAAGTCCGGACGCGGTTTGCGCCGGCACGGAAATGTTTTGCATAAGTTTATTTGTTTGTTGTTTGTAGGCGGGAACGGAAAATGCGCGCCCGCGATTCTAATTTTGCGCTTGTTTAAAACGTTCTTCAAGTAAAAAAATAACGCGGGAACGGGGTTTAATTTTTATCACCGAATTAAACGAAATTTACGAATTTCAAGGAGGGATGTTTTCAACTTCGCCATGAGAGTGGGAACGGAACATGTTTTTTTGAACGCATACCGAGCGAAGCGACATTTAACATTGTGCAAATTAAAACGCAAATCTCGCGAATTGTTTTTTTATGTTGCGCGGGAACGCAGATTGGCGGGAACGGGAAATAACAGAAAACTGAAAATACTCCACACTCTACACTTTTTTTGATTTGTGCCGAAGGCACTAAAATCGCTTGCGATAGCTAACCCTCACAAAAGCGAGCGAATTTTATTTCAGTTATTTTCAAACTCGGTCATCGTCATAGTCGCGCGAATGCGCGTCTCGCGTGTGGGGGCAAGAATAAAATAACATCAGTCCTGAAGGGAGTGGATAAAAAAGTTGAGGTTGGCGGGAACAGGATTTTTCATCTAAGGAAACTACGGAAAATTTTAAGTGAAACTAAGTTTTGTATTTCTCGCGCCGTTCCCGAGCCGTCGATGTTTGGTTTGTTTGCGGGAACGCTCGCGCTGGTTTTGACGGGAACGCGTCGCCGTCGCCGTAAATAATTGGGGAACGCAACTTTTCGTTCCCGCGCAATTGGCGTTTGTGGTGAGAGTCGCCCTTTCAGGGCTGGTGGCTTTTGGGGGTTCATTTCCCAGGGCTTCCGCCCTGGACTGAAAGAAGTCGCGCTTTCAGCGCTCAAAATTTGTTCCCGCCAAACAAAATCTCAATAAAAAATCATAGATAAAATTTCGTTCCCGTTCCCGCCGAATAAAACCCAAATTAAAAATCCGTGAAATTTGTTTTAAATCCGCCTTAAAATCAAGTCTTTGTTTCCTTTGATTCCTTTGCGGTTAAAAAAATAATCCATGAAATTCGGGCAATTCGTGGATAAAAAATCTACGCGTTCTGCGGAATCTGCGCGAACTTCAAAACCCGTTCCCGCCGTTCCCGCTTTAAAAAATGTTTGTTTGCGTTTATAATTGATTTATGGAACACGATCTCTCGCAAGGTAAAATTTTGGTAACAGGTGGCTCGGGCTTGATTGGCAGTGCGATTATTGCGCGCCTGAACGCTTTGGGTTATGAAAATATTTTGGTGACGGACAAGTTGGGAACGGATTTTCGCTACAAAAATTTGGTTCCGCTGCGTTTTGCGGAATACATGGAATACGAGGATTTTGACCGCGCGCTGGCGGATGAACCAGAGCTGTTTGCGGACATTAAGACGGTTTTTCATCTCGGCGCGTGTTCGGCGACGACGGAAAAAGATTGCACGTATTTGATTCACAATAATTACGAATACACGAAAAAACTGGCGGAGTTTGCGCTGGCGCAGGGCGCGCGTTTTGTTTACGCGTCGAGCGCGGCGACTTACGGCGACGGCTCGAACGGCATGGACGACGAAGCGCCGATTGTCGGGCTCAAGCCGCTTAACATGTATGGCTATTCCAAACACCTTTTTGATTTGCACGCGTTGCGCAACGGTTATGCGGACAAGATTTGCGGGATCAAATATTTTAACGTTTTCGGCCCGAACGAAAATCACAAGGACAATATGGTGAGCATGGTTTACCGCGCGTTTCAGCAAATCAAGGAAACGGGCCGCGTGAAACTTTTTAAAAGCTACAAGCCAGAATACAAAGACGGCGAGCAAATGCGCGATTTTTTGGGCGCGAAAGAAGCGGCGGCGATCACCGTGCATTTGGCGCAAAATCTTGATGCGAACGGGCTCGTGAACGTTGGTTCGGGTCAAGCGCGCACGTGGCTGGATTTAGTTCGTCCGATTTTCAAAGCGATGGGCGTTCCCGAAAACATCGAATTTGTTGAAATGCCCGAGCACATCAAGCGTCAGTATCAGTATTTTACGCAGGCGAAAATCACCAAGCTGGAACGGCTCGGCGGTGCGAAATATTTGGTGCCGCTCGAAGAATCGGTGAGTGATTACGTGCTTAATTATCTCGTTCCCGACAAACATTTGGGAGAATGATTTTTAAAAATGTCGCCAGAAAAAACTTACACGCTTGAAGATTTGCGCGAATGGCAGTGCGCGGCGGGAACGCATTTTGCCGTCGCTGGGCATCCCGTGGCGCATTCGCTTTCGCCGAAAATGCACAACGCGGCTTTTGCGGCGCGCGGGGAACGCGACAAATGTTTTTTCAAATTTGACATTGCGCCGGAAGATTTGCCTGAGGCGTTGAAATTGTTTTTCGACAAGGGTTTCGGCGGGCTGAATTTGACTTTGCCGCACAAAATGCTGGCGTTGCCGCATTTGCAAAATTTGACTTCTGCGGCGCGACAGATCGGCGCGGCGAATACACTTTTTCGCGAGGCGGGAGCAACGGCGTTTTCGGGAACGAATACCGACGGCGACGGCTTTTGTGGCGCGGTTTCGGCAGCGTTTCCGCAACTGGGAAAATTTGACGAAATTTCCGTGCTGATTTTGGGTGCCGGTGGCGCGGCGCGCGCGATTGCGTTTGCGTTGGCGGAACGCGGCTGTAAAAATTTGTGCATTTGCAATCGCACAGAAAGCAAGGCGCAAAGTTTAGTTGCTGCGGTCAAAACCGCGTTCCCGCAAGCAAAAATTCATTGCGACAAAAATTGCGTTCCCGCGGGAGCGTTGTTGGTGAATGCGACGAGTTTGGGTTTGTATGCTGATGATGAATCGCCGTTCCCGCGCGATGAATTTGTGGCGCTTTGCCCGTCGGCTGTTTATGATATTACTTACGGCGCGCATGTTCCCGCGTTGGTAAAATTGGCTCAAGAATTTAACGTTCCCGCGAGCGACGGGCGCGCAATGCTCGCGTGGCAAGGCGCGATGGCGGAAAACGTCTGGCTGGGAGTTCCCGCGGAATCGGTAGTGGAAACAATGTTAAACGAAATTAAATAGGAGGAATAACGATGGGATTTTTTAAACGCATTTTTATTTTTGTTTGCCTGCTGGCGGCTGTTCCCGCGGGCTTTGCTGGCGAATCGGCGGAAAGCGTTTTGGCGGAACTGAAAAAAGCGAAAGCCGAGCGCGCTGAGATTTTCGAGGACGGATTTTGCGCGAGTTTGAAAAAAAACGTCAGCGCCGACCGCATCAAAAAAATGAAGTCGCCGACGCTGAAAAAAATGGCAACTCGAATGTTCCACAAAAAATATCGTCCCGAAGTGCGTTTTTGCGAATACAAGGCGTATTATCCGGTTGGCGATTTGTCGCGGGAACTGAAAACGTCGTCTTGGAGTCGTTTTGAAAATCCGACGGGAATTTATTTTGAAAAAGGCGAGGCGATCGTCGTTTTCGCGGGAAAGGCGGTTAAAAACGAAACCGTCGAGGTGAAAATTTTCTGCTGGGATAAAGAGGGCTACGGGAACGGCGAAAAAACTTGGCGGCTGGAGCCAGGAATTAACGTTTTTGAAGCACCGATCAACGGTTTGCTTTACGTCAATTATTACACGCCAAATTATCAAAAAGCGCCGCCCGTGCGCCTGAATATTGCGACGGGAACGGCAAACGGAGTTTTTCACCGCGGCGACGGGAACGACGCTTGGAAAAAATTGATTGCTGAAAGCAAGGGCGATTGCATCGACATTGTCGGCAATTATGTTCAGCTGCTTTTTTGCGCGAAAACGATGCAGACAACTTGTCCCGAAAACGGCGAAAAATTGATTGAGCTTTACGACGAAATCATTCGCCAACAGCGCGAGGATTTTATGGGCTTGACGCAGTTTGGGCGCAATCGTCCTAATCACATGCACGGCCGCACGATGTGGAGCGGTTACATGCACGCGGACGGGATCGGCGCGGCGTTCAACGACGAAACAATGTCGGGCATCGCCAACGTCGATAATATTCCCAAGCAATCGTGGGGAATCGCGCACGAATTCGGGCACGTCAATCAAACGCGTCCAAACCTGAGATGGGTTTCGACGACCGAAGTGACGAACAATATTTTTTCGGCCTGGACGAACTGGCGGTTTAATCCCGAAAATATGCGGCTCGAACGCGAAAACTGCCACGACAAATACGGGAACGTCGTTGGCGGACGCTACAGCGATTTTTTGAATTCGGCAATCGTGAAAGGCGAAGTTTGGCTTTGCCAGGAAGGTCCAGACAAACATTCGGGCTATGAGGACGGGAGCGGCGATCCGTTCGTGAAATTGATTCCGCTTTGGCAGCTGACGCTTTACACCAAAGTCGTGGGAATGGGCCCCGAGGATTTTTGGCCGAAGATGTTTGAGTTTGCGCGCCGTGCGGACATTCCGCGAACGCCCGACGGCAAAGAGGACAACGGCCGCATTCAACTTGAATTTATGGTGAACGCGTGCAAGGTGATGAACCAAAATCTTATGCCGTTTTTTGAAAAAGTTGGCATGTTGAAACCGATTGACCGCGAACTCGAAGATTATTCCAAAGGACACATGAAAATCACCGAGGCGGATTGCGAAAAGTTGAAAAAAATCGGCAAAAAATATCCAGACATGCCGACGCCAGTAGCGTATTATCTTTCCGCCTACAATGCCGAAACTTTCAAAAACCGCGTTCCCGCCAAGATTCAGAAAAACCGCGGTGGCGTGGAATTTGACGCAGGCAAAGCTGAATTGTCGTTCCCGACGGAAAAATGGAAAAACGTCGTCGCTTACGAAACTTACGCGGGCGACAAATTGGTTTGCGTTTCGATGTTTGGGCTCGGCTCGAAAGACGGCTCAAAAACAATCGTGCGTTATCCCGAGGGTTCGACGCGCGTGGAAGCGGTTTCGTGGGACGGAAAGCGCGCGGTTGCGTATGACAAAAAAATAAAATCAAAAAAGAAATAAGACTTTTTGAATGGAAACATTTATTTCGTTTACGCTGATTTTGATCATTGTGCTCGACCCGATTGGGTTGGCGCTGATTTTGCCGTCGTTATTGAAAAACGTTCCCGTAAAAAATCGCTCGTGGATTATTTTTCGCGAGATGTGTTTTGCGTTGTTTGCGTTGCTTTTGTTCTTTTTCTTGGGCAATGCGATCGTTGGCTGGTTGCAAATTGACAGCGCGACGTTGGGAATTTCGGGCGCGTTGGTTTTGTTTTTGATTGCGTTGGGAATGGTGTTCCCGGTGATTTCGATCGTTACCGCTTCGACGCGACCAGGTCAGCAAGAAACCGCTCCCGCCGAGCCGTTTATCGTTCCCATCGCGATTCCACTTTACGCGGGACCGAGCGGGCTTTCGATTGTGATGATTCACGGCGCAAAATTTATGACAGAGCCCGAGCAGAGTTATCCGTTTATGCTGGCGCTGATTGCTGCGTGGTTGGTGAGTTTGGTTGTCGTTTTATTTTCGCAAAAAATTTTATGTTTGTTGGGTTCCCGCGGCGCGTTGGCGCTTGAACGTTTGGTGGGCATTTTGTTGATTTTGATTTCGATTCAAATGTTTGTCGATAGCGTGATTGCGGGCATTGGCGAATTTGAGGCGCGCGCGGAACTCGCCAAGAAAAATTACATCGAAGCGGTGCATCAACAAGAAGCTGCGGGAACAGCAGAAAGCGCGGGACCGCCCCGCCGCCAAGCTCCTACGCATCCTATTTTTACAGGAAAGCAAAATTAATGGATCTTTTTGAATATCGCAATGAATACACGCGCGCGGGATTGGATTTGCCAGATCTTGACGCAAACCCGTTTGCGCAATTTCGCAAGTGGTTTGACCAAGCTTGCGCGGCGCAATTGATTGAGCCCAATTCGATGAGCATTTGCACGGCAGACGCGGCGGGAACGCCTTCGGTGCGCACGGTTTTGCTGAAAGCTTACGATGAACGCGGATTTGTCTTTTTTACTAATTACACTAGCCGCAAAGCGCAACAAATTGCAGAAAATCCAAAAGCCGCATTGTTGTTCCCGTGGCTTGGGCTCGAGCGGCAAGTTTCTGTTGAAGGTCGTGTAGAAAAAATTTCGACCGCAGAATCGTTGCGTTATTTTTTGAGCCGTCCGTTGGGTAGCCAGCTGGGCGCGTGGGTTTCGCACCAATCGCAAGTGATTTCGTCGCGTTCGATTTTGTTGAAAAAATTTGATGAAATGAAACGCAAATTTAGCGAAGGCAAAGTGCCGTTGCCCGATTTTTGGGGCGGCTATCGCGTCGTTCCCGCAAGAATTGAATTTTGGCAGGGGCGACCGTCGCGCTTGCACGACCGTTTCGCCTACACGCGTTCCCGCGAAGATGACGCTTGGAAAATTGAACGCTTGGCTCCATAAAAATTAAAAAAATACCCATTATGTTTCTTGAAGGAAAAAAAATTGCTTTAGCTGTAACGGGTTCGATTGCGGCTTACAAAGCAGCAGAAATTTGCTCGTTGCTCACCAAAGAAGGCGCGTCGGTGCGCGTTTTGATGACGCGCGAGGCAAAAGAATTTATCACGCCGCTCACGCTGCAAACGTTGTCGCGCAATCCCGTGGCGGACGATTTGTGGGCGGCACCAAAAAATTGGGTTCCCGAGCACATTGATATTGCGACTTGGGCAGATTTGTTTTTGGTGGCTCCCGCAACAGCGCACATCATTGCGTGTTTTGCGCAGGGCTTGGCACCAGAAATTGTTTCAACCACTTATTTGGCGACCAAAGCGCCCGTGGTGATTGCTCCCGCGATGAATTCGAATATGTTTGAACATCCCGCAACGCAAGCAAATCTGCAAATTTTGCGTTCCCGCGGGAACATGATTGTTGAGCCCGCGGAAGGGCGTTTGGCTTGTGGCGTGAATGGCAAAGGTCATCTCGCGCCCGTTGTTGAAATTGTTGAACATATTAGTAGTATTTTGTAAGTCGCGCGAGAAATATAATTTTTCTCGCGCGACCGCGTTGTTTTTGTTAGAATTATCCAAATATTATGAGCGAAGAAAACAATACTTTTGAAAATAAAAAAACCGGGACGCCGGAAAACGTTGCCGCTGAACAAAATGGCGTGGACGCAGAAACGAATCAACCTACAGGCGGGAACGCATCTGGCTACGGCTATGGTTATGGCTACAATGGTTATGGCTACAATAATTATGGCAATAATCGCGGCTACGGCTACACGAGTGGCTACGGGAACGCGATGGCCGACAGCGTTTCGGCGATTGCAGACGCGTTTCAAAATCGCACACTTGCAGATTATGTTACGATTTTTCGGGAACGCATCTGGTATTTGATTTTGGCAGTATTTATCGTGGTTACGGCTGCGTTGGTTTACACTTACAATGTCGTCCCTGAATACACGGCGGCAGGTCGCGTGCAATTGTTGCGCCAAGCAATCAATTTGTCCACGGGAACGACACGTTCGTCAGACTCGATGGTTATGAGCTCGGACGACTTGATGACGCAGGTTGAAATCATGATGTCCACCAAAATTATCGAGCGCGTGCAAAATCGTTTGACGCAAGAAGAGCTTTCAGAAGTCGTCGATCCTTATCGCGACGGTAACGTGTTTTCGGGTCCGATGACGCCAACAGAAGTGATCGCAGCTCACAGTTTGGTAAAACCAGACAAGGGCACGATGATTGTTACGATTGGCTACACACACCGCACCAAAGAAGTCGCGAAAAAAATGGCGGACTATTTTATTGACGAAATTTGCAAATACAATATGGAAATTCGTCAAAGTCGAGTGGCGCCGATTATTGAAAGCACGCGCATTAAAATTGCTCACCTTGAAAAGCAAATTAACAACGAACGCCATCAACGCATTGATATTATCAAGCGCAACGACTTGCTCAACATTGACATGGGCACGGTCGGGAACGAGCTTGTCGCAGCCAATAGCGCGCGCGATGAAGAGCAAAAAAAACTCGATGATATGACGGCGGCACGCGTTGAGCTTGAAAAAATGAAAGCTGAAAAAACGCCGCTTTATTACAATTCTTACATTTCGCAAAATGCGTTGGTCGCGCAATTGATTTCGCGCACGACAGAATTGCGCACGAGTGTGAGCTCGATGAGTGTTAGATATGGCGACAATCACCCACAATTGCTTCAAGCCAAGCAAGAATTGGCATCGTCGGACAAAGAATTAGGCAAGGCGGTTGATAAAGCGGTTGAAGAATTTAATAATAATTACACGGCGGCACAACGTCGTCTCGAAAGCGCCAAACGCCGCGCAAAAGAAAAAGCCGAACAAATTGCGCGCTTGCGCGAAGCGAGTACCGAACTTGAAGCGCTCGATGCACAATTGGCAAACGATTCTGAATTGTTGCAACGTTTGCGTATTAATTTGGAAGACCAAAGTTTGCAATTGACGACAACTTCAACCTCAATCGTGCAACCTCTCGATAGCGCGAGTTCACCCAATTTCCCATCTAATAAAAAATTCTTCTTGAACGCAGTTTTTGGCGTTGTGGGTGGTTTGGTGATTGGTTCGGGCATTGTGCTTTTGCTCTCGTTCTTTGATGATAAAATTAAATCGGCAAAAGACGTTGAAACCACGCTCGGCTTGCCTCTTTTGACGGCAGTTCCAAAAATTAACGCCAAAAAACGCGAAAAAGCAACGGCGGTTTCGGGAACGGAATTCCAAGAAGTCAAAGAAGCATTTATCGCGATGTATTCGGCGTTGAAATTGGGCGAATTTTCAGCAAGCGCAAAAGTGGTTGCGATTACTTCGACAACGCCATCGGAAGGTAAAACATTTGTTGCAGAAAATTTGGCGCAAACTTATGCAATGCACGATGAACGCGTGTTGCTCATCGACGCTGACTTGCGTTTGCCCAACGTCGCGAACACCCTCGAACTCGACACCGCGGGCAAAGGCATCAATCTTTGGTTTAATGAAAATCTGCCATTGGAAGACGCAATCGTGCGCCAAGTGGTGCCAAATATGGACGTTTTGTGTGTCGGTAGCGCTTGCAATAATCCAACTCAAATTATCAATTCAAAACGTTTCAAAGAAATGTTTGTAGCGTTGCGCGAAAAATATGATCGCATCGTTGTCGATACGCCACCAATCGCGGCGGTTTCGGATATTTTGAATGTTTTGCCACTTTGCGATGGTATGATTCTTACCGTCAAATTTGACGCCATTCAACGTATGATGGTTAAAGCAAATCTTAATCGTTTGCTGGACGCACGCGTTCCCGTATTCGGCGCAGTGCTCAATCAAATGAAATTGCGCACCGCCCATTATTACACTTACAGCGGTGGCGGCTACAAGGGCTACAGCCATTACTACGGCAAAAAAAGCTCAAAATAATTATTTCATAAAAAAAGAAAATGTTCAGTGCATTCATTAATAGTTGGAAAGTTCCAGAATTGCGTAATCGCATCATCGTTACGCTTGGACTTATTTTTATTTCGCGCATCGGCGCTAATGTGCCGTTGCCAGGTATTGACCCGACCGTGCTTGCGGGATTTGTAGAACAAATTCTCGAAGGCACGGGAGCTATGGGCGCGGTTGGTATGTACAACGCGTTCACGGGCGGCGCAATGTTGAAAGGCGCAATTTTTGCATTAGGAATTATGCCTTACATTTCGGCATCGATTATTATGCAATTGTTGGGTGCGGTTTGGCCTGAATTAGCACGCTTGCGCCAAGAAGAAAACGGACAACAAAAAATTGCTCAATACACGCGCTACATGACAATCGCCATTGGCTTTGTGCAAGGTTTGATGGTTACACAAATGTTGTCAAATCCACAAACGGTTGGCCAAGCATTGGGGCTGCAAAATTTTACAGGCAATATTTTGGTTTGCGATAAAACTTTGTTTATTTGCTTGGGAACTTTAATTCTTACCGCGGGAGCGCTGATTGTTACTTGGCTTGGCGAGCAAATTACCCAACGCGGTATCGGGAACGGCGCTTCGATTCTCATCGTGCTCGGTATTGTCGCAGACTTGCCGAATGCTGTTTTGCCGTTTATCAAAGGCATTTTTGGCGAATCGATTATCGATGGCACGGAAACGTCGCAATATGGTTTAGCGAGTTTTCTCGGCATGTTGGTGCTTTTCGTTGTGGGTTGCGCAGCGTTGGTTGAAATCACACAAGCCGTGCGCAAAATCCCAGTGCAATACGCCAAACGCATGGTTGGCCGCAAAATGTACGGCGGTCAGTCAAACTTTTTGCCAATGAAAGTTAATTACGCAGGCGTGATGCCTGTCATCTTCGCGGGAGCAATTTTGTCGTTCTTGTCGTTGCCATTTACTTGGCTCGGCAGTAACGTTCCCGCGCTCGAGTTCTTGAAGTATTGGGGCGCGGCAATCGTTCCTGGACATAATGTTTACTATCTTTTGATGGCAACATTTGTGTTCACGTTCAGTTATTTCTGGGTTTCGGTGATGTTTAAACCGATTCAAGTGGCTGACGATTTAAAGAAAAATAACGGCTACATTCCAGGCGTGCGTCCAGGCCAACACACCGCAAATTATCTCGAATTTGTGATGAATCGTTTGACATTTGCAGGCGGCGTTTTCTTGGTCGTTATCGCGTTGTTGCCAGATTTCTTTATTTATGAATTTAATCTTTATCCGCGTCTTGCTCGCGTTGTGGGCGGAACTTCGGGATTGATCGTTGTCGGTGTCGTGCTTGACACGATGCGCCAAGTCGAGTCGCTCTTGCTCCAACGCCATTACGACGGCTTCTTAAAGAAAAGTCGCATCGGCGGGATTGCAATGCCTTCGATGAATCCACGCCGCATTGCCGATGTGGACGCAGCTCAAGGACTCGGCAAAACAAGCTATATTCTGCTTGGCGTGTTTGTGCTCGGCCTGGTCGCGGCTGTTGTTAACGTTTTGTAAAAAAATGCGTTCCCGCGAAAAATCGCTATGTTAAAACCTCTCAATAGTGAAGAACTTGCACGCATGCGCGAAGCATGCAAAGTGGCAGCAACAGTGCTCGACCGCACCGCCAACGCTGTCGAAGTCGGTATGACAACTTACGACATCGACATGATTGCCAAAAAAGCAATGCAAGATCTCGGCTGCGAAAGCCCTGCACACGGCTATTTTAACGGCGATAGCGCGTTCCCGGGATGGATTTGCGTTTCCGTCAACGATGTTGTTATTCACGGCATTGGCGATATGAAAACGACCATCAAGCCCGGTGATATCGTTTCGCTCGATGTGGTTACAACCTACAAAGGCATGGTCGGCGATAACACGCGCACAATCTTAATCGAGCCCGTTCCCGAAGATGTGCGTAAATTGAGTGAAGTTACCCGACAGGCCCTCTATGCTGGCATTGATGCCGCTCGCGTTGGCAACCGCGTTAGCGATATTTCACACGCGATCGAAAGCTACATTAAACCATTCGGTTACGGAATTGTTCGTGAATATACAGGACACGGCGTTGGCAGAACAATGCACGACGAGCCGCAAATTCCCAACTACGGTAAACCGCACAAAGGCGAAAAATTAAAAGCAGGAGTTACTCTCGCCATCGAACCAATGATTTGTATGGGAACCCATAAAATCCGCCACGCGGCAGACGGTTGGACCGTTCATACCGCCGACGGAAAACCCGCCGCACATTGGGAACACACCATTCTCGTCACCGACGACGATCCCGAAATCTTAACAAAACTTTAAAAAACCGTTCCCGCGAAAACAAAAACTTCGCGGGAACGGCGTGAAAAGTTGGGATTTTTTTTCAACTATGAATAAACGCCAATTTACGCGAAGAAAATTTCAAGAGCGCTTCGCGAAAAGCGCGTTCCCGCGATGAAAGCGCCTACGGCGAAAAGGTTTTTTTGGGAGGGGCGGCATCTTGCCGCTCCATTTTTGTTATTTTTTCTCGCAAACTCCAAGCGCTGAAAGCGCGACAGAACACGGGAGCAGGATTTTATTTTTATTACCGAATTAAACGAAATTTACGAATTTCAAGGGGGCGGTACCGAGCAACGCGAGATGGAACCATTTCCAACTTCGCCACAAGGCGCGGGAACGCGGGAATGAAAAACCGTAGGTTTAGTAGGAATCAATAGGATTTTTTGAGTTGTGCCGAAGGCACTAAAATCGCTTGCGATGGCTAACCCCACAAAAGCGAGCAAACGCGAGCGTGTGGAGGTTGAACAAAAAATAATCAGTCCCGAAGGGAGTGAACTAAAAAAAATTCGCGGGAACGCGGGAATGGCGGGAATGGGAAGTTTTTATCCACAGATTTTAGGATTTTGAAGATTTTTTATTTTTTTGCTTGCGTTTTTTTTTTTTTGAGTTTTAGAATTTTCTAAAAACACTAACTCAATCTTAAAAAACTTTTAACCCTATTTTAATTAACAAATAAAAACATCATGAAAAATTCAAAATTATTCATCACCTCACTCGTCGCCGCAGCCGCGATGACTTCAACCGCGTTCGCAGAAGGTTCAGATTTGCAAATAAACGGTTCTTCGAGTAATCTTACAGAAACTAAACAGTATGATAATATTTATCTTACTAATGGCACTTTGAATATTAATTCGGGCGTAATTACAACGGGTTCTTTTAAAGGGACTTATGGGAATGCTAACGGTCCGACAACGCTTAATATCGCAAGCGGCGCGACTTTGACTTCTACGGGGACAGGAACAAGTATTGATAGCAATGCTTCATTTATGCTTGCAAACTATCCGAATGCGGGGGCGGTAAATGTTGCGGGCGTGCTTAATGTTTCATCAGGCTTGTCGAGTCGTGATGGTTCGGGAACGTTAACTGTTCAAAACGGTGGTATTGTTAATTTTGTAAATGGTCTTTCTTTTGCTTCGCGCGATGCGACGCGAATGGTTGTTAATTTGGAAAACGGAGGACGCATTAATCTCGGTTTGGGCGGAAATACAGGTGCGGCAACAATCAATCTCAAAGGTGGCACGCTCGGTATTCTCGGTTCGGACGCAAGCGCGACTTGTAGTATTTCCAGCAATTTGACGTTTACGGAAAATACAACAACGATTGACACAACCGTTTATAAAATGGCGGACGACGGAAATTCTTCAAGCGCGACGGAAAATGGTGGCACAATTACGCTTTCGGGGCAACTTTTAGGGCTCACGGGAACAAATTTAAAACTATCTGGATCTGGAAAGGTTGATTTTGCAGACGCAAAAATTGCACTTACTGGAGAAGGGGCAATTGCTGGCAAAAATTTTAACCTCTTTCAAGTTGATGGCACAACCGTTCAAAATCTGAGTGCCGCTAATTTTACTTGGAACGGGAACGCGCTTTCTGGACGTACCGAGGTTTCTTATTCGGAAGGTTCGGTAACTTTTTCTGGCGAAGCGTATAATCTTTACTGGAAAGGCGGAGCTTCGGGAACGTGGGATACATCTTCCACTGCCATTTTTGGCAAGGATAGTACGTCTGGCGAAGGAACGGCATTTGTTGCTGGAGACAATATTTTCTTTAATACCGCTGGAGATGTTGCTGTAACAATTTCTGGAACTTTGACTGCGGGAACGATCGCAATTACCGATGGTAATGTTACGTTTTCGGGAGGTTCTGTTAAAACAACAGGAGGAACGACTGTTTCTGGAACCGGGGTGCTTAATCTTGGTAAAAATGGGAACGGTTCCTCAAGTTTTCTACAAGGGAAGTTGACAATTGAAAATGGAGGGAAGGTCAATTTGACAGGCGGTGATGCCACAGGTTATGGCGCAAATTGTATCAATGAAATTGTTATTAAAGAAAATGGAGAACTCTCAATCGCCAAAAGTTTTGATGCTGGTGCACGCGATGGCAATAACCAAACATTAAACGGTGGTATTACTTTGCAAGGCGGTAAAATTAAAGGCGTCGACGCAAGTTCTGGCGGCTATTCGAAATTTGACCTTTTTAATGCAAATAAAGGCATCACAACGCTCTCTTCAACAACAACGGCAGAAATTTCGGCTGCAATTGGGCTCCGCAACAATGGGACGTTCAATGTTGCACATAACGACAGAGTTGCAAATGGTATCGATTTGCTCGTTTCGGGTGCCTTGCTTTCTCGTAGTAGCGCGGTCGCGAACCCAACAGAAACTTTTTCCGCAACATTGAATAAAACAGGCGCGGGAACGCTTAAATTGACGGGCGACAATCAGTATTGGACAACTGGCGGAACGATCAACGCGGGTAAAATTATTGCAGGATCTGTCACCTCGCTTGGCACGGGGACAATTGATGTTAAATCAAATGCAAGTTTGGAAATTGACATTGGCTCGACGAACACAATGACGCAAGCAAACAGCGCAAAAATTACTTCGGATAATAATGCAAATGCAAATCTTATTTTGACCTCAGGGAAATTAGTTTTGACTAATGCAGAAAATAATTTCAGAGGGACTGTTGATATCAAAAATGGCGCAATTTTAGAAGTTGGCTCTGGCGCAAAATTACTGAAGGATTATTCAAACCAAAGTAAAATTTGGGTGCGTACAGGCGGTGAATTGCGAATGAACGACTTTTCATATGGTCAATTAGGAGGTTCACCCGACTATGCAGTGCATCGCCAACTTGATGGCGGTAAAATCTCAATCACGGGAACGACTTCTGACTCTGGTCAAGGATTCACTGTTTCCTCTAATGGCGGAACGTTTGTGATGGAGCAAGCTGGTCAAACCTTGACACTTAACGGTAATGGGAATAGTAGCACGATTGATTTGGGTGGCGCGTTAAAAATTGGCGGTGCTGGCGATATTATTATCAATAAATATGGAAGTCAGGTCGCTATTTCTGGGACAGGTTCCCTTGAAAAAATTGGCGCGGGAACGCTCACAATTAATGCGGCGGGAAATACCTACACTGGTGGCACAACCGTTTCTGCGGGAACGCTTGTGGCGGGCAATGCAAGTGCACTCGGCACGGGAGCGGTTAAAATCGCTGGCGGTCAGCTGAGTGTGGCGAGCGGAGTTACGTTAAATCAAACCGCGATTGAAATTGTTTTGAATGACACTTACAAGACGACATCTGCAATTACAGGCGAAGGCTCAATCGCAAATGGCACAACGATTAAATTGTCAAAGGGTGAACTTGATTCATTGACAACTGTAACGGAAATGACTTTTAAGATTGCAGACGCTTCAATCTCAAGTTCGTTTACAAAAGACAATTTTACGCTTGACACAGGCTGGGATGGCTGGACTATTACGAGTTATACTAACGGCGTAATTACTCTCAGCGTTCCCGAGCCGTCGATGTTTGGTTTGCTCGCGGGATTAGGCGCGTTGGCATTAGTTGGTGCGCGCCGTCGTCGCAAGACAAAATAAATTTCAAAACGGACTTTAAGGATTTTTCATATTGTTTTGGCGTTCCCGTGAAGGCAACTTTGCGGGAACGTTTTTTTACACCGATTGCGAGTAGCTTACGCTCGCTCGCTAACGTTCGCGGGAACGGGGCACGAACGATGTCGCGGGAACGCATTTTATTTTTCGCGGGAACACAAATTTTCGAGAAGGCGAAAACTTTATCTTCGCTTTCCGTTTTTTCGTTTCCGCGACAAATTGGGAAACCTTTCAAGTTTTTTGGGTTTGGGATTTTACCCCAAGTGATTTTTCGCGTTGCTCAAAATTACTTAGGGTTATCAATGGGAGACGCTTCGCGTTTTTGGCGTTCCCGCGTTCTCGTTTTTACCCTTAAATTCGTTCCCTCAAACAAAAAAATTCGTTTAATTTGTTTAATTCGTAGTTGAAAAAAACCGCGTTCCCGAGCAACCTACAAAAAAACAAATCTTAGTTTCCTAAAAAATCCCCGTAGTTTTCTTAGATGAAAAAATTCCGTTCCCGTGGTGTTTGGCGTTTGTGGAGAGAGCCGCCCTTTCAGGGCTGGTTTTTTATTTTTTAGTTACCCAGGGCTTGCGCCTAGGCTAAAATAAGTCGCGCCGTTGGCGCTTGGAGTTTGCGAGAAAAAATAACAAAAATGGAGCGGCAAGATGCCGCTCCTCCCATAAAATCTGCGCAATCTGCGAGATCTGCGCGAGAAAATTCCCGTTCCCGCGTTCCCGTGAAGTTTTTTTTAGTTCACTCCCTTCGGGACTGGTGTTGTTTTTGTTTTACCCCCACACGCGAGACGCGCATTCGCGCGACAATGACGATGACCGAGTTTAAAAATAACTAAAATAAAATTCGCTCGCTTTTGTGGGGGTTAGCCATCGCAAGCGATTTTAGTGCCTTCGGCACAACTCAAAAATCCTATTGATTCCTACTAAACCTACGGTTTTTCATTCCCGCGTTCCCGCTCACTCAAAAAAAAACTGTGAAATCTGTCAAAGTCTGTTTCATCTGTGTTCAAAAAAAACCGCCGCGTTCCCGCCCTCGTTCCCGCCCACGCCTTCTGCCCATCATGGCGAAGTTAAAAATGGTTCCATCTCGCGTTGCTCGGTGCCGCCTCCTTGAAATTCGTAAATTTCGTTTAATTCGGTGATAAAAATTAAATCCCGTTCCCGTCGTTCCTGCGTGAAACAGTAAAATCTCGTTGTTGTGTTTTGTTTTTTGCGAATTAAAATTGACAAAGTATTAAAAAAAATGGCATAATTAGTTTTCAAATCTCGACTTGTGTCAGTCGAGGAGCGGCCGCAATGACGCGGGCCCGCGACTTAGCGACACATTCTTAAAATGAAACAATACAAACTCAATGTAAAATCTCGCGACGGCATTGGACGTGGCCCGGCTCGTCGCATTCGCGCATCAGGTGCAATCCCTGGCGTGATTTATGCAAAGAACAACTCGAAGCCAGTGATTATTGATGCGGTTGAATTCCGTACGATGATGCGTGCGAAGGGTGAAAACGCGGCTCTCGTTGAAGTAGCTATTGATGACGGCAAGCAAATTTTGTCGCTCATTAAGGATTACCAACGCAATGCTGTTACACAAAAGATTGTCCACGTTGACATTCTTGAAGTTGCTGCTGACGAAGTGATGACGATTTCGATTCCAGTTCGTTCGGTGGGCGACTGCATTGGTGTGACGACGGAAAACGGTATTCTTGAAGTTGTTCGTGAAATCAAGATTCGTTGCTTGCCAAAGGATCTTCCAGAAGCGATTGTTGTCGATGTGACGAATTTGCATGCTGGCCAAACTATTCACGTTACGAATCTTCCAGAAATTCCTGGTGTAACGTTCCCGAAGAATCAAAATACGGTTGTTGCTTCTTGCTTGTCAGAGGATGAAGATGCGGCTGCTGAAGAAGCTGCTGCGGATGTTCCTGCTGCGGACGCAAAGAAATAGTAAACTTCGGTGATTCGAAGGCGCGATTTTGCGCATTGTTCTTTTAAATTTTTATTCAATTATGCCCGTTACGGCAATATACGGTTTGGGCAATCCTGGCAAAGCTTACGAGAATACTCGTCACAATATGGGTTTTCGCGTGGTGGATGCGCTCGCCAAGAAGATGGCTGTGAGTTTTTCGTTGCAGTCGGCTTTTAAGGGTGAGTTTGCGAAAGTGGTTTCTTCTACGGGAACGCTTTGGCTAGGCAAGCCGAGTACGTATATGAATTTGAGTGGTGAATGCGTTCAGGCACATCAGCATTTTCATAAGTTGAAGATTGCGGATGCGATTGTTGTTTATGATGACATCAATTTAGAGTTTGGGCGGATAAAATTATCGCTTGGCGGCAGTGCGGGAGGACACAATGGTGTGGCGAACATTATGCAACACTGCGGGAACGACTTTGTGCGTGTTCGCGTGGGCATTGGTCAAAAGCCAGTGCGTGAAATGCCGCTTGCCGATTACGTGTTGAGCAAATTGAATGAAGAAGAGCAAAAAATCTTCGAAGAAAAAATTCCAGAAATTATCGACAGCATAGACTTAATTATTAAAAAAGGTCTTCCTGCTACACAAAATTTAATCAATAGAAAACCAATAAAATGAAAAAGTATCGCTTCAACGTTATTTTTGACGTGCGTAATACAGCTATCGACGCTCAAATCGAAAAAGCAACTAAGTTGTTTGAAACTTTGGGCGCAACCATCGATGCAAAAAACGATCTCGGGGTTAAGGATTTTGTCCGCGTAACCGATCGTCGTATGCCAAGTGCACATTATGTGCAATTTGATGTGACTGCTCCAGAAACAATCACGGTTTCGTTCCGTGAAAAATTGCGTCTTGATCGCACGATTAAGCGCATTATGGTGCAAGCTCTCTAATTCGTTCGCTGATTAGACAATGGCGTCTTTTAATCGAGTTATCTTGCTTGGCAATCTTACTCGCGATCCAGATTATCGCAAGTTGCCGGCTTCGGATATGGCGACGGTTC
The DNA here is from genome assembly GCA_934675585.1 of uncultured Opitutales bacterium. GTDB lineage: Bacteria > Verrucomicrobiota > Verrucomicrobiia > Opitutales > UBA953 > Spyradosoma. The sequence goes on along the minus strand of CAKUQY010000025.1, from coordinate 2,076 downwards.
GCTTTTCGATTGCGATCAACCGTGTTTTTTATATGAAAAACGGTGAGCGCAAAGATGAAGTAACTTATGTTGACATTGATGCCTATGGTAAAGCTGCAGAAACGATTGCGCGCTATTTCCGCAAGGGAAGTGCGATTCTTGTAGAAGGTCGTTTGCATCTTGATCAATGGGAAGATAAGGCGACGGGTGATAAGCGTGCGCGTCTTGGCGTTGTGCTTGAATCGTTCTCGTTTGTCGATAAAATGGGCACGCCGATGGGCGATGTGGCTCCAGAATTGGCAACACAAAATCCATCACGCGCTGTTTCGTCATCGCAAATTGATGACGGGAACGTCCCTTTCTAATTAGCAAATCTCAATCAATAACATTTAAACAAAAAATATTATGGCACTCTCAGAAGTTCTCCTCAAAAAACCAGTTGCAGGTCTTGGCGCTGAAGGTGATCAAGTTAAGGTCAAAGCTGGCTTTGCTCGTAACTTTCTCCTTCCACAAGGTATTGCAGTTCCCGTAACTCAAGCAAATCGCAAGCAAATTGAAGCGCTCAAAAAAGCACGTGCAGTTCGCGAAGCGAAAGAGCTTGATGAAGCAAAGGCATTTGCTGAAAAACTCGCTGGCGTGACGGTTTCGTTCACGGTAAAAAGTGGCGACGATGGCAAACTCTTTGGCTCGATTTCAACGACAGATATCGCAAAGAATCTCGCAGATCAAGGTCTCGAAGTTGCTAAAAAGCAAATTCACCTTGAACATGGTTCGATCAAATCGCTCGGCAAATCTGTCGCAACGATCAAGATTCACCCAGCAGTTTCTGCAGAAATCACGGTTGAGCTCATTGCAGAAGCAGTTCCTGAAAAGGAAGTTGCAAAAGGCAAAAAAGGCAAAGGTCGCAAAGCTAAAGAAGCTCCTGTTGAAGAAACAACAGCAGAAGAAGTTCCAGCAGCTGAATAATTGCTTGGGCAATCTCAAAGCCGTTCCCGTAAAATTTGCGGGAACGGTTTTTTGTTTGCGTTTTACGGGAACGCTCTTTTTAATGAAATAGATGTTTTGGCGCGTTTTATTGAGTTTTATTTGTTTCGCATTTTGCGTTCCCGCAATGCGCGCCGAGACAATTGTTTTGCCAGAGGAAGATAATTGTTTTGATTTTTTAGCGTTGCAGGAACGCGCGAAGGCAGGCGACCCAAAGGCACAATACGATTTGGCAGATTGTTATTATTACGGCATTGAAACGAAGAGAGATTTGGCGATTGCGCGCGATTGGTACATCAAAGCTGCCGACCAAAATTACGTTCCCGCGCAATATAAATTGGGAACGCAATATCGTTTTGATCCCAAAATTTCACGTCCAGAAATTTTGCGCTATCTTTATCGTGCAGCATGTGCGGGCGACGCAGAATCACAATTTGCGTTAGCGATTTGTTATTATGAAGGCGTTTGTGCGCAATGGAATTATTCGTTGGCGGTGGATTGGTTTTATGCCGCGGCGCGTCAAGGACATGTGCGGGCGATGCTTTATCTTGGAATTTGCTACACATGGGGATTTGGCGTTGAGCAAAATGGTGAAGAAGCGCTTTGGTGGTTTGAGTGCGCAGCAGATGCGGGCGATCCCACAGCTCAATATTTTCTCGGAGAAGCTTATCGCTTGGGGCGTGGCGTTGAAGTCGATTTGCCCAAAGCAAAAAATTATTATCGACAAGCTGCCGAAAATGGAAATAAATACGCGAAATTATTGCTAAAACGTTTTGGTGAAAAATAAATCGCGACTTAGGAAAGTTGAGAGTTGAGAGTTTGCGGGAAGGTAAGCGTTTTAAAAATGATAAGGATTTTAAAGTCTTAAAAAACAAACTGGTTCCCGCGGAAACCCGTTCCCGCGAATTGTTGTTTCCGCGCCGTATTTCGTCAAATAAAAAGGACACCGAAGGTTTTTTTGAGAGGAAAGATTCTGGGAGTTGTTCTTCATTTAAGATGACACCGAAGGGATTGGCTGAAAACAGTTGAGAGGGTTAAGAAAAGACGTTGGTTGTAGCAGACGAAGTGGAGAGCGTTCCCGAAGGGACGCTCGGAACAGAGTCTGCTGCAACC
>CAKUQY010000024.1 GCA_934675585.1 uncultured Opitutales bacterium | reverse complement strand
TCTTAAATGAAGAATAACTCCCAGAATCTTTCCTCTCAAAAAAATCTTCGGTGTCCTTTTTATTTGACGAAATACGCGCGGGAACGGAAATTATTTTGCTAATTTTTTGGCGATTTTGAAGGCGTTTTCGAGGGAACGCGTTTGGGCGGTTCCCGTTCCCGCAATCGCGTAAGCGGTGCCGTGGTCGGGCGAAGTGCGCACAAATGGCAAACCGAGCGAGCAATTGACGGCTTGGTCAAATTCGAGCGTTTTGACGGGGCCGAGCGCTTGGTCGTGATAAAGCGCGACAACGACGTCGAATTCACCTTGCAACTGCCGCCAAAAAATCGTGTCGGGCGGCAAACATTCGCTCAAATTAGGAAAACGTTCCCGCAATTTTTCTAAAATTTTATTGAGCGCAAATTCTTCGTTCCCAATATTGCCTTGTTCGCCAGCGTGCGGATTGAGACCGCAAACAGCGATGCGCGGGAACGTATTTTTTGTGAGCGCGCGCGCGAGCAAATCGGCGCGTTCGACGGCGCGGGCGAGCGTTTTTTTATCGAGCGCGGCGGGAACGTCTTTGAACGGAATATGCCACGTTGCCAAAACAACGGCGAGTTTGCCGCCTGCAAAAGCCATCGTCGGTTCGCCGCCCCAGCGGTCGGCAAAAAATTCGGTTTGTCCAGGAAATTTGTAGCCGATGGATTTCATGCCGGCTTTGTTGATCGGCATTGTAACAACGGCGGCGGCTTCGTTGGCGGGAACGGCTTGTGCGGCGCGTTCCATCGCGGCGAGCGCAATTTTTTGTCCGTCGGCAGAAGGTTTGCCGGGAACGATTTTAAAATTTTTATCGCCGACGGGAACGCCTTCGCAGGGTAATTTTTGGAGCCATTTTTGTGGACCGATGGCGATGATTTGTTTTGCGCGAGTAGGGCGTTCCCGCAACCATTTTTCAACGATTTCGGGTCCGACTCCCGCGGGATCGCCGCAAGTGATGGCGATTTTTTTCATTTTAATTTAAATTTTGTTTTATCCATGAATGGCACGAATTTCATAAATTTTCAAACGTTTTAAGATTTCAAAAACAACTTTGCTATTTGTGAAATTGTTTGGAGCTGCGGGCGAGGGCAAAGAGGCGACAGGTTTATCATTCGTGAAATTTGAGAAATTCGTGGTTAAAAATTTTTATCAGAAGCACGCCCAAATCAAAATCGTTCCCGCGAGCAGAAATCGGTAGTAGGCGAACGCGGCGAGCCCGTGTTTGCTAATCCATTCAACGAGCCATTTTACGGAAAGAAACGCGACGACGAACGCGACCGCCAGCCCGATCAGCGAAACACCCGCGCCGAAAGATTGCAACATTTCGTCGTAGCTTTTCAGCGTTTTGTAAATCGACGCGGCAGAAAGCGTGATGAGCCCGAGCAAAAATGAAAATTCCGTCGCGCGCCGCGGGGAAAATCCCGCAATGTAGCCGCCGACGATTGTGGACATCGAGCGGCTCATTCCCGGCCAAAGCGCCAAACATTGCATCGCGCCGATGACGAGCGATTGTTTGACGGAAAGATCTTGCAGGTCGAGTTTGTCTTCGGGCTCGATTCCGTTGTTTTCGGCTTTGAGCGCGGCGGCTTTTTTCTTTTGGCGTTTGTCGAGAACGAGCATAATCACGCCGCCGACAATCAGCGCGACGGCAACGCCAGTGGTGTTAAACAGAAATTTTTCGATGTAGTCGTGAAACAAAAATCCGAGGCCCGCGGCGGGAACGAAAGCAACGATCAGATTGCGCGAAAGTCGCCAGCTTGCGGGATCGTTTCGGCAAATGCCAACAAGCGTTCCCGTGCAGCGTTTCCAGTAGGCGAAAAGCACCGCGATAATCGCGCCAAATTGAATAATAATCGAATAGGCATCGGCGGCTGTTTTGACAGAAACGACTTCATCGTGGCGGTCGCGAACGACTTTTTCGGCGTTCCCGCGAGCTAAAATGGGCGCATCGCTGTCGAGCCCAAGCAACGAATTGGCGATAATTAAATGTCCTGTCGAAGAAACAGGCAAATATTCGGTGAGCCCTTCGACAACGCCCAACGCAACGGCGCGCTTGTTGTCAAAAACCGATTCTGCGGGAACGGGCGCGAGCGTAGAGGGCTCGGAGTTTTTGGAGATTTCGGAGGCATTTGCGGGAACGCAAATTGCAACGCAAAATGCGCAAATTGAAAAGAATAGCGTTTTCATTTTTAAGAAGCGTTCCCGTTGGCGATTGCGGCGCAGCCCTTGATGTCGAGTTTTCCCGTGCCGAGCACCGGAATTTTTTCGACAAAACAAATGCTTTTTGGCAGCCAAAGATTTGCCATGCCGCGCGCTGAAAGTTCTTTGTTGAGATCACTCAAATTTAAATCGGGAATCGCTGAAATGAGAACGATTTCTTCCCCTTTGGCTTCGTTGGCGCGTCCAGAAATTGCGATTTTAACTTCTTCTTCGCCGAGGTTGAGAATGTCAACAATCGCTTCTTCGATCGTGCCGTGTGGCACCATTTCGCCGCCGATTTTTGAAAAGCGCGCGAGGCGTCCGCGAATCGTAATAAAATCGGCATCGTCTAATTCTACGATGTCGCCGGTTTTATACCAGCCGTCAGCGTCGGTCGCGGGAACGGGATGTCCGTCGTCGTTGAGATAGCCCGCAAAAATGTTTGCGCCTTTGAGATAGAGCATACCTTGTTCGTTAAAGCCCAATTCTTCGCCGGTTTCGGGATTGAGCACTTTGGCGCACATACCTGGCATCAAACTGCCGACCGTTCCCGCTTTGAAGCCGATGTGGCATTTGTCGCTACCTTTGACGGGAACGTCAGGACGTTGCAGTGCGACGACAGGCGACGCTTCCGTCATCCCGTAGCCGTTGAGATAGGTCGAATTTGAAAATTTTTCTTCCCAAAGTTTGTCGAATCCCTCGGGCGTTTTTTCCGCTCCCGCAATGACAATTTTGAGTGAAGCCATTTGTTCGGCAGTCGCTTTTTTGACGTAGCCGCGGAAAAATGTTGGCGTTGAAAGCGCGATCGAAACTTTGTCGCGCTCGATTGCTTGAATATTTTTTGCGTAATCAAGCGGCGAAGGCGTGGCGATCGCGACGATGTCGAGCATGACGGGACACCAAATTAATGTTAAAAATCCAAAACAGTGAAAAATTGGCAAATTGCAAAGCATATTGCGTTCCCATTGCGGAATGATTTCGTATTCATCGATTTGCAGTACGTTGGCGATGAGATTTTTGTGGGTAATCACCGCAGCTTTGGGCATTCCCGACGAGCCCGAAGTGAAGAGCAATGCCGCTTCTTCGTTCCCGCCGTGTTGTGGAATATTCCACAAATGTTTTAAAATGCACGAGGGCAAGAAAACCAATTGCAAGAGCGCGATAATGATTTCGAGTTTATTGCATTTGCGAATCCAGTCGAGAATGTCGATTTGATTTTTGGTCCACGGGAAGTCGGGCAAGCGATTTTGAATGAGGTTTTTGACAGGCGCCATCGAAACCATTGTTTTGATGTTTGCGCGCGCAACGCACGATTCGATTTGGGCTTTGCCGAGTGTGAAATTGAGATTGACAGGAATTTTATCGGCGAGGGCGATCGCGTAATTGGCGATCATACCGGGCGCTCCCGCAGGCATCACAATACCGACGCGATGTTCGGGCAATTCTTTGCGAATGCGTTTGCTCAAACAATAACTGACTGCCGCGACGATCCCGCGCGAAAACGGCTTGCGCTCGAGCGAATAATCAACCACCGCTAATTTGAAAGGATGTTTTGAACACGCGTTGATAAACATTTCCATCACGTGCGTATTCGCAAAAACGCGGCGGGAACTAAACGCGCGCTCTTGTAATTCGAGCATTGTTTTGCGCGCTTGAATAATTGTTTTTACTTCGGCGTCCGCGGGAACGTTTGTGCCCATGTAAAATGGACGACCAAAGAAAAATGCAACGTCAAGACGAGCTAATTCTGGTATTTTCCAGAAAAACTTTTTAAAGCGATTTGAAAAAATTGAGCGCCACAAACCGTCGATAAAAAGTGGAACCACGGGAACGCCCGTGTCTGCCGCTAAATGTTCAAAGCCCGGTTTGAATGGCTGCAAACTATTGTTGCGCGAAATGCAACCTTCGGGGAAAATCCCAACCACTTCTCCCGCACGCAAATATTTTTCTGCTTTTTTAAGCGCGCTACGAGCCGTTCCCGCCGAAACAGGAATCGTATTCATGCCACGCATAATAAATCCTAAAAAACTAAAACCCTCAAATTCTGCCGATGACAAAAAGCGAATTGGGCGCGGACAAATCATGCTCATCAACACCACATCAAGATAAGTGCGATGATTTGCGATCAACAATACACCTCCAGATTCAGGAATATGCTCGAGCCCGTCTTTGCGAATGCGATACCACAAGAAAAATATCACGCGAGCCACAGGGCGCAAAATTGCAAGCATCCAAGTCGTCTGTTTGCCGTAGCGGGTAAAACATTTGTTATAAATACCGTTGAGGAGTAGAAGAGCCGCTAAAATAGCAATCGTAATAAGCGTAGTCATCATGGGTTTAGTTTAACAATTTGAAACTTTTTTTGCGAGAGGAAATTTTATTTTCGCGGGAACGGAAACGGCGGAAACGCGGATTTTTTAACACAAATCAAACACAAATTTTTCAAGGAGACGAATTTTTCGTGAACAGAGGGAACGCGATTTTAGCGTCTTTGGCACAAGCAAAGTTTCTATTTGTTCCTACTAAACCTATGGTTTTTAATTGCCGTTCCCGCGTTCCCGCGCTACATCAAAAAAATCTGTGTAATCTGTCAAAAATCTGGTTCATCTGTGTTTAAAATCTCGTTCTCGCGCGCGTTGCGTTCCCGCGAAATTTTATTTGTTTTTTTGAGACAAGATTTCTTGGGTGCATTCGAGGGCAATGTCGGTAATAAAATCCATATCGCTTTCTTCGATGATGAGCGGAGGATTAAAATAAATGACATCGCCGAGTGGTCGCAGTAGCACGCCTTTTTCGAGTGCTTTTTTGTAGATTTGATAGCCAGTGCGTTCCCGCGGGTCGAAAGGTTTTTTGGTTTCGCGGTTTTTGACGAGTTCGATGGCGTTGATGAGCCCGATTGTGCGGACTTCGCCGACGTTTTCAAGTGGCAAAAATTTTTCGCGAATGATTTGGTTAAAATATTTTGCTCGGCGGTTGGCGTTTTCGAGAATGGGTGTGTCTTGAAAAATTTTTAAGACTTCGAGTGCAGCCGAGCAAGCGAGAGGATTTCCCGCGTAGGTGTGCGAGTGCATAAAAGCTTTGCCTTTCAAATAATCATCGTAAAATGCGTCGTAAATTTTTTGCGTGGTAATGGCGATTGACATTGGCATGTAGCCGCCGGTTAAACCTTTTGAAAGGCACATAATATCGGGGCTGACGCCTGCGTGTTCAAAGGCAAACATTTTGCCGGTGCGCCCGTAGCCCGTGGCGATTTCGTCGGCGATGAGATGCACATTGTATTGGTCGCAAAGCGCGCGTAATTTTTTGAGGTAGAGTGGCGGGTAAACTTTCATTCCCGCCGAACCTTGCAAAAGTGGTTCGACGATGATGGCGGCGGTTTCGTTCCCGTATTTTGCGAATTGTGCTTCGGCATTTTTAAAGCATTCGCACTGACAATTTTCGCGATTTTTGGCGAAAGGGCAACGGTAGCAATCGGGTCCGTCAATGCGCACAACATCGAGCAATAGTGGTTTGTAGAGTTCAGAATACAAATCGACGCCGCCGACAGCGAGCGCGCCGAGCGTTTCGCCGTGATACGCTTCTGAAAGCGCCATAAAACGCTTTTTTTGCGGGTTGCCGGTTTGGTGATGATATTGAAAACTCATTTTGAGCGCCATTTCGATGGCGGCAGAACCATTGTCGGCAAAATTAAATTTACAAAGTCCGGCGGGAACGATTTTTGCGAGTTCTTGGCAAAGTTGAATAACTGTTTTGTGTGAAAAATTGGCAAAAATGACGTGTTCGAGTTGGTCGATTTGTTTTTTGACGGCGGCGTTGATGCGTGGATTGCAATGGCCGAGTAAATTGCACCACCACGAGCTGATAACGTCTTTGTAGCATTTGCCATTGGTGTCGTAAAGATTGATGCCGTTCCCGCGCTCGATAACGATGGGCGCGAGCGTTTCGTAATCTTTCATTTGCGAACACGGGTGCCAAATGTATTTTAAATCTTCTGCTTGCCAATTCATTTTGAAAATATTGTTAAAGTTATTGAAAATGTTTTTCTAAAAGTGCGATGTTTGTTACGTTTGCGGGAACGCAAGCGATGACGGGCGTTCCCGCCAAATATTCAATTTGCAGACGATTGTCGCGGTGCATAAAATTTTGCGCATCGTAATTATTTAAAATAATGCCTTCGACACGAATGCCGTTCCCGCGCGCATATTCGACCGTGAGCAAGGTTGAGTTAATCGTTCCCAAACCCGCGTCGGCAACGATGATCGTGCTCAAATTTAATTCGCGAATTAAATCGCTGAGCAAATATTTTGCGGGAACGTTTAAGTTGAGCGGACAAGTGATGCCGCCGGCACCTTCGACTAAAAGATAATCATAATTTTGCGAGATTTTTGTGAAGTCGGTTTTAATTTTTTCGGGGTCAATAATTTGTTTCGCACGCGCAGCGGCGAGATGAGGCGAAACAGCTTCGCGCCACCAAAAACTTACGCAATCTTCGGGAACGCAGGGAATTTTTGCGCTTTGAATTACGTAATTGGCGTCGCTTTCGACGAGTTTGCCATTTTGGGCGTTCCCGCCACTTAAAACAGGTTTGTAATAGCCACAATTGTAGCCCGATTCGCGCATTTTTTTGATGATGAGTGCGGAAATGTAAGTTTTGCCGACATCCGTTCCTGTGGCACTAATAAAAATTTTTTTAGACATTAAAAACTCCTTTTATAGAAGATTACTCGCTTGGCGATTTTTGTGCAAATTTTTAATAGTTGAGAGTTGAAAGTAATCGATTTATAATGTTCTCATTATGTCAAAACATACTTTTTCGGGAGCATTAACGGCGCTCATTACCCCGATGAGCAATGGCGAAGTCAATTATGCAGATTTAAAAAATTTAGTTAATCGTCAAGTGAGTGAAGGCATCGATGGACTTGTTTCAGTGGGAACAACAGGCGAGAGCCCGACATTGACTCACGAAGAACACATTGAAGTTATCGCGCGCACGGTTGAATATGCAGCAGGACGCGTTCCCGTGGTGGCGGGAACGGGCTCAAACTCGACGCTTGAAGCGATTCATTTGACCAAAGAAGCCGAAAAAGTGGGCGCGGACGCGTTTTTGTTGGTGGCGCCATATTACAATAAGCCCAACCAAGAAGGCGTTTATCGCCATTTTGCGGCGGTGGCAGAGGCGACAGATAAGCCGATTATTTTGTATTCGATTCCTGGACGTTGCGGGATCGAAATCGCGGTTGATACCGTGGTGCGTTTGCGCGAAAAATACAAAAATATTGTTGGCATTAAAGAAGCGGGCGGTTCGTGCGACAAAGTACAAAAACTCGTGCGTGCGCTTGATGACGATTTTTTGGTGACGAGCGGTGATGATTCGTTGGTTTTGCCATTTATGACATTGGGCGCGCGCGGCGTGATTTCGGTTGTTTCAAATTGGTTGCCGGGAACGGTCGCAAAAATGGTTGCTAAAATGGCGGCGGGCGATTTTGTCGGCGCAAAACAAATTAACGATATTATTGGCGATTTGGCGAAAAAGTTTTTTATCGAGCCCAATCCCGTTCCCGCAAAATTTGCGTGTGCGCGCGCGGGCATTATTTCTTCGCCAGAAGTGCGTTTGCCATTAGTTGAAATGTCTGAGGCAAACAAAGTTGTAGTTGCGGCTGCGATGGACGCTGCCGCGGCAAAGCTAGCTCTTTAATTTTTAACCCAAAAAATAGAAAGAAAAAACATGAGGTATCTCGTCTCCTCAATTTTCTTTTTTGCCGTTGCTGCAATGGTGCAAGCCGCTTGCAATGTGATTCCTTTGCCACAAAAATACGAAGAACATAAAACCAAAACTTGCGCCGTCAATAAATTAAAAGGCAATCCTACCGTAAAAATGGTGAAGGAGATTGAGGGCGTTCCCGCGCACGCTCAAAAAGAAGCGTATATTTTAAATGTTACACCTGCGGGAACGGAAATTGTTGCAACGACCAAAACCGGCGTTCTCAACGCAAAAAAAACAATCGCTCAAATGATGTGGGCGGCAGAAATTGACAAATCTGCGACTGTTCCCGCGTGCAAAATCAAAGACTGGCCCGCGTTCCCGATGCGTTCGTTTATGATTGATTGCGGACGTTCTTACATTCCAATCGAAGATTTAAAACGCATTGTTGACTTTTTGGCGGCGCGCAAAATTAATATGTTTCACTGGCACTTGACCGACAATCAGGGCTGGCGTTTTGAATCAAAAGTGTTCCCGCAACTCAACGCAAAATCGGCTTACGAGCGCGATCACGGCAAATTTTATAAATTTAGCGAAATCCGCGATTTTGTAAATTATTGCCACGAACGCGGCGTAACGGTCGTTCCCGAAATGGATATGCCGGGCCACAAACGCGCGTTTGAAAAAGCAATGGGCTTTGACCCACAATCTGAAAAAGGAATTGAAGCGCTTAAAAAATTGCTCACAGAAGCATTCGAAAACGCGTTCCCAGACATCGAAAAAACACCTTATTTTCATATCGGCACCGACGAAGTGCGCATTCACAACGACCTATTCGTGCCAACAATGCTCAACCACGTGCGCAGCGCTGGACGCAAAGTGGCGTTGTGGAATCCTGGCGCAAGCGTAAAACCTGGCGAAGTGGATTTGGTGACGATGTGGAGTTCCCGTGGACGTCCGCTCGCGGGAACGCCTTCGCTTGACGGGCGTTTGCATTATATCAATCACTTTGATGGTTTTGCCGATCCCGTGGGCGTTTATTTTTCAAATTTTGCGGGCGTTTCCGAATTTGACGGAACCATTGCGGGTGGCGAACCTGCAATTTGGACCGACCGTTACATTGTCGGCACAGACGCAATTTTGCAAAACAACGCATTTCACGCATCGATGCTCGCGTTCGCAGAATCTGTTTGGAAAGGCGGGCGCGACCAATATTTCAAGGGCTTGGGAACGAATCTTCCGCTTGAAGGCAAGTTGCTTGACGAATATCGCGATTTTGAACGCCGCGAAATGTACGTCAAACGCGACATTGGAAAAGCGTTCCCGTGGGTGCCGCAAGCCGATATTATTTGGCGCATCACCGATCCGTTTGACAACGGCGGTGATTTGAAAAAAACGTTCCCGATTGAAAAAGAAAAATCGTTGGCAAGCGCAAAAACGCGTTTGGCACGCGGCGCGGCGGTTTATTTGCGTCACGTTTGGGGCGAGGGCACTGTGCGCGGATTCTTTGAAAAACCACAAAAAAATTCCACCGTTTACGCCGAAGCGTTCATTCATTCCAAATCTTCCCAAAAAATCGGCGCTTACGTGCAAACTCATTATTACAGCGCGTCAGAACCCGATTTGGCACCGCCCGCGGGAAAATGGGATTATTGCGAAAGTAAAATTTGGGTCAATGGCAAAGAGTTGAATCCACCCGATTGGAAAAATTCACACAAAGGCAAAAGCCAAGAAGTGCCAATGTTGAACGAAAACTGGACCACGCGTCCGCCAATGCAAATTCAATTAAAACCAGGTCTCAACCGCGTTTTAATTAAATTGCCCGTCGCCAATTTCTCGGTGCCGCAAATTCGCTTGTTGCGTTGGATGTTTACATTTGCGCCAGTTTCGCTCGACGGGAACGCTCCCGCAAAAGGAATCAAATTTGTCGATCCCGAAACGGTAAAATAAGACAATTCAAAAAACAAAAAAATGCTTTGACGCGCCAACCCGTCAGAGCATTTTTTATCCGCGGGAACGGATTTTTTAACGCATACCGAGCGAAGCGACATTTGAACATTTCGCAAGTGAAACTTCAAATTTCGCAAATTTTCAGCGTTCCCGCTGTTAAAGAAAAGTTAAAATTCGCGTGTATTCGCGTTAATTCGTAATCAAAAAAATCTAAAACACAAAACCACAAATTTTGTCATAGCCATCGTCGTTCCCGCGTTCCCGCGCGCTTTTTTGTTCTTTTGCGTTTTTCAATTTTATTTATGATTGCGGACGGGAACGAAAATATTTAGACTAATAAAATAATTGCCCAGGTGGTGAAATTGGTAGACACGTAAGTTTCAGGTACTTATGCCGCGAGGTGTAGGGGTTCGACTCCCCTCTTGGGCACCAAAAAATTAACCCTTTTTATTTTCGATGATTACTATTTGGCAAATTTGGTTGGCGATTGCGCTGTTGTTTGTGGTTGCAGAATTATTGACGATGACATTTGCGTTTTTTTGTTTTGCGTTAGGTTGCTTGACGGCTTGCGCGGCGGCTGCGCTTGATTATGGAATTATTGTGCAATTGGGCGCGTTTTCGGCGGGAACGGCATTGTCGTTTTTAATTTTGTTCCCGTTGGCAAAAAAATGGCGGGAACGCAAAACGGCGACTGCGTCGAATATGGACGCGCTCATTGGCCGCACGGGAACGCTGATTGAAGCGATCGCGCCCGCGCAATTGGGACGCGTCAAAATTGATGGCGATCGTTGGCAAGCGCGCAGCGTGGCGGGAACGTCGATTGCGGCGGGAACGCAAGTAAAAGTTGTCGCTTACGACAGCATTATTCTCGAAGTTGAAGCACTTTAAATTTTAATTAATCTTAACCCCCTAAAAAACTATGGATCTCGTAATTATCGGCATTATTGCTTTTCTTGTTTTAATAACTGTTTTGGCTGGCGTGCGCATTGTTCCGCAATCGGAAACGCGCGTGATTGAACGCTTGGGCAAATTTAATTGCGTGCTTTCGCCGGGCATCAATTTAATTATTCCTTATCTCGACCGCCCCAAATCGATTTATACGCGCACGGTTGAAGTTTACAACGGCCGTCCGTTTGCGCGTATGTCAACGTCTGAACGCATCGATTTGCGGGAACAAGTTTATGATTTCCCTTCGCAACAAGTGATTACCAAAGACAATGTGACGACCGAAATTAACGCATTGCTTTATTTCCAAATTGTCGATGCTAAAAAAGCGGTTTACGAAATTGACAATTTGCCTAATGCGATTGAAAAATTGACGCAAACCTCGTTGCGTAACGTGATTGGCGAGCTCGAACTCGACGAAACGCTCACTTCTCGCGACACGATCAATTCGCGCTTGCAAGCGATTCTCGATGAAGCGACCAACAAATGGGGCGTTAAAGTTAATCGCGTTGAATTGCAAGATATTACGCCTCCTGAAAGTGTGCGCGAGGCGATGGAAAAACAAATGCAAGCCGAACGTAATCGTCGTGCACAAATTCTCCAAGCAGAAGGCGAAAAGAAAGCGCAAATTTTGCTTTCAGAAGGTGAAAAACAATCGCAAATCAACGCCGCCGAAGCCGCAAAACAAAGTGAAATTTTGCGCGCAGAAGGCGCTGCCCAAGCAAAAGTTTTACAAGCCAATGCCGAAGCCGAAGCCGTCAATCGCGTTACCGAAGCCATCAAAGCTACAAAAACCGATCCCGCGGCTTATATGTTGGCGATCAAATACATCGAAACGCTCAACGAAATGGTCAAAGGCAAAGACGCACGCACCATTTACATTCCTTACGAAGCCACGGGAATGTTGGGTTCGCTTGGCACGATTAAAGACATTTTCAAAAAAGATTAATCGTTTAAAATTAGCGTTCCCGTGATTGATTTTCATCAAGAATTAAACACAGAACAATACGCGGCGGTTGCCTCTACGGGCGACCGCGTGTTAGTTTTGGCGGGAGCGGGCTCGGGCAAGACGCGCACGCTGACTTATCGCGTTGCGTGGTTGCTCGAACAAGGCATTAAGCCGTGGCAAATTTTGTTGCTGACATTTACCAACAAGGCCGCCAATGAAATGCTCGAGCGCGTGCAAACGCTTGCGGGAGTTTCGCGAGCAGAAATTTGGGGCGGCACATTTCACAGCATTTCACTGCGCATTTTGCGCAAGCAAGGCGAGCTCGTTGGCTTGAAAGAAAATTTCACAATTCTCGATGCCGATGATGCAGAAAAATTATTTGCCAAGATCGTCAAAAAACTCGCTCCCGAAGTTTTTAAAGGTGGCAAACGCGCGGTAAAGCCCGCCGTTTTTTTTAACGCGCTCAGCTACATGCGCAACACGCAAGGTAGTTACAAAGAAACCGCAAAAAACTTTTTTGAATGGCTCGGTTGCACGGGAACGCAAATTTTACAAAAATCGCACCAACTTTACACAGAAGAAAAACAACGACAAAATCTTGTTGATTTTGATGATATTTTGGAATTGTCGGTGCAATTGTTGCGCGATTTTAAAGATGTGCGCGAATATTATCAGCGAAAATTTAAACACATTTTGGTGGATGAATTTCAAGACACCAACGTTGTGCAAGCGCAATTGATCGATTTGCTCGCGGGAACGCAAACAAAACTCATGGTTGTCGGCGATGACGCCCAATGTATTTACACTTGGCGTGGTGCAAGTTATGAAAATATCATGCGTTTTCCCGATGAATACGCGGGAACGCAAGTGTTTAAAGTTGAAGTTAATTATCGCTCAACGCCTGAAATTTTAGCATTTGCAAATTCTATTTTGGAGGCGCGGCAAGAGGCGCGCGCGTTTAGTAAAGAATTAAAATCGGTGCGTCGCTCGAGCGAAAAACCATTGCTCGTTCCCGTGATGAATGTTTTTGATCAAAGCGAATATGTTGCCAATCGCATTTGCGCGCTCATTGAAGATCAGGGCGTTTCTCCGAGCGACATCGCCGTGCTTTATCGTTCGCACAGCCACGCCAAAGAAGTGCAAATGTGTTTGAGCAAAATGCAATTGCCGTTTGTCGTGACGAGCGGTGTGCAATTTTTTGAGCAAGCGCACGTGCGCGATTTTACCGCGATTTTAAAATTTTTAACTAATCCATTTGATGCCATTGCGTTTCAGCGCATTACAACTTTGCTCGAACGGCTCGGTCCCGCTACCGCCCAACGCATTTTAAAAAAAGCACACACGCTTGCTCAAAAAAATCATCATCACGTTTTTTACGAATTGCTCACAGAAGCCGTAATTGCGGGCGTTCCCGCGCAAGCCGTCGATGATTTTCGCGACTTTGTTTTAACGCTGCACAATATGTTTGAATCACTGACGGGAACGAAAATCGAAAACGCAACGATGCCCGACGCGCCACAAGACGTTCCCGCAAACGACGAGCCAGAAATCGATTTGTTTGCGTTGGCAGATCTCGAAAACACGAGTGTTCCCGCCGTTCCCGAAACTCTCGAAGTCCAAGCGCCGCAAGAAATTATTCGCATCGGCATCGAGGGCTGGTATGGCGATTTCTTAAAACGCATTTATCCTAACGCGCGGGAACGCGCCGACGATTTGAATAGCTTGATCGATTTTGCGAGCAATTATAAAACGCTCGCCGATTTTCTCGCACAAGTAAGTTTGATGGATTCTGCGAGCACCAAGCAAGATGTCGAGGCGCGGGAACGCCAAAAAAACGAACCGCGCGTGCGACTTTCAACTATTCACCAAGCCAAAGGTTTAGAGTTTTCGCACGTTTTTGTTTTGGCTTGTTCTGAAGAAATGTTCCCGTCAAAACGCGCCATCGAAGAGCATTCAATCGATGAAGAACGCCGACTTTTTTATGTCGCTTGCACGCGCGCCAAAGATGAATTAACTTTGATTTACGTCGTTGAACGTCCAAAATTTAGCGACCAATTAAATTATGATTTGAGCCGATTTGTGCGCGAGGCAAATCCTGAAACTTATCAAAAAATCGGACAAATTATTCATTATTCGCATAGTTTTGGCGGGAACAATTTTTATAAAAATACGCGTTCCCGCAACGACGACGGCATCGACGACAATTACGGCGACGAGCCATTTTAAATGCGCGTTCCCGCGAATTTTGCGGTTTCTGTAATTTTATAAATTGAGCCGCGAGCAAAACTCGTTTAAACTTGTTGTAATATGGAATACGAAGCAGTTATAGGACTTGAAATTCACGTGCAGTTGAAAGCAAAAAGCAAAGTGTTTGCGGGAACGCCGGCAGGTTTTGGCGAATCGCCTAACGCGCTGATTGACCCGACGGTTTTGGCTTTGCCGGGAGCGTTGCCCGTACTCAACCGCGAAAGCGTTGAAAAATCGATGAAATTTGGCTTGATGATTAACGCAAAAATGCCAACAATTTCGCGCTGGTCCCGCAAAAATTATTTTTATCCAGACTCGCCAAAAAATTACCAAATCACCCAGCTCGCCGAAGAAGCGATCGTCGGTCCAGGCGAAGTTGAAATCGAGTTGCCGGGAACGTCGCGCAACGTGATGGGCGAACATAAAAAAATCCGCATCAATCACGCGCATTTGGAAGAAGACGTGGGAAAACTGACGCACGGTGGGAACATTTCGCTCGTTGATTACAACCGCGCGGGAACGACGCTTTTGGAAATCGTTACCGAGCCCGACATGCATTCCGCCGAAGAGGCCGTCGCTTTGCTCAATGCGATTATTATGATTTTACGCGCGGCGGGACTTTCAGACTGCGACATGGAAAAAGGCCAGCTGCGTTGCGATACCAACGTTTCTGTGCGTCCCGCGGGAACGCAAGAATTGCGCACGCGAACGGAAATGAAAAACGTCAATTCGCTCACGGGCGTTCGCAATTGCATCAATTTTGAAATCAAACGCCAGGCGGCGGCTTACGAACGCGGCGAAACGATCGTTCAAGAAACGCGCGGCTGGAACGCGGAAACGGGCCACACTTATTCGATGCGCTCAAAAGAAAACGCGCACGATTACCGCTATTTTCCCGATCCCGATTTGATGCCGGTAAAAATCGACGACGCCTGGCTCGCGCGCCTGTCGGCGGAATTGCCAGAGCGCCCGTTTGACCGCCAGCGCCGCTACATGAGCGATTACAATTTGCCTTACACGGTAACGTCGGTGCTGATTCCCGATTTGCCGCTGTGCGAATATTTTGAAGCGTCGCTGAAAGTTTGCGATAAAAATCCACAACAAACAGCAAACTTTTTGATCAACGAAATTTTGCGTGAAATCGCGGCGATCGGGCCCGAAGCGACGATCGCGCAATCAAAAATCGCGCCCGATGCGCTCGCAGGGCTCGTCGCGGCTGTCGAGGCGGGAACGATTTCAAAACAATTAGCGAAAGAAGTTTTTGCGGATATGTGGGCGACGGGGAAAAGCGCCGACGCGATCATCAGCGAAAAAGGGCTCGCGCAGTCAAACGACGCGGGAGAACTTGAAAGCATCATCGACACGGTTTTGGCGGACTCGAAAAACGCTTCGCTCGTCGCGGCAATCAAAGGCGGGAACGACCGCGCGATCAACGCGCTCAAAGGTCAAGTAATGAAAGCGTCAAAAGGCAAAGCAAATCCCGCCCAAGTCGATTCGCTTTTGCGCGCGAAATTAGCGTAAAAACTTCAAAAAATTAAATTGCGTTCCCGTGGGCATTGTCTCGCGGGAACGCGTTTTATTTTTTGCGGGAACGGAAATTTAACACCGATTGCGAGTAGCTACGCCCGCTCATTAACATTCGCGGGTTAGGGGAGAAAACTAATCTCGCGAATTATTTTTTGATGTTGCGCAGAAATGGGGGCGGGAACGGGAAATTGAAGTGCCGTAGGTTCAATAGATGAAATAGGAACGTTGTTTGTACCGAAGGCACTAAAATCGCGGGAACGCGTTCCCGCGATGGCTAACCTCCACAAAAGCGAGCAAACGCGTGAATGAAAAACCGTAGGCAGATTAGGAAAAAATAGAAACTTTGCTGTGCCGAAGGCACTGAAATTGCGGGAATGCGTTTCCGCGATGGCTAACCCCCATAAAAGCGAGCGGGAACGCGAGCGTGTGGGGGTTAAGCAAAAAAATAATCAGTCCCGAAGGGAGTGAACTAAAAAAGTTGAGAGTTGGCGGGAACGCAATAATTTTTATCACCGAATTAAGCCGAATTTTTCGAATGGGCTAGCGAATTGTTTGGTTTTGATAGATTCTGCGACAAAAATGCTTGCGCTGGCTTTGGCGGGAACGCGTCGCCGTCGTTGTAAATAATTGGGGAATGCAATTTTTTGTTCCCGCGGAAAAATCTTCTCGGGAACGGCTAAGTATTGACATTGTCAACATTTTGTGTTAATTTTATATTTACAAGGAGCGTATTATGACTACAAACATTAATATAAAAACCGATGCGGAATTAAAAAAACAGGCGGAAGAATTGTTCAGCGAATTGGGCATGAATATGTCCACCGCTTTGAATATTTTTTTGCGTCAGTCGGTGCGCGAAAACCGTATTCCTTTTGAAATTACGAGAGAAGTTCCGAACGCGAAAACGCTTGCCGCGATGGAAGACGTGAAAACGGGGCGCAATATGAGCGAATCGTTTTCTTCAATCGAAGCGCTGAAAAAATCTCTCGATGCTTAACGTTCGTTATTCTTCGCAGTTTAAAAAGGATTACAAATTAATTCAGCGTCGGAATTATCCGACGGATGAATTGTTTAAAGTAATCGTTTTGGAATTGGCATTGTCGAGAACGGGAACGCATTCATATTTGTTTGGGAAATAGTTTTTTGCTTGGACGGTTCGCGGATTTCGTTTTTCGCGCCGTCGTTTTTTCTTTTCGCGGGAACGGTTTTTTGCGGGTATAATTTTAATTTAAAATGAAACTGACTTTTCTCGGTACTGGCACATCGCAGGGCGTTCCCGTGATTTTGGAGGACGTTCCCGCGACGCTTGATTTGAGCGACAGGCGCAACTGGCGCAATCGCTGTTGCGCGCATTTGGAAATCGACGGTGCGCACATTCAGATCGACGCTGGGCAGGAATTCCGCTTGGCATGTTTGGCGTTTGGCGTTCCCGCGGTGGATTATTTTTTTCTGACGCACGAGCATTCTGACCACATTTTGGGCATGGATGATTTGCGCCAGTTTTGCCGAAAGCGCGGCGGGAACGCGATTCCGGTTTATTCGTCAAAAGCTGGCTGTCGGCGCGTCGAAACGATTTACGATTACGCGATTCGCGATTTTTCAAACGACGGCTACATGGCGTTGAAAACGATCGTTGCGGGAACGGATTTTACACTGCCGACGGGAACGCGCGTGCAGACTTGTCTTTTGCCGCACGGGCGGCTGGAAACATTGGCGCTTGTTTTCACCGAAAAATCGACGGGAAAACGCTTGGCGTATTACACCGATTGTCATGAAGTGAGCGTTCCCGCGATGGAGATGGCGCGCGATGTTGATTTGTTGGTGCTCGACGCGTTGCACCAAAAGCCGCACCCGACGCATTTGCACATTGCAAAAGCGGTAGAAATTGCGCAAACGCTCAACGCTAAACAAACTTATTTTACGCATTTGACGCGCTCGGTTAATCACGCGACCGTCGATGAGAAATTGCCAGAAAAAATTAATCTCGCCTACGACGGCTTGGTGGTGAATGTCGATTAAAGCAAAACAATATTTTACAGGCGTGTGCGCTCCTGCGGGAACGGCAGCGTTGGCGCATTTGGCAAGTCCGCGTGTGCCATTGACGGTAGTGGTGGCGCGGCGGCAGCACGTGGCTGAAATTTTGCTTGAAGATGCGAGTTTTTACAGCGCGCGGATTTTGGAGCGCTTGGCGCGTCCGCATTTGCTTTCGTTGGCGGCGCCGATTGATGGGCAAACAGAAGACCAGCGATTTGCGAGCGATTGCGATTTGCTGAAAGTTTTGGCAGCGTTGGCAAATCGTAGCGAAAAAACAAATTTATGGCTGGCGGGAACGCCAGAATCGCTGCGCCAACGCGTTCCCGCCCCGCAAGCGCTTCACGGGAACGAGCTGATTTTGAAAGCGGGGCAACATTTCGATAAAGCGCGCTTGGTCGAATTGTTGAGAGAATATGATTACGACAACGAGGCGCTTTGTGAACAGCCCGGACAATATTCTGAGCGTGGCGGGCTGGTGGACGTTTACCCGTTGAACGCATCGGCGCCAGTGCGCGTGGATTTTTTCGGCGACGAAATCGATAGTTTGCGGGAATTTGACCCATTGTCGCAACGCACGATAAAAAAAATTGAGCAATTAGTGATTGTCGGTCGCGGGACCGATGCGGCGGGAACGGCAATTCTTGAGCGCAACACAAGCGTGTTTGAGTATTTTCCGGCGGGAACGCATTTTATTTTTGCGGATGCCGATAGTTTTGAATCGTTCCCGCCTGATGATATTTTAAAAGCAATTGAAGCGCGCAATTTTCAGTTGAGCGGTTTTGGTTTTTTTGATGAGCCGCCGTCGTGGCTTGAGGTGGAACATTTGCGCACTTGGAAAACGGACGATTTGGACTCGCTTGTTCACAGCGCGATAAATCCCGAAGCGCTTGGTGTTGAGCGTTTGATTGAAGCAGAAAGCGCGCGACGTCACGTTTTAAAAACTTTGAGCGATTGGCAACGTGAAGGTGAGCGCGTTGTGATTGTTTGCGAAACCGCGAGCACGATTGACCGCTTGAATGAAATTATCGATGAGGCGATCGTCGCGGGAACGCTCGACGAACATTTTGTTCCCGAAATTCTTGAAGGCAATATCAGCGCGGGTTTTCGCGTGGCGACCGATGACGACGCGCTCGATGAAGTAACGATCGCGACCGAACGCGAAATTTTCGGCAGAAATCGCAAACGCATGTCGCAGTTGCGTTCCCGCAAAATCGCTTCGAAATCGCACGTCGAACAATTGCTCGATTTTAATGAATTGGTGAACGGCGATTACATTGTGCACCTCGAACACGGCGTTTGTATTTACCGCGGCATTTTCCCGGCGAATCCAGAAAAAGGCATCAAAGAAGATATGGTGGTTTTGGAATTTGACGAAAAATCGCGCTTGTATGTGCCGTTCCGCGATGCGCATTTGCTGTCGCGCTATATTGGGTTGAGCAAAAAAAGTCCAAAACTCGCAAAATTGGGCAAGCAAGGGCTTTCGAATTGGCGCAAAACTTGTCGCGATGCAATTGAGGCGACGCGCGATTTTGCGTCCGAAATGCTTTCGTTGCAGGCTCGGCGTCAAAGTTTAGGCGGTTTTGCGATGGAGCCCGACGATAAAATGCCGTGGCTGGGCGAATTTGAAAAAGCGTTCCCGTTCGCGGAAACGCCCGATCAGTTGAAAGCGATTAACGAAACAAAGCACGACCAAGAACGTGAATTGCCGATGGATCGTTTGATTTGCGGGGACGTTGGTTTTGGCAAAACAGAAGTGGCGATTCGCGCGGCGTTTAAAGCGGTTTTGAGCGGTTATCAGGTGGCGATTCTTGCGCCGACGACCGTGCTTGTTCAGCAGCATTTTAATACTTTTAAAGATCGTTTTGCGCAATATCCCGTGGCGATCGAAATGCTTTCGCGCTTTCGCACGGCCAAGCAATGCAAAGCAATTTACAAGCAAATTCAAAGCGGCGAACTCGACATCGTCATCGGCACGCACGCGCTGCTTTCAAAAAATGTTGTTTTCAAAAAATTGGGTTTGCTCGTCATCGACGAAGAACATCGTTTTGGCGTTAAACAAAAAGAACAAATTAAGCAAATGCGGGAACAAGTCGATGTGCTCACGATGAGCGCGACACCGATCCCGCGAACGCTTTACATGGCGATTATGGGCGCGCGCGATTTGAGCGTTATCGAAACCGCGCCGCGGGAACGCTTGCCGATTCAAACGATCATCAAATTTTTCGACATCGAGCTGATTCGCAACGTCATTCGCGCCGAACTCGATCGCGGCGGACAAGTTTTTTATTTGCACAATCGCGTCGAAACGATTTACGAAGTCCAGTCAATGTTGCAAGCGTGTTTGCCCGAAGTCAAAATCGCGGTCGGGCACGGTCAAATGGGCGAAAAAGATTTGGAGCAGGTGATGACGGATTTTGTCGCGGGAAAATATGACGTGCTCGTTTGCACCACGATTATTGAAACCGGACTCGATATTCCCAATTGCAACACGCTCATCATCGACGGCGCGGACCGTTTTGGCTTGTCGCAACTTTACCAATTGCGCGGGCGCGTCGGACGTTTTAATCGCCAGGCTTACGCGTATTTGTTGCTGCATCGTCGCGGGAACGTTACGGGCGAGGCGAAACAGCGTTTGGCGGCGCTCGCGCAAAATACGCAACTCGGCGCGGGATTCCGCATCGCGATGCGCGATCTCGAATTGCGCGGCGCGGGAAATATTCTCGGAGTCAAACAAAGCGGTCCCATCATGGGCGTGGGTTTTGAACTTTATTGTCAATTATTGCGCCAAAGCATCGCCACGCTCAAAGGCGAAGAAAAACAAAGCGTTTTTCGCGCAGAAATGCAACTCGATTTTATTCGTTTTGCGGAACCGCCAAGCACGCACGGACGCGACACGCGCAACGCTTACGAAATCTGGCGCGACGAAAAAAATGCCGCGCTCAAAGGCGATCAATTGCTCGCGACGATCCCGAGTTATTATATCGGCGACACGCGCGTGCGCATCGATATTTTCAGAAAAATCGCCATGGCGCAGGACGAGGGCGAAATCGACGCCATTGCCGAATCGATGAACGACCGTTTCGGAAAACTGCCCGCGGAAACGAAAGTTTACTGCGATTTTATAAAATTGCGTTGTTTGGCGGAAAAACACGGCATCGTAAAGTTAGAAACCAATTGTGGAAAAATCATGGCGACGCGCCGCAACGGTCAGTTGGTGCAGGTCGGGAACTCGCTCCCGCTGCTTTCCGCCGTCGATGCAAAAAAACGCTTGCGGGAACTCGCGCAGTTTTTAATTAACTGTTAGCGGGAACGCGTGAGTGTTCGCGGTTGCGACGATGATTGAGTTTTTTAACTACGAATTAACGCAAATACACGCGAATTTCAATTTTTGATGGTTTTTATTTGCTTTGCTCGTTAAAGAATTTAAAGAAAATTACGATTTTATTCGGCGGCTTAACCGCCGATGTTTCGGATCTTGGTTCTTCGGGCGAGAAATTTCAAAGCCAATTATGTCGAGTGAAGAGATATAATTTCAACTTTCTTTAATGGCGGGAACGTGATTTTTAATTTATAATGGTTTTATTATGAGTGAATTACATACGCCTTTTCCGCAAAGTAAACGCATTTATGTCGAAGGTTCGCGTCCTGATATTCGCGTGCCGATGCGTGAAATTCGTTTGCATCCAACATTGACCAAAGCGGGAACGCTTGTGCACGAAAATTTGCCAGTGCGCGTTTATGACACGTCGGGACCTTGGGGCGATGAAAATTTTCACAAAGACATTCGCAAGGGCTTGCCAGCGTTGCGTTTGCCGTGGATTTTAGAGCGCGGCGATGTCGAAAGCGTTCCCGCGAGTTTCGTTCCCGCGGTGAAAAAAACAGCTTGCCATGTTGAACAATTTGATCGTGGCGATCGCAAAATTTATCGCGCGAAAAAAGGTTGCCGAATTACGCAGATGGATTACGCGCGGCATGGCATTATTACGCCCGAAATGGAATTTGTGGCGATTCGCGAAAATATGAAACGCCAGGAAATCGCGGCGGCGGAAAAAGCGTTCCCGCAACGCAAGCAATTAGATTTTCAGCACGCGGGAACGGGTTTTGGCGCGATGATTCCCGAAGAAATTACACCCGAATTTGTGCGTCAAGAAATCGCCGCGGGACGTGCAATTTTGCCAGCAAATTTAAATCACCCCGAAGCCGAGCCGATGATTATCGGGCGCAATTTTTTGGTGAAAATCAACACAAATATCGGCAATTCCGCGATTGCGAGCGGGATCGAGGAAGAAGTCGATAAAATGCGCTGGTCGTGCAAATGGGGCGGCGACACGTTGATGGATCTTTCGACGGGCAAAAATATTCACGCGACACGCGAGTGGATTTTGCGTAATTGTCCCGTTCCCGTGGGCACGGTGCCGATTTATCAGGCACTCGAAAAAGTCGGTGGGAAAAGCGACGAAATCACTTGGGAAGTTTACCGCGAAACCCTGATTGAGCAGGCGGAGCAAGGCGTGGATTATTTTACGATTCACGCGTGCGTGAAAAAAGATTTTCTCCCACTGGTTGCCAATCGCGTTACAAGAATCGTTTCGCGCGGCGGCTCGATTATGGCGAAATGGTGCCAAAAGCACAATCGCGAGAATTTTCTTTGGGAACACTGGGACGAAATTTGCGAAATTCTCGCGGCTTACGACATTGGCGTTTCAATCGGCGACGGCTTGCGTCCTGGCTCGATTGCTGACGCGAATGACGAGGCGCAGTTTGCGGAATTGAAAGCGCAGGGCGAACTGACAAAACGCGCGTGGGAACACGGCGTGCAGGTGATGAACGAAGGTCCGGGACACGTTCCCGCGCAATTGATTCGCAAAAATATGGAAAACCAATTAGATTGGTGCCATCAAGCTCCGTTTTACACGCTCGGTCCGTTAGTTGAAGACATTGCGCCGGGCTACGATCACATCACTTCGGCGATTGGCGCGACGTTGATTGGCTGGTATGGCTGCGCGATGCTTTGTTATGTGACGCCGAAAGAACATTTGGGTTTGCCTAATCGCGACGATGTTCGCGCGGGCGTGATTGCGTTCAAAATTGCGGCTCACGCGGCGGATTTGGCAAAAGGTCATCCCGCGGCGCAATTGCGCGATAACGCGTTGTCGCGGGCGCGTTTTGAGTTCCGTTGGGAAGACCAATTTGCGTTGGCACTCGATCCCGAACACGCGCGCCGTCTGCACGATGAAGCGTTGCCGGCAGATGCGGCGAAAAAAGCGGCGTTTTGTTCAATGTGCGGTCCCGATTTTTGTTCGATGCGCATTTCGAGTGAATTAAGCGATTAATGGTTTACGAGACGTTGTTCCGACTTGCTTATCGTCACGCCAATTGGCAAAATTTGGCGTGGGTTGGAATTTTGACGTTAATAATTCATTTTTCAATTTGGCTGTTGGCGCCTAAAACATTTGAGGTTTTAGAGGCGCTTGCGCCTGCAAAATCGCAAAAAATCGAGCTCGTTAAATCGATTGATTTGCCCGAAGAATTATTGCCCGAAGATTTTCGCAAGCCACAATTTGTTCCCGCCAATGCCAATTCTGCCAACGCGATGCCGCCCGAAAATACTAAAAATGTTGCGGCAAATGATCAACGCGCAGCGCAGGAAAATCCAGACATTAATTCGCGGGAACGCCGTCCAACACTCGACGGCGAAATCGAAAAATCAAACGCCGTGACCGAAAACGTTTTGCCGCGCGAATTTTTGCCAGCGCAAAATTTGCGATTGCAACGGGCGAGAACGGGCGCGGGAACGGCTTCTCAGATTCAAAACCGCAAAATTCAAAACGCCAACGAACGGCTTGTCGCGGAAGAAATCAAGGTGCGCGCGAACGATGCGGGAACGGTCGCCATTGGCGAAGAAAAGTCGATTATCGAGGGCGTTCCCGAGCCGTCGGCAACGCCGATTGTCGTTCCCGCCGCTGGCATTAAAACGCTTTTGATGAAATCGAACACGGCGGCGAATGAAATCGGCTCGATTAGTTTGGACGCGCGTTATAGTGAGTTTGGCGAATACACGCAACGCATGCTCGAAACGATTCAGGCATCGTGGTATAAAATTTGCCAAAACACAATGATTGCCGAGCGCGGACGTGTGATTGTGCAATTTACTTTGCGCAACGATGGCGTAATTGTTAATTCTAAAATTATTGAATCAACTGTGGGCGAAGCCGCTGCCTATGCTTGTCGCGATGCGATTGAATCGCGCGCGCCATTTGAGCCGTGGTCGCAAGCAATGATTGATACTCTCGGGAACGAAGATACCACGACCATTACTTTTTATTATCGCTAATTGGGTCGTCGGTCGTTCCCGCCAAATGCGTTCCCGCGTTTTATTATTTGAGAAAGTAAGGCGGCAATTTTATAATTTTAAACGTATGGAAAACTCAACAAAAACAAAATCAAAAACAATTTTTGCGGGAACGCTTTATCGGCTTGCATTGCCTTTCAAAAAAACTTGGCGCGGTTTTCGCGCTTTAAATTGCTGGTTGCAAGCGTTGATTTGGACGCTTTTGGGAATTGGCGTTTTTTGTTTAGCGATTTGGGTGGGCGTGGCTTGGACAATTCGCGAAACGATTAATAATTTTGGCGCAAAGATTTTGGGCGTTGATCAATGTCGTGTGGAATACGTTTTGTTAAATCCGTTTGGCTGCCACGTTGAATTGCGCGGGCTGTTGATTGGCAAACCTGTTAGCGGGAACTACAGCCATAATTTGCTTGAAGCGAAGAAAATTAATTTTGATTTGGAAGTGGGTTCGCTTTTGACAGACACGATTGTGATTGAAGATTTGACGGTTGAAGGACTTTTGATGACTTACGAAAAACCATTGACCGCAAAAACAAATATCAACGCGATTGTTGACCATCTTTCTTCGGCAGAAAAAGCTGAGGCAAAAAAAGAGGGCAAAAATGAAAATGACGTTCCCGCGAAAGAAATTTATATCGCGGCAAAACACATCAATATTGACGGCGCGCAAATGTGGATCGCCGTGAGCGTCGCGCCCGTGCCAATGCCGCCAGTTACAATCAAACTCGATAATGTCGGCACCGACAGCAAGCTTTCGCCAACAATGTTTGGCGTGCGCTTGTTGCTTAATTTCTTAAATCTTTTTCGCGTCGATCTTAACGCTATTGGCGATGCGGCGGGAACGGCAGCCAATGCCACGCTCAACGCGACGGGAACGGCAGCCAATGCTACGCTCAATGCTGCGGGAACGGCGGCTGGTGCTACCGTTGATGCCGCCACAAATGCCGGCAAAGCCGTGCTGAATTTGTTTGGCGCAGGCGATGACGATGAAAAAAATGACAAAAAATAAATTAAAATGGAAATTGTAGAAGTTGTTAAAAAATATATTTCGTTTCCAGGAATTTCGGCAGATCCCAACGCCAAGCCCGCGATTTTAGAAACGGCAAATTATTTACTCGATTTATTAACGCAAGCGGGTTGCAAAACCGAACTCCTCGAAACCGCGGGAAATCCCGTTGTCGTGGCGCGCTACAATGCCGAACGCAGCGATTTGCCACACGTCGTGGTTTACGGCCACTACGATGTTCAGCCCGTTGACCCAATCGAACTTTGGAAAACACCACCATTTGAAGCCACGATTAAAGATGGTAAAATTTATGGACGTGGCACGGCGGACGATCGCGGCCCCAGCGCCGTTCCCATCGTGGCGTTTGCAAACTTGCTCGCAAAAAATCCGAACTTGCCTTTGCGCGTAACATTCACGCTCGAAGGCGAAGAAGAAATCGGCTCGCAAAATTTCCCCGCATTTATCCAAGCCCACAAAGACGAATTGTCGAGCGCCGATTTTGTCGTGCTTTCAGACACCGAAAGTATTTCGCCCACGCAAATGGCAATCACGATTGGTTTGCGCGGAATTATGGGTTTGGAACTCGAATTGACGGGACCGAATTCTGATTTGCACAGCGGTTTGCACGGCGGCGCCGTTTATAATCCTTGTCAAGCTTTGGCAGAAATTTGCGCTTCGTTGCACGACAGCGAAAACCGCGTAACTGTTCCTGGATTTTACGACGGTGTGGGCGTTCCCGCGGCGTGGGAACGTGAAGAATTGGCGCGCATCGGGCAGAGCGACGTGGCTTACGCGCAATTTTTGGGCGTGGAAGCCTTGCATTGTTTGCCGGGCTACAACGCGGCAGAATCGATTCGTTTTATGCCAACGCTCGAATTTAATGGCATTGGCGGCGGTTATCAAGGCGCGGGCTCAAAAACAATCGTTCCCGCGAAAGCATTTGCCAAAATTACTTGCCGACTCGTTCCCGGTATGGACCCGCAAGCGATTTTTGAAAAAGTTTCCAAGGCAATTTTAAATCGCGTTCCCGCGGGAATTACGGCAAAAATTACGCAAATGCAAAAATGTAAAGCGTATTTTGTGTGTCCGCCCAATCGCGAAAATTCCGATCCCGCGATGAATGGCGCGTTGGCAAAAGCGTTTGAGGCCGCCGATGAAATTATTGCGCGCGAATACGGGAACGCGCCGATTTACATGCGCGACGGCGGCGCGATTGGCATTATCAACGATTTTAAAACGATTTGCGGTTTAGATTCGCTGATGATTGGTTTTTGCTTGCCCGATTCTTACATTCATGCGCCTAACGAAAATGTGGTTATCGACGTGCTCGAACGCGGCGTAAAAACTTACGAAGCGATTTTTGAACGCGTGGCGGGAACGCAAAAATAGCGCAAAAATCAAAATCCGTTCCCGCGTTGCGTAAAAAATTGCGTTCGCGGGAACGGCAATTTATAATGTTAGCATTCGTTTATTCTTATAACTTATTAACTATTAAAAAAAACAGAAAATTATGGCAGGCGTAGGAAAATTGCTTAAACAAGCACAAAAAATGCAAAAGAAAATCGAAGAAGCGAACCAAGCGCTTTTTAATGAAGTCGTCGAAGTTTCAATGGCTGGTGGCGCGGTAAAAGTGAGCGCAAACGGCCACAGCGAGCCACTCTCGCTCACAATCGATCCCGAATTTTTAAAAGAAGACAAAGCCGTTGTCGAAGCCACAATTCTCGACGCATTTAAAGAAGTCGTCAAACAATCAAAAGCGCGCAATCAAGAATTGATGCAAGGCGCGACCGCGGGCTTTGGCTTGGGCGGCAGTCCGTTCGGCATGTAATTTTTAGGCGGGAAGCCAATCGCAAAAAAAATGAGTTCCTTTGAAGACGTGCGCGTGCTTTTGCACAAATTGCCCGGACTCGGCTATCGCTCTGCCGAGCGCATCGCCTTGCATTTGCTCATCGAAGCTCCCGAAACGCTCCCGCCACTTTTAACCGCACTCGCAAATGCCGCGGGAACGATTACGCGCTGTCCGCGTTGCGGGAACATGGCAGAAAAGGGCGCACTTTGCGAAATTTGCGGGAACGCAGGACGCGACCAATCGGTCGTTTGCGTCGTCGAACAAGTGCCCGATTTGTTGGCATTTGAGCGTGGCGGCGATTATCGCGGCGTGTATCATATTTTGCACGGACGCCTTTCGCCAATTCGCGGGATCGGTCCCGAAAAATTAAATTTTGAAAGCTTGCGGGAACGCCTCGCGAGCGGCGAAGTGCGGGAACTCATTTTAGCGCTTTCAAACGATATCGAAGCCGAAGCGACTTGCCATTACATTCGCTCAAGCTTGGCAGCGCCGTTCCCGCAAGTGCGCATTTCGCGCATCGGTTTTGGGTTGCCGTCGGGCGGAACGCTCGGCTTTTCCGATCCCGCAACACTTAAAAACGCCCTCGAATCCCGCCGCGATTTTTAAAAGTTGACACGTTAGCAACGATTAGTTATATTTTTTTGTGAAAAATCTCGATGAAAAGAATATGCTACTTTGTCGCTGCCTTGTGGACAACGACACACCTGTTAGAGGGTGTCGAAGTAGAAGATCTTTATACATTTCCAAACGCAGAATACTGTGTTCATTTAGGAGAAAAATCTGGTGCCAATGCGGCTGCGGTATGGAAAGATTTAAAGATAACGGGTAACGGGGTGGTAATTGGCATTTGTGGCGGGGCGGTTCTCAAACATCCTGATTTAAAGCTTTCAAACTACAACCCGGCGGCAAATTGGAGATTCGCAGATTATTCGCAAGGGCTAAGTTATTATGTTGACGCGTGGGGAACGACTCCTAAAAAGGCTGATGCCCATGAAATGGGAGGTGCTGGGGTGGCGGCAGCTCGTGGAATCGGGACAATTGGGGCAGCCCCCAATGCGACAGTCGCAGGGATCACGGGTTATTCGACGGTGCGCTATTTGTGGGGCTCTGGCGTAAATGACCGAACAAACTCGTATGTGCGTGATACAGCAATCGATGTAAAGAATTTTTATGTAGGAACGTTTTATAGGGATTTTTCGGACTCGTCTAAATACATTGCTTTAGCCAGCAAAAATAATACTGTTTTTACCTGCTCTGCTTATAATTCACGAGGGAATAAGCATCAATATGACTTCCCTACAAATAGTGGCTGGTTAGCAGAGGCAAATGTGCGTCAGGTAATTAACGTGGCGGCAAATCACGGCACTGGCTATGCCATTTTTTCAAACTATGGCTCCAATGTATTTGTTTCTGCGTATGGATATGATGTGCCGTCTCTCGGTTTTTCAGAAACGACGCCTATATATTCTGATTTTAGTGGCACATCGTCATCTGCGCCAATTACCGCTGGGGTAATCGCGTTGGGAAAACAAATTTGCGATACGATGGATTCGCGTTGGACAAAGCATGCGCTTGCACAGGCGATTGGCCATCGAGAAACCCCTAATATTGACCCTAATGGAACACGGAGGACCACTGATGAGTTCCTTGCCAACGCTTCGCCGACGGGAACTTGGCAAAAGAATAAGGCGGGCTATTGGTTTAATAATAATTATGGCTTCGGGAAAGTAGATGCCTTAGCGTTTGTTCAAAAGACTAAAGATATTCTTTATACAACTTCAGAAGCTTTGATAATTGTTGAAGCCCAAGAGATGAGTGCTTCTTCTTTGCTCGAAAATAGCGGACACTTTTCCCAAAATTGGGAATTTAAAAAGGACCTCTCGCAAAATATTGAAACGGTTTCCTTAAATGTCAACTTTTCTGACGCGAGCAAGTATAACCTGAATTTATCTACGGTGACGATTAAGATGATCGCCCCCAATGGAGATGAAAGCATTTTTGTTCAACCCTCTCTTGGCGATTTGGATAAACCAAATAATTTGACAGGTTTTTCTTTTCTCTCAAATGCATTTTGGGGCTCAAATTATAATGATGATTTAGGGAATTGGAAAATTGAAGTTTCGTATTCTGCAAATGCGGGAACGGACACCACGGGATGGATTTCAATTAAAAATGTCGAATTTTCAACGGGAAATGTCGTTTGGGAAAGTGAAAAGAAGGCCCATACAATTGGCGCGGGAACGCACAATTTGCACTCGATTGTGATGGATACAGATATTTCGCTCTCTGTCGCCGGGAATATATTTTTGGAGGATGTTTTAGATATTCGCGCGGGAACATTTACCCTTGAAAAAGATGCGTCAATCGCCAATCGTAGCGACGATGCATTTTACGCAACGAAAGAAGTTCAATTTTTGCAAAGCGGCGGGAAGGTCGAAATTGCAGGGAACGCAGAATTTTTGCGAGGGATGGAACTCTCGGGCGGGGAATTGGTTTTGGACAATGTCGATAAAGTGATCAAGACGACCGAGCTCAAAATCTCAGACGCGGGGGCGATTCGCATTGGTGAAGACCTATCGCTAAAAGTGCTCGGTTCTTCCGGAATTTTACTGTTGGAAGCCGATAATATTTATTTTAAAGACACCCTGCTTTCCGAAGATCACACCACCATTTTTTCAAAAGACCTTTGGAGATTGGACTTTCTTGCCGCAAACGAGCGCGCGCAACTTTGGCTCTACGAAATCCCAGAACCCTCAACATTTGGAATCTTCGCGGGAACGCTCGCTTTGATGCTCGCACTCTCTCGCCGCCGCAAACGCAAATAAGTTCGCGCACAAAAACTCTTCGTTAGAATGCGTCCCCGCGAGAAATAAAAAAATTGCGAAATCCGCTAAATTTGTGAGAGAAACAATTCCCGCGTTCCCGCGCGGTTTTTTAGTGACGACAATTTGGCATTATTAAGAATTGTTATTGACATCAATCTTTTCGATAAATAAAATTAGTGGCGTCTTAAAACCCCGAATTTTTTATTTTTTTATGAGCGAAAACTTTACTTACAATTATCTTGCGGGAACGCGGCGGCGTAAAGGCTTGACTCCGCGCACCGC
>CAKUQY010000023.1 GCA_934675585.1 uncultured Opitutales bacterium | reverse complement strand
ATTTTATTTGACGAATAAAACTTTCACTCCTTCACAAAAACTAAACCTTCGGTGTCATTTATTATGACGAAATGCGGTTTGCGGGAACGCAAAATAAAATTCTTGACATAGAAGACGAATGGCGTTTTAATAGTATGAACAATTTTAAATTATTATATAGTTATGCTTCGTATTAGATTACAACGCCACGGTTCAACTCACCATCCAATTTATCGTCTCGTCGTTTGCGAGAGTACAGCACGTCGTGATGGTCGTTTTGTTGAGATCGTTGGTACTTATGAACCTGCTGCTCAAGGCAAAGCAATTCCTCTTACTGTCAATCTCGAGCGCGTTGATTATTGGACAAAGTGTGGCGCACAACCTTCGGATACCGTGCGTTCGCTTATCAAAAAAGCTCGCAAAGCTGCAGAAGTTCCTGCTGCGTAATTGCAGTTTGCTAAGATAGCGCAAAGGCCTCGCGGGAACGCGGGGCGTTTTTGTTTCTCGATAATGAAAATTGACATTTTGACACTTTTCCCAGAAATGGTTCGCGGATTTTTTGGCGAGTCAATTTTGGGACGCGCGGTAAAAAATGGCATTTTAGATATTCAATTGCATGATATTCGGAATTGGAGTACTGATAAACATCGCAAAGTTGACGATCGCCCATTTGGTGGCGGCGCGGGAATGTTGATGGCGGCTCAGCCCGTTGTTGATGCGATTGAGGCAGCGAAAACACGCGACGGCGTTCCCGCAGACGAAGTGATTTATCTTTGCCCAGATGGCGAGCCATTAACAAATGAGATTGCGCGCGAATTGTCCGTAAAAAAACACATTGTAATGTTGAGCGGACATTACGAAGGGATCGACCAAAGAATTCGCGATACGATGATTACGCGCGAAATTTCGATTGGCGATTATGTGTTGACAAATGGCACAATTGCAGCGGCTGTGCTCGTTGATTGCTTGGCTCGGCAAATTCCAGGAGTGCTAGGTGAAGAAAATTCATTGACGGGAGACTGTTTTAATGATAGACTTTTAAGTTATCCTCAATATACGCGTCCTGAAATATTTAGAGGTATGCCGGTTCCTTCCGTGCTTTTATCGGGGAATCATGCAGAAATTCAACGCTGGCGGCGCGAGCAACAGCTGAATAAAACGCGGGAACGCAGACCAGATTTATTAGAAAGAAAGTAAAAATATATGAATCAACAAATTCTTAAATCTCTTACACAAAGCCAAATCAAGACCGACCTTGCAAGCTTTAAAGTCGGCGATGGCGTTCGTGTACACACAAAAGTTCGTGAAGGCGACAAAGAGCGTGTTCAAATTTTTTCGGGCATTGTAATTGCTCGCAAAGGTTCGGGTATTGCAGAAACCTTTACGGTTCGTCGTATTGCGTTTGGCGAAGGCGTTGAACGCGTTTTCCCAGTGAACAGCCCAAATGTTGTTAAAGTGGTTGTCGATCGCAAATCAAAGCCAATGAAAGCACGTTTGTACTATCTTCGTGGTCGCGTTGGTAAAAACGCAACCAAAGTTAAAGAAGTCGAAGAATAATTCGTTATTTTTTTACAGAAAACGTTCCCGTGGAGTAATTCGCGGGAACGTTTTTTTTTTTTGAGGGGTGGGTGTTTATTGCTTTTATTATTGCGGCGGGAACGCAATTGCGCGAAAATATTAGTAATAGCTTAAATTTTTTTATGAAACGTATATTTGTTGAGAAAAAAGTTAATTTTCGCGAACAAGCGAACCATGTTTTGCACGACTTGCGCGAATCATTGTCATTGGGAACGTTGTCGGGCGTGCGCGTGGCGCAACGTTATGATATTGATGGCCTTGCGGATGAAGATATTCAAAAAACATTGATGACTGTTTTTGCTGAGCCACAAATTGATGATATTTATGAGGGAGAATTGCCAGTTAATGAAGGCGATGTTGTTTTTGCGGTAGAATATTTGCCTGGGCAATTTGACCAACGCGCAGATTCGGCGGCGCAATGTGTGCAGATGATGACCTTGAAAGAGCGTCCATTGATTGCTTCGGCGCGCGTTTATGTGCTTTCGGGTGAAATTTCGGAAGATGATTTGGCTCGCATTAAAGCGTTTTTGATCAATCCTGTCGATAGCCGCGAGGCATCGTTGGGCGTTCCCGAAACATTGCGTCAAGTTTTGCCACCGCCTGCGGATATTCCCGTAATTGAGGGATTTCTTAGTTTCTCGTCAGAGCAATTGGAGGCGTTGCGCCAAAAATTGGGTCTTGCGATGAGTTTGGCAGATATTACGTTTGTGCAAAATTATTTTTGTGAACAAGAGCATCGCGAGTCAACTTTGACGGAAATTCGCGTTTTGGATACATATTGGAGCGATCACTGTCGCCACACGACATTTTTGACTCGTTTGACGGATGTTACTTTTGAGGATTCTGTGCTCACGGAGCCAATCAAAGCGGCTTGGCAAAAATATCTTTCATTGCGCAAAGAACTTGGGCGTGAAGATAAAACGGTTTGCTTGATGGATGTGGCATTGCTTGCGATGCGTGAATTGAAGCGTCAAGGCAAGTTGGACGATCTTGAAGTGAGCGAAGAAATTAACGCCGCTTCAATTGTCGTTCCCGTAACGGTTGACGGCGTTACCGAAGATTGGCTTGTGATGTTTAAAAACGAAACTCACAATCACCCAACAGAAATTGAGCCATTTGGCGGCGCGGCAACGTGTCTTGGTGGCGCGATTCGCGATCCGCTTTCGGGACGCAGTTATGTTTACCAAGCAATGCGCGTGACGGGAGCGGGAGATCCGCGAACGCCATTTACGCAAACTCTTCCTGGCAAATTGCCTCAACGCAAAATCGTTCAAGGCGCGGCGCAAGGTTATTCGTCTTACGGGAACCAAATTGGTCTCGCGACGGGAATGGTTCATGAAATTTATCATCCTGGTTATGTCGCAAAGCGCATGGAAATCGGCGCGGTTGTCGCGGCGGGTAAAAAATGCGATGTAGTCCGAGGAATGCCAGTGCCAGGCGACATTATCGTGCTCGTCGGCGGCAGAACTGGACGCGACGGGATCGGCGGCGCAACAGGTTCTTCGAAAGAACACACAGAAAAAGCGCTCGAAAATTGTGCCGAAGTGCAAAAGGGCGATGCGCCGACAGAACGCAAATTGCAACGTCTTTTCCGCAATCCAAAAGTTTCACACATGATTAAACGCTGCAACGATTTTGGCGCAGGCGGCGTTTCGGTGGCGATTGGCGAATTGGCTCCATCGCTCGATGTTTATCTTGATCGCGTTCCCAAAAAATATGAAGGTCTCAACGCGACAGAAGTTGCAATTTCAGAATCGCAAGAGCGCATGGCTGTTGTGATCGCTCCCGCAGATTTGGCTGCATTCCAAGCGGCTGCGAATCAAGAAAATCTTGAATCGACTCACGTGGCGGATGTTACAGATACAGGACGTTTGCGTTTGATTTCTCGTGGAAAATGTGTGGTCGATCTTTTGCGTTCGTTCCTCGATTCAAATGGCGCAACACAAGAGGCGACGGCTCACATTTCATCGGCGGACGCGTTGAAAAATCCGTTGCTCGGCAAAGCGATGTTTGGCTTTGATGTGAAATCGCAATGGGTTTCGACGGTGGGCGAATTGAATAATTGCGCGCAGCGTGGTTTGATTGAACGTTTTGACGCGTCGATCGGCGCGGGAACGGTTTTGTTCCCGTTTGGTGGCAAGCATCAGGCAACGCCAATAGAAGCGATGGTCGCGAAGATTCCAACCATCGCGGGAACGACAGACGATTGTACTTACATGACTTTTGGTTTTGATCCTGTGCTTTCGAGTTGGTCGCCAGCTCACGGCGCAGCTTATGCGGTACTCGATTCAGTGGCGCGTTTGGCTGCTGCGGGCGGAAATCCAGAAGCTGCGCGTTTGACTTTCCAAGAATATTTTGAAAAATTGGGCAACGATCCAAAGCGCTGGGGAAAACCTTTAGAAGCGTTGTTGGGCGCTTTCGTGGCGCAACTTGAATTAGGAAACGGTGCAATTGGCGGTAAAGATTCGATGTCGGGTTCGTTTAAAGATCTCGATGTCCCGCCAACATTGGTTTCGTTCGCAATCGTTCCCGGCAAAGCATCGAAAGCGATTTCGCCAGAATTTAAATCGGTTGGTTCAAAAGTTGTTTGTGTAACAATCAAACACAGCGATGATTATATGCCAGATTGGGCGGATGCGCGTGCAAAGTTGAAAAAAGTTTACGAACTCGTGCATAGTGGACGAGTTTTGGCTGCGCGCACAATTCGTGAGGGCGGCGTTGCAACGGCACTCGCAGAAATGAGCTTCGGTTCGGGCTTGGGCGTGCATTTGCAAGAAACGCCAAACGGAAAATTCTTCTCGACACAACATGCCGCTTGGGTTCTCGAAGTTGCGGGAACGGACGATTTGGACGGTCTGGAATTTACGCAATTAGGTGTTGTTCAATCTAAAAAATCGATGACTTGGGGCGAAAACGGCGAAGTTGCTTTACGCGATTTGCGTTCGTCGTGGGAACATGCACTTGAAAATGTGTTCCCGACACGCGTAAAACAACAAGACGTGGCACTCGTGCCAAATATTTATAAATGCGAAGAGCGTCCAAAACAAGCTCACGCTAAGATTCACGTGGCAAAACCGCGCGTGATCATTCCCGTGTTCCCAGGAACAAATTGTGAATACGACACGGCGAAAGTTTTCCGCGAGGCGGGAGCGGAACCCGAGATTTTCGTTTTGCGCAATTTGTCGGTGAACGACATTGACGAATCCTTGCGTGCGCTTGCTGAAAAAATTGATCAGGCACAAATTTTGATGATACCTGGTGGATTTTCAGCGGGCGACGAACCCGACGGCTCAGGAAAATTTATTACGGCGGTGTTTAAAAATGCAATGGTTAAAGACGCAACTCATCGCTTGTTGAAAGAACGCGATGGCTTGGCGCTGGGCATTTGCAATGGTTTCCAAGCTTTGATCAAATTGGGATTGGTGCCATTTGGCGAAATTCGCGATTTGGACGATTCGTGCCCAACACTTTTCCATAATCACATTGCTCGTCACGTTTCCCGCTACGTTCACACGATTGTTTCGACTGTGAAATCGCCATGGTTGAACAACGTAAATGTCGGCGATGTGTTTACAATTCCCGTTTCGCACGGCGAAGGTAATTTCACCGCGAGCCCAAAAATGATTGAACAATTGGCGGCAAATGGTCAAATCGCATTCCAATATTGCGATGCCAAAGGCGTGCCAAGTTATGACATCACCTACAATCCAAATGGTTCGGCGCAGTCGATTGAGGGCATTATTTCGCCAGATGGACACGTCTTGGGCAAGATGGGACACTCGGAGCGCCGCGGTGAAAATATTGGTAAAAATATTCCCGGGAACAAGCATCAGCCGATTTTTGAAGCGGGTGTGCAATATTTCCTTTAAAATTTTGCTTGCATTTTTGCTCGTAAAGTAGTTTAATAGTTCTCACAACTTAATTTTTTTTAACAATGAAAGCGACAATTATTACACAAGGCCGCCAATTCACCATTAAAGAAGGTGATATTATTTCGGTCAATCGTTATCCAGAAACAAAAGCTGGCGATGTTGTTACTATCGATCAAGTTATCCTCGCTGGCGAAGGCGCAGATGTTAAAGTCGGTACACCAACAATCGCAGGCGCTAAAGTTGAGCTTGAAATTCTTGAAAATAAACGCGGCAAAAAAATCGTGATGTTCAAAATGCGTCGTCGTAAAAATTCATATCGCCGTCGTGGTCATCGTCAAGAGCTTTCGGTCGTTAAAGTAAAATCGATCGCAGCGTAAGTTCAATTTAATAAACATTAACCTATAATTTATTACTTCTCATGGCACACCATAAAGGCGGAGGAACTTCTTCAAACGGTCGCGATTCAAACGCACAACGTCGTGGCGTTAAGCTTTACGGCGGACAATTTGCGAAAGCTGGCAGCATTCTTATGCGTCAATGCGGCACAAAAATGCACCCAGGCTCAAATGTCGGTTGCGGTCGCGATTACACACTTTTCGCACTCGTTGACGGGAACGTCGTTTGGGACCGCGAACACCGCAAAGTCTCAATCGCTCCTATCGCAGCGAAATAAGTTTTGAGTTTATCTCAAATTAGAAAACCGTTCCCGTTGATTTGCGGGAACGGTTTTTTTATTTTGTAAAAGTTGTCGCGGGAACGTTTATTTTTGTGCGGGAACGTTTTAATTATGCGGATTAATAATCGTGTCAAAAAATAATTTTTCTGCCGTTCCCGTCAATTCTCAATTGTCAATTGTTCATTTTGTTGTTATAGTAAATAAAGTTATCCTAATAATATAAAAAAAACACTCTATGAATACAAAAAACATTTTAATTTCTGTAGTAATGGCGATGGTTGCTGTTGCTCCATTTACTCAAGCAAAGGCGATTGAAGAAAAAGTGCCATCTTACGCGGCAAAGCCCGCTGCTTCGTTAGAACAAGCGATTAAGGATTTTTCTGTCGAAAAAAATGTCGATGTTACAGGCGACAAAGTTGTTTATAAAAAATTGCCGGCGGGCGTGAAAGCTTCGATTGCGGCGACGACTTATGAACAGTTGATTTCGCCAGAAGGAAAAATTCGCCATCCACTTTCGCCTAAAACAACAAAAGTTACCTTTAAGTTAACCAAGGGCAAAGAAAGCTCGTTGACGCAAACGTTTGATATTGCCGTTCCCGTGAAAGAAAAGGCAAAAGCTAACGGGAACGAAAAGCCAGCGGTCGTTCCCGCGTTGCAAGAATGGGCAGGGGCAAGTGGTTCGTTTAAACCTGCGCGTAATTTGGCAATTGTTTTGCGGGAACGCGATGCAAAAGTGGGCAAGCCAACATTGCAAGCGCGCGCGGAGCTTTTTGCAAAAGAATTGACTTCTGAATTGGGCTATCCAGTGGAAGTTAAATTAATTAAAGATGAAAAACAAATTGCGAGCAACAATATCGCGATGCTCGTGAATGCCAAGGGCAATGTTGCAGAATTGGGTGAAGAAGGTTATCGTATGAAAATTGACAATCGCCAAATTGTCATCGAATCTTCAAACGCTATCGGCGCATTCTGGGCAACGCGTAGTATTTTGCAAGTTTTCCGCCAACATAAAAATACGTTCCCGTGCGGTAAAGTGGTCGATTATCCACAATACAGCTTGCGCGGATTTTCTTACGACGTGGGCCGCAAGCCAGCAACGATGGAAGCATTGATCAATTCGATGAAAACGATGTCGTATTACAAAATGAACGATTTTCAAGTTCACTTGAACGACAACTTTATTTGGCTGCACGAATATACCAAAATTCCAAACGGCAAAGACGCAACGCCAGAACAAAAAGCGGCCGCGATTAAGGAAGTGCTCGCTGCGGCGCCAACAGGTTTCCGTTTGGAATCAAAAATTAAAGGCAAAGATGGCACGCCATTGACTTCGCAAGATCAATTTTACACCAAAGAAGAATTTGGCAAATTTATTGATTTGGCGAATCTTTACGGCGTGAACATCGTTCCCGAAATTGACGTTCCCGGCCACGCGATGAGTTTGGTAAAAGTGCGTCCTGATTTGATGTATCGTGGCAACGTTCACAAAGAACATGATGTTGAACGCACGGCGATGCTCGATGCTTCGACGGATATTTACAAAGGCAAAAAAACTTACCGTGAAGAAACCTTTAATTTTGTTAAACAACTTTTTGATGAATATATCAAGCCACAAAACGGCCAACCTGCAGTTTTCCGCGATTGCAAAATTCACATCGGTACCGACGAATATTATGGCAGCGCTGAAGATTATCGCGCATTTGCCGCGATGATGCTTGATTATATTAAATCGAGCGGTCGCGTGCCTCGTCTTTGGGGTAGTTTCTCATACAAAAATGGTAAAACACCTGTCGATGGCAGGGGCTGCGAGACGGATATTTGGAGTCTTGGCTGGCAAGATCCACGCCCCGCGATCGACCAATACAATTTTGATATTATCAATATTCAAGACGTTACGAGCTACATCGTGCCTTCGGGAACGGGAAGTCGAGGCGGTTATGGCGATTTCTTGAATTTGCCATGGCTTTATTCTTCGGCATGGCAGCCTCATTTAATGGGCGATCGCGCAGTGTTGCCAGGTCACCCCAAATTATTGGGCGCACAATGGGCGATTTGGAACGACAATTCATTCTGTCGCGATATCGGTTTGTGCGACTATGAATTGTTTATCGACCGTATTGCGCCAAGTTGCGCAGTTTATGCAGAAAAAACTTGGAACAACGCTGAAGATCGCGATTACAACGCGTTTGTCGAGGTAACCAAAGCTGTTGGCTTCTCGCCAAATAACAATCCTGGATACATCGTTCCCGCCGATAAAAATGGCGTAATGTTCAAAAAGCAGGGCAAAGTTAATTTGAAGGGCGGCGATTCTGCCGAGCCAACGGGAATTTCGGGCATTGCTCCTAATTACGTTGCCGAATTTACTGTGCGTCGCGCTGCGGGAACGCAAGGCGAGCAAGTTTTATTCTCGGCTCCAGTTGGTAAAATTATGGCGGTGCAAAAAGACACGGGCAAATTTGGCATTGTGCGCGACACTTGGTTGTATTCTTTCGATTACACCTTGCCTGAAAATAAACCCGTAAAAATTAAACTCGTCGCCAAAGATAAAACATTGACGCTTTTTGCGGATGGCGTTGAAATTGGCGCACCTAAACGTCATCTTTACAATGATAAAGTAAAAAGTAATTTGTTTGTGTTCCCGCTCAAAAATATTGGCGCACGTGAAAATGCGTTTAAGGGAACCATCGAAAACTTGACGATTAAAAAGCTCGACTAATTATTCACTCGCGGGAACGTAAAAATTATAAAAATTATGAATTCGATTTCAAAATCATTAATGTTGACGCTCTCGTTGGCGGCGTTCGCGGGAACGCTCAACGCGGCATCGTTGAACGACGTTTATCCAACAATCCAACAAGTTAAAACGAACACATCAACAATCAATGCGTCGCAATTGGCGGGAAGTTCGCTGAAAAAGCCCGATTTGTGGCCAATTCTCGAAGCTTGCAAAGCTAAAAAAATGAATCCTTCTGGGAACGTGAAAATCGTTGTTGATGAAAAAGGCACGACCTTGAAGAAAAAGTTGAAAAAACTCGTTCCCGGTGCGTATTGTTTGGAGATTCGCCCCAATGAAATTAAAATTTCGGCGGCAGATTCAACGGGCGTTTATTACGCGGCGCAAACCTTGGCGCAAATGATTTCGCTCGACGGTAAAATCGGTTGCGGCGAAGTTGTTGATTTTCCGGACATTCCGTTTCGCGGTTCAATCGAGGGCTTTTACGGTCGCGTTTGGTCGCAAGACGCACGCGCAAGCCAATTGCGTTTTTATGGCAAATACAAAATGAATATTTATGTTTATTCGCCAAAAGACGATCCGTTCCACCGCAGTAAATGGCGCGAGGCATATCCAGAAGAAAAGCAGAAAGAATTCAAGGAATTGCTCGAAATCGCGAAGAAAAATCACGTGTATTTTACTTGGACAATTCACCTTGGCGGGAACGTCAATAAAAACAATCTCGACGCGGAATTGGCGACGTTGCGCAACAAACTTGAATCGATGTACAAAATCGGTTTCCGCGCGTTTGGCGTTTTGTTTGACGACTTTGGCGCTGCCGATGGCGATTTGCACGTAAAACTTTGCAATTTTGTCCAAAAATTTTCTGACGAAAAAGGAGACTGCGCTCCCGTGTTGATGTGCCCGACGGAATACAATCGCGGCTGGTCGCCTGCGCATTCAAAATATCTCGATGTTTTGGGCGCGGGACTTGACAAACGCATCAATGTTTTTTGGACGGGCGACAGCGTTTGCCACGACATTACTACCAGCGGCACAGAATGGGTGAACAATCGCATCAAGCGCAATAGTTATGTTTGGTGGAATTGGCCAGTTGTCGATTATTGTGCGCGCTCATTGTTGCTCGGCAGAACTTATGGTTTGGAGCCAGGCAACAAAGGCAAATTGAACGGCTTTGCGTCGAATCCGATGGACAAGCCGGAAGCATCAAAAATCGCGCTTTTTGGTGTGGGCGATTGGACTTGGAATATTGATGGATTCAATTCTGATAAATCGTGGCGCGACGGCATTAAACGTTTGTTCCCGACTTATCACGAGGCGATGCAAACGCTTGCAAATCATAGTTCCGACCAAGGCAAAAATGGTCACGGTTATCGTCGCGAAGAATCGGTCGCGTTCAAGCCATTGCTTGACAAAGCTGCAGGTGAAATTGCCAAGGGCAAACTTTCTGCGGGAACGGCAAAAGCGTTGAATGCAGAATTTGAAAAAATGCAAAAAGCATCTGAAACTTTGTGCAAAGAAATTCCAGAAGACAATCCAGAATTGTGGCTCGAAATTCAATGCTGGGTGAAAAATCTTGGTGCGATTGGCCGCTTGGGCGAAGCTGTTGTTGATATGAACACGTCGAGCGGGAACGCGATTGATAAAACTGCGGCGAATTACAGCCGCGCACTCGTCGCTTACGCGCGTCAACAAAAAGCGTCCGACAATCAAATCCAACACGCAAAAGATATTGGCGCTCCTCACCAAAATCCCGCGGTTGTCGGAGGCTTGCACGTTATGCCATTTTTGCAAAACGCGATGGATAGCGAGTGGAAACAAATTTGCAAAAGCTATCTCGGCAAAGAAAAAGCAGCAACTGGCGGGAACGGCGGCGATTTGTATAAAACGCTTACAAATATTTCGCAATTGCAACAAGTAAAAACTAATCGCGACGGCAAGTATGTCAAGCTCGCAACGGTTTACGAACAAGTAAAGTTTAATAAAGGCGATTATCTCGGCCTCATGTTGCCCGATGGCGTTGTCGCTAATTATGTTCACTTTACGCTCGATAACGCCGCAGCAAAACAATTGACCCTCGAAATCACAACCGATGGCAAAACTTGGAAACAATTGGGCGGCAAAACGCGCGGCGCAAACGTTGAAACCTCGCTCAAACCTTCGCAAAAAGTGGTCGGCGCACGCTTGATTAACAAAACTTCAAAACAAATTGTAACAAAAATTAACCAAGCAAAACTCGACATTCCAGAAGATTCGCGCGTGAACAGCAATGCCGCCGT
This sequence comes from uncultured Opitutales bacterium, assembly GCA_934675585.1. Classification (GTDB taxonomy): domain Bacteria; phylum Verrucomicrobiota; class Verrucomicrobiia; order Opitutales; family UBA953; genus Spyradosoma. The sequence continues at coordinate 18,883 of CAKUQY010000023.1, read as the reverse complement.
ATTTGATGGCGACCCGCTTTCATATTACACGGTAAGCGGCAAACCAGTAACTTTCACCGCACCTAACGGCGAAAAAAGTTGCCTCGTGTTCTCAAGCGCTCCCGCAAGCGCAATCAAAAAAGAGCCAGGCAAAGTTACAATTTCTCCTGTTGCGGACAAGAAAAATATTTACGTTTTCGAAATTCTTTGGAAATAACGCGTTCCCGCAAAAAAATAATAAAAAGCTCCGTTCCCGCGACGGAGCTTTTTTATTTTGCGTTCCCGCGTCTGTTCGACTTTGCGTTCCCGTAAATTCTCAATTGTCAATTGTCAATTGTCAATTTATAATAGTCTTGTTATGAGTCTTTTAGAAAAAATTGAATCCGCAGCTAATGTGGGAAATATTACCCCCTCAACCCGTGATAATCTTGTAGAATGGGTGAATGCAAACTTTTTACCTGTTTGGGCGCTCGCGTCAATTGAAACACTTCTCGACGATGGGCAATACAGCGAGGTGAACGACCGCTTTTTTAAGAAAATCGCATTCGGAACGGGTGGCATGCGCGGCCGCACGATCGGCAAAGTTACGCCACCTGCGGAAGCGGGAACGCGTGATAAATTAGGCGCTCCCGAACATCCCGCGGTGGGAACGGCGAATCTTAACGATTTCAATATCGTTCGCGCAACGGTTGGTTTGTATCAATACATGTCCAAAGTCGTCAAAGACCGCGCGCCGCGCATTGTGATCGGCCATGACGTGCGTCATTTTTCGCGTCATTTTTCGGAGTTGGCGGCTTCAATTTGGTGCAAATTGGGTGGTGAAGCGTATTTGTTCGACGGTCCGCGTTCGACACCGCAATTGTCATTTTCGATTCGCGCGCTGGGAACGGACACGGGAATCGTGATCACTGCGTCGCACAATCCGTCGCACGATAACGGTTTTAAATGTTATTTTCGCGATGGCGCGCAAGTAATTTCGCCACATGCGGAATCGATTATCGATGCAGTGAACGCGGTACGTTTGGCAGAGATCCCGCAATTTTTGACGATTGATTTGTCGCAAGTCAAAGCCGTTCCCGCAAGTGTTGAAGAAGATTATTTGAACGATTTATCTTGTGCGGTGCTCGACAGCGAAGTGATTGCGCGCACGCCGCTGAAAGTTTGTTTTACCAACATTCACGGCACAGGAGATGTGATGATTTTGCCCGCGTTGAAAAAACTTGGCGTTGATTTTGTAACGGTTACAGAACAATTGCCACACGATGGACGTTTCCCAACCGTGAAATCTCCAAATCCAGAAAACGCTGAGGCGTTTACATTGGCAATTGAAAAAGCAAAAGCGACGGGCGCAGAAGTTATTTTGGGAACCGATCCCGACGACGACCGCGTTGGCATGGCGGCGCGCAACCGCGACGGTTCGTACACGCTTTACACGGGCAACCAAACCGGCTCGATGCTCACGGCGTTTCGTATCGCGCGTATGAAAGAATTGGGCATTCTCGCGGGAACGGGCAAGGCGACAATTATCAAAACTTTCGTTACTTCGCCGTTGCAAGACGCGATCGCGGCGAAAAACGGCATCCGCTGCGTCAATTGTTTGACGGGCTTTAAATGGATCGGCGCGCGTTTGCAAAAATATCAAGAAGCGCTCGAAAAAACTGTTCCAAATTACACGTCGCTTTCGTGGCGGGAACGTGCAAAGGCGCAACTCGCGGCGGGAACGTTCTTTGTCGTCGGTGGCGAAGAAAGTTATGGCTATTTGCATTCTGACAGTGTGCGCGACAAGGACGCCAACGCCGCGGTTTTGATGGTCGTCGAAATGGCAGCTTGGGCGAAATCGAAAGGAATGACGCTCGCGGAATATCTTGATAGCATTTACAAAGATTACGGTTATTATCTCGAAAGTTTGCTTAATATCGTGCTCGAAGGCGCAAAGGGCGCGGGACAAATTAAGCAGATTTTGATGAGCTTGCGCGCAGATCCGCCAAAATCAATTTTGGGCGTTCCCGTGGTAGAATTTCTTGATTTTGGCCGCGATACGATTAAAGATTGCGATGGCGAAATTATTCCAAAAGAAGATTTCTATTTCTTCACGCTTGAAAACGGCATGAAAATTGCGGTTCGCGGGAGCGGCACCGAGCCAAAAATTAAATTTTACATTTTTGGCACATCGTCAGCGAGCGATCTCGCGCAAGCCAAGGCGGAAGTTTCGGCTCAAATCGACGCGATGAAAGTATTTTTGAAAGAAGACGCTCTCAAACGCGCGGGCGAATAATTCAAGAATGAACATGATTTTAAAATTTTCTTGCTTGCTCGCGGGAACGCTCGTTCTCGCGGGCTGCGCGCAGGACGAACCTGGCGATCCTGGCTTTCACAAACCTGTCGTCGCGGGAGTCGTCAAAGGCGAAATCACGACGGCGGACGAATATTTGGACGGCGTGCGGGAAGAAAACAAAAATCGTTTAAACCGCGAGGGCGACCGCTGGTCAAATCCTGAAGATTTTTAAGAATAAGTTCCATTTTGAAAAATGAATCAAATTAGTTTTACACCTTATGCCAACGGCGAGTTGAAAAAACAAACCGTTGAAAAACAAATGCAAATTATTGAAGCATTGACCAATATCGACCAAAAAGCGCTCGACGGCAAAGCGCATCGCGGGAACTATGGCGTGATTAAACGCGACGGGAGCTTGTTTTATCGCATCCGCCTTGAAGATTTGCGACTCTATTTTACATTAAAAAACAACATTTTGTTTTGCACGCATATTTTGAAAGGCAATAGCATTACCGATTTCGCGTTCCGTAACAAATTGCCCGTAAATGACGAACATTTGATTGAACAAGATAAAAATTTTTGGGATTATTTAGACTCTTTTAATCGATAAATAACTTTAACGCTAAAATTTATGGAAGACGATTCTCAAAAACCAACTTCACTTTACGCGAACGTGCAAGACGCGGCGCGCATTTATTTGTTGCCAAACTTTTTTACCGCGGGCAATATGTTTTGCGGTTTTATGTCGCTTTGCACTTGTATCAAAGCAAAATTTGCGACGACGCCGTCGCCGGAATCGATTGTGGCTGCAAACGATCTTTACATGATCGCGGTTCTCTACATTTTTGGCGCGTGCGTGTTTGATCTTTTTGACGGACGCGTGGCGCGCACATTCAAAAAAACATCAATGTTTGGCGCGGAGTTTGATTCGATTGCGGACACCGTTTCGTTCGGTGTTGCTCCCGCATTTTTGGTTTACTTTTTGATTTTCGATCCCGCACGCGTCGGGAACGAGTTTTTGAGCGAAATCGTCGAAAAAGTCGGTCCCGCCGTTGGCTTTATTTATTTGCTTTGCGCGGGAATTCGTTTAGCAAAATTTAATGTTTTGACGAATCCATTGATTCCTGGGAACGATAAAAAATCGCCAGCGTCCGATTTTATGGGCATTTCTTCGCCAATTGCGGCTGCCATTGTGGCATCGTTTGTCGTTTTGCTCACGTCGCTCGACCCAGAGGGTTCCCGCGATTACTTGCCTTTTGTATTGTTGCCAATTATGGTGGTGGTTTCAATTATGATGGTAACCAATATTCCGTACCCAACTTTTAAACACATTGATTGGACGACGAAGACTAAGGCGCAAGCGTTTGTCGTTGTTGTTTTGGCGGCATTGTTGCTCATTGTGAGTTGGAAAATTGCCGTTCCTGTCTTGCTCTGTGCGTATGTGCTTTACGGTTTGGTGCGCGCGGCTGTTCGCAAATTTAAAAAAGCGCCACTCGACGAAAATGGCGCCGTTGAAGAAACATTTTAAATTTTAAGGTCTCGTTCCCGCGAGACCTTGTTTTTGAATAATGAAAAAGAAATCTTTTGTTATTGCTTGCGGTGGAACAGGTGGACATTTGTCGCCGGGAATTGCGCTCGCGCAACGTTTAACGGCACTTGACTATCATTGTGTTTTGTTGGTGAGTCGTAAAAAAATTGACGCGCGACTTTCTGAAAAATACACAAATCTCGAATTTCACCAAGTGCCGGGTTGCGCGTTTAGTTTGCGTCCCGTAAAGTTGCTTAAATTCTTTTACAATTTGGCGATTTCGATTATTTATGGCGTGGGCTTGTTTTTGCGACATCGTCCTGCGGCATTTGTGAGTTTTGGTGGCTTTTTAACTATTGGCGTGGCAATTGCAAGCAAATTGTTGTTTATTCCAATTGTTTTGCATGAAGCTAATCGCGTTCCCGGCAAATCGGTGCGCATTATGAGCCGCATTGCAACGCGTATTTATTTGCCGCCGGGAGTTCGTTTGACAGGTGTAACGCGTTTTGCGACACGCAGCGCAGGTTTCCCCGTGCGCGAAGAAATGCATCCGCTCGATAAAAATGCGTCGCGGGAACGCTTTGGTTTGCCAACTACAGGAAAATTGTTGATGGTTTTTGGTGGTAGCCAAGGTGCGCGCGCTTTGAATGAATGGGCAGTGAATGTCGTTCCCGCGATGCTTGAAAAAGGCGTTTCAATTTTGTGTGTTACGGGCCCCGGACGCGAAAAAGATGTCGAAAACGTCCCAACAAAGAACTCAACAACCGGCGCTGTCGCAAAATTTATTCCATTTTGCGATGATATGGCGGCGGCGCTTTCGGCGGCAGATTTAATTGTTTCGCGTGCGGGAGCGGGTTCGTTGGCAGAGTTTGTCGCGTGTTGCGTTCCCGCGGTGCTCGTGCCTTATCCGTTTGCCGCAGATAATCATCAATTGGCAAACGCTGAATTTTTCCGCGAAAAAGGTGCTGGAATTTTGATTGAAGAAAAAGACGTTCCCGAGCAATTGACGCGCGAGGTTGAGAGCATTATTCTCGATGATGTTTTGCTGTCGCAATTACAAGAAAATATTCGTCGCATGCAACGCGAATTTGATTGGACAAATGTTGTCAACGATCTCGTCAATTATGCCGAGAAAAACCAACGCACGCTCAAATCTGAACAAGCGTAATTTTTTATAAAAAATATTCTTGCGGGAACGTAAAAAAAACTTAATAATTTATATTTGCTTGCGCGTAAGAAATGTGCGCAGTAGAACTAACAAACAATAATTAACAAAAAATATTATGGCAGACGTAATCGATACTGTTCTTCAACAAGTGAAGGACCGCGATCCTAACCAACCTGAATTTCATCAGGCTGTAACTGAAGTTCTCGAATCACTTCGTGAATTCATCAAAAAAAATCCAAAATACGCAAAAGCTGGCGTGCTCGAACGCATGGTTGAGCCAGAACGCGTGTTGATGTTCCGCGTACCTTGGGTTGACGACAAAGGCAACTTGCATGTCAATCGTGGTTTTCGCATTCAAATGAATAGCGCGATTGGCCCTTACAAAGGCGGCATTCGCTTGCACCCATCAGTGAATTTGAGTATTCTCAAATTCCTCGCTTTTGAACAAGTTTTCAAAAATTCGCTCACCACGCTCCCAATGGGCGGCGCAAAAGGTGGTTCAGATTTTGACCCAAAAGGCAAGAGCGACAATGAAGTGATGCGTTTTTGCCAATCATTTATGGCAGAACTTTTCCGTCACATTGGCGCAAATTGCGACGTTCCCGCAGGCGATATCGGCACGGGCGCGCGCGAAATCGGCTACATGTTCGGCTATTACAAAAAACTCGTTAACCAATTTGAAGGCGTGCTCACTGGCAAACCTTTGACTTACGGTGGTTCTTTGATTCGCCCAGAAGCAACGGGCTACGGAACAGTTTATTTTGCGCAAGAAATGCTCAAAACGCACAATGACACATTCGAAGGCAAAACCGTTTGCATCTCTGGCTCGGGCAATGTGGCTCAATATGCCGCTGAAAAATGTCTCGAACTCGGCGCAAAAGTGCTCACGCTTTCAGACTCAAACGGCACCATCGTCGCAAAAGACGGCATCAACGCTAAGCAATTGGCTTGGATTATGGACCTCAAAAATGTTAAACGTGGTCGCATTTCAGAAGCCGCAAAGAAATTTGGATTCCAATACCTCGAAGGTAAACGTCCTTGGGGCGTAAAATGCGATGTTGCATTGCCTTGCGCAACTCAAAACGAACTCAATGGCGCAGAAGCAAAAGCGCTCGTTAAAAACGGTTGCCGTTGCGTTGCAGAGGGCGCAAATATGCCATCAACTCCAGAAGCAGTCGAAGTTTTCCAAGCAACAAAAGGTTTCCTTTACGCTCCTGGTAAAGCTTCAAACGCAGGTGGTGTTGCAACATCTGGACTTGAAATGTCGCAAAATTCGCTTCGTTTGTCATGGACACGTGAAGAAGTTGACCAACGCCTTCACGGCATTATGCTTTCGATTCACGCAGCTTGCGCAAAATATGGTAAACAAGCTGACGGCTCGATTGATTATGTCAAGGGCGCGAACATTGCTGGTTTTGTAAAAGTTGCCGACGCGATGATTTCGCAAGGCGTTTGCTAATTTGAAAAAAATAAAAAGCGCGTTCCCGTGAAGATTTTTCGCGGGAACGCTTTTTAATTATTACTGTCCACTAAAACTTTTTACTTCGCGAGAATTTAATTTTTCAACTACGAATTGTCGCGAATAAAACGCAAATTATTTTTACGGGGACACAAATTTTTAGTGCCAACGGCGCGATAGTCAATAGCGTAGGGCAAGCGAGTGAATGCGAGCGCCGCCCTACGAATCAAAACAAAAACAACAAGCCCTGTAAGGGCGACAGCGTTCCCGTGAAAACTTTTTATTTGCGGGAACGCTTAAAATCTCACACGAAGAACGAAGGCACGAAGAAAAAATGTCGCTAAGGTGACATTCTAAAACTTAAAAAATCGTTCCCGAGAATTGTGTTAAACGGGAACGCGAAAAACAAAAAAAAAGAAAACAAGAGAACGCACTCGCTAAAAAGAAAAGGTAAAATTTAAGAGTTAAAAGGTAAAATTTCAACTTTTAACTTTTAAGATTTTATTAATGACGAGCGTAGCGAATAGCTCACTTAATTTTTTTTTTTTTGAAATGATAAAAAGATTCATTTTCCCATTCATTGGCAAAATCTAATGTTTGCGTTTAAAAATTTTTAGCAGACAGTAATAATTGAAAATCGCTTCTTTCTGCGGGAACTTATTTTTTCTATTAAACCTATGGTTTTTAAAAATTAGCAAATAAAACAATAAATTGGAGCGGCAGGATGCCGCCCCTCCCTGCGAGGCGTTCTCGCGAAATTTATTTTCCTCAAAATATTTTCCTTAGTTTCCTTGATTAAAAAATAAAAAAATTGCGTTCCCGTAAAAATTTTGCTTGCGTTTTTTTTTTTGAATTTAGAATTTTTGCAATGTGAATAACTTTTTTGTTTGCAGAAATTTTAACAGTAAAAAAATCATGAAAAAATATCTCTCAATTGCAACACTCCTCGCCGCGGGAACGCTTTTCGCGGGAGCGGCAGAAACGCTCACGATTGATGCGTGTTATGATGCCGCACAAACTTCTGGTGGCTTCGACAAATATTCGGTGTATGGTTATAAATTTAGCCTTGCTTCGAGCAGCTTAGTTTCTGCGGGAACGTCGTGGACATTGGACACGCTCGGTGTCGTTGGAGCAGATGCCCTCGGAACGATTACTTCGCTGACGACGAACAACACGGTCGTTCTTTATTCGCTCACAAATTCAACCTTGAGCTTTGTCGGCAGTTCGGCAGTTACATCAACTTCTAGTTCGTATATTGTAAAAGGAAGCGATTATGAATCGCAATCTGGACATAAATACACGGTTAAAGACGGAAAGTATGCAGAAGTCCGCGGTTTTCAAAATATTGTTTTAGATGCTTCGACGACTTACGCGGTGCTTTTTACAACAACAGAACGCTTTACAAATAACGAAACAACATTCAAAAAAGCGACCGTATTTAGTGCGATTTCAAGTTTGTTGACGGAAACGCGGTTGGCGGCAGGCAAAGGTGCTGGCGATCTTGATACAAATATCAAAGCGATTGGTTTGTTAAATGCAGGCGCAGAACAACTAACTCAATATAGTCCATTTGTTGTTGCAAGCTTGACGCCCGTTCCCGAGCCGTCGGCGTTTGGTTTGCTCGCGGGTTTGGGCGCGTTGGCACTCGTTGGCGCGCGTCGTCGCCGCGTGAAATAAGACTTTTTTGTTATCAATTAGTGATTCGCCGTTCCCGTGAAGTTCGCTTTGCGGGAACGTTTTTAACAGCGATTTTCGTAGCTAACGCTTGCGGGTTTCGGTTTTATTATTTTATTTGTGAAATTCGTGCTATTCGTGGTTGAAAATCTGCAAAATCTGTGTCATTTGCGTGAAACTTTAATAATTTTTTGTGTTCACCTGGTGGGCAGAATATGTTATTATAAATTTTCCTATTTAACAATTTTTTATGGATAAGAAAAACACAATTATTGGTGTACTGTTGTTGGCAGCAGCGGTTGGTTTAATGTTTTGGAACGCGAAAAACGCGCCAGTGCAACCTGCTTCCGCACCTGCGACGACGATAACGGCCCCCGCAACACCTGTTGCCCCTGTCGCTCCTGTCGTTCCCGCAAAAGAAAATGTGGCTCCCGCAGCAAAAGAAACGATTTTTACGCTTGAAAACGCAGCGATCAAATTGGCAATTTCATCAAAAGATGCCGCGATTAAAACTGTTGAATTAAAACGACAAGCAACATCGCTCGATGATGAAAGCCCCGTTGTTTTCAACAAAGATATGAGCGTTCCCGCGCTCCAACTCGCAACCGCACCGATGGCAAATGGCGTTCCCGTGCCGCTTGGCATCGATTTTGCCGTAACAGAAAAAAGCGATAGCAAAATGGTGCTTACGGGAACGAAAAATGGACTCGAATACACGCGCATTTACGAGCTTTCAAAAAATATTGATGGCAAGGGAACAGAAGATCCTTATCTCGTAAAACACGATTTAAAAATCAAGCGCGTTTCGGGCTCACCGATGGCGTTCCCGCTTTTGATTTCGACGGGCGCGTTCCCGGCGACCGAGGGCGACCGCGCGAACATTTTCCTAAATTCTTCGTGGTATGCTGAGGGCGATTACGAAATCAGCAAAATTGATATTTTTAAAGATTCGAGCGGATTTTTGGGATTTGGTGCCCATCGCGCGGCAAGTCGTTTTTCGCAAGTGATTGATCCCGAAGAAGAACCATTGAGTTATGTTGCGACGACGAATCAATATTTTGCGAGCGTTTTAGGTTTTACGGGCAAAACGCGTGCAGTCGTTTCTCGCGTTTGGGCGTTCCCGCAACGCGTTCCCGCCGATCAAGTTTTGCACGATGTTGATTTGGTTTCGCAAACTTATGCACAAGTCGATGTGGGCGCAATTCCTGTTGGCGCAACGATGAATCTTTCGATGCCGTATTTTATCGGTCCAAAAGAATATACTCGCTTGGCAGATCTTGAAAATACAATCGAAGGCATCGGCGAAGTTGTGCAATTCACAAGTTTGTTTGGTTTTATTTCAATTGATTGGCTTTGTAAAATTCTCGTTTGGGCGATGAACGCGCTTCACGATGTGCTACTGGTCGTTTCGCCTTGGGATTCTTCTTGGGCTTGGGGCTGGGCAATTGTTGTTTTGACTCTCATTGTCAAAGGCATCACTTGGCCGCTCACGATGGCTCAACAACGTTCCGCGAAAAAAATGCAATTGGTCGCCGAACCAATGAAAGCTTTGCGCGAAAAATACAAAGATAATCCGCAAAAAATGCAGCAAGAAACGATGAAACTTTATCGCGAAAAGGGTATCAATCCACTCGCTGGCTGTCTGCCAATTTTCATCCAAATCCCAATTTTCTTCGCGATGTATTGCGCGTTCCAAACCTGCGCAGAATTGCGCTTGCAAGGATTCTTGTGGATTAACGATTTGTCGATGCCAGATACGATTCCTGGACTCGAAGATTTCACAATTTTTGGATTTAGTTTGCACCTTTTGCCAATTCTCATGGGCGCAACAATGCTCTTGAATATGCTTTTGATGCCAATGGCAAACGCACAACCTTCGCAAAAAAATATGTTCTACGCGATGGCAATTTTCTTCCCCGTCATCGTTTACACGATGCCATCAGCGCTCACGCTTTATTGGACACTCCAAAATTGCTTGACCTGCATCCAAACGCTTATCGTGCGCAAGCAACGTTTGGCTGACATCAACGGCGGGAACGCCAAAGGTAATCATAAAAAACCGCAAGTCGATGTAATTCCGCCCAAGCGCAAAGGGCGCGGAAAAAATATTCCGAGATAAAAATGATGGGCGCGCTTAACGCTGTTAGGCGCGTCGCTTTTTGTAGTGATGATTTATCCAATAATTGAACATTTTCATTCGTTTCAAGGCGAGGGTTGCCACGCTGGAAAATCCGCATTTTTTATTCGGTTGGCGGGATGCCCCGTTCGTTGTCCGTGGTGCGATTCTGCGGGAACGTGGAGCGGGAACGCTGTCGGGAACGCCGAAAAAATTTCTGCCGAAGATTTAGCAAATCTTGCGGGAACGGCAAAACCCGAAATCGTCGTCATCACTGGCGGCGAGCCAACAATTCACGATTTAAATCCACTCATCGATGCTTTGCACGCGCGTGGTTTGCGTGTGCATTTGGAAACTTGTGGCGCGTTTGCAATTCGCGGGAACGTCGATTGGGTAACCGTCAGCCCAAAATTAAACAAATTGCCTCTCGCAGAAAATTGGGCGCGCGCAAATGAATTAAAATTTATTATCACTTGCGAAGACGATTTAGAAATGTGGCGAGAAATGTACAACTCTCAACTCTCAACTCCCAACTCTCAACTCCCAACTTGTTGGCTTCATCCCGAATGGAGCGTTGTGAGCGAGAAAAAAATTCTTGCAAAAATTAGCGAATTTATTTGTTCCCACGGCGCTCCTTGGCGCGCGGGTTGGCAACTTCATAAATTGTATTTTGTAAAATAATTTATGCAATTGACCGACAAACAATCTGTTTTGCAACTGATCGCGCTCGCGCGAGAACACGGGGTGAAGCATGTCGTGCTTTGCCCAGGCAGTCGCAACGCGTCAATTGTTCACACCTTTGTCGCCGCGGGAACGTTTGTTTGTCATTCAATGGTTGATGAACGCAGCGCGGGATTTTTTGCGTTGGGCTTGGCGCAAAAAACGGGAACGCCCGTTGCAGTTTGCGTTACTTCGGGAACGGCAGCGGTTAATTTGCATCCCGCGGTTGCCGAAGCTTTTTATCAAGAAATTCCTCTCGTCGTGATTTCCGCCGATCGCCCGCGAGCGTGGATTGGCCAGCAAGACGGGCAAACGCTCCCGCAACAAAATATTTTTGGCAATTTGGTAAAATGCGCCGTCGATTTGCCCGAATGCAACGACGAACAATCAACTTGGCATTGCAACCGCTTAATTAACGAAGCACTTTTGGCGTGCACATTTCGCGGGAACGGTCCCGTGCAAATTAACGTTCCTTTGAGCGAGCCACTGTTTAATTTCACCGAAACAACGTTCCCGCAAGTGCGCGTCATTCGACGTTCCCGCGAAAATAAAAGTGTGAAAAATTTTTCACGGAGAATGATGGTTTGCGGACAAAGCGTTCCCGCGGGAACGCAAAACGTGCTTGATTTTCCAGGTTTTGTTTGCTTGGCAGAACATTTATCAAACGGACGACTCGCAAATGCAATTGGCGATTTTGATGAAATTTTAGCTACCGCAAGCGAAGAAGAAAAACGCGCGCTCGCGCCTGATTTGCTCATCACAATTGGCGGACACATCGTTTCAAAACGCTTAAAACAATTTTTGCGCGCGTTCCCGCCACGCGAACATTGGCACATTTCTGCCGATGGAAAAATTGCGGACACGTTTTGCTGTTTGACCGCCGCGCTTGAAGGCGTTCCCGAAAAAATCTTGGCTGACGCGTTTGATGTTCCCGCAAATGAATTTGTTAATTGTTGGAAAAATTTTTCACAGCGAGTTCCCACTACGTGCACTGACAATTTGGAATCGCAAGCTGTCAAAGCATTGATGAGTGCTTGCGAAAATCAAAATTTGTATTTGGCAAACAGTTCGAGCGTTCGTTTGGCGCAACAATTTGAATGTCGCGCAAAAACCGTTTTTTGCAATCGCGGCACCAGCGGGATTGAGGGAACGCTTTCGGCGGCGCTCGGCGGGAACGCGCTCGATGACGGTGCGCTCGATTGCGTGCTCATCGGCGATTTGAGTTTTTTTTACGATATGAACGCACTTTGCGCGGGAACGCTTAACGCACGCTTGCGAATTTTGTTGCTTAACAATAACGGCGGAAAAATTTTTGAAAAAGTGCCGGGTGTTCCCGTCAATTCTGATGCAGGAAAATTTATCACCGCGCAAAACAATTTGAGCGCGGAAGCGTGGGCGCGTTCCCGCGGCTTCGATTATTTCGCCGTCAAAACCGCCACAGAACTCATTCCCGCAATGCAAATTTTCGCCAACCCCCAAAACGAAAATCCCGTTTTCATCGAACTCTTCGCGTAGCGCGAACAGCGGGAACGGTTTTTTTCAAGTACGAATTAAACGAATTAACGCGAATTTATGGGAGGTGCAGCATCTTGCCGCCATTCCCGCGGGAACGTTTTTTTTAGGGCTTAAAGCCGTTTGAGTGTATTATTGCATCCACTCGCCGCTCAACTCGATTGCCGTTGCAGCCGGCATGTAATTAACCGAGCCGACATCGAGAATACACTTCTTTTGTTTTTCGTCCAGCGTGACTTTGACGCGTTTTTTGTCGTGCAATACGCGGGCTTTGACTTTGCCGTTTTTAAACAGGCAGGGCAGTTCCACGATTCCGTTTGCCGGTTTTGCATACAAAATGACGTAGAGTTTGTCGTTTCCTTTGCGGGTTACTCTTCCCCAGGCGAATTCCTGCGGGAACGGGCTTGCTCGTGTTCCGTAGATTGCTTCGCCGTTTGCCTTCATCCATTTCCCGATTTCCCGGAAAAGTCTTACGCTTTCTTTCGGAATGGAGCCGTCCGGTTCGGGACCGATGTTTAGCAGGAAGTTGCCTCCGCGGCTTGTCGCATCGATCAGTTGTCGGATCAAACTGTCAACGGATTTCCAATTTTGATTGTCGGCGGAATATCCCCAGGTTCCGTTCAGCGTTTGGCATGCTTCCCAGTCTCCGTCGATACCGGTAGCCGGCACGTGTTGTTCCGCGGTTGAGTAGTCTCCTTTCCAGGTCGGGGTTACTCTGATTCCGCCTTCACTCAGGTGGTTTTGCGAATGGTAGAGTCTGTTGTTTTGGATCGCGTTCGGATTTTTCGCAAAGAGCGCTTTCATCAGGCGTGTGGAGCCCCATGCCGCGTCTCCTTGGAATTTCGGCTGGCTGAAGTCCCACCACACGAGATCCACCTGATGGTTGTTGATCAGCTGGTTGAAAGTGTCGAACAGGTAGTCTTTGTATTTTTCATGATTGCCGAAGGTACGTTTCCCCAGTTTTGCCTGATGGTAATTGCCCGCCGGGTACGAGATTCCCGAACCTGTCGGGTCGTAGTCCGGATGATTCCAGTCCAGCAGCGAGAAGTAATAACCTTCTTTTATGCCGTATTTTTTACATGCCGCATCATATTCTTTGGCGATGTCAATCCCGTAAACTTTTTTTGCGTTGAAATCATAGTTCGGGGTTTCAAAGAGGTTGAATCCTTCGTGGTGGCGCGAAGTCAGAACCGTATAGGTGCAGCCGGCTTCTTTTGCCAGTTTCACCCATTGTTCAGCCATTCCTTTTTTGGGTTTGAAACGCGGCATTGCTTCTTTTTTGTAAGTGTCAAAATCCGCTCCCGACTGCATTTGAATCCATTCCACGCAGCCCGCGTATTTTCTTCCCTGAAACTCTCCGGCGAGTCCCGAATACAATCCGTAGTGGATGAACATTCCGAATTTTCCGTCCCGCCACCATTTCATTCGCGCGTCGCGCTGGGCTTTTGTTTCGCGTGGCGCGCCGCTTTTTTCTTCGACTTTATCGCCGATTTGTTCGTTGAGAAGTGTCGATTTTACGAATTTGCTGACTTTTGCCGCGATGTCCGGAGACTGCAAAATGCCCGCCATTGACAGACGCTTTACGGCATCTTCCATTGCCTCGCGTTTTTTCTGCGCTTTTTCGTATTCGTCTTTTTGTTCCGAGTTCGTTTGTTTCAACACCGCCTGAACCGCGGGATCGTTGCATTCGCGTTCCAGCTCTTCCAAAATTTTAATCAGGCGGGCTTTGTCTGACGACGTTTGCATTTCGTCCAGTGCCTTGGTCGCCTCGTCGTAGATGCCCGACAACTTTGTGAACCCAGCCGCGTCAGTCTTCGCTCCCGCGCAAATCGCAGAAAACGAAAGTGCTAAGGTTAAGAATAGGGTAAGTTTTCTCATAGACATTTATAATGATAATTTTCAAGATATTCTTTTGTCAAGAAATTTTACGTTCCCGCGACGAAGTAAAAAACGTTCCCGAAAACTGAAATTTGCGGGAACGGGAAATTGGGAAGTCTGGCGTTTCGTCGTTCTGTTTTTGTTTTTCTCTATGAACTCAACCTTTTGTGATTTGCTTTTGGGTTCTGGGGTGGTACAAGGATTGGTAGGAGTTTGTATTATTGCTATTATTTAAAATATTAGTATCCGTAAAGAATTTTGCTTGGCGGGCATGGGATAGTTGTCGAATTGTCTCCAAATTTTTGTGTTAAACTGGCGAAAATTCGGAGTTGAGGTTTTAAGTTTTTAAAAATGAAGAATTTAGCGTTAAGCGACTCTAAATTTTGAAATCATTGTTCTTCTTGCAATTTTTCTCGTTCCCGTGCTTGTTTATAAAAATAAGAGATTGGTGTTTACGGGAACGGCTTGGGCTTGGGATTTGAGGTTCGCGGGAACGCAAAAATGGCTGTATAATAAGGTTCTTGTATGAAATATGAGTGGAAAACGATAAAAAAATACGAAGATATTTTGTTTGAATTTTATAATGGAATTGCGCGGATTACGATTAATCGCGAGCGTTACCGCAACGCGTTCACGCCGCAGACGACCGCCGAAATGAGCGATGCGTTGCGCCTTTGCCGCGAAATACAGGAAGTTTGCGTCGTCGTGCTCACGGGAGCGGGCGACAAGGCGTTTTGCGCGGGCGGCGACCAAAATGTCAAAGGGCGCGGCGGCTACATTGGCAAAGACGGTTTGCCGCGGTTGAGCGTGCTCGACGTGCAAAAGCAGATTCGGTCGATTCCCAAGCCCGTCATTGCGGCGGTGAACGGTTTCGCGATCGGCGGCGGGAACGTGCTGAACGTTGTTTGCGATTTATCGATCGCGAGCGAAAACGCGCGTTTCGGGCAGACAGGTCCGCGCGTGGGCAGTTTTGACGCGGGCTTTGGCTCGTCGTATTTGGCGCGTTGTGTTGGGCAAAAAAAAGCGCGCGAAATCTGGTTCCTTTGCCGTCAATACAATGCGCAAGAAGCGCTCGAAATGGGCTTGGTCAACAAAGTCGTTCCGCTCGAAAAACTCGAAGACGAATACGTCGCTTGGGCGGAAGAAATGATGAAATTGAGCCCGCTCGCGATGCGCATGATCAAGTCGGGGCTGAACGCCGAACTCGACGGGCAGGCGGGAATTCAGGAACTCGCGGGCGACGCGACGATGCTTTATTACATGACGGACGAGGCGCAGGAAGGCAAAAACGCGTTCCTCGAAAAGCGCGCTCCCGACTTCAAAAAATTTCCTAAAATGCCGTAAAAAATTATGAACTGTGAAATTAAATTAACGCCGAAAACTTTTCATTTTAAACAGCCCGCGGGAACGTCGCGCGGCGTTTACACCGAGCGCAAAGTCTGGTTTTTGGAGCTGTGCGACGAAGACGGGAACGTTGGCGTCGGCGAATGCGCGCCGTTGCCGAATTTGAGTTGCGATTACGATTTTATCGCGTCGCACGACAACGAATATTTGGTGCATTTGATTCGCCAGGCGAATTGGATCGGCGGAAACTTGCTGTCGTTCCCGTCGCTGCGTTTTGCGTTGGAAACGGCGATGCTTTCGTTGCAAGCTCGCGGGAACGCAAATCTCGGTTTTGACACGCCGTTTGCGCGCGGCGAAGCGGGAATTCTCACGAACGGGCTGATTTGGATGGGCGATTTTGCGACGATGAAAACGCGCATTCGCGAAAAGCTCGACGCGGGTTTTCATTGTTTAAAATTAAAAATCGGCGCGATTGGTTTTGATGAAGAATTGTCATTGCTCAAAAGCGTGCGCGACGAATTTGACGCGGGAACGGTAATTTTGCGCGTTGACGCGAACGGCGCGTTCTCGGCAGACGAAGCGATGGAAAAGTTGAAACGCTTGGCGGAACTTGATTTGCACAGCATCGAACAGCCGATTCGCGCGGGGCAAAGCGACGCGATGGCGGAACTTTGCGCGGGAACGCCGCTCCCGATTGCGCTCGACGAAGAATTGATCGGCATCAATATGCCCGTGAAAAAACGCCGCTTGATCGAGAAAATCAAACCGCAGTTCATCGTGCTGAAACCGTCGCTTCACGGCGGCATGGCGGGTTGTAAGCAGTGGGCGGAATTTGCGGAGAAAAACGGCGCGGGCTGGTGGATTACTTCCGCGCTCGAATCAAACGTCGGGCTCAACGCGATTGCGCAATGGACCGCGTCGATGCTTGGCGGGAACGCGTTCCCGCAAGGGCTCGGCACGGGAACGCTTTTTGCGGACAACATTGAAAGTTCGCTTGAAATGCGCGGCGAACAACTTTGGGCGAAATAGCGCGTTTTTTTAACGCAAATTCCGCAAAATAGCCGCAGATTTCGCAAAATAATTTTGCAAATGTTTTTGAGATTTTTGGGAACGCGATAGTTTATGGGAGCGAAGTTTTTTTTAAGCAAAGAAGATTTTCTTCAGCGAACATATGAAATTGTGGGCGCGGCGATGGAAGTGCACAAAAATCTCGGTGGCGGTTTTTTGGAGAAAGTTTATGAACGCACGCTGGCTGTTGAGTTGAAATCGCGCGGAATTTCGTTTGAAACTCAACGGCTGTTGAATGTTTATTACAAGGGCGAAAACATCGGCGATTATGCGGTCGATATTTTGGTGGATAATTGGTTGATTCTTGAGTTAAAAGCAGTAAAAGAGTTGCCAGATGTTCACAAATCTCAATGCTTAAATTATTTGAACGCGTTGAATTTAGATGTTTGCCTTTTGATAAATTTTGGAGGTGCAAAATTGCATTATAAGCGTTTTGTTAGGAAAGAACTTTTGCCGCTAATTGATTCGAATGCGGGCGAGCCCATCTCGTTTTCAAAAATTTGAATAAAAATATTTGCGTTAAATTTGCGAAATCCGCGTTAAAAAAACTATGCCGAATTCTGAGGTTCAAGATTTCATCAACGAATTCCGTTCGCCGTTTTCGACGCTGGTGGTGCAGACTTCGGGATCGACGGGAACGCCCAAACAGATTTGCGTTGAAAAATCGCAAATGGTCGCGAGCGCGGAACGCACTTGCCGAGCACTGAATTTGCGCGCGGGAGATGTGGCGCTGTTGTGTTTG
Source organism: uncultured Opitutales bacterium (assembly GCA_934675585.1). Taxonomy (GTDB): domain Bacteria; phylum Verrucomicrobiota; class Verrucomicrobiia; order Opitutales; family UBA953; genus Spyradosoma. The sequence continues at coordinate 1,420 of CAKUQY010000023.1, read as the reverse complement.
CCGCTCAAATACATTGCGGGAAAAATGATGGTCGTGCGCGCACTCGTCGCGGATTTGCAATTGGTCGAAATCGAGCCGTCGGGGCATCCGCTCGCGGACGTTCCCGCGGGAACGCGCATTGATTTTGCGGCGATGACGCCGATGCAAATTTTTAATACTTTAAGCGTTCCCGCCGAAAAAGAAAAATTGAAATCGATTAAAAAAATAATTATCGGCGGCGCGGCGATTGATGAAAAAATGGAAGCTGAATTGCGCGCGTTCCCGAATGAAATTTATTCGACTTATGGCATGACGGAAACGCTGTCACACATCGCGTTGCGGCGCATTAGCGGGAACGCTGAGCGTGGTTATCGCGTTTTGCCCAGAATCAAAATTGCGCGCGGGAACGATGATTGTTTGGTGATTAATGACACGCTCAAAACCAACGATATTGTTGAAATTTTGGACGATGGCAGTTTTTTGATTTTGGGGCGCAAAGACAATGTTGTCAACAGCGGCGGCATCAAAATTCAGCTTGAACAGGTTGAGACGCAATTGCGCGCGGCGAACGCGGGAACGGATTTGATGCTCACAAGCGTTCCCGATGAAAAATTTGGCGAAATTTTGGTCGCGCTCGTTTGCGGGAACGCTAAAATTAATTGCGATTTTCTCAAAAAATTTGAGCGTCCCAAACAAATAATACACGTTCCCGCGCTTCCTTTAACAGCGACTCACAAGCCCGACAGAATGGCGGCAAAAAAAATTGCAAAAAATTTTAAACAAAAGTGAAAATTGTCGTCGCTTTATAAATGTTGAGGGGGTAGTTGACCTCAACAGTTTTTCATAATAGAGTATTAGAGTTGGTCAGGCGTTTGCTCCACAGCGGGTGAACGCCTGATTTTTTGCGCGGGAACGCGGAATTGAATTTTTAAACTGCGAAGAAATCGAAGGGAACGAAGGTGAAAAAAGCGTTCCCGCGAAACGAATTTCACGGGAACGGAAAATTTTTAAGGAAACTAAGATTGGTTATTTGTTTCGGCGGCGATGGCGGCGCGTTCCCGCCAAAACCAGCGCGAGCGTTCCCGCAAGCAACCCAAAAAGCGACGGCTCGGGAACGGCGCGAGAAATTGAAATCGTCTTGCCGTCTTCACTTTGCGTCGCGATGTAATCGCTCACCGCGTTCCCGTTAAGCGTAATCGCGATTTCTTTAAAGCCAGAATAATAACCCGTATGAACCTGCATTCCCGCCGAAACCAAACTGATCGTCTGCTCTTTCAAAAGTTCCGCGCTGAGAAAATTCAATGTAAACGTCTCTCTCGAAGTCATTCCGACCCATCCCTCACCATCGATGAGCGGCTTGGTCAAATCGCATTTCGTCATAATAAATGACACCGAAGGTTTAGTTTTTGTGAAGGAGTGAAAGTTTTATTCGTCAAATAAA
>CAKUQY010000022.1 GCA_934675585.1 uncultured Opitutales bacterium | reverse complement strand
ATGCCAAATCCGCCAACGACTGTCAATGTCGGCTGTGGATTTATGTTTTGAGCATTATTCACTTCGCTCATAAAAAATAAAAAATTCGGGGTTTTAAAACACCAACAACTATAACGGCGCAAAAAATATCTGTCAAATAAAAAACGCGTTCCCGCAACTTTAGGAAAATCAAAAAATCTTAGTTCCCCCCTTAAATTTTTCCCATAATTTCCATAGTTGAAAAAAACTTCCCGCGCGTCTGTGTTGCCTTAGCAACGCGCCAAAAAAATCTTCGCGTCGTCGAGTTCTTCGTGCGAGAAATTTTTCCGAGTTCCCGTTCCCGCGAAACCCATTCGTGCGATTCGTAAAATTCGTTGACCAAAAAAGCGTTCCCGCGAAGTAAGTTTCACGGGAACGCGATTTTTTGTTTTTTTAGATTATCTCACGAAAAGCAGTTCGCGATATTTTGGCAGCGGCCACATTTCGTTGTCGATCAAGAGTTCGAGCTTGTCGATGTGATAACGAATCGTGTCAAAGCAAGGCGCGACAGTGTCGTGGTAAGCGATTGCGCGAGCGCGAGGATCTGCGATGAGATTTGCCGCTTTGCGCGCGTCCACCATTTTATCAGCGTCTTCGGTAACCGCGGTGATGTGTTCGTTAATCGCCGAAATCAAACGAATTTGCTCTTTTGAAAGTTCTGCGAATTTTTTATCCGAGAAAATCGTCTTCAATTTCGCGACATTGTCGAGCAACGATGATTGATAGCGAATCGCAACTGGGATGACGTGGTTGTGAGCCAAATCGCCGAGCACGCGGGCTTCAATTTGGATTTTCTTCACGTAAACTTCCCACTTTACTTCGCAACGCGTTTCGAGTTCTTTCTTTGAATGAATGTTCCCGTTAGCGAATACTTTTTGCGAAAGCGGCGTCGTGTATGCGTCGTAAATCAACGGCACTGAGGTTTCGCAATCGAGTCCGCGTTTTGCCGCGAGCTTTTTCCATTCATCGGAATAGCCGTTCCCGTCGTAGCGAATTGGCTTTGATTCTTTAATGTATTTTTTAAGAACCGTGTAAAGTGCTTCTTTTTTGTTAGAACCTTTTGCAATCAAAGCATCGACTTCTGTTTTAAATTCTTTCAATTGGTAGGCCACGGCGGCATTGAGCGCTGTCATTGCCGATGCGCAATTTGCTGTTGAGCCAACAGCGCGGAATTCAAAACGATTTCCCGTGAACGCGAACGGCGATGTGCGGTTGCGGTCGGTGTTATCGACGAGAATTTCAGGAATTTGTCCAACGCCGAGTTTGATTTGCTTTTTCGAATCCATCGTGATTGCGTCATCAACAGAAGATTTTTCAAAAGCGTCCAAAACATCGCTAACTTGTTTGCCCAAGAATGATGAAATAATCGCTGGCGGAGCTTCGTTTGCGCCCAAGCGGTGAGCATTTGTCGCCGAAGCAATTGATGCCTTGATCATGCCGTTGTTGCGATAAAGCGCCATCAAAGTATTCACGACAAACGTGATAAAGCGCAAGTTTTCCATCGAATTTTTACCTGGTGAGAACAAATTCACGCCTGTGTTTGTACTGAGCGACCAATTGTTGTGCTTGCCCGAACCATTAATGCCTTTGAATGGTTTTTCGTGGAGCAACACGCGGAACTTGTGGCGGCGTGCCACTTCGCGCATTACCATCATGCAAAGCAAATTATGGTCGCAAGCCAAGTTGCATTCTTCATAAATTGGCGCCAATTCAAATTGATTTGGAGCCACTTCGTTGTGGCGCGTTTTTACGGGAATGCCAAGTTTCCAGCATTCATATTCAAGCTCTTGCATAAACGCGAGCACACGACGCGGAATCGCGCCAAAATAATGGTCTTCGAGCTGTTGATTCTTTGCCGATTCGTGGCCCATCAATGTGCGTCCCGTCAAAATCAAATCTGGACGCGCATTATAAAGTTCTTCGTCAACCAAGAAATATTCTTGTTCCCAGCCAAGCGAAGTTTGCACGCGCGAAACATCGGTTGAAAAATAACGGCAAACACCAACAGCGGCTTTATTTACCGCAGCCAAAGCTTTCAACAATGGCGCTTTGTAGTCGAGCGTTTCACCCGAATATGAAATGAAAATCGTTGGAATATAAAGCGTGTCGCCCATAATAAACGCAGGCGAAGAAGGATCCCACGCAGAATAACCACGCGCCTCAAAAGTTGAACGCAAACCACCGTTCGGGAACGATGACGCGTCTGGCTCTTGTTGTGCCAAAATTTTTCCAGAAAATTCTTCAATCATGCCGCCGTTCCCGTCGTGTTCGACAAACGCGTCATGCTTTTCCGCCGTGCCTTCGGTCAGCGGGTGAAACCAGTGCGTGTAATGCGTCGCACCATTTTCCATCGCCCACATGCGCATCGCGGGAGCCACGTGAGCAGCCAAATCGAGCGAAACCGATTCGCCGTTATCAATCGCTGCCGTGATCGCCTTGAATGTCTCTTTCGAGAGATATTTTGCCATCGCCTTGCGGTTAAACACCATGCAACCATAGTATTCAGAAGTCTTGGCTGTTGGCGGGGTTACTGTTTGGACCTCACGGTTGGAGGCCTTTTCTACTGCGTAGAAACGAGTATTTGACATAATATTTTTTTGTTTGTTGTTTGTGTTCCTAATTTGAAACTTGAAATAGTTTACAACCGATTTTGCGTTCCAGTCAAGCGTTTTTTGAGAAAATTCCTAAAAATTTTCACAATTATCGCCAAAAACGACCTAAATTTACGGAAAATTCCACAAATTTCACCTAAAAATGCCGATTTTCACACAAAATTCGTTCCAAAAATCAAAATTTTCCGTTTCCGCCGCCCGAAAAAAACAAAAACTCTGCGTCCCTGCGCCTCTGCGTTCATAAAAAATAAACGCCGAGACGCAGAAGCGCAGAGAATTTATGGAATTTGCGACATTCGCGTAGCATTTGCACAATTTGCGTTAAAAATAAGCGTTCCCGAGAGTTTTTCGGGAACGCTTTTTTACTTTTGCGGGAACGCTTTACGGTTTTTCGAGCGTCAATGATGGCTCGAATGTAATTGGCGCGTGCATTTGCGGGAACGGCAATTGTTTATCGAACCAAGCTGCGAATGCGATCATTGCGGCGTTGTCGCCCGTGTGTTTGGGATGCGCCAAATAAAGTGGCACGCGTTGTTTTTTTGCCAATTTTTCAAATGCGGCTCTCAAAGTTTTGTTGTTGGAAACGCCGCCGCCAATCGCGATGCTGCGATAATGTTTGCGTTCAAATTGCACCGCCATTTTGCCGACTAATTGCGCGACAATTGCGTCTTGATAATCGGCGCAAAGATTTGGCAAACACGCGTTGAGCGTCGCATCGTCCATGCGTTCGAGTTTGTAGCGCAAACTGGTTTTCAAGCCCGAAAAACTAAAACGCGGCTCGCGCTTAATTGCGTCTCCGCGCGGGAACTCAAATTCGCCGCGCTTGGTCGCGAGCAACGCTTGTTTTTCAATCAACGCGCCACCAGGATAAGGCATACCGAGCAATTTTGCGCCTTTGTCAAACGCTTCACCCGCCGCGTCATCAACCGTTCCCGCGAGAATTTTTACGTTTCGCGCGGCGTCGATTTCTGCCAAAAGCGTGTTCCCGCCAGAAACAACCAAGCCCAAGCACGGAAAATTTTTGTCGTCAATCGCTTTATTTTCAGATTGTTCAAACAACGGAATAAACGGCGAAAAAAGATGTCCGCGCAAATGATTCACGCCGACGAGTGGTTTTTGCCAAGCTTCGGCGATTGATTTTGCAAGCGCAATGCCCAACGCCAAACAGCCCGCAAGCCCTGGCCCGCGCGTTACCGCAATCGCGTCAATTTCTGCGGGAACGAGTTCTTGCGGGAACGCTTTTAATGCTTCACCGAGCAAAACCGGAAAATTCGCCAGGTGTTCCCGCGACGCCAAATCGGGAACAACGCCGCCGTATTGCGCGTGCAACGCGATTTGCGTGTTCACACTTTCAACTAAAAAACCGCGTTCAGAATCAAACAATGCCAACGCCGACTCGTCGCAAGAACTTTCAAAAGCAAGAATTTTCATCAATAATTTCCGTTTAACATTTTTAATTTAAACCAAATTTTACGTTCCCGCGAATATTATTTGGTGCGATTTATTTTTTATCTTCTTTTTCGACTGGCGCCAAAACGATGCGAAAACCGACATCATTGCGCACCCAATCATTCGATTGAAAACGTCGCACGGAATCTGATTTGCAATAGCCCGTTGCCTCGCGCACGCTGCCGCCGCAACACGCAACTTTCGATTTTGTTTTTGGGTCCAAGCACCATTCCCAAACGTTCCCGTGCATGTCATAAAATCCCCATTCATTAGGCGCTTTCAAACCGATGGCGTGCGTTTTATATTTTGAGTTTCCGCGCCACCACGCGACGCGATTCAAATCTAATTCGCTGTTGCCGTTGCAAAAACGCGTTTGCGTTCCCGCGCGGCAAGCGTGTTCCCACTCAGCAACTGTTGGCAAGCGATATTCTTCGTCCCCGCCAATAACTTTCAGTTCCCGCGAAAGCTGCGTCAATATCAAACAAAACGCGCGCGCGTCATTCCACGAAATGCTTTCAACGGGCAAATTGCGCGCTTTGTTTTGCGATGAATTTTTCTCCATAACAAAAACATATTCATTTTGCGAAACTTCAAATCTGCCGAGCGCATAACGCTTCGCGGGAACGTCCACCAAATTTTCGCGAATTTTTAAAAGCATTTCCTTGCGCGCTTGCATTTCTGGACTCAATTGCGGTTCTGGTTTGGGAACTGGCGCGGGAACGACATTTTGCAGCTCGAGCGCGGGAACGGGTTTTTGTGGTGCGGGAACGATATTTTGCGCGGGCGCGGGAACGGCTTTTTTTTCTTTTGCGAGCACCACGCGAAAACCCAAATCTGCCCAATCATTTTTTTGCGGGTCGAGCGATTTTGCCGCCGCAAAATTGCAATCGCGCTTTTCGCCATGAAAATAACTTGTCCCGCGCGCAGAACGTTCAGCCGTCAATTCAAGCACGTTCCCGTGCATATCAAAAATGCCGTAAAAATTAGGCGCCGATTCCGCGACAAAATGCGCGTTCCCGTTAGAATTATACGCTGTCCAACCGCGTTGCGAATTTTTCGCCCAATCTTCGCTTTCGTTTTGGTGAACGCAGGCGAGCGTAAATTCGTCGTTTGTCGGCAAGCGAAAAACTTCATCGCTTGCGATCAACGCGCGTTCCCGCGCAAATTGCGTCAATTTTTTACAATATTCATTTGCGGCATTCCAAGAAATATTGCCTGCGGGAACGTCATCGCCAAACCACGCGAGCGCTGGATTCATCAGCGAATTCCATTGAAAACGCGTGATTTCGGTTTTTGCAATTTTATAATTTTGATTAGGAATTTCAACGAGCGCGGGAACAATCGCGCGCTGAGCCGCTTCTTTTTCGCGCTCAATGTCCACCAAAACAATGCGCAAGCCCCAATCTTCGCGACAAATTGTTTTTTCTTTGCGCAACACTTGCCATAATTCACAATCGGCAACAGCAAATGAACCGCCGCGCAAAAACGCAAAATTTTCAGCATCGCCGCTTTCGCACCATTCCCAAAGATTCCCGCTCATGTCAAAAAATCCATAAGCATTCGGCATTTTTTCACCGACGGCATGCGGACGTTGCTCGGCGTTGCTCGAAACCCAAGCAAAATCGACGAGCGCATCCGTTGTGTCGCAACCCGCAAAACGCATTTGCATTCCCGCGCGTGCAGCGGCAAACCATTCTTGTGGCGTTGGTAATCTGAATTTTTGATTTTCACCAATCGCGCCTCGTTCCCACGCCAATTGGGTTAAACGCTTGCAAAATTCGCGTGCCTCCAACCACGAAATATTATTCACGGGAACGTTCAGCATTTTCAATTGCGATGGATTTTCCAGAGCGACCATTTGCCATTGCGCTTGCGTGATTTCACATTTGCCCATCAAGCAATAATCGTTCCCGGGAATCTCTGCAAATTCAAAACCGAGCAATGTTTGATATTTGTGTTCGATTGGCGTTCCCGCGAGCGGCTCTAAATTTTCAGCAACGCGCATTTCACGCTCTGCAAACGAATTCCAAAAAGATTTTAAGTCGTTCCCGCAATTATTAAAATTAAGCAAAACGGCGACGATTAACGCTCCCGCGAATACTAATAAGCTCAACGACAAATATTTCAAAAATTTTGTGAGCGCAATGGCAAAATATTTACAAATCGAACGAAAAAACTGACGCGCGCTATTTTTGCGTGGTGCGGGAACGGTTTTTTTGTCCGCCGAACTTTTCTTTTTGAATCGAAAAATTTTACGCGCAAAAACAAATGCGCGCATTTTTAAGCGTTCCCGCCATTTTTTGAATGTTCCCGCGCTTGTTTTTTTAGATTTTTCCAACAATTCACGTTCCCGCTTGGCTTTTGCATTGAGATAATTTTGACGAATCGCGTCGTATTTTTTGCGGCGTTCCCGATCTGTCAAAATTTCATACGCCTCATTAACCGCTTGCGTCAACGATGAATATTTATCTTGATCAGATTCGTTTGTATGAAAATCGGGATGATATTCGCGATTTTTTTTTAGCCAAGCTTTGCGAATCGCGCGCGTAGTCGCATCGGGCTCAACTCCCAACAACAAATAATAATCGACAAAGCCATCATCTTCGATCGGAACCGATTTCAATGACTTTGTTTTATGATTCATAAAATTTAAAGGCTAACGACTGTTAAAACAAAAAATGAGAACCATTTTAGCGTTCCCGCCGTTGAATTCTTAAAAATATCGGGGAAATATTTTTTTTATTAAAGTGGCGGAGAGAGAGGGATTTGAACCCTCGAATGAGTTACCCCATTATCGCACTTCCAATGCGACGCATTCGACCACTCTGCCATCTCTCCATCAATAAATATTGAAATCTATTAAAACAAATCGCCGCGGGAACGGCAAGCGGAAACTACGATTTCGCAAGAATTTGTAGCAATTTAACTCTTTTAAAGCTCAAACATTATCGTTCCCGCAAAAATAAAAACCGTTCCCGTGATTTTTGCGGGAACGGCTTTTGCGTTTTATTGTGGCAATTATTCTGCTTTTTCGCTTGCTCCACCACCAATAATTTCTGTATCGTAATCGCGATACGTTGGACCTGACGAGATAAACAAGGTTGGATTCGAATAAGTTGCACCACGTTGTACTCCCTTGAAGTTGCCTTCTTCGGTTCCTCCGCCACGAGCAATCAAGTTTGCCGTTACAAAGATGAGAAGATTCTTCTTGCTGACAGATTTACCTGTTGAGCGGAAGGCTGCGCCAATGAGTGGCAAATCGCCCAAAATCGGAACCTTGTCGTTAACCGTGCGAATTTCTTCGCGAGTCAAACCACCGATGACAATCGTGCCACCGTCAAAGACTTCAACCGTTGTTTCAACCTCACGGAGATTAAATACTGGCTGATAGAAGCCCGCTGGCGTCGTAACCACCGTTCCCGACGAAATCGCAACCGCGGTTCCTCCATATTCAACAAAGCCCTCAAACTCTTTGATCGAAGCATTCAAACCCGAGAATGTAATCGAACCCTCTTCCTTGTTGACGGACGGCTGAACGCGAAGTTGAATACCCACTTCCGTCGCATCTTCGTCAAACTGAGGCGTTCCTGGAGTAATACCCACCGAAGACGAACCGCCCGAATTGTTGTTGTTGTTATTCCAGTTACTGCTCGATGAAACCTGAATCTGCATGTCATCGTAGGACTGTGGCCAACGCAAGAGCTGAACGATCTTAATGTTCGCCTCCTGTTCTGACTGAACCGTCAACGACGGAGCCGCCATAATGTCCGTTCCCGACTTGCCGTCAAGCGCGTTGAGCACCATGCGCAAATCGTAATCGCCGATCGTTCCAATCACGCCCGTAAATGTTGGATTCGCGTCTGCAGCATAGTATGGATTTAACGGAGGTTGGCGTGGCACTTGTGGTGGGCGTTGTGAAACCTCTTTCTTCAAGCCCTCTGTGCGGTCGGTAACTTCGCCGTCTTCATTCGTGTAAACTTGATCTGGGCCTTCAATGTAAGTCTTCGAATTTTCCGAAACGGCGTAATGCGCTCCCGCAACCGTGCGGTTACTCGTCGAAGAACGGATAAACATGCCATCGCCTTCTCCGCGCGTTGCTTGCCAATTCATCACTACTTGGTTGAGCGCATCGCTGTTGACTTCAATAAATTTCGCCTCGATATTGACCTGCTTCGTTTCCGCAGAACTCAAGCTTTTAAGCACGTTGCGAATACGATCCATATTTTTAGAGTCTGTCGTAACAATCAGCAAGTTGCCCGATGCGTCATAAGCGAGCGAGCGACCGCCTTCCCACGAAACGCCAACGCGAGCGAGGAAGCCCTTGATTGCAGCTTCTTCTGCGCCGCCAGCAGCGCCATCATTTGCGCCACCACCAAATGCCGATGCTGCAGAATCGTCAGCACTTGCAGTGCGGCCAACCATACGAGCAACAACTTTTGGCTGAACGGTGAATTCGCCATTTTCAAAACCTTCATTTGAAAGATTTGGCGTTACTTGCACCACGCCGTCTTTCACTTGATATGAACAATTAATTTGACGAAGCAAGAGGTCGAGCACCTTGTCAAGTGGTGTTGCACTCATCGTAATCGAAATTGGCTCTTTTGCTTTCTTTTGTTCTGGGTCAATCAAAACAATATCAACGCCCTTGCCAACTTCATCGTAAGTTTGCGAAAGTTCGCTCAATGTTTCGAGTGCGCGTTGGAGAGGAGCATCTTTCAACGACACTGGAACTCTAATGCGCGCCATACGAGCGACGAGTGGATCAACTTGCTCAACTTCGTCTTTCGCAGCAGAAACAGCTGTAAACACTTGAGCCATACGCCATTTTTCATCAATATCGCCAAGCATCACCTCGCGGGTGAGTTCTCGGTTGTAAGCACCCGAATTTGCAAGAATTTTGCGAATGCGAATTTGCATTGCCTTTGCTTCTGCATTGTCTGGAAGATAGAGCAACGCCTGTCCATAACTGTTAAGTGCACCATGATAATCGCCGTATTGATATTGCGCATTTGCACGATTCAAAGCTTCCATACCATTTGCTTCTGAGCGAATAAATGCAGGATTGATGGTTGCAGGATTTTGAGCTGCTGCCGTTTGACGCCATTCGTCATAAAATGCTTTCAAACGCACATACATGCGGTGTTTTTTACCGAGCAAATCTTCAACGTATTTGAGATAAGTTGCCGCTTCGTTTGCCGAGCGTTTATCAACCATTTCAAAGAAGTATGCCGTATAAACCATTGCACGTTCTTCGTCGATTTCTTTCGAAAGATCTTCGCATGAAGTTACGTTTGGCAAAATTGCTTTTGCTTCATTGAGCGATTGAATTGAATCTGCGAGGAAACCTTGCGAACGCTCGTCGCGGCCTTTTTCCAAAGCACGACGCGCTTTTACAACACCGTCGCGAATATCACGACGCGCTTGCTCTGTCATTTCTTCAGAAGTTTGCGTGCTTTGCCCTGCTAAAGCTTCGTGACGAATAGAATTAATGCGATCGAAATATTTTGTAGAAGCAGGCGTGTTAGGCAATGCTGATTCTACTTCGCTCAACAAGCGCAGCGCACGATTAAGATTGTTCGCGTAGATGAGAGTTTGAGCCTCATTCAACGCGGCATCAACCTCTGCGTAAAGTGATTGACGTTCTGAAACAATCTTTTCAAACGAGGTCAACTTTTCATCTTTAGCGACGGGAGTCGATGCTGCCGTTGCATTAGCGACAGCCGCTTTTTCCGACTCAACCAAGCGCTCTTGCGCCAATTTATCATTGGGTTCTTTTTCCAAGTATGCACGGTATTTTTCAACCGCCGTCGTATAATCGTGTTGAGAATACGCGGCTTCCGCTGCGATGAAAAGCGCTGACGCTTCGTCGTCGGCTGCCATCACGCTTGGAACAAGAGCAACGGCTGCAGAAGTGAGCAACAATGAAGAAACTATTTTATTCATTCGTATTGAGAATTAGGGTTAATTTAAGAGGGGTAAAAAAACTATTTGGAAATGTCGAGGATTACAACACGCGACTTCTTTGGTTTTTCGCCAATTTCTGTTTTAGGCTGTGTTACTATTGTAACCTGTTCTGCGTCGGTGTCAAGCATTTTGACTTCGTGAGTGCCAGTTTCGCTTGAAAACTTGAGTTCTTTGCCAATTTTTTCCCAAGCACTTGCGGAATTTTCACGTTCAAAAAGCGTATAATCGGGAGCTTCGGGATCGGCCGTGTCGCGACGAACAATGCGCCATTGTTTGGGCGATTTTTCATCTTGAAGAACTACTTCAACGATGTTTGACTTTTTGTAAAAAGTCTCAACCGCAGTCAAAGCTTCGCCATCGTTATCTTCGTCGATTAACTCAACCATGTAACGCGTTACCAACGCGCCATCACCTGAGCCATCATCGCCCTTAGCAATTTTCAAGCTTTTAAATTTAGCGTTGAGACCAACCACGGGAACGGGCGTTTTTGCGGTAAGCGTGCAAATCGTGCGCGCACTTTTCGTTCCCGCGCCAATTTCTTCCTTCGTCATTTTAACGCCAGGAATATTCACAAAATTGACCGTTCCCGTAGTGTTGTTATCTGCTTGCAACTTCAACAAAACTTCAAAAACCGTCTTTTTGTTTGCATCTTTGCGCGTTTTTGGCGGGAACGCCGAACTGCACGATTCTACGCGAACGCGAGAATTTGGGCTCGAAATCGACTTCAATTCAAGCCCCAAAATTTCTTGCACCACTTTTTTGGGCAACTCTTTAGCGATGTATTGTTTTTCGCTCGTGAGCCATGTCGTTTCTGGCGAAGTAAACAAATCGTAATTCCAACCTGTTTCTGGATCGAATTTCGGAGCGCACCAAACCGGTGCTGGACGTTTGTAGTCCGCACTTCCCTGCCAGTTCTTAAAATTTTCGCCTTTTTCCTTTTGCGGCTTGAACATCGATTTCGGCGTTCCCGCGCTCACATAATAAAGCGCGCAACCACCCAAAATCAACAATCCGCAAAGGAACACAATTTTATCTAAAAATTTCATAAACTCAATTTCCTTTTCTATTGTTCGTTTTCGGGAACATCTTTTTTCTCGGCATTCACGTCGTCAAAACTGAACGACGAGAAATATTCGAGCGTGATCGTAAATTCGCTCGGAATCTCTTCAACGATAGTTGTTTTTGCAGGAACGCGCGGAGCTACGGTTGTTGGTGCCGCGGGAGTGCTTCCAAAAAATCCAAAATCAAAACTATTCGCGGGCGTTTGCGTTGCAGTCGCAGTATTGCGAGTTGCGCGCGGGAACACCGTTTCCGAAGCGGGAGCGACCCTGATGTCAACGAGATAGAGCGAATATTTTTTCAGCTCGTTAATCAGTTCCCGAACCGTTCCCGTGTCGGTCGCGACGCAAATCTGCACGGCGAATGTTTCCGTGTGATCGCCACGCTGAAACGTAATAAAATCACGCGTTCTGCCGAGTGAATCCGAAACTTCAACGAGTCCCAATTCTCCGCCATCCTTTTTGGGTGAAATCGTCAGCTCGTCTTTCGTGATACTGCGTTTTTTGGCTTCCGGCAACTCGCAGGCCTGACGGCGCACAGAAACGAGTTTCGCCCACACCGTTTTATCCTGCTCGAGAATATTTTCGTCCCGCAGCCTTTTCGTGTATTTTTCGTTTGCTTTCGCCAAATCTTTGACGATCGCCGAAATCACCTCGAACTGACAGTTCAAAACGCCTAACTTATCTTGCGGCGCTTTTTCGTTGCCCTGAATGTAGCGCGAAAATCCGAACATTCTGGATTCGTTCGTCAGCTGAACGCCCGATTCCTGACAGAGAGCCGAAAGCTTTGACGCCTGGTCGTTGAGCATCGAACTGAATGCCGTCGGGTCGCCATTTTTGTCGTTTTTCATGTCAAAACGAATCGGAGCCGTCACGATTTGAAAACGCTCGATCGCCGCGGCAACTAATTTTTTGACGAGCACTTTGCCCTCGTCGATATTTTCCTGGGAAAGCGAAAGTTTTTCGCCTTGCTCAATCAGCCGACGGTATGCCTGTCCCTCGCGCTTAAACTTGCCTTCGCTTTCGCTGATCGCGCCCATGTTAAAACCGATCGTTGCAACGCCCGCAAGTGCCGTCACCACGCAAACGCCGAGCACGGAGGCAAGAACAATCGTTAAAGTCTTTTTATTGGCTGCCATAATTAAATTTCCTCCTTATCTTTAAGGCGAATCGTAAAAGTAATCGTCGGCAAATTTGCCGATGTTAGATTCGCGGAATCCGTTATTCCATTTTGCGCGGCAAATCTCATATTGCGCGCTAACGATTCGCGGATTTCCTTCAAACGCGCGCCGAAAACCGACGCGTTGTGAACGGGATTCTGAGCGTCGATTTCGGGGAGCAACAATTTAAATGTTACGACCAAATCGCACGCGATGCGCGCGGGAACGGCCTCCGAATCCTCACCCGCCTCTTTCCCTGGAACATAAGTCCGCTTGACGTTCAGACTTTCGATCCAAACGTGGCGATCGTTCGCGGGAACGAGTTCGCCCTCGCTGTCCTTCATTGTCAGCGACTGCAAATCGATCAGCGTTTTTTGCAGATCATCAAGCACCGCGTTCCAGTTATAGCGGTTTTTCAAAATGTCGTCGATCAAATCGACATAATGCGCGCTGTTAGTAATGCCGCGTTGCAAATTCTCGACTTCTTTCTGACGCTCATAAAGTCCTGCAGTCGCAACCTGCTGCGCGCGAACGTCGTTCCGCGATTGCGCAACCTCTTTTTTCGTCGTCGCCCAAACAAACCAAGGAGCAATCGCCAAACAAACGCCACCCAAAATATACCACGGAAGCTGTTTCTTGAACACTTCGACTTCTTGCAGTTCCCGCGGGAACAGATTGACTGACGGCAAATTGGGAACAACCAAACTTGCGGCAACGCCAACCGCCTCCTGCAATTGCGCGCCGTTCATTTTAACGTCACCCTCGGGAACGAATGGCGAAATTTCAATGAAATCCGTCACGGCCAGCCGTTCCGTCGGCATTTTCTGCAACTGCGAAAGCGTTTTGTCAAAGCCCGGAGCCAAGCGACCGCGACCAAGCGTGAAAATGCGCACTGGCTTATCGCCACGTTTTCGCAAGCCCACCAAACGCAATGTGATTTCTTTGCTCAAGCGACGAATAAATTTATCGCAAGCCGCGGCAACAACACCGCCAACATCATTTTGCGGGAACGCGCCTGTCGAATTATAAACAGCAAAAACTTCCAATTTCAAGCGTTCGGCTTTTTCAAAATCAAGCCCTTGCGCTTCTGCGATAGTTTGTGTTACAAAATTACCACCAACGTTAATATTATTAACGCTAAAACCTGATGGGCCGACGTAAGTCAAATTACTTGTTTTTGCGCCAACATTCAAAATCAAAACCGTTTCGCCAAGCGTGCCATTCAAATTTTCCAAATAGCGGTAAGTTTGAATATCGAGAATCGTATTTGGCTGAATTTGCGTTGGTTTTAAGCCCGCCACGCGCGCACGCTCAATCAAACGATTCGCGCTGTCGCGTTTCATCGCAAAGAAAACCAATTCTTCTTCAATCTCATCGCAATTAATACTTTGCGCATCCCAAACTAATTCATTGAGCGGGAACAAGCGCTGAAATTGTGCCGCCGCCTCAAAAGAATAAAACTCACGACGACGCGATTCATCGGTAATCGCAGCAATTTTCGCGTCTTTGGTGATTAAATATTGTCCCGGCACCACGAGCACGACATCACCCTTGGGCTTGATGCGTGAAGCAATCACCTGCAACGCGTTCCCGACCGCCGAGCCCCACGAATCTTCATTCGAATAGTCGTAAGACAAATGTTCGTTGACAAATTGTTCGAGATACAACGCGCCATCTTTCGCAGAAAACACCGTTCCCGTGACGTGCGTCGTGCCACAATTAATAACTGTTTTTTCGCTGACTTTTGCCATTTTTAAATCCAAATTTTATTTTGTTAAAAACGCGTTCCCGACAAAATTCGCGGGAACGCTAATTTCCCATTATTGTTCGACTTCTTGACGCACAATCGAAGGCGTATTTTTCAAGCCCGATGCACCCGGCGTCAAATAATAAGGCAAAAGCAAGCCCTTGGTTTCTGGCGCTCCCGGATCCGCAATTTCGTTGGTAAGAATTTCAAAGTCGGACAATTTTTTAATGTTTTTTGCAATTGAGCCGCCATCAAGAAAACCTTGGCGCAATTTTCCCGATTTATCAAATGGGTCAATCGTCAAATCGCCATAATTGAATTCGACATACGCAAATTCTGGTTTTGCTTGACCCGACATATGTTCTTTGTCGCGTTTAAGGATTTCACCAGGAATATAAAATTGAATCGCTTGCTTGCTGCCCGAAACTTCAACCGCGGCAAATGTTACCGTTGCACGATAAGTCGTGTAATCAGCGCTGCGCACGTCGCCTTGTTCTTTTTTTGCCACGGCCACAATTTCTTTACCTTTGGCACCGCGCGCTTTTGTAGCACCCATCGACGCTGCCGATTTTTTATAAACCAAGGTCAATGTGCATTTTAAATTTGTCAAAAACGAACCCGATGGAAAATCTGCATTTGGCAACGCCGCAAACTCAACCGTCGTGCAACCCCATTTATATTGAGGGCTCGCATTAGGCATCGTTCCCGTGCTCCATTTCATATTCACCGAGCCGATGTTTGGAATTTTCACTTGCTCTTCTGTTTCCGCATCTTGCGCGAAACCGATGCACGTTCCCGCAAGCATCATTGCGCTAACGGTCATTACTGAAAAAAATGAGGATTTCATAATTTTGATTTGTGAGGGGTTAATTTCTTATTATTACAACCTTTTCGCGTTCCCGCCGCAACAAAAAATTACGTTCCCGTGAAATCGCGTTCCCGCTACCAAATTGTTTTGGCTCTGTACGATTCAATCGCGTCTTGCGTTCCCGCCGAAAGTTCCGCAAAAAAATCAATGCCTGTGCGCGCCTCAATTTCATCAATCGAGGCAATGTATTTTTTGGGGTCGCTCTCAACATTTTTGTCGTTGGGAACAATAAACGAAAGCGTGCGCATTTTGCCCGCTTCAAAATCTACCAAAATCAAATAACAAGCTTCCGGAATAGCCACACCACTGCCATTCGCAAAACGCGAAAACACGTTCCCGTAAATCGGACCGCAAATCACCCAAATTTGTTCGTATTGACGCGTATAACGACGCAATACTCGCTGTTCTAAATCTTTCCAAACACCCGCATTCATCGCGTGATATTGCGGAACAATATTTGACATATAAAACGTCGAAAGCTGCGCCGCCGAGCCATAACACGCGCCAATCGCTTGATTGGGCGCCAAATGTCCACGGTCAAAACCCGTTCCTGTGTAATCATCATGACTGACGCGGGAACGCGTCCGCGTATCCTCAACAAATTTTCCTGGTCGCGCCGCCGTTTCAAACGATTTGGGATAAGTTAAAGTATAAGCGCACCATGCCGGATTTTTCTTGTCTTCATCATAACCCACCCAATATGCGCTATTTTTTAACAAACGCAAACTTCCCGCCACGGGAACGCCACCAACAAAATAATCACTCGCGTCAGCAACAACGCCTGCGTCAAAAGATTGTCCGTGAACATACGGCAATTGATCCACAATTTGATCGAGCACAAAAACCAATTCTGGATTCGCAAAATCGCTCTCGCGCACAAAATCTACCAGCGTCACCAAATTGCTCTCAATAAAATCTTTCATTGGTTGATTTCCCCAAAAATGCACCAACCAAACCGCGCCCAGCACAACAGCCGTTCCCGCCGCCGAATAAACCAAACGCTTCAATGAAAATTTCTTAAAATTATATTTACGTTTTCTTTTTGCCATTGCTCAAAAAAATTGAAAATGAAAAACCCGCGAGCAAAACTCGCGGGTTAAAGTGGCGGGATGGACGAGGCTCGAACTCGCGACCTCCTGCGTGACAGGCAGGCGCTCTAACCAACTGAGCTACCACCCCAAGGTGTCACACAATTTGAATGTGTAAGATACATTAAACTCTTTTTTGTAAAAAATGTCAAGTACTTTTTATTGAGCCAATGCAAAACGAATCAAATTTTCTGCCGTCGCATCCGCTCCCGCCTTAGCAACTGCCACGCGCACAGCCTTTTCTGCCGATGCAGAATTAAAGCCCAAAGAAACCAATGCCGCAATCGCATCCGCCTGTGCCGACGGCGCAACACTCGCTGCGGGAACGCCATTTACACCCAAACTCGAAACACCTGCGCTCGCGGGAACGTCAAGTTTATCTTTCAATTCCACCACCAAACGTTCCGCCGTTTTTTTGCCGATGCCAGGACACTTAGAAATCGTTGCGACATCGCCCGCTGCAATTGCCGTTTGCAATTGATGCAAATCCAAGCGAGAAAAAAGTTTCAACGCCGTTCCTGGCCCGATGCCACTCACTTTATCAACGATCAACTTAAAAAATGCGCGCGTTTCTCGATCGACAAAACCGTAAAGCGATTGGTCGTCTTCGCGAAATGTTTGGTAAGTTAACAAACAAACTTCAGCACCCAACTTTGGCAACTTCTCCGACGTCGTAATCGGGATATTCACTTCATAGCCCACGCCCGCGCATTCAACAACACAGCGAAATAGCGATGATTCAATTAATTTTCCTCGTAAAGAAACAATCATTGTCTTTCAAAAATTTTTCACTGGTCGGGGCGAGAGGATTCGAACCTCCGACCTCTTCGTCCCGAACGAAGCGCGCTAGCCAGACTGCGCTACGCCCCGACAGTGTTTTTCCATTATATGCCGTTCCCGCGAAATTGTCGAGAACTTTGAAAAATAAAAACAAAACGACGAAAAGCGCGTTCCCGCGCGCACAAACAAAAAAGCGTTCCCGTGAAAAATTTTTCTCACGGGAACACCCTGCTTTAATTTTCAGCGTTCACTTATTTAATTATCAATTTATCGTCTTTACCAACGGTAATTACCACATCGCTACCCTCTGTGATTTTGCCGCCGATAATTTCACGCGCAAGCAAAGTTTCGACTTCGCGTTGCAACAAACGACGCAATGGGCGCGCACCATAAATCGGGTCATAGCCGCGTTCTGCCAGCCATTTATGAGCTTTGGCATCGAGCGCCACCGCAATACGACGTTCCCGCAAACGATCATTGAGCGTCGCCAACATCAAATCGACAATGGACGCAATTTGCTTTTGTCCCAGCGGTTTAAACAACACAATGTCATCGATACGATTCAAAAATTCTGGACGGAATTGTGTCTTCAAATCGCTCATTACCGCGCCGCGTGCCGTGTTTTCAATTTTGTCATCTTTGATGCCTTCAATAATGTGGCGGGAACCGATATTTGATGTCATGATAAAAATAGCGTTGCGGCAATCTACCACGCGCCCTTGCCCGTCCGTCAAACGTCCGTCATCTAAGATTTGCAACAAAATATTAAACACATCAGGATGCGCTTTTTCGACTTCGTCAAGCAAGACGACCGAATAAGGTTTGCGGCGCAACGCTTCCGTCAATTGTCCACCTTCATCATAACCAACGTAGCCCGGAGGCGCTCCAACCAATCGCGAAACCTCGTGCTTTTCCATATATTCTGACATATCAATACGAATCATTGAATCTTCAGAATTAAAGAGTTCCCGCGACAATGCTTTTGCCAATTCGGTTTTGCCAACGCCGGTTGGGCCGAGGAACAAGAAACTGCCGACAGGACGGCGCGCATCTTGCACACCCGCGCGGGAACGCAAAATTGCTTCCGCCACCAAATGCACAGGTTCTTCTTGGCCGACGACTTTTTCGCCGAGCGTTTTTTCGAGCGACAATAATTTTTGTTGATCGCTTGCAAGCAATTTTGTTACGGGAATTCCAGTCCAGCGCGCCACGACTTCTGCGATTTCATCGGGCGTTACACTGTCGCGAAAAAGTTGAGTTTCGTTCTTCGCGGGAACGCTTTTTTTGCTGTTCTTTTTTGCGTTCGCGAGTTTCGCTTGCAATTGCGGAATCGTCCCGTAGCGCAATTCTGACGCTTTTGCCAAATCGCCTTTGCGTTCTGCGATTTCTTCTGCTTTTTTTGCATCATCAATTTGCTTGCGCAAATCTTGTTCTGCGCCAACGCCCGCTTTTTCTTGTTCCCAGCGAGAACGCAACGCGGTCAATTCTTCGCGCACTTCGGTTAATTCTTTGCGCAAAACCTCTAATCGTTGTTTTGACGCATCGTCGCTTTCTTTTTTCAACGCGGTTTCTTCAATCGCTAATTGCATTTCGCGGCGCGCCAATTTATCGAGTTCCTCTGGCATCGAATCCATTTCAGTTCGCACTTGCGCGCAAGCTTCATCGACCAAGTCAATCGCCTTGTCTGGTAAAAAACGTCCTGTAATGTAACGATTTGAAAGCATTGCTGCTTGCACGAGTGCGGCGTCTTGAATTTTTACGCCGTGGTGAATTTCATAGCGTTCCCGCAAACCACGCAAAATCGAAATCGTATCTTCCACATTTGGTGGCTCAACCAAAACGCTTTGAAAACGTCGCGCGAGCGCCGCATCTTTTTCGAGATATTTGCGATATTCATCGAGCGTTGTCGCGCCAATGCAACGCAATTCGCCACGCGCGAGCATCGGTTTGAGCATATTTCCTGCATCCATCGCGCCGTTCCCGCGACCTGCGCCCACAAGCGTGTGCAACTCGTCAATAAACAGCAAAACACGTCCGTCCGAACGTTTAACTTCGTTCAAAACAGCTTTTAAACGTTCCTCAAACTCGCCTTGATATTTCGCTCCCGCGAGCAATGCGCCCATGTCGAGCGAAAAAATCGTTTTATCTTTTAAGCCATCGGGAACGTCCCCGCGCACAATTCGTTGCGCTAAACCTTCCGCAATCGCAGTTTTACCTACGCCCGGCTCACCAATGAGCACAGGATTATTTTTAGTTTTGCGCGACAAAATACGAATGACACGACGGATTTCATCATCGCGGCCAATCACGGGATCGAGCTTGCCCTTGCGCGCTTGCTCGACCAAATCGCTACCATATTTTTTAAGCGCGTCATAAGTATTTTCGGGCTCGTCGGTCGTTACGCGTTGCGAGCCGCGCAAATCTTTTAACGCTTGCTGAATCGCTTTTTCATTCACGCCAAAACGTTTAAAAATTGGAGCGACGCTATCATCTTGAAACATTGCCAAAAACAAATGTTCCGTGCTAATAAATTCGTCGCCAAAACGTTCAGCAATCGCTTGCGCATTTTTAATCAATTTGCCAACGCCCGCCGAAATCGCGCTGCTTTCTTGAATTGTGCCGTTGCTCGAAACGCGCGGCAAACGCGCCACCGCTTGCGAAACTTCACGCACAAACGCGGGAACGTCCACGCGGGAACGCTCCAGCAACGTCGGCACCACGCCGCCCTCTTGCTCGATTAACGCACTCAACAAATGCAAAACTTCAAGCTGAGAATTGCCGTTCCCGCGAGCTTGCACCTGCGCCGCCTCAATCGCACTAATTGTTTTTTTTGTAAATTTATTTGTTTCCATAGTTTTTGCCTTTCTAAAAACCAATGTAGCAACAAGTGTGCCAATCGCGCGGGAACGCGATTTTATCGGCTTACGACGAGCGGCATTCTATGATAAGATCACAAATTATGACATCAACAATTCAAGCCAAACCTCACTACGCAATTCTTGATGGGCTCCGCGGGGTCGCCGCGCTCAAACTTTATGACGTTCCCGTGCGCAAATGGTTGGCAAACAAATTTTTAAAATAAAATCGCGCTCCCGCAACGAAAAATAATTTGCGAAATGTTAAATGTCGCTTCGTTCGGCATGCGTTCCTTTTGCAAAATTTGCGTTAAAAACCGTTCCCGCCAAATATCCTTTATTTCACGGGAACGCCCATTTATAATAAAAAAATGAAAATTCTTTGTCTCGACATCGGCAATACACACACGCATTACGCAGTCATGGAAAATCGCCGCGGCTTAATAAGCGGCGTTCTCGAAACGCGCTACATTTCAAGCGCAGCCGATGGCGTTCCCGCACTGATGTTGCGCAAAGATGTTAAAGCAATGCAACTCGACGGAATCGCCTTTTGCTCGGTCGTTCCCGTCGCAACCGAACGCTTAAAGCAATGTCTGCAATTAATGACCGATTTGCCCGTTTGTCGCGTTTGGAACGAAAACTGCCCCGGACTCGGCATTCACTATCCCAAACCCAGCGAAATTGGTCCAGACCGCCTCGCAAACTGCATCGGTGCGCAAGCGCGTTTTGGCGCTCCCGCAATCATCATTGACATGGGAACCGCCGTTACTTTTGATATTTTAACCGAAAACGGCTACGAAGGCGGCATCATCGCGCCAGGAATCGGCGTTATGACAAAATATCTCCACGAACAAACCGCACTCTTGCCCGAACTCCAACCGCGAGAACTCTTGCTCGCCGAAGACGATTCCGCCGTCGGCAAATCAACCCTCGCCGCGATGAAATTTGGTTGCGCCGTCGGCTTTGCGGGAATGATCGACGCACTTTTGCAAACAGTGCTAAAACAACTTTCGCGCGATGGCGTTCCCGCGCCAAAAATCCTCGCGACTGGCGGCTGCGCTGGAATCCTCCCGCGCGCTTGGAAAGACCGAATTCACTGGACCCCATTCATCACGCTCCAAGGACTCGAAGAAGCATTTATTCGTAAAAGTTTAGAGTTAAAAGTTGAGAATTGAAAATTCGCGGGAACGATTTTTTTTTACGCTTACCGAGCGAAGCGATATTTAACTATTTTGCGAAATATTTTGAAAACGCGGGAACGCGCTTTTCGCGAAGCGCTCTTGAAATTTTTCTTCGCGTAAATTAGCGTTTATTCGTAGTTGAAAAAACCGTCCCCGTTCCCGCGAACGTTAGTAAGCGAGCGTGAGCTACTCGCAATCGGTGTTAAAAACGTTCCCGCGAGCAAGCCCACGGGAACGCGTTTTAATTTTCTGTTTTCAATTATTGAATTGCGGCGTTGAGTTCGGCGACGCGATTGGTTTGTTCCCAAGGCAAATCTGCTTTGGTGAAGTGGCCGTAATTGGTTGTGTGCGCGTAAATTGGGCGCAACAAATCGAGTTGCTTTACGATTTCTGCAGGTTTAAAGCTAAACACTTTTTTGACAGCGGCTTCGATTTTTTCATCGGCAAACTTTCCGGTTCCTTTGGTATTAACCAAAATGGAAGTTGGCTCAGGTTCGCCAATTGCGTAAGCGACTTGCAATTCGACGCGATCTGCCAAGCCCGCCGCGACAATATTTTTAGCGACCCAGCGGCACATGTAGGCTGCCGAGCGATCAACTTTTGATGGATCTTTTCCTGAAAATGCGCCTCCGCCGTGACAACCCGCGCCTCCGTAAGTATCGACAATAATTTTACGTCCAGTCAAGCCCGCATCGCCGTTTGGCCCGCCGACAATAAATTGTCCGGTTGGATTGATAAAAAACTTCGTTCCCGCGGAAATCAAATTTTTGGGCAAGACGCTTAAAATCAATTCTTTGCCAAATGCTTCGATTTCTGCGTGCGAAACGGCTTCGGTGTGTTGCGTTGAAAGCACGACGTTTTCGATTGCGGCGGGAACGCCATTTTCGTAGCGCACCGCGACTTGCGATTTGCAGTCTGGACGCAACCATTTTGCCGCAGGATTTGTTTTGTCTTTGCGAATTGTTTCGAGTTTTTGAAGAATTTTGTGCGCGAACATAATTGGCACCGGCATCAATTCTTCGGTTTCGTTGGTTGCATAGCCAAACATAATTCCTTGGTCGCCCGCGCCTTGTTCTGCGGTAGATTTGCCGACGGCGCTTGCGGCGTTCACGCCTTGCGCGATGTCGGGCGATTGGGTTCCCAAAAGATTGGTAATTTTTAATTTTGAAACATTAAAAACAGGGTCGTCGCGATCGTCGATGTAGCCGATTTCGCGCACAGCATTGCGCACAACCGATTCGTAATCGACTTTTGCCGATGTCGTGATTTCGCCAGCCAAAACAACATTGCCGTCTTTGACGAGCGTTTCACAAGCGACGCGGGAACGCGGATCTTGAGCGAGACACGCGTCGAGAATGTTGTCGGAAATAAAATCTGCCACTTTATCTGGGTGGCCCGAACCGACGGATTCTGAAGAGAAGATATATTTTTTCATGGTTTGTAAAAATGCTTTTTGTTGCTCGGCAAATCCGGTTTTTGCATTTTTTACGAACTATGATTTTTAGCGCAGGGCTCGCATCTTGTTTGGTAAACAAGAACCACCGTGGTAATTACTCGGTTGGCAATTCGTTTTAAGAATTTCTTGATGCAAATTCCAAATCTGTCAAATTTGAAAAAGTGATAAGTATTTTAACAAACGCGTTCCCGCAAAGCAAGAAAAAAGTGGAGAGAGTTTTAGTTGAGAGTTGAGAGTGTAGAGTGGAGGGTGGGGAGACAAATAGTGCTTTTTTATAAAAACTTTTCAACTCTCAACTATAAACTATAAACTCCCCACCCTCCACTCTCCACCCTACATCACGCATTATCGCGCTTCTTCCGAAACGCGCAATTCGCGAATGACGAGAATGTGGATTTTCCCAGGATAAGTCAATTCTGCTTCGATTGCTTGGCGAATTTTGAGCGCGATCGCGTGCGCTTCAACATCGTCCACTTCGCTACTCGAAACAATCACGCGCAATTCGCGTCCTGCCTGAATCGCAAATGCGTCCACCACGCCTTCAAAACGGCGCGCGATCGACTCCAGCGAAGTCATACGTTCAATGTAGCCCTCACTCGAAAATGTGCGCGCGCCAGGACGCGTTGCCGAAATCGAATCTGCCACCATAACGAGCGGACCCAACAAAGTTGTATGCGGCACATCGCAGTGGTGGCTTTCGACGGCATTGACGATTGTGTCTGGCTCGCCTGCTGCACGCAAAGCACGCGCTCCCGCGACGGCGTGAGCTTCTTCATTTTCTTCATTAATCGCTTTGCCGATATCGTGAAAAAGTCCCGCGCGTTTTGCCAGCTCGACATTGAGTCCCATTTCGCTTGCGAGCGTTCCCGCGACGCGTGCGGTTTCGATTGAGTGGTCGAGGGTATTTTGGTTGTAAGAAAGTCGATATTGCAAGCGTCCCAGCAACTCGCGAATGCTTTCGGGAACGTTGTAAATACCGATGCTATCGCAAGCTTTTGTGCCGATTTCGAGCGTATTTTGCATTGCTTCGTTACGCGATTCTTCAAAGAAATATTCAATACTTTGCGGGTGAATGCGACCGTCTTCAATCAAGCGGCGCAACGCTTGCGCGGCAACGTGACGGCGAAATGGGTCAAAACACGAAACCAAAACGCTACCTGGCGTGTCGTCAATAATCAGTGTCGCTCCCGTAACTTGTTCAAAACAGCGAATATTGCGTCCTTCGCGACCAATCAAACGTCCTTTTACCTCTTCGGCAGGAATTTCCACAATGTTGCTCGATTGCTCGGTATTCATTTTAGGCGCGATACGCTGCATAACGGTTAGTAGTATGCGGTGAGCATCTTTTTTGTATTCGTTTTCAGACATTTCGAGCAAATCGTGGCGAATTTTTCGCGCTTCATCGCGAGCGTTGGCTTCTGCGACTTTAATAATTTCTGCGCGCGCCTCTTCAAAAGTCGTTCCCGCGACGTTTTCTAATTTTCGCGCGTATTCTGCGCCCAATTCTTGCAATTCGCGTTCCCGCGCCTGCAAAACTTTTTTTGCGTTTGCCAATTCGTTTTCTTGCGCGGCGATTTGATCTGCGCGGTTTTGCAAAATGCCTTCGCGCACGGCGACCCGTGCGTTGCGCTCGACAAATTCACGCTCCAACTTCAACGCTTCTTCTTTTGTTCGCCCTTGAATTTCTTGAATTTTCAAACGCATTTTTTCACTCTCGCGCACAATGCGGCGCAAATAAACGATCCCGCGCCAAATCATTATCACCAAAGCAATGATAACTGCGGAAAGCAAAATTGTCGTTGTCGTAAATTCAAGATTCATCGCAAAAAAATATTTCGATTTTCACTCTCGAAGAACCAGAATAATAAGCAACAAAAATATTCTAATAAATTTTGCGGGAACGCGCAAAAACAAAATGGCTTTTACACTCGCAAAAAATTTCTAAAAAATTTAAAATGTTTCTACTCCTCCTAATTTTTTATGAAATACGATTACGATTTAATTTGTATTGGGCTTGGTCCCGCAGGCATGGCGATTTCGCTGATGGGCGACGCCATGGGCTTGAAAGTTTTGGCAATCGAAAAACATCGCATCGGCGGCGAATGTATGAACGTGGGTTGCATTCCCAGCAAAAGCATTTTGCGCTACGCCAAACGCGTCAAAACCGCACAAGATTTACTCGGCGCGTTCCCGAACGGCGTGGGCACGCCCTTTGAAAAAATCCAAAAACACCTGCAATTTATCGGCGACAAAAAAACCAAAAATCTTTTTGATAACGTTCCCGTCATTTTTGGCAAAGCCAGTTTTGTCGATGCGCACACAATCACAGTCAACGGCGAAAACAAAAGCGCAAAACGCATTTTCATCGCCACGGGAACGCGTCCAGCGCTCCCGAAAATCGCTGGCGCAGATAGCGTTTCATTTTTAACCAACGAAACCATTTTTAATCTCGAACGCGTTCCCGCAAGCATGATTATTCTTGGCGGTGGCGCAATCGCTTGCGAGATGGCACAAGCGTTCGCGCGGCTCGGCACAAAAATCACACTCGTGCAACGCAGCGCGCATATTTTGAGCAAAATGGATGCGGCAGCAGCTGAAATTGTCGAAACAAAATTCCGCGCCGAAGGCATCAATTTGCTCACGGGAACGCTCGCAAAATCGGTGCGCATGCTCGACGGGAACGTCGAACTCACCACCGACAAAGGCGAAATCATCGTTGCCGAAAAAATTCTCGCCGCCGCTGGACGCGCCTTTGATTTTTCTGAATTAAAATTAGAAAACGCTGGCGTAAAAATCGATGAAAAACGCGGGAACATTTGTGTAAATAAATACTTACAAACTTCGCAAAAAAATATTTTCGCAGTTGGCGATTGTAATGGACATCACCTGTTTTCGCACGCCGCGATGCACCAAGGTATGATCGCGCTAATGAACGCAATGATGCCGTTCCCGTTCAAAATAAATTTTCAAAAATTTGTCGTTCCCGCGACGATGTTTACCGAGCCACAAGTTTCTGAAGTCGGCGCGCGGGAACGCGATTTGCGGGAACGTCAAGTAAAATTTGAAACTATCATTTGCAATTACGGCGATTACGGAGCTGCCATTGCCGAAGAAGTCGCCGACGGATTTATCAAAGTTTTTGTCGGGCGCACGGGCAAAATTCTTGGCGCAGTTATCGTTGGCGAAGGTTCTGGAGAAATGATTAACGAATGGGCACTCGCCGTGCAAAAAAAATTACACATCACAAGTATTTTGTTCCTGCAACATTCGTTCCCGACAATGGGGTTTCTCAGCAAACGCATCGCAGAAACTTGGACCATGGGCAAAATGAAATCCAATTTCTTAAAAAAACTCTGTCGATTCTTTTTCAGACTTGGCTAAAAATTAATACATAAACTATGAATTACATTGTTGAATCAAATCGCGTTTACACGCAAAATGACGAAGGAAAATTGCTCGCCGAAATTCGTTTTCCCGAAAACAACGGCGTCGCCACAATTACGCGCACTTTCGTTGATCCATCATTACGCGGACAAGGCGTCGCAGAACAACTCATCTTGCGCGCGCTAACACAAATTCAAAAATCAAATTGGCAAATCGCCGCGACTTGCTCTTACGCGGTTGCGTGGCTTCAACACCATCCTGAATATCCCGTCGTAAACACTGGCGACGGACCCTCTTGCGCGCTTTAAATTAAGCAAACTCGCGAATTGCTTGGGCGATATTTTCTGCGCGCGTGAACGCTGTTACCGCGGCGATGTGATTAACGCCAAGCGCGCGCAACGCGGGAACGTGTTCGCGTTTGATGCCGCCCATTACTGAAAATGGAATTTTAATTTGCGGGATCAAGCGCGCCAAATTTTCTAAACCAACAGCGGGATATTGCACGGCTTTTGTTTGCGTCGCAAAAATGGGACCAAGATTTAAATAATCGCAATCGACATTTTGCGCGGCAGCGATTTCTTCGGCGTTGTGAGTTGAAACGCCAAGCAATAAATCGGGCGCAATCGAGCGAGCGGCGGGAACGGGCAAATCGTCTTGTCCCAAATGCACGCCGTCGGCACGCGCCGCCAACGCAATGTCCACGCGGTCGTCGATAATAATTAACGCGCCAAATTTATCGGCAATTTTGCGACACGCAAGCGCGTATTCTACAAAATCGCGTGCCGACATTTGCTTTTCGCGCAATTGAACAAGACGCGTTCCCGCCGCTAAAATTTGCTCGACCGTTGCGAGCGGTTCGCGGGAACAAAATTCGGAACTAACAACGGGATAAACGCGCGTTTTTTCAAAAATCGCCACGCGTTCCCGCCGCGTTTTATTGGCTTCGTTTTGCATAGCGATTCGCGAGAATTGAGCAAACAAAAATTTGCAATTGGTGATAAAACATAATCGGCAAAACGAGCAATCCTAAATTGATATCGCCCGCGAGCGCGGCGCTCCCGAACACAATTTTTGCAATCGGGATACCACTCGCAAGCGTCTTCTTTGAGCCGCAAAAAACGGTCGTAATTTCATCTTCTTTGTTGAAACGCAAAACTTTTGCCAAACACCAAGAAATTGCCAGCGCAAACGCCAAAATAATCGACGCGCCGATGAACGTTTCAAACAAAATCGTCCAGCCGTGCTCGTGCCAAAGTCCTTGCGCCACCGCGTCTGCAAACGAAGAAAACACAATCAGCAAAATCACCAAACTGTCAAGAATATTGATAAATGGCTTGATTATGGGAACGTATTTTTTGAAAAAAATGCGCGCAACTTGACCCAACAAAAACGGCAAAAATAACAGCGCAAACAAATTCAAAATCGTTTCGCCCAACGGCAACGTTTCGCCCGTTGTTTCGGCAAAAATATTCACCAAAAGCGGCGTCAAAAAAATGCCAATCAAATTGGAAAAACTGGCGTTAAAAATCGCCGCGGGAACGTTCCCGCGACCAATCGCCACCATCGCCACGCTCGACGAAATCGTGCTCGGCAACACGCCCAAAAAATAAAATCCAAGAATCAAACCCGCGGGCAAAAACGTTCCCGCGAACCAACAAAATCCAAACATCATCAGCGGGAACGCGATAAATGTCATCGCCTGCACCGCCGCGTGAACTTTCCAAGAAAGCAGCCCGTTTTTCAAATTTTCGACCGACAAAGTCATGCCGTGAAAAAAGAAAACCAGCGAAACGCCGATGTTCGCCAAATCGTTGGCGCGCAAAGGTCCGTCACTTTTGCCGATTTGCGGGAACGCGGTTGCGAGCAAAACCGCGCCAATCATCCCCAGCAAAAACCACTGCTTTTTTAGAAAGCGCAACATTTTTAAAACGCGCGAGATTTATTTTTTCAATTTTTCAATAATCAATTTGGCAACTTTTTCGCCCGAAAGCAACATACCTCCAAAAATCGGTCCCATGCGGTAACCGCCCATAATATTATTTGCACTCATGCCACAAGCATAGAGCCCAGGATAATATTCGCGCGTGTTTTCGATCGTTGAAGGTTCGCCGCTTGCGACCCACATTGGACGCTCGCCAATGACCGTTCCCGTGGGCGTGTCGAGTTGAATTTGCGCTTTTTTGGTTGCCAATTGCACAATTTCGCAAGGATGACCCGTGCCATCAATCACGCAAGAAGCAATCACGGTGAGCGGGTCAACGTGCATGCCCAAGCGTTCGACAGGCGTCCAATTAATCACCAAACCACCAATCGCATTATTTTTGAAAATCACGTCTTCAACACTCATCGCGTTAAAAATTTTTGCGCCCGCTTTCACCGCGTTGTAAATCAAGCCCGACGCCATTTCAACTGAATCGAGCGTGTGATAACCTTCCGCACCTTCAACAGCTTTGTGCGTAATGCCCGCTTCATCAAGCAAATGAAACGCGCTCGCTTGCACAACGACTTCGTTGAACAACATGCCGCCGCCCCAAGTGCCTCCGCCCGGAGCCAATTTGCGCTCGAAAACAGCCACTTTTAAGCCAGCTTCTGCCAATTTACGAGCCGCCACCAAAGCCGAAGGCCCGCAACCAACAATCGCCACATCGACAACCAAATTGTCGAGCAATTTTTTACTAAATGTTTGCACAATCGCCGCACTAATCGCATTTTCTGTAGGTAATTTTTCCATAATGCTACAATTTTAAAAGCGTTCCCGCCAATTTGCAAGAACGAGATAAAACCAGACTAATCCCAATTTTTTTTGGTGTCGTTTTGAAGGCGGAAATAGAAAAAGTGGCTTAAAGGCTTAGTTTTAGAGCGAAAAAATATTTTTTTTGAGAGGAAAATTAAGGCAAAGACTTTTTTTGAAGAAATTTTGGCGGGAACAAAAAAAATGGGATAACTTATCCCAATTTCGCGGGAACGGCATTTTGGCGCTTGATCGCGGGAACGATGACGAAAACACAATCGGCTTTTTGCAGTCAAATGGCTATTTTGCCGTCGTTCGCCAACGTCACGAACGCGACATTTTCGGGAACGCCAAAACAATTGCACAAAACTTGCGAGAAGCCGTTCCCGCAAAAACAATTCTAAAAATGGCAAAAATATTCGCGGAAGCGTTCGTTTAAAACTCGGCCAAATGGCGCTTACGGGACCGATTTTGGCGCATTATTTTGTGAAGGATTTTCGTTCCCGCCCAAGTCGAGAACTCTCAAAAATAACGAAATTGATAAAAGATAATTTTTCTCAAATAAATTCAAAAACTTTTTCTTTTTTGCAAAATTTGCGTGCGCTCTTTTGTGAAAAATCCCTCAAATTCATCAGCGGCCGCCCGAAAAAACCTCCCAAAATCGCCCCAAAATAACTCATTTTTCCCTTTTATCCCGTATAAATCCTAATCACAAACAAAAATTGGGATTAGACTGAGGAAATTTTTATTAATTTTTCAAGCAACCAACGGGAACGACAAAAATGCCATCTGGTCGGCGAAATGCGTAATTACCAACAGCCGTCAAAACCATTTTAAACGCGGGAACGCCCATTTTTTTTGTATCGATTATTGATTCAATTTTCGTCAATGTTTTAACCGCCTCATCAATTTGTTTGTCACCGCCCAATTTGATTTCTACCAAACCATACTTCCCATTATTCAAATGAATGACGGCATCGCACTCTAAACCATTTTTATCGCGGTAATGATAAACATCGCCATCAAGCGCATTCGCATAAACTCTCAAATCTCGCACACAAAGATTTTCAAAAAACAATCCCATCGTATTCAAATCGTTGACTAAATCTTTAGGACCAATTCTTAACGCAGCCGTCGCAATTGATGGATCAACAAAATAGCGCGTATTTGAAGTGCGAATTGCCGTTTTTGAGCGCAAATTTGGATTCCACGACAACGACTCTTCTACAACAAAAACTTTTTTCAACGCTTCCAAATAGGAAAGCAGCGTGTTTTCAACGGGACTGACCGATTCATTCACCGACAAATCTTCAAGAATCGCCAAATTTTTCATTTGCGTGCCAATCCCACGCGCATACGAACGCAACAATCGCTTAGCAAAATCCGAAGAACGATTAACATTATCAACGCGAGAAATATCCGTTTCAACCAACGCATTAAAATAAAGTTTTGCTTGTTGCAACGCCACTTTTTCGTTCTGCCCAATCGATCTCGGCCACCCGCCACGACAAATCAAAAACGCAATTTTTTCTAAATCATTAACATTATTTCCAAAAATTTCCGCGTTCCCGCCAAACAACCTTTCAAGCGAAACTTCACCCGAAGACTCGCCCGATTCCCACAAACTCATCGGACGCATTTTTAAACGCGCAATGCGCCCAATACCACTATGAAAAATCTTTGAAAAATCCGCGGGAACGGCAGAACCCGTCAAAATAAATTGCCCCAAATTATTGCGTTGATCAACCTCAAAACGAACCGCATCCCACAATTTTGGCGCGATTTGCCACTCGTCAATCAAACGCGGCGTTTCGCCTTGCAATAAACGACGCGGCATCGTTTCCGCCAATTGCAAATTTTGCTCTTTCATTTCTGGCTCGTGCATCAACAAAACACTTTTTGAAAAATGCAACCCTGAAGTTGTTTTGCCACACCACTTTGCTCCCTCAATAAGAACCGCCCCAGAAGTCGCCAAATAATCTGCCAAAACAATATCTGAAACTCTATTTTTATAATCAACGTCCACAACCGATAGAATAAGCTTTTCAGCCGATTTTGTCAAATTCTATTGAGGTGTTTGGCGCATTTTCATTGAGGTGTTTGGCGGGTTTTCGTTGAGGTGTTTGGCGCAAATTAACGATGCCGCTCGGGAGTCCATTTGACATAAGAATTTGCGGCGGAAGTATTGACTGCGTCGGGCGCGTTCCCGCAATCGTGCAACAATTCTGGGCAATCTTCAAAAACGGCGGGATCGTCGCGAAGCATTGCGAGCGGATCAATGAGCGTTCCCGCCAACGGAATTTTTGCGCGGCGAGCGGGAACGAGAAAAATTTGCTCGGGCAATGTTCCCAATTCGTCCGTTTTTAATTCCACAAAATGCTCGGCGGGAACGCCTTTTTCATCGACAATTAAAACGTTCCAGCAATTCATCCGCGATTCGGCAACGACGGCAAAATTTGCGTTCCCGCGCGCCATTCCCGCCCGCAAAATTAATCGCGCGGCGAGCGACAAACTCTGAAACGCAAACACGGGACATTCCCGCAACGCCAGCGCGCCGCGAATCGCCATCGCCGCAATGCGGATTCCCAAAATCGAACCTGGACCTTCACAAAAAATAAATCCGTTCCCGCCAAACGCCGGCGCGGCTTTGGCGACCGCATCAAAAAGCCCCTCGAGCGCGGCGGTTTTTTCGACGGCGAAATTTTCCCAGGCGCGACCGCTCGCGTCCAATTTCGCCGCGACGACTCCGTGCGGCAGCGACGCGTCTAATAAAATAAAATTTGAAAAACGACTGTTCATTTTTTTAGAAAATTATCGAAAGTCGCGCACCGGTGTAGGCAAAATAAAGCTGGTCGGCATCGGGAAAATCTTTGCGGCGAAAATGTTCCGCGACGGAAATCAAATAACGCCCATTGATCATCATCGAAAAACCAACGCTCAATTCAAAGCTGAACGGATACGGCGTAATGTCCGTCACGTCGTAATCGCGCAGCATTTCGCCACCCATCGTTACATCGTACGCGACCGCGTCCAAATGAAAATCGACAAAAGCGTACCAGAAATCGCGGCTTTCCTCGGGAACGACAAGGGCGGAAGTCGCCTGGCGCATCGAGCGGTAGCCCAAATCCGCAGGAAGATTTTTGCCGAAACGATACTGAACTCCGAGCGACGCCAAATCGCGCACCGTTCCCAGCGAAACGAATCCGCGCACCATCAAATCGCTCGCGTAAGATTCGCGCAGTTTTCCCGTCAGCACAAAACGCTTTCCCGCCTCAATTAAAATATTCAGCCCGAGCTGATTTTCCACCTGCGTGTCCCAGCCTCCGAGATTTTCAATGCTGATCAAATCGTGATAAGCGTCCTGCGTACCGTGCGCTCCCGCCGCGGGACCGACAACGCCGAGCTGATATTCCGCCGAAATATAACTCTCTTCACTCACACCTGCCATACCAATCGACGCGTACAAAAATCCGCAATACGGATGGTCGTCGCGCGGCGGAATCTTATCGAGCCGATGATCCGGCGCGTACATTTCCTGCCCAAAACTGAAAAAATTCCACCAACCGCCTTCAATCCACGACACGGAAAAGCGCGTGTGATTCGTGTAATATTTGTCGGACCAGCAGCAGTCGTTGTCGTCCCACATCGTGAACATTCCCGCAAACGCCGTCGGCGCAAACGTTCCCGCCAGAATGACGAATGCCGGCAAAAATTTTTTCATAGATTTTATGATAAGCAAAAACGCGTGTTCCCGCAAGCGCGCAAGGGGACACCCGTATTTCGTCAAATAAAAAGGACACCGAAGATTTTTTTGAGAGGAAAGATTCTGGGAGTTATTCTTCATTTAAGA
>CAKUQY010000021.1 GCA_934675585.1 uncultured Opitutales bacterium | reverse complement strand
CGCGAGCAGGTTCTCTTGATTTCTTTTTTTTGTTCCCGTTCCCGCACCCAAAAAAATAATTCGCGAAAATTCGTAGTCGAAAAAAAACGTTCTCTCCATTCCGTTCCCGCGTTCTCGCGCAAACTTCCAACTTTTTTAGTTCACTCCCTTCGGGACTGATTTTATTTTTGTTTTACCCCCACACGCTCGCATTCGCTCACTTTTGTGGGGGTTAGCCATCGCAAGCGATTTTAGTGCCTTCGGCACAAACAAAATCCCTATTTTACCCTAATCAACCTAAGGTGCTTCATTTCCCGTTCCCGCGCCCCATCCCAAAAAATAATTCGTTTTAATCCGCGTCAGTTCGTAGTCGAAAAAAGTGTAGGGTGTAGAGTGTTTTCAGTTTTCAGCTTTCAGTTATCAGTTAAATCTCGTTCCCGAGCAACAAACAAAAATTCTTAGTTTCCCTAAAATTTCCCTGTAGTTTCCTTAGATGAAAAATTTCGCGTTCCCGTGGGCGAGTTGGGAAACCTTTCAGGTTTTTCGTTTTGGGTTTTACCCCAAGTAATTTTTCGCGTTGCTCAAAACTACTTGGGGTTATCAATGGGAAACGCTTCGCGTTTTGGCGTTCCCGCAAAAATAAAAATCTGCGAAATTGGCGAGATTCGCTTGAGAAATAAACCCCGTTCCCGTGTTCTGTCGCGCTGTTAGCGCTTGGAGTTTGCGAGAAAAAATAACAAAAATGGAGCGGCAAGATGCCGCTCCTCCCAAAAAAAACCTTTTCGCCGCAGGCGCTTTGAACACGGGAACGCGCTTTTCGCGAAACGCTTTTGAAATTTTTCTTCGCGGAAATTAGCGTTTATTCGTAGTTGAAAAAATGTTTTTGTTGTTTTTAGTTGGCGCGGCGGGACGCCACGCCTCCTTGTTCGCGTTCCCGCAACAAAAAAATAATTCGTGTAAATTTGCGTTAATTCGTAGTCAAAAAAACAAGACCAAGACAAAAACTAAGACCAAGAGTAAAACCAAAACCAAGACCAAGACCAAGACTGAGACCGAGTTAGAAAAATTTCACCATTCAACGTTCACATTTCAACATTTAATTAAAAATTCGCGTAAATTCGCGTAAATTCGTAGTCGAAACCTGGCGAGTTCCGTTCCCGCGTTCCCGCGTTCCCGCAAATTGTCAATTGTCAATTCTCAATTATCAATTTATAATTGTTTTATTATGCAATCACAATCACTCGCAGATATTTCACATGACCTTGTAGCGGTGCGCAAACAAAAGCTTGAAACCTTGCGTGCGGCGGGAACAGACCCTTTTCGTGCAAATTGGGAACAAACGCACACGTCAAAGCAATGTGTGGCTTTGATGCAACCCGCGATTGATGCGGCAGTTGCGGCGGGAACGGACGTTCATGAGATTCCGTCATCGACAGAAGAAGTTTCAGTGGCGGGGCGCATTGTTGCGTTTCGCGTGATGGGCAAGGCGAGTTTCATTAAGATTCTTGACCGCGATGGTGTTTTGCAAATTTATGTGACGCGCGATTTGGTGGGCGAAGAACGCTACAATACGCATTTTAAAAAGATGCTCGACATTGGCGATTTTGTTGGCATTCGCGGAGAATTATTTGTTACCAAAACGGGCGAAGTAACAGTGCGCGCTCGCGCTTACGAGCTTGTCTCAAAAGCGTTGCGTCCGTTGCCTGAAAAATTCCACGGCATGACCGACGAAGAGCAAGTTTCGCGTCAGCGTTATTTGGATTTGGTGGCGAATGCGGATTCGCGTTTGCGTTTGCGTCAACGTTCGCAAATTATTCAAGAAATTCGTAAATTTTTGTGGAGCCGCGATTTCCAAGAAGTCGAAACGCCTGTGCTTAGCCCAATTGCCGGCGGTGCATCGGCGCGTCCGTTTGCAACGCATTTTAACGCGCTTGATTGCGAATTTTATTTGCGCATTGCGTTGGAACTTTATTTGAAGCGTTGTTTGATTGGCGGGATCGATCGCGTGTTTGAAATTGGCCGCGTTTTCCGCAACGAAGGCATGGATCGCCGCCACAATCCTGAATTTACGCTCATTGAAATTTACCAAGCGTATTCAAATTATGAAGGAATGATGGAGCTGATTCGTTCGCTCATTCAACATCTTTGCAAAACCGTGATTGGCTCAACGACGATTGAACGCTACGATGGCGTAAAAATTGAGCTTGGCGGTGATTGGCGCGTGGTTGATTTTAAAGATTTGATTCGCGAACGCACGGGTCGTCCCGATTGGTTTGAATTGTCAAAAGCTGAAAAAATCGCTGAATGCAAACGCTTGGCTGACGAAATCCGCGCCAAGGCAGAAGCAGACGCGCTCGCGGCGGGAACGGAACTCAAAAATAAAGATTTGATGATTCCACAACCGCTCGAAGATTGGGAAGATTTTGAGGTTTCAAAAGAAGTTTACGACAAACTCATCGAACCCAATTTGATTCAGCCAACATTTGTTACGCATATTCTCAAAGAAATGTGTCCTTTGGCAAAAATCAACGAGCAAGACCCAGACGTTATCGATGTTTTTGAACTTTGCATCAATGGTCAAGAAATCGCTCCCGCGTATTCTGAACAAAACGACCCGATTACTCAACGCAAAATGTTTGAGTTGCAAGCCGGCGAAGAGCAACAAAATGTTGACCAAGATTTTTTGCTCGCGATGGAACATGGCATGCCACCCGCAGGCGGCATGGGAATCGGCATCGACCGCCTCGTGATGTTGCTCACGGGAGCGTCAAATATTCGCGAATGTATCTTGTTCCCAACCTTGAAGCCAGATTTGGTTTCGGGCGTTGCCGCACAAATTGCCAAAGAATAGTTAACTAATAAAAGTTATGAATTTTGAAATCGTAACTCCCGCAGGCATTGTTTACAAAGCTGAAAATTGTGTTTCGGTGGTGTTGCCAACATCTGCGGGCGAAATCGAAGTGCTGCCGATGCACGTTCCCGTGACGGCAGAAATCGTTCCCGGCGAAGTGGTTGTCAAAACGGACGCGGGAACGACGCGTTTGGTGGTGGACAAGGGCTATGCGCGCGTGATCGCCGATTCGGTGAGCGTGCTTGTTGAAGCCGCAATTGATGAAAAAACGATTGATTTTTCTGCAGTTGAAAATGCGCAAGCTCGCGCCGAAGCCGCGCTTGAAGCCGCGCGCAAGCAAAAGCAAATCGATCTCGCCGAAATCGAACGCCTCGAAGCGATTGCGCGTTTTGCAATTGCTCAAAAATTGGCAAAAAAATAAACGCGTTCCCGCAAGCGCGCGTTCCCGCGGGAACGTTAATTTTCCCGTTCCCGCAAAATAATTTTACGGATTTTATTTCAATAACCCCTAACGAAAGAAAAAATATGGCTAACAGAATGATTTTAAATCAAACCTCTTATTTTGGCGCGGGCTCGATTAGTTCGATTGTCGATGAAGTCAAAAATCGTGGCTTCAAAAAAGCGCTCGTTGTTACCGATAACGATTTGATTAAATTTCAAGTCGCACAAAAAGTGATATCGTTGCTCGATGCCGCAGGTTTTCCTTACGAAATTTTTAGCGAAGTTAAAGCAAATCCATCTGTTGCGATTATCAAAAAAGGCGTGGCTGCATTTAAAGCGTCGGGCGCAGATTGTTTGATCGCTATTGGCGGCGGCTCACCAACAGACACTTCCAAGGCGATTGGTATTATTATTAACAATCCGGAATTTTCGGACGTCGTCTCGCTTGAAGGCGTAGCGCCAACAAAAAAACCTTGCGTTCCCATCATCGCAATCCCAACCACGGCGGGAACGGCAGCCGAGGTAACAATTAATTATGTTATCACCGACGAAGAAAAAAAGCGCAAATTCGTTTGCGTCGATCCGCACGATATTCCGCTCGTCGCGATTATCGATCCTGAAATGATGTCGTCGATGCCAAAAGGTTTAACGGCGGCGACAGGCATGGACGCGCTCACGCACGCAATTGAAGGTTTTATCACCAAAGGCGCGTGGGAACTCACGGACGCGTTGCATTTGAAAGCGATCGAAATTATTTCGCGTTCGCTTCGTGGCGCAGTTGAAAATACCAAAGAAGGTCGCGAAGGTATGGCACTCGGTCAATATGTAGCGGGTATGGGTTTTTCAAATGTCGGTTTGGGCATTGTTCACTCGATGGCGCACTCGTTGGGCGGATTTTACAACACGCCGCACGGGATCGCGAATGCGGTGCTTTTGCCATTTGTGATGGAATACAATGCGCCGGCAACGGGTGAAAAATATCGTGAAATCGCACGCGCGATGGGCGTTCCCGCGACAGAATCGATGTCGATTGAAGACGCGCGCAAAGCGGCGATTGACGCGGTGCGCCAACTTTCAAAAGACGTGGGCATTCCTCAAAAGATGCGCGAAATCAAAGACGTGCGCGAAGAAGATATTCCGGCGCTCGCAAAATTGGCATTTGCTGACGTTTGCACGGGTGGCAATCCTCGCGACACGAGTGAAGCTGAAATTCTCGAAATTTACAAAACCGCGTTTTAATTTTTGCGCGGTTTGAAAAATCGCGTTCCCGTCAGTTTAATGCGTTCCCGCAAGCGAACAATTTTTTTCTTGGCGACGCTTGCGTTGGTGCTCGCGGGAACGCTGATTTTTCGCAACGCGCATTTGATTAAAATTTATCCGTTGATTGTGACGGCGGTTGTGGGCGCGCAATTTGCTTGGTCGCTGGCGTTCCCGCCAACATTGATTGAACAATTTGCGAGCATTCTCGACAAAGATTTTAACGAAGATGCGATCCCGTATTGCCGAAAATTAACCTGGCTTTGGGTCGCATTTTTTATTTTTAATTTTGTAATTAGCTTGGCGAGTTCGTTTTATTCGTGGACGATTTGGCTCGCTTGGAATTGCGCAATTTCTTACGTTTTTATGGCAGCATTGTTTTTTGGAGAACCTCTTTTTCGTATGTTTTACAAGCGTCGCGCGGCGGCGCGTTCCCGCGGTTTTGTAAAGCCTTCGCAATTGTTGACGATGGAAAATTTTTCGGCGCGCGGGAACGCATTTATTTGCGGCGAGCAAACGATTTCGTGCGCGCGTTTTCGTCAATGCGTGGCATATTACGCGATGCTTTTGCGGGCGCGTCCCGAATCGCGCGTCGTCGTTCACAGCGAAGACAACGCGCTTTTTGCGTTAGGTTTTTTGGCAGCATTGCACGCGGGAAAGGAAATTATTTTGCCGCACAATTTGCAACTTGCCACCGAAGACGCGTTGCGCGGGAACGCACTTTTTTTGACCACAACCACGGGAACGCTTTTGAATTACGAAACGCCGCCACAAGATTTTATCGCTAAGCCACATTTGAGCAAGCTTGACCGCGCGACGCCGATTTTCTTTTTCTCTTCGGGCTCGACGGGAACGCCAAAAATGATCGAGCGTTCGTGGGGAAATATTGAAGATGAAGTTTGTCGCTTGAATGAATTTTTGCCACAAATCCAAACCAATCACGTTTTGGCGAGCGTGCGCGCGTATCATTTGTATGGCTTGCTTTACGCGTTTATTTTGCCGTTGTGTCGCGGGAACACGATTGTTTCGCAACTTGTCGAATTCCCCGAAGAACTCGCGGTTTATGCCAAAAAAGATAATGCGTTGTGGTTTGTTTCGAGCCCGGTATTTTTATCGCGTTGGGCGCGCGACGAGCAATCGTTGCAATTGGGCGTTCCCGCGGAAAATTGTTTAGTGCTTTCGAGCGCAAGTTTGCTCGATAAAAAAACGGCGATGGCAATTTTTGCGGGAACGCAGATTCCAATTGTTGAAGTTTACGGCACAACAGAAACGGGCGGGATCGCGCATCGCGTGCAGGTAAAAACAGATTTGTGGACGGCGTGGGAACCGCGTTCGATTTCGCGCAACGATGACGGCGCGCTCGTGGTGCGTTCGCCATTGCTTTGCAAAATGGAATCAATGACGATGGGCGACGCGGTGGAATTGGTCAATGAAAATCAGTTTCGCTTGCTGGGGCGCATGAATCGTTTGATTAAGTTGGAAGATTTGCGCGTTTCGTTGCCAGAATTGGAAGAACATTTGCAAAAATCGCCGCTTGTGGAAGAAGTTTTTTTGACGACGATTACTAATAAAATTGGTCGCGTGGTGCTTGGCGCGGTCGTTGTAAAAACAGACGCGGGAACGCAATTAGGCGAAAAAGTTTTGACGCAAGAATTAAAAAATGAATTGCTTAAAATCGTTCCCGCGACGGTCGTTCCCAAAAAATGGCGCTACGTTCCCGCGATTCCGCGCAACGAGCAAAGTAAAATTCTCGCGAAAGACATCGAAAAATTGTTTAATTAAATTATGGTTTCCCCGACGGTTAAAAATTTGGTGGTGAATGGCAATGCGCTCGAATGCGATTTGTTGCTGGGCGAAAATGATTTGTGCTTTGAAGGGCATTTCCCAGGATTCAAAGTTTTGCCCGGCGTTACGCAATTGCATTTTGTGATGTTGTTGGCGCAGGAACATTTGGGCGTTCCCGCAACATTTTCAAAAATCGCGCGGCTGAAATTTAAATCGCTCGTGCGCCCAGGGCAAATGCCACATTTGAAAATGGAAAAAACAGAAACCGCGCTCAATTTCTCAATCGTTTACGAAGACAAAATTTGCGCACAAGGCAGCTTTGTTCAATAATAGATTTATGAAAAAATTATCATTTTTATTTATTTTTCTTTTGGCATTTGCGGGAACGCTGAGCGCGAAAACTTTCACCGTTTTTATTTTGTGCGGGCAGTCGAATTCGCTCGGCGCGATTAAGGGAAATCCTGCCGACGAGGAAAAAATGAGGCCCGAACCTAAAATGCTTTTTTGGCACAAAAATTTTGGTGGTTATTGTCGCGGACCCAAATCGACCGAATGGGGAAAAATCGAGCCACA
The DNA here is from genome assembly GCA_934675585.1 of uncultured Opitutales bacterium. Lineage (GTDB taxonomy): Bacteria > Verrucomicrobiota > Verrucomicrobiia > Opitutales > UBA953 > Spyradosoma. The sequence continues at coordinate 27,643 of CAKUQY010000021.1, read as the reverse complement.
AAAAGAAGCGCAAATCGTGATGGGCCCAGAATACGGCTTTGGTCAAATGTTGCAAAAAAAAGCGAATAAAAAATATCCGCCAGCAACAACGGGAATTTTGAAAGCTTCGCGCGACGGCGGCGGGAACGGCAATTGGCTTAAACCCGGCGACGAAAATAGTTGTCCGCCAAGATCGGACGATTATTTGGGCTACAATAATTTGATTTCTGCCGCGCAAGAATCGTTTGCCGCATTAGAAAAAAAAGGTTTTGACCGTGTTGAAGTCGCGGCGCTTTTGTATTTGCAAGGCGAATCTAACAGCGGGAAAGAAGTGCCCGAGGCGGGAACGCGTTTTAAAAAATTCTACAACAATCTCAAAAATGATTTAGCAAAACTCAAAATTAAAGGGCTGAAAATTTCGACTGCAAAAATGGTCGCAATCATCGGCGAGCCCGCAACATTTTGGGATAAAGAAACCGAATTTGAAGGAACGACTACCTCGAAGGAACTCAAAAAAATTGCCGAGGCAAACAAAAAAATCTTTGTTTACGTTCCCACGCGCGACTTGCCAAAAATTAAAAAAGGCGACAACATGGGCGTGCATTACGAAGGCAATTCGCAAATTAAAATTGGACATCGTTTTGCCGAAGCGTATTTAAATTTAACAAAGTAAAAACGCTAAAAAATCGCGGGAATGTCAAAAAAATAAGCGTTCCCGCGATAGTTTTGTGGTTTTTATTTGTTTACAAAAACCTGCGGGAACGATACAATTAAACTTAACAGATTAACCCTTAATTGTTTTAATTTTATGTCAAATAAAGAAGCAATCGAAAATTTAAAAGCTCGCTGTAAAGCCGCAAAATTAGGCGGCGGCGCAGAAAAACTCGCAGCACGCAAAGCCAAGGGTTTGATGTCCGCGCGGGAACGCATTAAAGGATTGATTGAACCCGGCACGTTTATGGAACTTGGCATGCATGTCAAACATCAATGTCGCGATTTTGGCATGGACGGCAAAGATTTGCCTTGCGACGGTGTCGTAACGGGTATTGGCCAAATTGATGGTCGCCCAGTTGCGATTTTTGCACAAGATTTTACGGTGCAGGGCGGTTCGCTTGGACACGCTCACGCGCAAAAAATCGCCCACTTGCAAGAATACGCACTCGCGAACGGTATGCCAATTATCGGCATTAACGATTCGGGAGGCGCACGTATTCCAGAAGGCGAAATGGCGTTGAAAGGTTTTGGCGACATTTTTTATCGCAATGTGCAAGCAAGCGGCGTAATTCCACAAATTTCAATTATTGCAGGACCTTGCGCGGGCGGGGCGGCTTATTCGCCAGCGTTGACCGATTTTATCATTATGAAAAAATCGAACGCGCAAATGTTCATCACGGGTCCGGAAGTGATTAAAGCCGTTACCGGTGAAAATTGCACGATGGACGAAGTGGGTGGCGCAGCTGCGCACGCAACAATTAGCGGGAACATTCATTTTGTCGCCGAAGACGACGCAGACGCATTGCGCATCGCTCATAAATTGTTGAGCTATTTGCCTTCAAACAATATGACGAATCCACCACATTGTTTGGAACCCGATATTACGATGATTGAAGATCCCGATATCGAAAAATTGATTCCAGAAGATTCGCTCTCGCCACTTAATATTAAGAAAATTATTGAGCGCGTGTTTGACGAAGATTCGTTCCTTGAAATTATGGCAGATTTTGCGAAAAACGCCGTCATTGGTTTGGCGCGTATGCAAGGCATTGTTTGTGGTGTGGTTGCAAATCAACCGATGCAAAAAGCGGGCGTGCTCGATATTGACGCGGCAGATAAATGCGCTCGCTTTATTCGTTTTTGTAACGCGTTTTCTATTCCGTTAGTAACGCTTGTTGACGTTCCTGGTTTTATGCCTGGCAAAGCGCAAGAACGCGGCGGCATTATTCGCCACGGCGCAAAAATGTTGCACGCATATTCGGCGACAACGGTTCCAAAAATTACATTAATTTTGCGCAAAGCTTACGGAGGCGCTTACATCGCAATGTGCTCAAAACACTTGGGCGCGGACGCGGTTTATGCTTGGCCAATGGCTGAAATCGCCGTGATGGGTCCAGATGGCGCGGCTAACATCGTCTTTAAAAAAGATATTATTAGCGCTGGCGAAAAAGCTAAAGCTGAAGCGCTCGCAGCAGGCAAATCTGAAGAAGAAGCTACAAAAATTGGCGCAGCGGCTTCGGCAGAATGCAAAGCAGCTCACGCAAAAGAATACGCAGCACAATTCGCGTCGCCTTATCGCGCAGCCGCTCAAGGTATTGTCGATGACGTGATCGAACCTGCAAAAACGCGTTCAGTGCTCGCGCTTGCACTTCGCAACACGCTCAACAAACGCGGCACGCGTCCACCAAAAAAACACGGCAACATGCCGCTCTAATCTCGCTTGGCAATTTTACGTTCCCGCGGGAATTAAAAAATCTTTTGCGGGAACGTGATTATTTTTACTAACACTTGTTTTCTATAAAATAAAAAAATTATGACAAAATCATCATTCAAAAAAATCTTATCTGCGGGAACGCTTTTTGCAATTTCTGTTAGTTTGTTTGCGGCAGAAACTTGTCGTCCTGATCCCGCGCTCGTTGCTAAAAACGGTTCGGGCTCACTTTCGCCTTCAACGACTTGGACTTGGGACAAAGGCACAATCGTTGTTAATACACCTGCGCGCCCTGCTGGACAAAAACACGTGCTTGGCTTGACGGTTCCAAAAATGCAAGGCGTTCGCGTGGCGTTTGTTGGCTTAGGCATGCGCGGCCCAGGAGCGGTAGCTCGTTTTACACATATTCCGGGTGTGCAAATCGTCGCGCTTTGCGATTACGAGGAACAGCGCGCGGAAAACTGCCAAGCTTATTTGCGCAAGGCGGGATTGCCACCGGCAGCGATTTATTCGGGCGCAGATGGCTACAAAGAACTTTGCAAACGCGATGACATCGATCTCGTTTATGTCGCAACCGACTGGGATCACCATTTCCCTGTCGCAAAATGCGCGCTCGAAAACGGTAAACACACCGCAATCGAAGTGCCTTCGGCAATGAATCTTGATCAATGCTGGGAACTCATTAATCTTTCAGAATCAAAACGTTTGCACTGCATGATTCTTGAAAACTGCTGCTATGATTGGTTCGAACTCGATTCGCTCAATATGGCACAAAATGGCGTTTTCGGTGAAATCGTGCGCGCACAAGGCGCTTACATTCACAACCTCGACGATTTCTGGGGTTATTATTGGAGTAATCCTGAAAACGATCCAGAAAAACTCGGCTGGCGTATGAAATTTAACAAAGAAAATCGCGGCGACGTTTATGCAACGCACGGACTCGGTCCCGTGGCGCAAGCACTTGACATTCACCGCGGCGACCGTTTGACAACACTCGTGGCGATGGACACTGATTCGTTCTACGGCAAAGAATATGTTGAAAAGAAAACGGGAAAACCTTGCGACACATTCCGCAATGGCGACCACACGACAACGCTTATGCGCACGGCAAAGGGAAAAGTCATCGAAATTCAACACAATGTCATGACGCCTCAACCTTACAACCGTCTTTATCAACTCACGGGAACGCGCGGTTTTATCAACAAATATCCAACTCCCGGCATCGCTGTTGATTCAAAACAATTGCAAGCCGCAGGCCACCAACCACAAGTCGACAATCTCAACACGCACGGCTTTATGCCGGCGAAAGAGATGGAAGCACTCCGCAAACGATTCCGTCACCCAGTCTTGGAACAATTTGGCGAAAAAGCTCAAGAAGTGGGCGGTCACGGCGGTATGGACTACATCATGGACGCGCGTATGATTTACTGCTTGCAAAATGGTTTGCCGCTCGACATGGACGTTTACGATTTGGCAGAATGGTGCTCGCTTGCAGAGCTCGGCGCAATCTCGATGGATAACAATTGCGCATCAGTTGCGTTCCCAGATTTCACGCGCGGCAATTGGAGCGTTGTCAAGGGCTACAAACACGCATTCGCTTCGCCAGCTGATGAAGCTGCCGCAGAAAAAGCAGCTGCAGAATTCACCGCAAAACAAAAAGTTGGCGCTGCAGAAGCTTGGAAAAAATACGACGCTGCAAAAGCTAAAAAAACTGCAAAATAAAATAGCTTTTTAAAAACAAAATCCGTTCCCGTGGGCTCGCTCGCGGGAACGGTTTTTTTCAACTACGAATAAACGCTAATTTACGCAAATTATTTTTTGGGGGGCAGGAACACGGGAACGGAAAATTTCTCACACGAAGAACAGAAAGGCACGAAGATTTTTTGGGCGCGTTGCTAAGACAACGCAAGGCGCGCGGAAACAGAAATTGAGAAACCGTAGGCAGAATAGGGGAAAATAGTTTTTTTAATTGTGCCGAAGGCACTAAAATCGCTTGCGATGGATAACCCCTACAAAAGCGAGCGAATTTTATTTCAGTTATTTTCAAACTCGGTCATCATCATTGTCATCGTCATAGTCGCGCGAATGCGCGTCTCGCGTGTGGGGGTAAAACAAAAATAACATCAGTCCCGAAGGGAGTGAACTAAAAAAGCTGAGAGTTTGCGGGAACGAGAATTTTTCAACTAAGGTAACTACGGGAAAATTTAAGGGAAACTAAGAATTTTTGTTGGCGGGCGCGGGAACGGAAAAACAAAACAACCTTTGTCGCAACTAACGTCGCTCGCTAACGCTCGCGTTCCCGCGAAAAAATAAAATATTTCGACGAATTTATTTTCGCCCCTAATCGTTTTCGTTAGAAAACGGCGTTAGCGACGACAACGCTTGTTTTTTTATTTTTCATGGCAGAAACGGGAAAACCACCCTCTCAAAATTTCAAGAGCGCTTCGCGAAAAGCGCGTTCCCGCGTTCAAAGTGCCTGCGGCGAAAAGTTTTTTTTGATTTTGTTCGGCGCCTTAAACCGCCGAACTTGGAAACCTTTGTCCTTCGGGCGAGATTTTTTCTACGGGAACGGCGGAGATCTTTTTTTCGATTACGAACTGACGCGTACCGAGCGAAGCGACACCCCGCCATTAAAACGAATTATTTTTTTGGGGGGCGCGAAAAGCGCGTTCCCGCAACTCTCTCCACTCTCCACCCTCCACTCCCCACTATTTCCGCGTTCCCGCTAAATCATTTTGCGAAGAGGATTTTCGTCGCGTTCGAGCATGACATCGATGCGGTGGCGCAAACTGGCGATTGTTTCTTTGATAAATTGTGAGCCAATCCAGTAAACAATATTGCGTCCTTCGCGTTGAAATTCGACGGCTTTTGAAAGTTTTAATTTGGTGAGCGCCATTGAAACTTCGGGCTGGGGCAGACTCGTTCGGCGCACGATTTTCGTAACATTCGCTTCGCCCAAATCATCGAGCGCAAGCAGGATGCGCAACGATTTTTCGTTGCGAATTGAGCGCATAAGCTCGAAATATTCTGCGCAAGCCTTGGCGGTGGCTTCGCTTTCTGTTGGCAATTGGCGGGAACGTGATTTTGATGACATATATAAATATGTTAATATAAAAATACATTTATATCAATGAAAATTTATTGGCGCGGGAACGATTTTTTGGGGGAGCGTTCCCGCGACGCATTCGGCAGTTGACGCATTTTAAATTTGTGAATAAAAACTTGTTGACTTGTGGCGAAAAAATGGCACGCTTGAATATACACTTTTTTTAAGGAACGCGTTCCCGCGAAATGAGTGAAAAATTTCTTAATAAACTTCTAACTAAATACAAAAAAATGATTCTTACAGTTGTAAAGCGCGACGGCCGCAAAGTCGGTTTTCATGTCGATAAAATTACTGCCGCTATTCAAAAGGCGATGATGCAAACCGAGCTCGGTGAAGATATTCCGCTCGCGACGCAAATTGCTCAACGCATTGCTTATCATGGTGATGAGTCGATGTCGGTCGAAGCCATTCAAGATTTGGTCGAAAACGAATTGATGAAGTCCGAGCGCAAAGATGTTGCTCGCAAATACATTGCTTATCGTGAACAACGCAATGTGGCACGCAAAGCAAAAACGCGCGATATGTTCCTTGAAATCATCGAAGCAAAATCGACCGATGTTACTCGCGAGAATGCGAATATGAATGCGGACACTCCCGCGGGCATGATGATGAAATTTGCGTCAGAAACCACCAAGCCATTTGTGGATGATTATTTGCTTTCGCCAGAAGTGCGCGACGCGGTGCGCAATGCTTACATTCACATTCACGACAAAGATTATTACCCAACCAAATCGCTGACTTGCTGCCAGCACCCGCTCGACCACATTTTGCAAGGCGGTTTTTCGGCGGGACACGGCGAATCGCGTCCGGCAAAACGCATTGAAACGGCGGCGATTATTGCTTGTATTTCGATGGAAACCGCGCAAAATGAAATGCACGGCGGCCAAGCGATTCCAGCGTTTGACTTTTATTTGGCGCCTTATGTTCGCAAAACATTTATTGAAGAAATTAAGGTGATTGAATCGCTCGAAGGCAAATCGTTGTCGCATCTTTACGAAGTGGAAATTCCAGACTATTTGGTAAAACCATTGGCGGCGTTGAGCGGTGACGAAAAATTGGTGCAACACGCAATCAATCGCACCGTTGAGCGCGTTCACCAAGCGATGGAAGCATTCATTCACAATATGAACACGATTCACAGCCGCGGCGGAAATCAAGTGGTGTTTTCGTCAATCAATTACGGCACAGACACATCGCCAGAAGGTCGTTGCATTATTCGTGAAATTTTGCTTTCGACAGAACGCGGCGTCGGGAACGGCTCAACCGCAATTTTCCCAATTCAAATTTGGAAATCAAAATCGGGCGTCAGCTATCTCCCAACCGACCGCAACTACGATTTGTATTTGCTCTCGTGCAAAGTTTCTGCACACCGCTTTTTCCCAAATTACATCAATTTGGACGCGACTTTCAATCAACACGAAAAATGGAAAGCGTCAGACCCAAAACGCTACATTTACGAATGTGCAACGATGGGCTGCCGCACGCGCGTGTTTGAAAACCGTTTTGGCGAAAAAACATCGGTCGCTCGCGGGAACATCTCGTTTACGACAATTAATTTGGTGCGCCTCGCAATTGAATGTCGCGACATCGCCGATCAAGACGCGCGCATTACGCGTTTCTTTGAACGCTTAAATTCAATCCTCGATGTTTCGGCAAAACAATTGCACGAACGCTTCGAATTCCAAAAAACCGCGCTCGCAAAACAATTCCCGCTCGTGATGAAAGATCTTTGGGTGGGCGCAGACGCGTTAAAGCCAGATGATACCATCGCTTCGGTGATCAATCAAGGCACGCTCGGCATCGGCTTTATCGGCCTCGCAGAATGCTTGGTGGCACTCGTCGGCAGACACCACGGCGAAGACGCGGGAGCGCAAGAATTGGGCTTGAAAATCATTACACACATGCGCGACCGCGTGAACACTTATTGCGATTTTTATAAGCACAATTATTCGGTGCTCGCAACGCCCGCCGAAGGGCTCGCAGGACGCTTCACGCGCATCGATCGCAAAAAATTCGGTGTGCTCCCAGGCATCACCGATCGCGATTATTACACCAACTCAAATCACGTTCCCGTGTACTACAAATGTTCGGCTTCGCACAAAGCGATGATCGAAGCGCCTTATCACGATTTGACGCGCGGCGGCCACATTTTCTATGTTGAGCTCGACGGCGACGCGACGAAAAATCCAGAATCGATTTCGTCAGTTGTTGATTTGATGCACAAATACAACATGGGCTACGCATCAGTCAATCACACGCGCAACCGTTGCATGGATTGCGGCGATGAAAATACCGAAGAAAATTATACGGTTTGCCGTGTTTGCGGTAGCAAAAATATCGACACAATTCAACGCATCACCGGCTATCTCGTGGGAACCACCTCACGCTGGAACAGCGGCAAACTCGCCGAACTCCGCGACCGCGTCGTTCACACAAAATAAGCAAAATTAACAAAAAAGAGCGTTCCCGTGAAATAACTTCGCGGGAACGCTTTTTTTGTTTTGCTTTGGCGGGAACGCGCTTGAAATAAAATCCACAGATTAGAGGATTTTAAAGATTTTTTGAGGAGACGCGGGAACGTTAATTTCAATTAATGGTTAAAAAATATTGCGAAATTTGCGTTATATTTGCGAAATTAGCGTTAAAAAATCTGCGTTCCCGCACTATCCGCTATTCCCGCGTTCCCGCGAAAAGTTATTGCGGTTTTTTGTAGAATTTGCGCGATTGTTTTAGTGCTTCTTGGAAAATCGCGGCGTTTAATTTCGCGTTTTCGAGATATTTAGAATTGCGGTCGTAAATATCGTAAGAGCGGTCAAATTTTACGTGCGTGGTGCGGTCGGTTTCGAGGATTCCGAAATTTTCTGAGTGTCCCACGAGCAGCCATTTTCTTGGCGTGGTATCGAAAAGATTTTTGCCGATTGAATAATCGCTGGCTGGATTGGTGCAGCCGAGATAATTTTGCAAAAGCGTTACCGAAACATCGTAGTGCGCCGACCAGTGGTCGTATTTTTTCGGCGGGAGCGCCGCATCAAAAAGCACAAATGGCACGTGCAATTGGTAAGTCGAAAACAGCGAGCCGTGCCCGTAAATGTTGTTGCCTTCCTCGTTGAATTCTTGTCCGTGGTCGCCCGTGAGAATGACAATCGTGTTTTCGAGCAAACCGCGTTCCCGCAAATCGTCGAGAATGCGTTTAACTTGTTGGTCCACCCAAACGGCGTTGTTTTTGTAAAGATTGAAAAAGTTTTCCGCGTCGGTCGAGCTCGAAAGACTTTCGTAGCGCGGATTTTTCCAGGTGCTCGGGAACGGTTCCGCCGCGCCTTCGGGCAAATTCATTGCGTGCAATTGGTCTAAAAATACAAAGCCAAAAAATGGTTGGCGTTGCGTGGCGGGAACGCCGGTGTATTCGCGTGTCCAGTCCAGCCAAGTATCGGTCGATTTGACATCGTCGTGAAAACGATCGCTAATCGCGTTTGCGGGAACGCACGAAAAAATCGTTTGCGTAAACGGCGGATTATCAAGTCCCGCGGTCGCAACCAAGCGCGCTTGATAATTATTTTTTAATGCAAAATCGACAAATGCCGCCGGCGTTCCCGTCCCGCGAAATGTGTTAAAATAAAGTCCGGGCAAACCCGAAAAGAACGACAAAACGCCTGTGCGCGTGCCGTGGTCGCCGCTGTAATGATTGGTGAAAACCTGTGATTTTTCGGCAAATTTGCAAATATTTGGCATCACTTCGGGCGCGAATGTGCGCACGTTCCACGAATCGATCATAATTACCAAAATATTTTTGCCCGTGGGCGTTCCCGCGAGCGCGTGTTGCGGATAATAAAAATTGTCGCTCGTTTCCAATTTGATTTTTTGGCGCACTTGGGCGGGATCGACAAATCCATTTTTCACCAAAAAACGATTGGCTGTGAGGGGAAAATAAATGGGGTAAACTTCGGCGATACGCGAAACAGAACGGCTGTTAATTGCAGAATAATACGCGTGCATCGTGTGCGCCGTTGCTAAAAATAAAAACGAAATTGCGCAATAAATCGTTAATGGCAATGCGCGAAATTTTGCCAATTTTGACGCGAGCCACCAAAGAAAACACGTTCCCGCGGCAATCGCCAAAATGAGCGTTCCCGCGAGCGCAAATTGCGTTCCCGAAAAAACAAAAATGCCGCCCGCATCGCCGCCAAAAAGCAAATCTAAAACGAACGGATTATAAATGTGAAAACGATAAATTCCAAAAACAAAGGTGTCCGCCGTCAAAATCATTCCCGCGAGCGCAACCGCGATAATTGAAACGCTTGCTAAAATTTTAGTTTTTGCGGGAACGATAAGCGCGAGCGGGAGCGCTAAAATCAGCCACGCCATCAGCGCGAGCATCCAAAAATGCCCAAACATCGAACACAGCGCAAACACCCAACCTTCGCCCGAAAAATTAATGCCGAGCATTGGAAAATAATTAAGCGAAATCAGCGCGCAAATAATAGTCGCCAAACTATAAAAATACGCGCTCGTCTTAATTGCATTTGCGCGGGAACGTGAATCGTTTTTTGTGTGCTTTTCCATAAAGCAATTATAGTGATGTTTGCCACAATTTTCAAAAATAGAAAAAACAGAAAGGCGAAAATGTTAAGCGCTTATCTAAGAAAATTCCCGTTCCCGCTCTCTCCACTATTCCCGCGTTCCCGTGAGAAAATAAAATTCGTCGAAATATTTTATTTGCGCCCCTAATCGTTTTCGTTAGAAAACGGCGTTGCTTCAACAAAGGTTGTTTTTGTTCCCGCAGTTCGAGGAAAGTTAAAATTTAATTAGTGGTTATCTTAAAATATTGCGAAATTTGCGTTCCATTTGCGTTATTAGCGTTAAAAAATCTGAGTTCCCGCGTTCCCGCGGGTTCAAATTCGCGCGGGAACGCGAATTGTGTTATATTTGTTTTCATTATGAAATTACGTAGCTCTTTGAGTACAGAAGGTCGCCGCATGGCGGGCGCACGCGCTTTGTGGCGAGCCAACGGCATGAAAGAAGAACAGTTTGGCAAGCCGATTATCGGGATCGTCAATTCGTTCACGCAGTTCGTTCCCGGCCACACGCATTTGCACAAGGTGGGTCAAGAAATCAAGGCGTTGATCGAGTCGCAGGGCTGTTTCGCGGCGGAATTTAACACGATCGCGATCGACGACGGCATCGCGATGGGCCACAACGGCATGCTTTATTCGCTCCCGTCGCGCGATTTGATCGCCGATTCCGTCGAATACATGTGCAACGCTCACCGCGTCGATGCGATTGTTTGCATTTCAAATTGCGACAAAATTACTCCGGGCATGCTGATGGCGGCGATGCGCCTGAACATTCCCGCGATTTTCGTTTCGGGCGGACCAATGGAAGCGGGCGAATTTGACGGCGAAAAGAACGATCTCATCGACGTGATGGTCAAGGGCGCGGATGAAAGTTATTCGGACGAAAAACTCGCGCAACTCGAAAAATTCGCCTGCCCGACCTGCGGTTCCTGCTCGGGAATGTTCACCGCAAATTCGATGAACTGTCTGAACGAAGTGCTTGGTTTCGCGCTTCCCGGGAACGGCACAACGCTCGCGACTCACATTGAGCGCCGCAAACTTTTTGAAAAAGCCGCCAAGCGCATCGTCGAAATGGCTTACGCTTACTACGAAAAAGGCGACACGTCGGTGCTCCCGCGACAAATCGGCACGCGCGCGGCATTTTTGAACGCAATGACGCTCGACATCGCCATGGGCGGCTCGACGAACACGGTTTTGCACCTGCTCGCAATCGCGCAAGAAGCAGGCGTCGATTTCGCGATGAAAGACATCGATTTTCTTTCGCGTCGCGTTCCCGTGCTTTGCAAAGTCGCGCCTAACACCAAAAAATACCACATCGAAGACGTGCACCGCGCGGGCGGAATTTTGTCGATTATGGGACGTTTGGCGGCGGAAGGGCTCGTTGACGGCTCGACGCGTCGCGCGGACGGGCTGACGCTCGGCGAGGCGATCGCGCAAAACGACATTGTTTCGCCGACGGTTTCTGCCGAAGCGCTCGAACGCGCCCACGCCGCTCCCGCGGGAACGCGCACGACGGAATTTGCCTGCCAAAACGCGCGTTTTGATTCGCTCGACACCGACCGCGCGAACGGTTGCATTCGCGACCTCGAACACGCTTATGTGCGCGACGGCGGTTTGGCGGTTTTGTTTGGCAACATCGCGCAGGACGGTTGCATTGTTAAAACCGCTGGCGTTTCGGAAAAAGTTTTCAAATTTAAGGGAACGGCGCGCGTTTTCGAAAGCCAAGAAGACGCTTGCGAGGGAATTCTCGGCGGGAAAGTCGGTCCAGGCGACGTCGTCGTCATCAATTACGAAGGGCCGCGCGGCGGACCAGGAATGCAGGAAATGCTTTACCCGACTTCTTACATCAAATCAAAACATCTCGGCGAACTTTGTGCGCTGATTACCGACGGACGCTTTTCGGGTGGAACTTCGGGACTTTCGATCGGCCACTGTTCGCCAGAAGCCGCAGCGGGCGGGAATATCGCTTTGTTGCGCGACGACGACGTGATCGAAATCGACATTCCCGCGCGCACGATTCGCGCTGTGATTAGCGACGAAGAAATGCGTTCCCGCCGCGCCGCAGAGGAAGCCCGCGGCAAAGACGCGTTCACGCCGCGCACGCGCAAACGCGAAATCTCAAAGGCACTCCGCGCTTACGCCAAAATGGTTGCGTCGGCAGACAAGGGCGGCGTGCGCATCGTCGATTAATTTTGTTCTCAAAAAATAAAAAAGCGTTCCTGTGGGCAAATTTGTTCGGCGGGAACGCGTTTTTATCAACGAATTAACCGAAAGAGGACAAAGAGGCACCGCGGGAACGCGGGAATGGCGGGAACGGGATTTTTTTATCACCGAATTAAACGAATTTAAACGAATTATTTTGGGGTGGGCGATGGGAACGAGATTTAACTGAAAACTGAAAGCTGAAAACACTCTACACTCTACACCCTACACCCTACACTCTACACTTTTTTCGACTACGAATTAAACAAATTAAACGAATTATTTTTTTGTTTACGGGAACGGGAACAAGGAGGCGTGGCGTCCCGCCGCGCCAACTAAAAACAACAAAAACATTTTTTAAACTGCGAATTTACGCGGATTTTTCGCAAATTTCGCGGAAATCTCAAAAGAAATCAAGAGCACCTACTCGCATTCGCTCGTTAAAGAAAATAAAGAATTTTTTGATTTTCTTCGGCGGCTTAAACCGCCGAAACTTCGAAACCTTTGTCCTTCGGGCGAGAATTTTTTTACGGGAACGGCGGGAACGGGAACGGAAAAACAAAACAACCTTTGTCGCAACTAACGTCGCTCGCTAACGCTCGCGTTCCCGCGAAAAAATAAAATATTTCGACGAATTTTATTTTCGCCCCTAATCGTTTTCGTTAGAAAACGGCGTTAGCGACGACAACGGTTGTTTTTATTCTTCACCGCGGGAACGGGAATTTCAACTTTTAAATTTTAACTTTAAACTTTTAAATCTTAACTTTTATCAAAAGCGCTTCGCGAAAAGCGCGCGTTCCCGCGAAAAAAGCGCCTACGGCGTAAAGCGCTTGGGAGGAGCGGCATCTTGCCGCTCCATTTTTTATCCACAGATTTGAGGATTTTAAAGATTTTAATTTTTGGCAGAAAAACCTCGCTTTTTAACTTTTAATGGCTCCATCTCGCTGCTCTCGTTTTAGCTTTCAACTCTTAACTTTTAACTTTCCTTGCAGTGCCGAAGGCACTAAAATCGCTCGCGATGGCTAAGCCCCACAAAAGCGAGCGAACGCGAGCGTGTGGGGGTAAAACAAAAACAAAATCTGTCCCGAAGGGAGTGAACTAAAAAGGGAACTAAGAGTGCTTACTCGCGCTTACTCGTTAAAAGAAAACAACGATTTTTTGCTTTTTTAGAATTGCGAAAATAAAAATTTTTAAATTTTATGCTTGCGTTTTTTTTTTCGGTTTTAGAATAATTTGCATATTTAAAATTCAATCAAAAATAGCTATGAAAAAATTTATCACAATTGCTTCAATTTTTGCCGCGGGAACGCTTTGGGCGAACGCGGCAAGCAAGGTTCCCGAAAGTTTGAAAAATGACAATCTCGTGTTTTTTTGGGATTTTGAAACGAGTGCGGCGGCAACAAAATCGCCAACAAATGTTACTTTGAATAATTCGTTCGAGTATGATCAAACGGGACATTTCGGCAAATATACGGGCTCGAATGGCGTTTGGACAACGAATGCAAGCAATTCTGGCTTGAAGGCAAATTCGTTCACAATTAGTATGGACGTTTCCGGATTTTCTGCGAATAATTGGGAAAATTTGTTTTCGCTTTACACGAACAATATTACGTACGGCGACAATCACGCTTTGATGATTCAAAAAAATAATGACAACACAATGAAAATGTTTGTTGGTGGAGTCGGCGGATCGGAAAGTTATTTTGGCGGAGCAACAAGTTCGGGAACGGGTGATTTGGGAAGCTATGCTGACATTTCGGGAACGGCTTGGAAAACATTAACTTTTTCTTCAAACGGATCTCAATTTAAAACATATTTGGATGGAAAACTTCTCAGCACTGTAAGTTTAGCAACGACAGATGCCGCAATTACGGGATTTCAATTTGGTTCTGCGTTTGGGAATGGCCGAAAGTCTGCCGCTGCAAATTTTGACAATATTGCATTTTGGAATGTCGCGTTGACCGACAGCCAAGTCGCGTCTCTCGTCCCCGAACCGTCAGCATTTGGCTTGCTCGCGGGCTTGGGCGCGCTGGCTTTGGCGGGCGCACGTCGTCGCCGTTCCCGCAAATAAGATTTTTTTCATAACAATTCGGCGTTCCCGTGAAAATGCTTCGCGGGAACGCGTTTTTTAAATCTTGCAAATTGCGCGCGTTGGGTCAAAAATATTTAGTGTTAAAAACAACAAATTATTATCATGAAAGCTCTCGTTAAAAAAGAAGCCAAAGAAGGTTTGTGGTTGATGGACGTTCCCGAGCCAGAAATCGGCCCAGATGATGTCCTCATTCGCATCAAAAAAACTGCCATTTGCGGCACCGATGTTCACATTTACAAATGGGACGAATGGTCGCAAAAAACGATTCCTGTGCCGATGGTTGTCGGCCACGAATATGTTGGCATCATTGAAAAATTGGGCGCAAATGTCAAGCATTTGAAAATTGGCCAACGCGTTTCCGGCGAAGGTCATATTGTTTGCGGACATTGCCGTAATTGCCGCGCGGGCAAAAAACACCTTTGCCCAAACACGCAAGGCGTAGGCGTTAATCGTCCGGGCGCGTTTGCAGAATTGCTTTCGTTGCCAGCGAAAAACGTGGTGGTTTTGCCAGATGATATTCCGGATGAAATCGCGGCGATTCTCGATCCGCTCGGGAACGCAGCTCATACGGCGCTTTCGTTCAATGTTGTTGGTGAAGACGTTTTGATTACCGGTGCAGGCCCAATCGGCATTATGGCGATCCCGTTAGTAAAAGCTGCGGGAGCGCGTTATGTTGTGATTACCGACGTCAATCCGGTGCGCTTGGAGCTCGCGAAAAAAATGAATCCAACCATGGCGGTCAATACGATGGAAAAATCGTTGCCAGAAGTGATGAAAGAACTCGGCATGACAGAAGGTTGGGATATCGGCCTTGAAATGTCGGGCAACAGCATCGCGTTCAACGGCATGCTCGATACGATGGCTTGCGGCGGCCGCATTTCATTGCTCGGCATTCCCGCAACGCCAAAACCACTCGATATGAGCAAAATCATTTTCAAAGGACTTTTCCTCAAAGGCATTTACGGTCGCGAAATGTTCGAAACTTGGTACAAAATGATGGCGCTCATTCAAGCAGGCATGGACGTTTCGCCAATCATCACTCACCGTATGTCATACAAAGATTTTGACAAAGGTTTCCAAGCAATGCTCGACGGTAGCGCTGGAAAAGTGATTCTCGACTGGACGAATATTTAATCGTTCCCGCAAAATAAAAAAGCGTTCCCGTGAAATCATCTCGCGGGAACGCGTTTTTTTGGGGAAATTAAGAAGTTGAAACTTAAAATTTGGCGTTCCCGCGTTTCCCCGCGAATTTTTTCTTTGCTCGCGCTTTGCGGGAACGCGTTTTATAATGGTTAGTATGAATTTGAATTTATTTAAGGTGTTGGCTCTCGCGAGTTTTGCGGGAACCTGTTTTGCGTTTGCCCAACAAGACGTTCCCGCGGTGAATGTGGTTGCGCCGTCGCAAGAAGTTCCGCTTTACACGACCACGCTCGCGATGAAAGACGACACGATTATTACGTCGCTTTATCTCGAACGCTTGCATATTACGCACAAAAATATTGCACAAATTGATAAGCGCGAATTGATTAAACGCTACATTAGCGCGCTTGATGGTTCGCGAATGATTTTTTTGGCGAGCGAAATTAATTCGTTTCAAAATCGTTTTGCGGGAACGCTTAACGACAATTTTAAAAATGGCAATCTTTATCCCGCGTTTGAAATTTATAAAGCGTTTTTAGACAAATACGCGGCGCGTGTGGCGTGGATTAAAAATGAATTGGCGGGAACGGCAAAAATCAATTTGCATCGTGATGTTAATTTTGCGCTCGATCGCAAAAAAGCCGAATGGCCCGCCGACGCTGCTGCCGCAGATCAACTTTGGCGGGAACGCTTGACGAACGATTTGATCAATGAATTGCTTTCCGGCGGGAACGAAATCGATGACGAAAAAATCAAAGCCGCCGCCGAAAAAATCGCGTCCCGCTACGAAAAAATCGGCAAAAATATCGTCCTCGAACCTTGGGAAGTGGAAGAAATTTTTCTCAATTCTTTGACGGCAGAATTTGACCCGCACACGACATTTTTTACCGCGCAATCGATGGAAGATTTTCAAATTGCGATGCGCAATGCGCTTTGCGGGATCGGCGCGGTGCTTTACGATGATGACGGCTATTGCACGATTCGCGAAATCATGCCGGGCGGTCCCGTCGAGCGTTCGGGAAAATTTGAAGTGGGCGATCGCATTATCGCGGTCGGCATCAAACAAGACAGCGAAGAAATGGTCGATGTCATCGGCATGCGCCTTAATCGCATCGTGCACATGTTGCGCGGCAAAAAAGGCGAAACCGTGCGACTTTACGTCGAATCGGGTTCTGATCACAGCCAACGCCGCGTCGTTGTTTTGCAACGCGACGAAATTAAAATCACCGAACAATTGGCGTCGGCAAAATTAATTAGCGTTCCCGCGGGCGAAAAAACCCTTCCCGTCGGCGTAATTAATTTGCCCGGTTTTTACGGCAAAGACACCAATGACGCGCTCGCGTTTTCAACCACCGAAGACGTGCGCGAATTGCTCGAAAAATTAAAAGCGCTCAACGCCAAAGCCATCATTCTCGATTTGCGCCAAAACGGCGGCGGTTATTTGAACGAAGCGATTGATTTGGCGGAACTTTTTGTCGGCGCAAAACAGCCCGTTGTGCGCATCAAAGACGCTGGCGGGAACGTCGTTACCTACAAAACAGGCCAAACGTCGCTGCTTTCTGCGGGCAAAAATTTAATTATGAAAACGCCTGCACTTTGGGATGGGCCGATGATTGTTTTAACTTCAAAAGCGTCCGCCAGCGCGTCTGAAATTGTCGCGGGAGCGCTCAGCGACAACGGCCGCGCAATCATTGTTGGCGACCCTAAAACACACGGCAAAGGTTCGGTGCAAGAAGTCAAACCTTATTCGTTGATTGGTAAAGGTTTTAACGCGTCGATTAAAGTTACGCGCAGCAAATGGTACGCGCCATCGGGCAATTCGATTCAGTTGCACGGCGTTCCCGCCGACATTGCGATCCCGTCAACTTACAGCGTTTTACCGATTGCCGAAAGCGATTTAGATAATCCGCTCCCGTGGGATTCTGTCGAAAGCGCGCTCCCGTCAACGCCGCAAAAATACGATTGGCTCAAAGCGCCGATTTCGCAAGATTTGATTGACCAACTTGGCGAAGCCAGCCGCCGCCGCCAAGCCGAATTGCCCGAATTTAGAACGCTCGCGCATTCGATCGCTTGGTTTAAAGAGCGCCAAAACGACAAAACCATTTCGCTCAACATCGACAAACGCCTCGAGACGCGCGAATCTGACAAAGCGCTTTACACTTACGTGAAAAACGCGCTCATCGATTACGAAACAAAAAGCGCGTTCCCGTCCCAAGAAATTAAACTTAATTCAACGCTCGCCAAAGAAAAAACCGAAGCCGAAGCCATCGCCGCGGGAACGCAAAAAGCAAAGAAAAAATCGTCCGACCGCATTAATATTGCGCTGACGATTCCCGGCGTGAACCCCAAGAAAACTTCCGACGATAACGCTCTCGCGCTCGATGAAGACGACGATTTGCCAAACTTTGACATCGTCCTGCGCGAAACCGCTCGCATCGCCGCCGATTGGGTGCAAATCACCGAAAAAACAAAATAAAATGACGATCGTAATCGCGACAGGAAACGCTCACAAAGTTGAGGAATTTAACCGTTTGGCGGCGCGGGAACGCTTGGACGGCGTGCGCTTTGTTTCCGCCAAAGACGCGCGGGAACAAGGAATGCCGCCAGTTGTTGAAGATTCGGGAACATTTGTCGGGAACGCGCGTTTGAAAGCGCGAGCGCTGCGCGAAGTTTTGCCGGCGGGAACGCTCGTAATGGCTGACGACAGTGGGCTTTGCGTCGATGCGCTCGGCGGGAACCCAGGCGTAGAAACCGCGTATTATGCGGGCCCGCAAGCGACGGCAGAACAAAACCGCGCAAAACTGCTCGGCGCGCTCAAAGACGTTCCCGCGGGAAAACGCGGCGCACATTTTTATTGCTGTTTGCTGTTGATTGACGCTGACGGGAACGAGCAAATTTTTGACGCGCGCTGTTTTGGCGAAATCGCAGAACGCGAGGCGGACGCAGGATTTGGCTTTGGCTACGACCCGATTTTCGTTCCCGCGGGCTATGACAAAACTTTTGCAGAATTGGCGGGAACGGTAAAAGATAAATTATCACATCGCGGGAACGCGTTTTTGAAATTGTGCGCGTTTTTGAAATCCTAAATTTTTTTTCATGATGTTCCGGCGTTCCCGTGGGCTTGCTCGCGGGAACGTTTTTTTACACCGATTGCGAGTAGCTTACGCTCGCTCACTAACGTTCGCGGGTTTGGGGACAGGAACGGGATTTTTTCAACTACGAATAAACGCCAATTTACGCGAATTATTTTTGGGGTGTGGAAACGCGGGAACGCGGGAAAATTTCTCGCGCAGATCTCGCAGATTGTGCAAATTTTTTGGGAGGAGTGGCATCTTGCCACTCCATTTTTGTTATTTTTCCCCGCAAACTCCAAGCGCTGAAAGCGCGACAGAACACGGGAATACGGGAACGCGGGAACGGCGGGAACGGGAATTTTCTCACGCAGATTCCGCAGATTGCACAGATTTTATGGGAGGATGCGCGTCTCGCGTATCCAATTTTATTTTCACTCTGCAAACTTTGCTGTGCCGAAGGCACTAAAATTGCGGGAAGGCGTTCCCGCGATGGCTAACCCCCACAAAAGCGAGCGAACGCGAGCGTGTGGGGGTAAAACAAAAATAATACCAGTCCTGAAGGGAGTGAATAAAAAAAAACTTCGCCACGGGAACGGGAATTTTCCATCTAAGGCAACTATGGGAAAATTTAAGGGAAGCTAAGAATTTTTGTTGGTGGGCGCGGGAACGGGAAAAAATCTCACACGAAGACACAAAGGCACGAAGATTTTTTGGGCGCGTTGCTAAGGCAACGCAGACGTGCAGGAACGGGAACGAAAAAAAGAATTTAAGAGCACCTACTCGCGTTCGCTCGCTAAAGAAAACAAAGAGAGTTTTTGATTTTTTAATCGAGAAAACAGATTTTTTAAATTTTGTGCTTGCGTTTTTTTTTTTCGATTTTAGAATTTTTTGTAGTTCTAAAAAATAACATTCAACAATAACCTAAATAAATATACACAAAATATGAAAAACATTATCGCAATATCTTCGCTTCTCGCTGCGGGAACGATGCTCGCGAATGCGGCGGTCGTCGATACCGAGTTGCTTTGGGGACTTGATTTCTCCAAGGGAACGTCGCTCGATTCCGCGAAACACGGCTCCGGCGCGTTCTCCAACCTCTCCGGAAGCGGAACGATTGACCAGAACGACGGGTTTATTTCCGGCGCAGGTTCGTACTCGACATCCTCAAAAAACAAACTGTCCTTCACTTCCGAGAACAGCTCCGTCGGCTCGCAGACGGACGCGCTGAAAGAAGGCTCCGGGTCGTTCACGATCAGCTTCCACGCGAAGTATGATTCAGACTTTTCGACGTCGGAGTGGCCGGTACTCTTCGCGTTCGGAGTCAATTCCTCCTATCAGTGGAAGCTGACCGATTACAAAAATCAGAATAAAATTGTCATGGACAAAGACGGCTATCAGGAGATGACCGGTGCGGGAACGGACGGCAAGACGTTGGCGAGCCAGTCCGCCTCGTCGGAGTGGGCGCACTATGCGTTGGTGCTCGAAGGCTCTTCCGGCGCAAGAACGCTCTCTCTTTACATTGACGGAGAGAAGAAGGGTACGGGAACGGTAAATCTTACCAGCCAGAATGCGATGACCAACTTTGCGTTCGGTGGAAAGCTTTCAGCCGGGAAAGAGTCTTCGCTCACGTTGTCGGATATCGCAATTTACAAAGGTGCGCTCGGACAGGAGCAAATCAGCTACCTCAAGACGCATAAGGCGAATGCCTCTGCGATTCCGGAGCCGAGTGCGTTCGGCTTGTTGGCGGGCGCGGGAGCGTTGGCGCTCGTCGCGGCTCGTCGCCGCCGTCGTCGCTAATTTGAAAAGATTTTTTTCATATTGTTTTGTCGTTCCCGTGAAGGCAACTTTGCGGGAACGTTTTTTAACACCGATTGCGAGTAGCTTACGCTCGCTCACTAACGTTCACGGGAACGGGAAAGTTTTTTTCAACTACGAATAAACGCTAATTTACGCGAATTATTTTTGGGGTGTGGAAACGTGGGAACGCGGGAAAATTTCTCACGCAGATCTCGCCGATTGCGCAAATTTTATGGGAGGATGCGCGTCTCGCGGATCCAATTTTATTTTCAATCCGCAAACTTTGCTGTGCCGAAGTCTCTGAAATTGCGGGAACGCGTTCCCGCGATGGCTAACCCCCACAAAAGCGAGCGGGAACGCGAGCGTGTGGGGGTAGATCAAAAATAAAATCAGTCCCGAAGGGAGTGAACTAAAAAACACAAACCCTCGCGGCAAAGTTGCGCGTTCCACGCGCTCCCGTACAACATCAAAAAATATTTGCGTAATTTTGTGTTTCTTTTGCGCAATTGGCGTTGAAAAAATCCCATCCCCGTGTTCTGCTGCGCTTTCAGCGCTGGTGGATTTTATTCTTTTACCCATGGCTTGCGCCCTGGGCTAATTCTGTCGCGCCGTTGGCGCTTGGAGTTTGTGGGAAAAAATAACAAAAATGGAGCGGCAAGATGCCGCTCCTCCCATAAAATCTGCGAAATTGGCGAGATCTGCGTGAGAAATAAATCCCGCGTTCCCGAGCAACAAACAAAATTTCTTAGTTTCCTTTAATTTTTCCGTAGTTGCCTTAGATGAAAAATTCTCGTTCCCGTGGTGTTTGGTGTTTGTGGTGAGAGTCGCCCTTTCAGGACTGGTTTTTATTTATTTGCTTATCCAAGGCTTGCGCCCTGGGCTGAAATAAGACGCGCCGTTGGCGCTTTGAGTTTGCGGGAAAAAATAACAAAAATGGAGCGGCAAGATGCCGCTCCTCCCATAAAATCTGCGCAATTGGCGAGATCTGCGTGAGAAATAAAACCCGCGTTTCCACGTTCCCGCGAAGTTTTTTAGTTCACCCCCTTCGGGGCTAATTTTACTTTTGTTTTACCTCCACACGCTCGCGTTTGCTCGCTTTTGTGGGGGTTAGCCATTGCAAGCGATTTTAGTGCCTTCGGCACAACTCAAAAATCCTATTGATTCCTAATAAACCTACGGTTTTTCATTCCCGCGTTCCCGCCTCTTGTGGCGAAATTAGAAATGGTTCCATCTCGCGTTGCTCGGTGCCGCCTCCCAAAAATCTTTTCGCCGCAGGCGCTTTGAACGCGGGAACGCGCTTTTCGCGAAGCGCTTTTGAAAATTTTCTTCGCGTAAATTTACGTTTATTCGTAGTTAAAAAAAATTTCCCGTTCCCGCCCAACGTTCCCGCCCCACCCAAAAAATAATTCGTTTTAATGGCGGGGTGTCGCTTCGCTCGGTATGTGTTCTTCGTGTGAGAAATTTCCCGTTCCCGTGCTTATTCGAATTGCGCTTTCCTGTGCGATTTTGCGTTTTCTCGTTCCCGCGCAGTGTGGTAAATTATAAGTCCCGCGAACGCCAGCGCGCCGTTGATGAGCAATAATTCGTAGCCAAATTTGTAATCGAGCCACGCGAGCGTTCCCGCGTTGAGCGCGTAGCAAATTATCGGCGCAAATAAACAAATTGTTAAGACGGGAACGAATTTTGACGGGAACACTTTTTTCTTCAAAAGCGCAAAACCAAAGAGCCCCAACAGCGGGCCATACGTGTAACTTACGAGCACATAAACCAAATTGAGCAAGCTGTTTGTGCCAAAATAATAAAGCGCGTAAACGATGCCGACAAAAATAATTGCGAGCGCAAAATGCACGCGTTCCCGCAAGCGTTCGTCATCGGGTTTTTGAAACAAATCGATGCACGCACTCGTCGTGAGCGCCGTCAGCGCCGAATCTGCCGACGAAAACGCCGCTGAAACAATTCCTAAAACAAACAAAATAAGCGTCGCGCGCGAGCCGCTATTTTCTACAAAAAACGGCAATAATTCGTCGCCTTTTGCGGGAACGCTGAGTCCATTTTGCGGAATCCAAATCAGCAACAAAATGCCGAGCACCAAGAAAAGCAGATTGACGGGAACGAAGAAAAATCCAGAAACGCACATATCTTTTTGCGCCTCGCGCAGCGTTTTGCAAGTGAGATTTTTTTGCATCATATTTTGGTTGAGCCCCGTCATAACGACAACGATGAACGCTCCCGTGATAAATTGTTTCCAAAAATTTTGCGTGGTTTTAAAATCGGCAAATTCAAACGTGCGCCAGTGTTCGCTGTTGAGTGCTTGCGGGAACGCGTCTTTGAGTTGCCAAATCAAAAGTGCTGCCGCGGCGAGCATGAGCGTGGTTTGCAAAACGTCGGTGTAAACTAAGGTCTTAACGCCGCCGCGCCGCGTGTAAAGCCAAATGCCGGCGACCATCGCGGGAACGGCAATCAAAAAACTTACGCCCAAATCATCAAAAATAAAACGCTGCAAAATAATGCAAACTAAGAAAAATTTTACGCCGCTGCCGAGCAAATCTGAAATTAAAAAAAACAGCGCAGCCACTTTGCGTTCTGCCGAATATTCAACGCCGCTTTGCTTGTCGAGCAACGCATAAATCGAGGTTAAATTAAATTTGTAATACAGCGGCAACAGCACAAACGCGACGATAAAATAACCCGCGATAAAGCCCAAACACATTTGCAAATAAGTCAAATCTTGCGTCGCGACTAAACCGGGAACGCTCACAAAACTAACGCCGCTCAGCGACGCGCCAATCATCCCGTAGGCAACCAAAAGCCACGACGATTTGCGTTCGCCGCGATAAAAAATGGCGTTCCCGCCACGCTTGGAAACCGCGCGCGAAAAACCGAAAAGCATTAGAAAATATGCAATTAAAATAGCGATGAGCATAATAAAAATAAAATCAAAATTAACAGCGGCAGCGAAAATCGCAACAGCGGGCGTTCCCGCAAAACGCGCCAATCTTCACCTAAAAAAAATGTCGTTAAAATTGCAAAAACCCCAAGCGGCGCAAGCCAAGAAACGTTGAGCGCGACCTCAAACGCGCCAACTTCATGCGCAAGCGTTCCCGTCAGCCATTCACAAAAAATGCAAAGCCAACAACAAAGCGTCCACAGCGTTCCCGCAAAAAACGTTCCCGCTGGGATCAATGTGAGCGTTCCCGCAATTACCGCTAACGGCAGCATCACGCCCACAATGGGAACTAATAAAATATTTGTAAAAATTGAAACAGGCGTAAAAATTTTTTGTGCGTCGGCAATTAGCAAACTCGTCGCAATAAACGCCGTGAACGCAATTGCAAAACTGCCAATAATGTTTGTGCGTAATTTTTCACACAATTTTTGCCGCCAATTCATCAACAAATTTGGCAAGCCCGCGAACGGATTCCATTTTTCGAGCAAATAATGATTGAGCGGCAACGCGTAAAGAAAAATGCCCAGCACCACGCAATACGAAAGTTGAAATCCTAAATCAGCAATGAGCCACGGCTTCCACCAAAGATTGATCAGCGCAACCAACGCAATTGCGGGAACAGTATAATTGCCGCGCCCCAATAATTTTCCTAAATAATAAAAACAAATCATCATCCACGCGCGCGATGCCGACGGCACCGCTCCCGCGAGCTGCACATAAACCCACGAAAAAAATAAAATGAGAAAAATATGTTGGCGTTCCCGCAAGCGCAAAAGCGTTCCCGCCCACGATAAAATCAGCGCGACAATCGCGACGTGTAATCCCGAAACCGCGAAAATGTGCATCGTTCCCGTGAGTTGAAAATTGGCTTTTTCGATGGCGGGCAAGCGTCCGCGTTCGCCAAACATCATTGCGACGAGCACGCGCGATTCGCGTTCCCAAGCGTTTCCGCCCAGCGCGATGAGATTTTCTGAAATGCGATTGCGTTGTTCGCGACACCATTGCGACCAACGCGTGGCAAGCGAGGGCGCAAGTTTTTCTTTGGCGGGAACGATTTGTGTGATCGCAAATGACGCGCGTTGACTTTTTAAATAGTCGAGAAAATCGTCGCCAATCCAAGTTTGCGTGTGCCAAGGCGAGAGCGCTCCCGCAATTGCAATTTGCTGATTTTCAATGGGCGCATCGGCGAGGCGTTTTTTGGAAATCATATAAAACGCGCGCGTGTTGTTGAGCGCGGACTTTTCGTTGGTTTCGCGAATGCTCGCTAAACCCGTCCAATTTTTCCCTGCCGAAAGAAATGTTTTTTCAATAACGAGCGTGGTGGCGATTTCGGTTTCAGGAAATTTTTCATCAAGCGCGACTAAGTTTGGCGCGCGCAGACTCCACCACGTTCCCGCGAGAAAAATTACGCCGCACGCGAACGCGAGCGCCCAAAGTTTTGCGTTTTTGCGGGAACAAAAAAAGGCGCACAAAATGAGCGTTCCCGCGAGCGCGCAAGCGGTGATTTTTGCCCAATTTGCCTCAAAATAAAATCCCATCTCGCAAAGCGCGTAGCCGCAAATTGTCGGCAACAACAGCCAAAGTATTGGCGCGCGTGCGTGTGCGATTTCGATGGACGATTGCATTAGTGATTTCTCATCGCGTCCAAAACTTCAAAGAAGTTTGGAAATGTTTTGGCGCAACATTCGGGATCGTTAATTGCGAGCCAGGGCTTGCCGTTCCCGAGAACGTCAACGGTTCCCAACATGCCAAAACACATCGCGATTCGGTGATCTTTGTAAGTGTCGATCGCGATGGGCAACGATTTTTTCGCGAGCGTTTCCGCGAGATTTTTTGGCGGAATAATCGTGAGCGTGTCTTCCGTTTCCGTTACATTTTTTTTGCCGATAATTTTTGCGAGTTCGGTCGCCATCGCGTGAACGCGGTCGCTTTCCTGTTTGCGCGTGTGGGCGATTCCCGTGATTGTTACGGCGGTTTTTGTCAGGAGAACAAACGCTGCAAGACTCAAAAACGTATCGCTGATCGCGTTAAAATCGAGCGTCAGTTCCGCGGCGGGCGGCGTTCCCGCGTTCGCAAAGTGCATTCCCGCATCGCTTTCCGCTCCCGCGACAAAATTGTTTTCGCAAAGCAATTCGTAAAATTTAATGTCGCCCTGAATGCTTTCGCTTTGCAAATTGTTGACGCAAATTTTAGGCGAATCAACGCCGTTGGCGATTGCGCGCACCGCAAAATAAGACGCCGCCGTCGCGTCGGGCTCGATCGCGTAAACGCGTTGTTTGCTCGCGTAGCCCGTTTCCGCGCTCGACCAAACGCTCCCGCGGGAGCGGATTTCGCCGCCAAATTGTTCGATCATTTTTGCCGTTAAAATTAAAAATGGTTTTGAAACTGTCGTTCCCGCAAGCTTGATTTTTAGCCCAACAATCGGCGCGATCAGCATCAGCGCGGACAAAATTTGCGACGACGCGCTCGCATCGACTTCAACCGTTTTTTTGCAAATGCCACGCGTGCGCATCGTGAACGGGAAACAGTCGCTTTCGCCGTGAAATTCAAAATTGCAACCCAATTGTTTGAGCGCGTCGAGCAAACCTTTCATCGGGCGTTTGCGCATAACGGGCGAGCCGTCGAGCTCGAATTCTCCATCGGGGCAAAGCGCGAGCATCGCCGTTAAAAATCGCGCAGTCGTTCCCGCCGTGGCGACATAAAGCGTCGCGCGGTTTCGCGGAATTTTGCCTCCGTTCCCGCGAATGGAAATCGTTTTTTCGCTCTCGTCGGCTTCGATTTTAAAACCGAGTTCCCGCAAACATTCAATCATCGCGCGCGTGTCTTCCGAAAAAAGCGCGGTCGTCAATTTTGTCGTTCCCGATTTGAGCGCAGCCAAAATCATCGCGCGGTTGGTGATGCTTTTCGAGCCAGGAACATCGACGGCGATTTCGGCGTTCCCGCACTCACGGGAAAAAGGAATGATGCTGAGAGTTTTCATCAACTATTGATTATAAAGCAGATTTAAAACAGAATGAAGAACGAAATGGATGGCGGGAACGCAAAATTCATCCACAGATTTTAGGATTTTTAAGATTTTAACTTTCAACTCTTAATTTTTAAATTTCCTTGCAGTGCCGAAGGCACTGAAATTGCGGGAACGCGTTCCCGCGATGGCTAACCCCCACAAAAGCGAGCGAATTTTATTTCAGTTATTTTCAAATTCGGTCATAGTCATTGTCATCGTCATAGTCGCGCGAATGCGCGTCTCGCGTGTGGGGGTTGCTAAAAACAAAAACAGTCCCGAAGGGAGTGAACTAAAAAAGTTGAGAGTTGGTGGGAACGGGACTTGGGATAATTTCAAAAGCACTTCGCGAAAAGCGCGTTCCCGCGTTCAAAGCGCCTTCGGCGAAAAGGTTTTTTGGGAGGAGTGGCATCTTGCCGCTCCATTTTTGTTTTTTTTTTTCGCAAACTCCAAGCGCTAACAGTGCGACAGAATTAGCCCAGGGCGCAAGCCCTGGGTAAAAGAATAAATAAAAACCAGCCCTGAAAGGGCGACTCTTCCCGCAAACAAAAAATCTCACGGGAACAGGATTTTTTCAACTAAGGAAACTACGGGAAAATTTAAGGAAACTAAGGGATTTTGTTTGCGTGCGGGAACGGGAAGATTTCAAAAGCGCTTCGCGAAAAGCGCGTTTCCGCGAAAAAGCGCCTTCGGCGAAAAGGTTTTTTGGGACGCGGTACCGAGCAACGCGAGATGGAACCATTTCTAACTTCGCCACAAGAGGCGGGAACGCGGGAATGAAAAACCGTAGGTTTAGTAGGAATCAATAGGATTTTTGAGTTGTGCCGAAGGCACTAAAATCGCGGGAACGCGTTTCCGCGATGGCTAACCCCCACAAAAGCGAGCGGGAACGCGAGCGTGTGGGGGTAAAATAAAAATAACATCAGTCCCGAAGGGAGTGAATAAAAAAAACTTCGCCACGGGAACGGGAATTTTCCATCTAAGGCAACTACGGGAAAATTTAAGGGAAACTAAGAATTTTTGTTGGTGGGCGCGGGAACGGGAAAAAATCTCACACGAAGACACGAAGGCACGAAGATTTTTTGGGCGCGTTGCTAAGGCGACGCAGACGCGCAGGCGCGGGAACAAGAAAAAAAAGAATTTAAGAGCACCTACTCGCGTTTGCTCGATAAAGAAAACGAAGAATTTTTTTGATTTTTTAATCTTGCGGGAACGCGAATTTAATTTTGTGCTTGCGTTTTTTTTTTCGGTTTTAGAATTTTTGTAGTTCTAAAAAATAACATTCAACAATAACCTAAATAAATAT
>CAKUQY010000020.1 GCA_934675585.1 uncultured Opitutales bacterium | reverse complement strand
CTTAAATGAAGAATAACTCCCAGAATCTTTCCTCTCAAAAAAATCTTCGGTGTCCTTTTTATTTGACGAAATACGAACCAGTCTAATCCCAATTTTTGTTTGTGGTTAGGATTTATGCGGGATAAAAAGGAAAAATGAGTTGTTTTGGGGCGATTTTGGGAGGTTTTTTCGGGCGGCCGCTGATGAATTTGAGGGATTTTTCACAAAAGAGCGCACGTAAATTTTGCAAAAAAGAAAAAGTTTTTGAATTTATTTGAGAAAAATTATCTTTTATCAATTTCGTTATTTTCGAGAGTTCTCGACTTGGGCGGGAACGCTTGGTTTTTTGAACACAGATGAAACAGATTTTTGACAGATTTCACAGATTTTTTTGAATTTTAATTTGCTAATTCGCTCATAGTCATCGTCATAAGTCTTCGTTGATTTTTGCGGGAACGCAAAAAAAGCCACGCGTTCCCGCGCAGCTTTTTTGTTTTTTGTGTGGTTATTTTCTTACACTTTCCAGAGATTGTCTGGATACTCGCCCTTTGCGATGAGTGCTTGAATATTTGCTTGCACCACAGGTTTGTCTTCTTTGTAGGTAACGCCAAACCAAGCCGAATCGGTGCGCAACACGGTAACGTTTGCGTTGCCTTCATTGATCAATTGACCGATTGTCATTGGGATGAAGCATTCCGATTTCAACTCGGTGCCCTTTTCTTTCAAGAATTCCAAGAAAATGCGATCGAGATGATCAAAGAGTTTTGGTGTGCAGCCCCACATATTCATCGAAACAGGTGTGTCACCAGGAATATCGGTGGTTGTGCCGTCTTCATTTGCGTTGCGGCCATTGTCGCCCACTTTTGCGATTTTGGTCAATTCGGCAATTTTAACGAGATGGTTGCTTGCGTCTGTTTCGCAAACACCACGAGCCACTGTGCCGTGTTCTGAAAGCGTATTTTTCATCAAGAAGCCAACCATCGAGAAATTCGAGCTGTTTGGATCAAGATCTTTCAAATAATTTGCGAGCACTTCGTAAGAATTGCGACCATAAAAATCGTCTGCATTGATAATTGCAAAGTTTTCTTTTACGACACCTTTTGCGCAAAGAATTGCGTGCGTGGTGCCCCATGGTTTTTCGCGACCTGCGGGAACGCTAAAGCCCGCGGGAAGCTTATCGAGCGATTGAAAAGCATAATCGACGGGAACGGGAAGATTTTTCTTCGCGACCATCTCTTTGAATGCCTGTTCAAAATCAGGACGAATGATGAATACGACTTTCCCAAAGCCGGCGCGCACAGCGTCAAACACAGAATAGTCGAGGATCGTTTCGCCCGAAGGGCCCATTGGATCCATTTGTTTAAGGCCTCCATAACGGCTGCCCATACCTGCTGCCAAAACGAGAAGTGTAGGTTTCATAATATTTAGGGGGTTAATTGTTAGTGAATAAAAAATTAATAAACCGTTGCGATGTCTGGTTCATAAGCCACCTCAATGGTCATCGCTTTTCCTGGCAAAAGTTTTAATGGCTCTGCACGCAAATATTCTTGGTAATAATAAATTTTACCCGCACGCGTACGGTCTGCTTCTTGCGAAACATCAACATAAGGCAACCATTGTCCACCAAAATCATCTTTCACAATTTGGCAACCAACATTCTTTTCGCCGAGGCGGAACGCGTTCCCGCAATGCATGGTGCTGTGGCAAGCCGCAGTAACATTGACGATGCGCATTGTTTTCAATTCGCAACGCGTTTTAGGAATAATCGTCCAACGGCCGACAATTTTACTTCCCGAAAATTCCCACTCAACACGCATCGAAGCGATGGCGGGAACGATTTTTTCATCAACAGTAATCAAATCGGGTTGTTCAAATGCAACGATGAACGAGCCTGGGCGTGCGCCCATGCGTGGCTTGATATTTTTTGCGTAATACGAAGGCGTGAAAGTTTGATCGCCAATCACAAATTCGGGAATAAACGCGGGAACGTATTTGTTCACTGGCGAATCAAAAACGCCCGGCATGTGCGGGAACGCCAACGAATCGCTGTTCCCGCGACCTGCGTTAGAGACAATTGGAATTTGCACGTACAAATTCGTCGCGGGATTACGATAAATAATCAAAGCTTGTTCTTTACGACCGCATTTATCAAAGCTAATCAATTTGTAAGCCGACTTATCAAAAATCTTTTGTTTAGCGTCGGCGAGCGTACCGCCGATTGTTTTTGCAAGACGCGACCATTGGCAAAGATAACGCGCCGCGTCAAAGTTTGCCATGCGAGTTGAGTGATTTGCGTCGGTATCGCGTTCGCAATCGCGAATAACAATCATACCCAATTCTGGATTGAAATATGTTGTGTAAAAATATTGATAAAGTTTTGTCAAAATGCCTTTGTAAAGTGGCATTTGGTCTGGCAAAATCCAACCATCGCGCATTGATTGCAAAATAAAGCTGATCATGTGCATTTGGCCATAAGCGCCGATATTCGCGCCGTAAGCAAAGCCCATGCCGTCTTCGCGCACGATTTCTGGAATCAATTTCAAATAGCGTTCAGCTGGCGTGCGCAACGAAGGCAATTTGCGTTCCCGCAAATGAACGTTCGCGTGCAATTGCAAACATTGGCGAATAAAAACATAATCCAACAAACCATAAACACCGAACTCGCCACCGAGCACATCTGGATTTATTTCTGTTTTTGGGCAAGTATCGCAATAACCGCCCGACGAATTTTTAGTAAGACGCTCAATAAAACGATCAATCAACGAAGGCGTTTCGTCTTTTTTGGAAAGTCCCAACGAAAAGCGCGTAACACTTTTGCCAATATTAAAAGCTTGGCGATAATCAAAATAATCAGAGCGATTGAGCAATGCGATATCGATTGCTTTACGCGTTTCTTCTGAAATCAACGCGTAAGGTTTATTGCGATCTTTTGAAGGACCAAACGAAAGCAAACCCAATGCGGCATAAGCCAAACCACTTTCGGTGGCTTTGCCCGATTGCAATTGCGAATTCACGCAAGCCGCTTCCAGCTTAACAATATCAACACAATCGATCGTTTCTTGTTGTGTTGCGCGATAAAATTCGCCCAAAGCGAAAGCCGCGTGGCCACTTTCGTTTTCGAGGGCAATTTCGCCCGCTACCGGCATAATGGTGCCGTCTTCGTTAATCGAACTAATATTGTGGCTCAAAATCGCACGAGCCATATCCATGCAAGCGTCTGAAAAATTAATCATGCTTCAATTATTTCCTTAATTTATCTACTAATAATAACCTTTCGTTCCCGCGCGGTCAACAATCTACTTTACAGGCAACATCGGTTGTGCACCCTCGCCGATAACAAGCGTTTGTGGCATTTTGCCGTCCCACTTTTGAATTGCTTCGAGAAAAACAACGTCTTTATTTGCTTTCAGCGCATCGCTTTTTACGCGCAACGCTTCAGCCTCGCCGTTGGCGATTGCAATTTTTTGTTCAGCTTCAGTTTTTGAACGTTCCAAATCATATTTCGCTTTCAAACTTTCTTGATGGGCGATTTGTTTGCGCTCAATCGATTTTTCGTATTCGTCAGAAAAATCAATATTCACGAACGAAATATCTTCGACAACTACAATGCCGTTCAAGCGCTCTTGCGACAACATGATGACTTCTTTACGAATTTCTTCACGGCTATCGAGAATTTCTTCTGCTTTGTAATCCGCGATTTTTTGCTTCAATGTATCACTAATGCGCGGCAAAACTTGTGCAAAATAATTTTCGCCAATCGTCTTAAAAACTTCACTCGCATCTTCAAATTTCAAACGGAACAAAATATTTACTTGCGTTTCAACTTGTTGCAAATCTTTTGAAAAACAGTGCGTCACGTAATTGTAAGCTTGCGTGCGACAATTCATTTTGTGAATCGTGTCGATCGGATTGATGATGTGAATGCCCGCGTCGAGCGTTTGTCCCGTCACGCGACCGAAACGTGTCGCCACACCGATTGAGCCCGTGGGAACGCAAGTAATCGACATCACAATGCTCGCCACAATCGCCACCAAGCACACGAGTGCTCCCGCAAGTTTTAAAAACAATGATGGATCTTTCGCGATTCTTTCTTCAAATGAAGTTCTATTTGCCATAATTTTTTATAATTTAAGGGTTATTTTATTGTTCAAAAAAAAAAAACTAACGTTCAACTAAAAGCGCTTCAATTTTTTCGCCGGTCTCGTTACGCAAAACTTTAAAAAACAAAACGAGCGCCACAATCATAAAAATCATACTCGGCACCACAATCACCGGCCACGAAAGCGCCATCATTTTGCCAAGCTCGACATTAAATTGTTCCAAATTTTGCGCGGGATCTGTCACCACAATCCAACGCGCCAAAACAAAATTAAGCACCGCCGAAAGCGCAAACGCCGCCACTAAAAAATAAGAACATTTTTTTAAGCCGCGCGAAAGTCGTTCCCGCGACCCACGCGCCGCACAAAGCGCTTCAATTTTTTCAAGATTGAAAATTTGCGCATTGAGAAAAAATTTTTCTGATGGGAATAACAACAAAAACAAACCAATCAACGCGGGAACAACCGCTTCTTTGACCGCCACCCAAATCGGCGCCAATTGCAACAAACCAATGCTGCCCGTCAAAAGCGTTCCCGAAAAACCCAAAATCGAAACATAATTCGCCGTGCGCCTCACCCACAAATCATAAAAAAAATACACGCACGGGAACGCCAACGCAATCAACAAAATCAACCATGGCGCAAGCCCTGGCAACCAATCGCTGCCTTTTGAAAGCAATAGCGCGGGAACGACAATGTTCGCACCAATCGAAAGCAATAAATTTTCTTGTTTGGGTTTTTCGGAACTCATTTATTTTTTTAAGCGTTTCGGCGCGGGAACACCTTCAAGAATTTCATTAATCAACGTTGCGCGCGCGGCGGTGCGCTCTTCTGGCGATGTATTTTGCGGGAACGCGCTTTCTAAAACTTTTGGCAACAATGCTTCCAATTCTATTTTCAACACTGCGTCTAAATAGCCCACTTCAACGCCTAATTTCAAAAGCGTCATCACATTTAACGCTTGTCCCAAGGTAAACGATGAACAAAATCGCGCTTGCGAATAACAATCTTGTACGCGCAAAAACAAACGATCATCATCGGCTAAATTTTGGCGCGCTTTTTTTTCTTGTGTGCAAATTGTTTCACACAAATCTGAAAATTTTGTAATCAATTCTTGCGGCGTTGTTCCCAGCATACGCGATGTTTCGAGCGTAAAATAACAGCCCGACGATTCGTCGTCTTTCAAGCTGAGCCCGCGCACGCGCACGCCCACAGCATTGCAAGCCATCACCACGCGGCTCATTTCATCGTTCATCACAAGCGCGGGCAAATGCAACAATGCTTGCAACGAAACCGCGTTCCCGACCATTTCTGGCGAACTCGTCAAATAGCCCAAAGTTGGCGTTTGCGCGAAATGTAATGTTTTATCCAACGCGTCCACCGTTCCCGCAAGTTTTTTATATTGGCGAATCAGCGTTTTCGCATTATTTTCGTTCCCGCAAGCGACAAACTGCAAGTTATCTCGTGCGTTTACATAAATTGCAATAGTTGGTTTTGTGGCTGGCTCGATAATAATTTCGGGCGTTCCCTTGTCGTCAAACAAATGCAATTCTGCCACGCGTGCATAATTATTTTTGCAAAGTTTTTCGCTGGGCACAAAATGCCATTTTTCCAACACACTTTGGCTTTCAAGCAGGCGCAACAAATCATCGCGCAAAGTGGTTGCGGGAACGTGATTATAATCGCGAAACGGCAGCCCCTCAACATTGCGCACAATTAAAATTTGGCTCGCGACGAACGCGCTTTCAGGCAAATTTTCAAAACCTTTTTCTGCGGTTTTAATCAACGCGTTAAATGCGTCCAATGCTTTATTTTTTTGCATTACGCTTGCCTTTCGTTGTGGTTTTTGCGGTCGGTTTTTTGTCGCTTAAATCGTTGATAATTTCGCGCAAACGAATTGCCTCATCGTAATCTTCTGCCGCAAGTGCCTTCGCGTAAAGCGCTTTAAATTCTTCGAGCGATTTTTGAGTTTTAGGAATCGCCGCCACAACGTGCAAATGTTTATTTGTGCCGTGAATCGTCAGCAAATCTTCCTCAATTTTTTTCGCAAACGCTTGATAACATTGCGCGCAACCCAAACGATTTGTTTTCAAATAATCAGCCAACGTCGTCCCGCAACTTGGGCAAACCTGCGCTTGTGCGGGCTCTTTAATCACCATCGCGGGAACGCCATCGCTCGCGCCAAAAACCTCTGGCAATTGCGCTCGGTCTTGCGCCGACAACAACTGACGCAACACATCGTCCATGCCAATCGATTTCATTTTTTTAAAATAACAAACGCGACAAAGGTAGATTTTTTTGGAAACGCCATTCACCGTTTCCATCAAAATCATATCAGCGGGAGCGCCGCACTCTTCACAAAACTCGTTCATAAAATTTTAAAGCCAAATGAAAATTTGCGGGAACGCGAATTTCTACTGACGGCAGTCAACAAGCTTTCCCGCAACCGCCGCCGCCGCAACCATCACGGGCGACATCAAAATCGTGCGTCCTGTCGGCGAACCTTGGCGACCTTTAAAATTGCGATTTGATGACGACGCGCAAACTTGGTCGCCTTCGAGTTTGTCTGGATTCATCGCCAAACACATCGAGCAACCCGCCAAACGCCATTCAAAACCTGCCTCGGTAAAAATCTTATCCAAACCGCGCTCAATACATTGTTTTGCAACAACTTGCGAACCAGGCGCCGCAATCGCTTTCACGCCCACAGCCACTTTTTTGCCTTTCAAAAATGCCGCCGCCGATTCAAAGTCCGACAAACGTCCATTCGTGCAAGAGCCAATAAACGCAACGTCGATCGGCGTTCCCGCAATTGGCGTTCCCGCCTCAAAACGCGTGTAAGCGTAAGCCTCGCGCGAGATCGCGGCGTCTTCTTCACTCATCGTTTCTGGACGCGGGAACGTTCCCGTGATCGCCGCATTTTGCGCGGGCGTAATTCCCCAAGTTACCGTCGGAGCAATTTCCGCCGCATCGACATTTATCACATCGTCGTAAACGCAATCGGGATCGCTCGCGTAAGAACGCCAACGCTCAACCGCCGCGTCCCAATTTTCCGCCGACGGCGCGTAAGGACGCCCTTTGAGATAAGCAAACGTCGTTTCGTCGGGATTGACATAGCCGACGCGCGCGCCACCTTCAATTGCCATGTTGCAAACGGTCATACGTTCTTCCATTGAAAAATTATCAAAAACTTCGCCGCCGTATTCGTGCGCATAGCCAATTCCGCCCGCCACACCGAGCAAACGAATCAAATGCAACGCCACGTCTTTCGCGGTAACGCCGTTGCCGAGTTTGCCGTTCACGTTGATTCGGCGCACTTTCAGCGGCGTGAAGCCCAGCGTCTGCGTCGCCAAAACATCGCGCACTTGCGTCGTGCCGATCCCGAAAGCCACCGCACCAAACGCGCCATGCGTCGCCGTGTGCGAATCGCCGCAGCAAATCGTTTGACCAGGTTGAGTTATGCCTTGTTCCGGCCCCACAACGTGCACAATGCCTTGGCAACCGCTGTTCGTATCAAAAAATTTAATTCCGTTTTCTTGGCAATTTTTACGCAATTCACTAAGCATCGATTGCGCCACTGCGTCTTTGAGCGGCTCGGCAATCGAAGTTGTCGGGATCACGTGATCGACATTCGCGAATGTGCGTTCGGGATGAGCCACTTTCAAGCCCAAATCGTGAAGCATACCAAACGCTTGTGGCGAAGTTACCTCGTGAATGTAATGCGTTTCAATAAAAAGTTGCGTGCGACCACTTGGCAACACCTTAACTGTGTGAGCGTCCCACACTTTTTGAAATAATGTTTTACCCATAACTTTATTATAAATTGAAA
This sequence comes from uncultured Opitutales bacterium, assembly GCA_934675585.1. Classification (GTDB taxonomy): domain Bacteria; phylum Verrucomicrobiota; class Verrucomicrobiia; order Opitutales; family UBA953; genus Spyradosoma. The sequence goes on along the minus strand of CAKUQY010000020.1, from coordinate 27,944 downwards.
AGCGGCGGTTGACAATTAAACGGGAACGCGCGTTCCCGCCAAAAATTTATTCCGCCGACAGCGCACCGTCAGCTTTTTTACGCGCCGCAATGTAAACAAGCGCAAAAATCGTTCCCGCGACCAGCCCGCCGACCACGTAGCCCAAAGTAACGTTCGGCACGCCCAAACCGCCGACAACGGGCTGAGCCAACAAAAAATAAGACGCGCACACCCAAGTCATAAACACCGCGGGAACGCTCGCAATCCAATGCGGTTTGCGAACGATAATCAAATAAGTCATCGCCGTCCACAAAGTAATACTCGCAATCACCTGATTCGCGATGCCAAGATAGCGCCAAATCACCCCAAAATCGCCCAAACACGCCAACGCCACAATCACCACAATCGGCACCGAAATCGCCAAACGGGTTTTCAAACTGCGCTGCGGAATCATAAACGTATCTGCAATCGTCAACCGCACCGCGCGCAAGGCGGTGTCTCCCGAAGTAATCGGACAAATAATTACACCGAGCACGGCAAAAATCGCTCCCGCAACTCCCAGCCAGTCGCGGCAAATGTTATTGACGAGCACCGCGACGGGAACGCCGCTGTCGTTCAAACCCTCCACGCCGCCGCAATACGCGATCGCCGCCGTCGCCCAAATCCAAGCAATCAACCCTTCCAAAATCATCGCGCCATAAAAAACTGGTCGCGCGTATTTTTCATTCGTCATACAACGCGCCATCATCGGCGACTGCGTTGCGTGAAAACCGGAAATCGCACCGCAGGAAATCGTCACAAACAACATCGGAAAAATAAAATTGTGCACGGGATCGTGGTGCATATTTTTAAACACGTCGAGCGACAATTCCGGCACGGTAATCGTTCCCGAAAAACCGTAATAAAAAATCGCTCCCGACAAACCTATCGCCATAAAAATAAACGCCGCCGCAAAAAACGGATAAATCTTGCCGATCAATTTATCAATCGGGAACAGCGTCGAAAGCAAATAGTAAAACAGCACGATCGCCATCCAAACGTAAACGCTGTTCAGCGAAAAAAGCCAATCGCGCAAACCACCGTTGGTTTCGCTCGCGGGAACGGCAGTGTCAATGACCATTTTGCCGAGATTTTCCAACAAATCCGCGGGACCTTTGGTAAAAAGAACGCCCACGACCATCAGCAAAAATGTCGAAAAAATAATCATAAAAACTTTCGTGTATTTTCCGAGATACATTCCCACCACGTTCGGCAAACTCATGCCATTGTTGCGCAGCGAAATAAAACCACCGAAAAAATCGTGCATCGCGCCCATAAAAATACAGCCCACAATAATCCAAACATACGCCATTGTGCCAAACATCGCGCCCATAATCGCGCCAAAAATCGGTCCCAAGCCAGCGATATTCAGCAGCTGAATCAGCAACATTTTCCAAACGGGAATCGGCTGAAAATCAATGCCGTCCGCCAGGCGCATCACTGGTGTCGCGCGGGAAGTATCGATCCCAAAAATCTTTTCGACAAATTTTCCGTAGGCAAAATAAGCCGCGATTAAAATTAAAATTCCGCAAGTAAAAGTGAACATAATGGAAAATTATAACACTTTTACGCGCGCCCCCGCAAAATTCCACGGGAACGGAAAAACTCGCAACTACAAATTATAACGCAAATCTCGCAAAATGAGCACAAATGACGCAAAATTGTGGGGAGTAGAGAGATTTCACCTTTCAAAATTACTCTCCACTCTCCACGCCTCACTCTCCACTTTTTGCGAGATTTGCGTTAAAAATAATTCGTTTTAATTAGCGTCTGTTCGTAGTCGAAAAAAATCCGCGCCCGTTCCCGTCGCGTTCGCGGGAACGCCCAAAAATTGTTGCGCATGAAAATTAAATTGCGCGACATCGCCCGTTGTAAAAAATTGCGCGTTCCCGCCACGAGAAATTCGCACCGACATTTCTGGATGTCGGTTCAAATAATCTTCCAAACTTTCCGCAACATGCGCTCCTTGCGAAAAAATTCGCACGCCCGCGGGAACGCATTTTTTGATTGCATTCATCAAAAGCGGATAATGCGTGCAGCCCAAAACTAAGGCATCAATTTTTTCATCGCGCGCAAAAAGCGTTTGCAAATCGCGCGCGACAGCCGCCTGCGTTTCAGCGGATTCAACGTTCCCGCGCTCAACCAAATCCACCCAGCCAGGACACGCCTGCGAAACGACTTTCAGCCGCGGGAACGCTTTTGCGATTTCGATTTCATACGAACGCGACGCAACCGTTCCCGCCGTGCCGACGATTCCCAAATGTCCGCTTTTTGTGAGCGTTCCCGCGATTTCCGCCGTTGGACGAATCACGCCCAAAACGCGTTTTGTTAAGTCGCCCCACGCGATTAAATCGTTTTGCTGAATCGTGCGCAATGCTTTGGCGGACGCGGTATTGCACGCCAAAATTACGAGCGGGCAGCCCTGTTCAAAAAGAAATTTCACCGCCTGACGCGTGTATTCATAAACCGCCTCGAAACTTTTCGTTCCGTACGGCGCGCGCGCATTGTCGCCCAAATAAATAAAATCGCAATCGGGCAAGCGTTCCCGCAGTTCTTTAAAAACTGTGAGCCCGCCGAAACCTGAATCAAAAACGCCGATTGCCCGCATGACGATTACACGTTTTTCATACTAAATTTTCCCAACCACTGTGGCAAAACCAAAATCGACAGTGCGACAAGCGTCATCACCCAAAGCGCCCAACGCAACGAACCCAGCGAATGCGACAAAAATCCAATAATCGGCGGCGCCAGCAAGAATCCTAAATTGCTAATCGCAATCACCATCGCCAAACCTTTGCTCGGCGAAACCGAAGGAGCCGTTCCCGCCAACGCAAAACAAATTGGCGCGATCGCCGAAACCCCGAGCCCGACCAACAAAAATCCCAAAGTCGCGGGAACGACCTGCGGGAACGCCACCAACAGCGAAAGCCCCGAACAAATCAGCACCGCGCAAACGCGCAGCATAAAAATACGTCCCCATTTGCGAATGAAAATATCGCCCACAAAACGCCCGAACGCCATCGCGCCCATCGAAGCCGTATAGCCCAAGCGGTAAAGCGATTCGTCAGATTGCACCACATCGACAAAATAAATGCTACTCCAATCGTAAACCACGCCTTCGCAAGCCATGCAGACGCAGGCAATCACGCCCACGAGCAAAATGAACGGACTCAAAAGCGCGTGCGTTTCGTTCTCGCGGGAAGGCTCTTCGCTAAGCCCTTCGATTTCTGTGTGGTCGGGGATCAAATATTTTCTCAGCGCCAGCAAAATCGCTAAACACACGAACAAAACGCCCAAAAAATGTTCCCAAACTTCAACGCCGTGATTCACCAAGAACGAACTCACGATGCCCGCGATAAAGCCCGAAAAACTCCACGCGCCATGAAACAAACTCATAATGCTTTTGCCGTAAAGTTTTTCGAGCATCACGCCCTGCGTGTTCAGCGAAATATTGTGCGCGGTTTCGCCCAAACCCAAAAAAATCAGTCCCGCAACGAGCAGCCAAACATTCTGCGTCAAAGTCAGCCCGCCGCAAACCGCCAGCGAACCCGCGTAAAAAACGACGCTCATTCTCAAACAGCGGTCCGAGCCCAATTTTTCAACAATCGTTCCCCACAGCGGCAGCGTCGTAATCTGCACCAGCGGAATCGCCAAAAGCAGCAAACCAAGCTCGCTGTCATTAAAAGAAAAAATCTCTTTCACGTCTGGCAGACGGCTTGCCCACGCGGAAAAAATGACGCCCTGCACAAAATAAAACGCAATGAGCGCCAAGCGATAAACATAAAGCGGATATTTCATATTTATTCAAATGATAAAAGTTTTTCTGCAAAACGTTCCGCGTAAAGCGGAATCCACGTCGTGCCCTTCGAGCCAAAACCATTAAACAAAAAAACGCGCGGGAACCCTTGATGTGGCCCCACCGCGGGAACGGCTCCCGCAATCGCCGGACGCACGCCGGCGCGCTGAGCAACGATTTTGACTTCATTCGGCGGGAACGCAAAAAGCGACAATGCCATGCGCTGCAAATGCTCCGCCACCAATTTTGTCGGGACGGAATCCAAAACTTCGCGATCGTAATTGGAACCGACGCGCCAGCGCGAACCGCCCAGCGGAATCGCAACGACCGAACCTTTTAAAATTTGTTCCTGAAATTTTTCCGTTCCCGCCAAATCGAGTTCGATGTATTCGCCCTTGGCTGGTTGCCAGCGCAAATGCGAAAAATATTTGCTCTCCCGCGCGCGAAATCCGTTGCAGTAAATCACGCCGCGCGCAAAAACATCGCGCCAACGCACGCCGTTTTTTTCGACGGTTAATTCGTTTTCGTCAAAAACTTCATTGCGCAAACTGCCGCGGGAACGCAAATCTTCGGCAACAGTTTTTAACAGCGGCGGCAAATCGAGCCAGCCAGTGCGCCGAACAAAAAAACCGCCCAATTTGTCATTGAGCCCGCCACCACAAAGCGTTCCCGCGGGAACGTCGTCGCTCAGCCAATCGCCGTAATCTTCCGTCGCGACACGCTGCGCCTTCACCGCGCGCTCGTGCTCGCTCCCGTAATAACGATAAAACGGCACAAAATGAAAAAACTTCTTCCCATAACGCGCTTCCAGTTCCGAGTAAATGCGATGCGCCGCGGGCAAAAGATCGTCCGCGCCCAGCGTTTTCGTCAGGCGAATTCCCGTGACGGGATTCTGCACGCCCGCGGCAACCATGCTCGCCGCGCTCGCCCAAGCGTCATCAACGACCAAAACGCGCTTCCCGCGCTTTTCCAGCTCCAACGCCAAAAGCGTTCCCGCCAAGCCCTGCCCAACAATCAAAAAATCGTGAGTCATTTTTGGAGACTCAACACACGACTTTTTTGTAAAAATCTTTAATAAATTTAACATCTGCAAATTAACCAAACAAAAAAGATAACCAATCCACGCCCGCGCGTCAAGATGTTAGAAAAACCCGCGGGAACGCAGGAAAATAAAAAGAGCGACGCCCTTGCGAGCGCCGCTACTGTATGTATAACACAACGGAATAATCCTTATTGTGAGTAGCCTTCAAATTGCTTCATAAAATAGTATGAACCTATTACACTAAAAAAGCAAACTAAAAATCAAACTCAATTTGCTCTGGCGGAGCCTCGCCTGCACAAGAATCAAGCATTTGTTTCATCGTTTGAGGCGGCTTTTCTGACAACATTATGCGGATTTCCCTAAATTGACGATCGGTAATCGGCAATGCAAGCACAAGCCCCTCGCGCGGCAAAAACTTTTTTATATGAGAACAATGAGTATTCACCGCCTCTAAACTCGTGCAATGACGCGCATAAACCGACAATTCACAAAACTCAAAACCTTCCTTTTTTAAATCAATACGAAACTGGTTCGCCGCGCGACGCTGCCGCTTGGTTAATGTCGGTAAATCAAACATAATAATGCACCACATAATTCGATATTCACTAAAACGAGTTGTTATATGCTTAGTTTTCATAAAAAAAGCCCTTCCTCAAAGCGCGAGAACGCGTTGTAAGCAGAAAATTTTTGAAGGCTACTCACAACGCGGGCACTATTTAATCGAGTTATCATGCGGTTGTAAGCAGAAAATTTTTGAAGGCTACTCACAACCGAAAATGTGCAATACTACGACGGGATATTGTTGTAAGCAGAAAATTTTTGAAGGCTACTCACAACAGCCGAAACAAAAAGCGAAGAGAAATTTGAGTTGTAAGCAGAAAATTTTTGAAGGCTACTCACAACAAGTTCTTAACCGTTTCTGTGTGATTTCAGGTTGTAAGCAGAAAATTTTTGAAGGCTACTCACAACTATAAAAGATAGAAAAAAACAAAAAACAATGTTGTAAGCAGAAAATTTTTGAAGGCTACTCACAACAGTATTGGCGTCCTTGGTATGTTGACGCTGTTGTAAGCAGAAAATTTTTGAAGGCTACTCACAACTTCGTAATCGCATTGGTTGCGCTGTTTTGGGTTGTAAGCAGAAAATTTTTGAAGGCTACTCACAACAAGCGTCTCGCGATATTGTTTGTATTTTTTGTTGTAAGCAGAAAATTTTTGAAGGCTACTCACAACCAGCTTCTGATATCTTTGGGAAAAATTTAAGTTGTAAGCAGAAAATTTTTGAAGGCTACTCACAACAGCTTGCCTATTCGAGCGCTCGAAACAATGGTTGTAAGCAGAAAATTTTTGAAGGCTACTCACAACAGAAAAATAAAGATATTCCGGGTTGGTTGCGTTGTAAGCAGAAAATTTTTGAAGGCTACTCACAACAAAACAGGCACTATTGTCCCGCCGATGTTAGTTGTAAGCAGAAAATTTTTGAAGGCTACTCACAACCATACCGTTGCGGCGCTCGAATGATTCGATGTTGTAAGCAGAAAATTTTTGAAGGCTACTCACAACTACCGAATCGCCAACACGCCATTGACATAGTTGTAAGCAGAAAATTTTTGAAGGCTACTCACAACTAATCCATTTACTCATTGCTTTTTAGTCCCGTTGTAAGCAGAAAATTTTTGAAGGCTACTCACAACTTCGATTATTTCCCCGTCAATTTCGACAATGTTGTAAGCAGAAAATTTTTGAAGGCTACTCACAACATTGAACGAGTGTTTGATTTCGTTGAAAAGGTTGTAAGCAGAAAATTTTTGAAGGCTACTCACAACAAAACTTGAATTGCTTTCATTTTGAACGAGTTGTAAGCAGAAAATTTTTGAAGGCTACTCACAACATCACGTCCGCGTTTGGCAAGTTGCCTTTGTTGTAAGCAGAAAATTTTTGAAGGCTACTCACAACTTCACAATGTTCATCCCTTCGATGTCCTTTGTTGTAAGCAGAAAATTTTTGAAGGCTACTCACAACGATAGTTGCCGTCATTCGTTGAGAAATATCGTTGTAAGCAGAAAATTTTTGAAGGCTACTCACAACTCCGCTTTACGATTGGGCGTTTTCGGACATGTTGTAAGCAGAAAATTTTTGAAGGCTACTCACAACAAAGGAGAGTTAAAAGATGATTTTACATAAGTTGTAAGCAGAAAATTTTTGAAGGCTACTCACAACAGCACCGACATCGCCAAAAATTTCAGTCGCGTTGTAAGCAGAAAATTTTTGAAGGCTACTCACAACTTACAAACATCTTTATTGTTCGTCATTTCTGTTGTAAGCAGAAAATTTTTGAAGGCTACTCACAACTGTCGTCGAATTCGCAATTCCCACAGAAGTGTTGTAAGCAGAAAATTTTTGAAGGCTACTCACAACGACATTGATACGATACACCGCTATAAATCGGTTGTAAGCAGAAAATTTTTGAAGGCTACTCACAACTTCTATCGCAAAATTGTTTAGAACTTGCGAGTTGTAAGCAGAAAATTTTTGAAGGCTACTCACAACAATTTGGCTTGCGACAATCCTAAACGTTGAGTTGTAAGCAGAAAATTTTTGAAGGCTACTCACAACAACGCAAGAAATGCCGACAATCTTTTTGTCGTTGTAAGCAGAAAATTTTTGAAGGCTACTCACAACTTGGCGCGACTATCACAACAACCGCAGAGCGTTGTAAGCAGAAAATTTTTGAAGGCTACTCACAACCGCCATTGGCTCCTGCAAACCAATTCTTCAGTTGTAAGCAGAAAATTTTTGAAGGCTACTCACAACATGTTTTGCCCGAAATGAGCGCGACCTTTTGTTGTAAGCAGAAAATTTTTGAAGGCTACTCACAACAGACTGCCTATTCTGAGAGTAGCTAAGTAGTGAAAGAACAATAAAGATTATAGCAACGATGGACTTTTTAGTCAAATCGCACATTTGCGGGAACGCTAAAATAAACTAAAAAAATAGAAGAGTTCTTCAAAATGATTGAATTTTTGGGTCATTTTTTCATTTCTAATTTGTGGGAGCGCATTTTATCAAAATTTTGGCAATACAAGTTTTCGCGGTGTGGGCTCGTTAGGTTCTGCCCGAAATGTTTTTACAAACGAAACGGCTGTTTTACCTAAACAAAGACAAACGGGATGGCGCACACCTGCGACAACAGTGTCTTCAAATAATACTTCATAAAGTCGTGTTTTCATATCGCGTGTAATTCTGCCTGTTTCAAGAATTTCTGTTCCCGCGGCTTCGAGCAATTCATAAACGGCACGATCAACCCACGGGCGAAAAGGTTCCATCAAATCATCCGCAAGGCAATAAGCGTTGTATTTGCCGTGATGGAAAATGCCGAGTGTTGGGTGTAGCCCCGCGGCAACGATAGCGCGTGCGGTCATTGCTCTCAAAATGGCATAACCGTAATTGAGTAATGAATTAGGTGGCTCACCATATCGATCACGAGTAAATGCGGGAACGTATTCTTTAAAAATATTTTTCCAATAATAAGCGGCGGCAACAGCTTCGCAATTATTGGTGTCGCCACTGTTTACTTTTTGCGCGAGTTCTTTCAAAAATTCGGCGTTCCCGCCAATCGTTTTGAGCAACGCGGCCTGATTATTGATTTTTTGGATAACGATTTGTTTCCAAAGTTGTTTTTTCAAGGGTTCGCTAATTTGTGCTTGTGCTTGAAAAATTTGACTTTGGTTTGAGTTGCCGTTTAACGAAAGCGTAAGCGATACTGGCAAATGTTTTTCATCGCAACCAACAATCACCACACCCAATTCGGCACACTTGGCGATTAGTGGTTGAGATAAAGTGATACGCTCGTTATCAAGCACCAACACGGCAACATCTTGAATCGGCACCGTGCGATCTTTTTTGTCGCAATCTTGCGGATATTTAAAACACAATTGATTGTATTTTAGCGACAAATACACGGGCGATTCAAGATGTAAGATGCGATCAGCCATTATTCAAAAAATCAGTTTTTATACCCGTAATGTTACCAAGGCGATCACTTGTCAGCGGATAAAATTTTTGTCCTGCTTTAATTTCTATTTCACACTCCTTCTTTTTTAGCAACTCCATGGAAATATTTACGGGATCAACATAAATTCTTGTTCTATTTTTTTCTTCATTAAACTTTCTCACCTTAAACACTCTTTTCAAATCAATTGTTTCGAGTGTTGGGATTTCGTTTTGTTTTGCTTCTTCTGGCCAATAAATTAAATCGTCTGGACGTACCTCAAAAAGCAAATTTGGAATCTTAATTTCAAACGAATTCATCATATCTCGAATCGTAATTGTTTTCCGTCCCCATTTACCTTTATTGTCCAGAAAAACAGCCAATTTCAAGTTCCCACCTTTTGCGCCGTAGGCGACTTTTGTTGGTTTGTATTTTGTTTTAGAAACGACAAAACCGGCTCCTTTATCTTCAACAATGTGGAAGTATTTGATTGCTTTGTGTGGTTTGCCTTTTGGCGTTAATGCGTTCCCATCGCGCGTGATTATCGCGTTCATTTCGGCAATTCCATTTGGCGAGAATGCTTCAGTCAAATCGCTACCGTTATTTAGCAAATGACGGTTAAGAATAGACTTCACAACGTTATCATTGCACTTATTGATCTTTTTCGAAACAGATTTTTTATCTGCGGCTGTTTTTGCTTTCCCGAGCTCTTCAAGATTAATTCGCAATGAAACGTTATTTTCATCAACAAGTCCCCAGAATGTATCTTCATGCAATCTCCGCCGAATAACAAATCCGCTTTGTTTTTTATGTTCATATTTTTTCTTACGTCCTTGATAGGTTGCAATATAACTGGTATTGCCAGTAAATACGCGGTTATTGCCTTTGATTGAAACAACTTTATTTGCGAGTGCAGCTTTGACAATCTCGGCAAAATTTTCGCAAGGTGGCGCGAATTCACGTTTTTGATTTTCGCCTTGTTTGAAAAACTCTTGTGCGTTTTCACGATTGATATTTTGCACATGTCGGCGCTCGCAACTTGCGATAACGATTGCGTCGAGCGCGTGGTGGCGATGGTCGATTCGTTTTAAACCGCCCTTGCCTGTTTTATCGTGAGCGTCTTCATCAATGTGACATTTGCCATCGTCGTCAACTCCATTAGGAAACGAACCATCTTCTTGACGACTTGCGTTCCCGTAAACATTGCGCACGCGTTCCCGCATCAATTGATTCCAAACGCCCGAAGCGGCGTTCCCGAGTCCCCAATCATTTTTTAACCGATCAGTGATCCCGCCCGAAACGACGACAATATTTTTAGAAATAGCGCCACCGTCGTTGTCGTTCCCGCGAACGAGTTTTGAAAGTTGTTTTGCGACAAACTTTGTAATGTAGCGCGTATTATTAAGTTGAGCGCTTTGGAAACCCTCTGGAATTGTTTCGCTCAACAACAATTCTTGTTTGCGCTTATTACGCCAAAAGAATTCACGAATATTATTTCGATATTCTGCTTCTTTATAAATTTCGTTCCCGCCAACACTCGCGCCATCCATTTCTTTAATAAATTGCATGCCTGTGCGATCGCTTTTTGCTTTATTAACCGCCGCAATGGTTAGCACTTTATTATCGCGCGAATCGTTGTTGTATTTTGAATATGGCACAATGTGATCGACTTGATAAAGTTCGCCATTTAGAGCTTCTGAAATCGAAATTGTCCTGTCGAGCACATACGGATCACGATGTTCTTGTTCTTCCCAAAGCAAATAACGCTCAACAAGCTTTGCAAGTTTTTCGTTAGAACCCTTGTCTCGAATATATTTTTTACACTCCTCCTCAGCTTTTTTGCGCGCAGCTTCGTTTTTATCGTTTCGTTCTTTTGTTTTTTTGCGTTGTTCGGCGGTAGCGTTCAATTCGCGCCCAAGCTCGATATGAATTTCATCGGGAACTCCATATTTATCAACAATATCAGCCACAACGCGCAACGATTCAAGCGCAATTGATTCCACAATTGGATTACGCAACGTTCCCGCGCGAAAACCTTTTTTGTCGCTATTGGAAATAAACTTGCGAATATCGTTCCCGCAAACCCATTTTTCACCATCATCAGCTGTTGCGGGACCGTAAACGAGCAACTTTGCGAGCCAAGGTTGCAATCCGTAAAATTCTGAACGCGCAGTAATCGCACCTCGCCCTTGTTTTGCAAGGTAATCGCGCAAATCTTCATGTTCTTCTCTCGCGTCTTCATCGGCATTTTCTAAACGATAATTTAAAAATGCGTCAATGCGCATCTGCGCGCTTGCGGGAACGCTTTCCCAATCAAATTTCGGACGCATCAGCGGCAACATTTTTTTGAGTGCTTTTTCAGAATACGCAGAATAACCCTCTTCAAATGGCTCAATTTTTTTAAATTCTTCAGCGAATTCTTCAGGCGAGATTTGCGTTCCCGCGAAAATTTCTGTATATTTTATTGCAAATTTTTTCAACCCTTTTTCAAGTTCCCTTGGGTCGCTCACAGAATAACAAAGATGCCAGAGCGCGTATTCTTGATCATTATTCAAATTCCATTGCCAATTTCCAAATAATTTTTTGAAATGTTTTGCGATTTCTGCGCGAGTGTAATTAAGCTTAACCGATTTTACTTCATCAAAATTGGTTTTGATTTTTTGAGCTGTTAATTCAACATTGTCTGCAACTAACAATTTTTTCTTGCTATCGCCAATTGCGATTTTAATCAATTCTTTATTGAAACTTGTACCAAACTTTTGTTCTTTTTTGGAAATCAACAATTCATAAAGCGCTTGATATTTTTCTGGCGTTCCCAAAAACTTCGCAGTCCAATCTTCGCCATATTCATCTAAAACTTTCAAATTTGAAACAAATTGCAAAACACGAAACTCTTGCGCGATTGGATTTGAAATTGCCGCACAAGGACGCTTATTGTTCCCGCGACTTTCAAGTTCGCACTTATCAATCAAACTCTTCTTTGTTTTGAGCGGACGTTGATAAAAAACAACATCTTCAATAATAAAATCAATCAAGGTTTGATTTTTACCCGTGCGCTTAGCTTGATGGTCTGGATTTTTAGGATAAAGCGCGGCGGCGACTTTTTTGAGCGTTTCCGCGTCTTTTAATTCAGGATGCCATTGTACTTGCGTTTTAAGAATTTTACGCAATTCATCAACATAATGTTTTCGGTTAATCGTTCCAAAAACACCGCCAACTATGCGAATATCGCCACTCAAAACAGTTTCTTTGAGCATATCATAAATCGTTGCGCCCAATGTTTTTCCCGAACTTGCGAGCGATTCTGCCGCGCGCGTTTTTTTGTAAAGCCAAGCATCAATAAAACATTTTGGTTGCGATTTTAAAATGTTGTTCCCGTCATCGTCTTCTTCAATTATTTCTTCGACAACAACATTCGCAATTTTGTCGCCCACATTCATCGCCGAAAAAGTGCGATCTTTAAATTTTTCAAAATAAAAACACAATGGTCTTGCGTTCCCGCAAGCATCTTTTAAGCTCGATTGGCAATCGAGTACAAGAAGCATATTTTTATTTTTTATTCCCTTGGGCAATTCATCGTCATCGATAATCTCACGCTTTTCAACAATTGTTGGCTCATCAATTGTGTAAGTCAATTTATTAGCGTCTTCTGTTTTATCTTCATTATTGCGTCCCCGCTGATAATAACCACGCTTTGTATTAAAAGCACTAATTACATACGCCAATTCTTCATTGCTCAATTTTTCTACCAATGCTTTTTTGCGCAAATAATAAATCACCCAATCGTGAGAAATTAACGTTCCCGCGGGAACAGCAAAATCTGCCAACATTGCATCAAACGCTTGCGGGAACGCAAATTCTTTACCATTCCATTGCATTGTAGGCACTTGCACTGTTTTATCTATTGGCTCAATTTTTAAAGATTTATCGTTTTGAACCTTAAAGCGTCCCAAATGTTTTTCAAAATCGAGCGCATTTTCCATATGCTCCGGCAACCAAGCCAATTCGTGTAACACGCGAAAAAGCCGTTCCCGCCGCAATATAAATCTACCATAACGGCGTCGCATCGAACGAAAACCACGTCGCTCACTCGCCGTTGATTTTTGCTTTGCGCCTTTCAAATAATCAACTAACGGATCTTTTGCAGCCGAGCGCGGAGGCACAATGCGCGAATTCGCATCGATGATTTCAATCGACGCTGGCAATACGCTATCTTCTTCATACTTTTTTGTTACTAATGCGTGACCAACACTATTTGTGCCGAGATCAAGTCCCAAAACTTTTACTTCTTTCATAAATTTTAGAATATTAAATTGGTTAATAATTAAACGGGGTATCCAAAAGTTATTTTATATTTTTCCCACACAAAAAACAAATATTTAATTTCCCGTTCCCGACAAGAGTAAAAAAAAGTTAAAAGTTGAAAGTTGAAATCTCCAAAATCCTAAAATCTGTGGATAAAAAAACATTCCCGCGCGCGGAATACTAAAAAAGTTGGGCATTGTGAAAAAAAGTGTTTCAAAAATGTTGACAAGTGGGGGAAAGTGGGGCAAAATGTTTATCAGATGGGAGAACAACCCATTCATTTGCAAATGAATCAAGAAGAACAACAATATTTTGTCGGCGAATTTCGTCACAAGCTCGATAGTAAGAATCGTCTTACTATCCCGAGTGATTGGCGTTTTGGCGATGGTGTTTCGTTCTTGGCGATTCCCGATCCTAACGGGAGCATTACGGTTTTGCCGCCAGATGGCATTAAACGTTTGCTCGAAGCGGCTAAAACGCCCACCCTTGGCGACCCGCGCAAATCGGCTGCATTACAACGCTTGGCAAGTTTAGCTTTAAAAGTAACTTGTGATAAAGCAGGACGCATCAATCTCGACGCACGTTTGCTCGCTCACGCAAAAATTAAAAGCGAAGAAGCTGTGCTCGTTGGCGGATTCACCAAATTCCACATTTGGAATCCTAAAAACTATGAAGCGGCTTATCAATCACAAGATCTCAACTTGGCAGATACTTTCTCGGCGTTAAAAGATCTCGGCTTATAAGATTGTGTAAATAAAATTTCACACTTATTCACAAAGTTATCCACTTATTCACAATTAGCAAAAAACTTTTCACTTTTTTCTTCACTTATTCACAATCGTGAAAAATTTATCTCACATCCCAGTATTATTTGAAGAAACACTAAGCGCGTTAGCGCCTGAGCGTGGCGGGCATTTTTTGGATTGTACTTTTGGTGGTGGTGGACACTCGCGAGCGATTCTTACGCGCGCGCCTGCGGGAACGCATTTATCGGCGCTTGACCGCGACCCAGCGGCGCTCCCGCGAGCCGAAGCATTCGCCAAGGATTTTGGCAAATATTTTCATTTTTACAGCTTAAATTTTTCACGCCTTGATGAAGTCAAAGAAGCGCCATTTGATGGCATTTTGATGGATATTGGCGTATCTTCTTTTCAGTTAGATGATGAGAATCGCGGATTTTCATTCCGCAAGGACGCTCCCGCAGATATGAGAATGGATACTCGCACAGGGATTTCTGCGGCAGAATTTCTCGAATCTGCGGAGCGTCCGCAACTCATCGAAGCCATTCGCGATTATGGCGAAGAGCCACAATGGAATCGCATTATCAACGCGATTATTGCGGCGCGTGGCACGGGAACGTTATCGACAACGACCTCGCTGGCGGCGCTCATCGAAAAAACAATTGGGCGCAAACCAGGAACAAAAATTCACCCTGCGACCAAAACATTTCAAGGCATTCGCATTGCGATTAACGATGAATTAGGCGAATTAAAAACGGCGTTGCCGAAAGCATTTGCAGCGCTCAAATCAGGCGGCGTTTTAGCGGTAATTACTTTTCACTCGCTCGAAGATCGCATTGTGAAACAATTTTTTAACGAAAAATGTGGTCGGCCAATCAATCGTTTTGATTCGCGTCCGCAAGATGAACGTGAGATTTTGGCAGAAATGCTAACACACAAAGGAATTCCCGCGAGCGATGCCGAAATCGCCGCCAATCCGCGTTCCCGCTCGGCAAAACTACGTGCCATCAAGCGTTTATAAACTTTTAATCTTCTCTTTTTTCCTGTCCAATGAAGCCCAACTTTAATACTTTTGCTCCTTACGTTCCCGCCATCGTTTTAGTGATGTTGGGCTTTGTCGTTTGTATTATTGGCGCGTTAGGTTTTACACAACAAAACTCTCAACGCAATAATATCGACGAAGAAATTCGCTCGGTTAATTCTGACATTCGCCGCATGGACGCAAAGATTAAAGATCTCAATATTCAATGCAACGAATTGCGCAATCCCGCAGCGTTGCGACAAATCGCGGGAACGCATTCTGAACTCAAAGATATTTCCTACAACCAAGTTTTACGTGTAAGAGTAACTCACAATACACGCCGAATTATTCGCGCCAACACATTAAGTCCTCGCGAAGACGCAATTGAATTATCAAAAACAATATCGATGCGATAATGGTTGTGGCGGTTTTTTAAGAAAATGCGCAATCTCATCATCGATCGAACAAACAACAAGCGGCTCAAACGCCTAAACATCAACAAATTTAATTTACTTGTTGGTGTTATTTGTTTGGCATTTGTCGCAATCGTTTGTCGTTTGTGGTGGATCCAAATGTATGATTACGAAAATTTTCAATACCTAAAAAATACTGTTTACACGCAATACGATATCAAAGCGTCGCGCGGTATGATTACCGATTTTCGTGGCGAAGCGCTGGCTTACGACGTTCCCGAATATGAAATTTGGGTGGACCCCAAATTACTTGGCGATGGCGAAGAAGAAACGCTCGTTCCCGCAGCAGCAAAAATTTTGCAAATTTCAGAAGACGAATTATTTGATGCAATCACCAATCCCACCGAGCGCAGCCGTTGCGTCAAAAAAGGCGTCGATGAAGCAACCGTAAAAAAATTAAAAGCGCTGATGCCAACAACCTACATTGTTTCAGGCAAAAAGCGTTCCCGCAGCTATTTTCCCATTTACAGCAATCGCGTTTTTTTGCGCAAATATCCCAAAGGCGCATTCGCAAGCCAAGTCATTGGTTTTGTGAATAAAACAGGCGTCGCATCGATGGGAATCGAGCGCGCGCTCGATAGCTTTTTGCGTGGAAAAGACGGCTTAATCGACACAATCAAAGACAAAAAAGGCGCCGAAATCGTCCACAAACGCTTGCACGAAATTCCCGTGCAAAATGGCTGCAATATTGAATTGACGCTCGACAGTCGCATTCAAAGTTTTGCAGAGCAAGAATGCGAACGCATCGCCGAAAAATTTAAACCCATTTCCAGCTGCATCATCGTTAGCGAAACTCAAACAGGACGCATTCTCGCCCTCGCCAACTGGCCAACATTCGACTTAAACAAATACAACGTCGCGCCATTGAGCACCCTGAAAAATCGCGCGGTTACCGATGTTTACGAGCCCGGCTCGACATTTAAAATCACCACCATCGCATCTGCGATTGACGCAGGTGTCATCACGCCCAACACCGTTTTTGATTGTTCGCTCGAAAAAGCATTTTACAAAGGCAAGCAACTGCGTCTGAGCGCCGAATCTCACAAAATGGAATTGCTAAACGTCAAAGGCGTTGTGCGAGAATCTTCCAATCGCGGCTCTTCCCAAATCGGCATGCTCTACGCCGAAAAATTAGGCGAACAAGCATTTTACGAAAAAGTGCTAAAATTTGGCTACGGCAGCAAAACCAATCTCGTCGGCGCCAACGGCGAACAAGCTGGTGTCGTCCATCCACCCAACAAATGGGACGGGCTCACTATCACACGATTTCCAATGGGACACGCCATCAGCGTAACGCCATTGCAAACTCACGACGCCATCAGCGTAATCGCCAACAACGGATTATTTATTGAGCCACAAATTATTTCGCGTATTCGCACCGCCGAAGGCATCACGATTGCCGACTACAAACCACAAACGCGCGGACGCGTCATCAGCGAAAAAACAGCCAAAGCCATGCAATTAATGATGCGCGGCGTTTGTAGCCCAACAGGCAAACGCAGCACCGCAAAAATCGCCGACATCCCTGGCTACAACGTTGCCGGCAAAACGGGAACGACTCAAAAAATTATCAACGGTCGCTATTCGCGCGCGCATCACGTTGCTTCGTTTTCTGGATTTTTCCCCGCCGAAAATCCACGCATCGTCATCACCGTCGTCGTTGATGAGCCTTCTGTCGGCATGGGCTACGGCGGCTCAACTGCGGGACCGAGTTTTAAACGCGTCGCCGAAGAAGTAATCAAACAATTTGAGATTCCGCCCTCACCGACAGATTGCGCCGACCTCATCGATGATTTAATGTAAATTTGTATGAAAACAATTACACAACTTTTTGAAAACATTCCCAATGCAAACATTTGCGGGAACGCCTCAATCGCAATCAACAACCTTTGCACAGACAGCCGACGGGCGATTCCGGGAACGCTTTTTTTCGCCATCGATGGCTTGCGCACCGCGGGAACGATTTATGCCGAAGACGCAATCAAAAATGGCGCCGTTGCCATCGTAATTTCTAAAAAAAGCGCTGAAAATTTAAACACAAATTTTAAAAATATCACTACAATTATTGTTGATGATGTTTTAAAAACAATTCCATTTGTCGCAAATAATTTTTATGGCGTTCCCGCAAATGCGCAAGCGTTCCCGCACGTCGGCATCACGGGAACGAACGGCAAAACCAGCATCAGTTCGATCGTGCGTTATTTGATGATAAAACAATCACAAACGCCTTGGGGCTTGATCGGCACTGTGCGCTACGAGCTCGGCAAACGCAGCATTCCCAGCTACAAAACAACACCCGAAGCGCTCGACTTGGCGGAGCTTTTTTATGAAATGCGTCAAGCAAATTGCGCGGGAGCGATTATGGAAGTCAGCTCACACGCCATTTGCCAAAATCGCGTTTACGGTTTAAATTTTGACGTAGTTGCGTTCTCAAATCTCACCCAAGACCACATCGATTATCACGGCGACATGCAACATTATTTTGAAGCAAAAAAACGCCTTTTCGATGGTAGCCAAGGCACGTTCCCGCGAGTCGCCGTCATCAATGCCGATGATGATTACGGGAAAAAATTAATCGAATCACTCGCGGGAACGCACAGCAAAATTATCACTTTCGGCATTCACAAAAACGCAACTTTTAAAGCCAACGAAATCGCACTTGCCGCAACGGGAACAACATTTAAACTCGAATGCCCCGCGGGAACGCACAACGTCGCCACACAATTGCCCGGATTTTACAATGTCAGCAACACGCTTTGCGCACTCGCAATCGTCGATGCACTCGGCGGGAACTTAAAACAAGCCATCGAGGACATTAAAAATTTTGCAGGCGTAGCAGGACGCATGGAGCGCGTGGACGGGAACGCATTTCCCTTTGAAATTTTTGTCGATTACGCGCACACTGACGACGCGCTCACCAACGCGCTTTCAATGCTGAAACCAATCGCCAAAGGACGCCTCTTTTGCGTTTTCGGCTGTGGTGGCAATCGCGACCGCGCCAAACGTCCCAAAATGGTTCGCGCCGTTCAAACGTTCGCGGATTTCGCCTGGGCGACTTCCGACAATCCGCGCAAAGAGCCACTCGAACAAATTTTCGCGGATATGAAAACTGGAATTCTCGACGAAACGAAAATCGTTTTCGAGCCCGACCGCCGCCGCGCAATCGCCCTCGCAATCGATGCCGCGCGCGAAAACGACATTATTCTCATCGCGGGCAAAGGTCACGAAAACTATCAAATTTTCGCCGACATTACCCTGCCCTTCGATGACAAACTCGTCGCGCAAGAACTGCTCGCGCTCAAAAAACACCGCGTCTAAATTTTTAACGCGGGAACGAGTTTTTTGTTTTTTATCACCGAATTAACCAAATTTAAACGAATTATTTTTTTGGAGAAAATTGAGAACTCGGTCATCGTCAATTTTCGCGTGGTTCTCAACTAAAACGGGCTTGGACTTTCGACGGTGATGCGTTCGCGGGAAATTGGATGTGTGAAAACAAATTTACACGCGTGGAGTTGAAGGCGATGACGCGTTCCCGCGCCGTACATTCTGTCGCCAATCAGTGCGTGGCCAATGCTTGCAAAATGAACGCGAATTTGATTTTTGCGCCCCGTGCAAAGTTTTATTTCCACGAGAGATTTTCCGTTCCCGCGCGCAAGCACACGATATTCTGTTTTCGCGTATTTTGCGTTTTCCGGCAATGGTTGCGTATTCATTGGCAAACTATGCACGTAATAATTTTCATCCTGAACAAGATAGGATTCGATCGTTCCCGTGTCGGACGGGAATTGCGTTCCCGCGACGATTGCGCGATAAATCTTTTCGTTTTCGTCCCAATGTTCGTGCATGCGTTCCCGCAGCGCTAAACTTTTGGCAAAAACCAAAATCCCACTCGTTTCGCGGTCGAGTCGATTGACGGCAAACAATTCTTTTTTAGATTTTGCTTGTCCTTTTTTTAACCAAAAGGTCAAAAGCGACAGCGCGTTTTCCTCGCGTTCGTATTTGGCGGGAACGCTCAACAAGCCAACGGGTTTGTCAACGATCAACAGCGCGCTGTCTTCGAACAAGACTTTAATTCCACGAGGCGGCGGGCGCATGAGCAAGCCGAAAACTAAATTTTAAAACTGTCTTTTAGCGTAACCGTTCTGTTAAAAACTGGCGCTCCCGGCTTGCCGTCTGGGTCGGCGCAAAAATAGCCCACGCGCTCAAATTGCACACGGGTTCCCGCGGGAACGTCGAGCAACGAAGGTTCCACGAACGCTTGCGAAACGACGAGCGAATTTGGATTGAGCGTGCTGCGCCAATCAACATCTTCGGGCAAATCGGCTGGATTTTTCTCGGTGAAAAGATAATCGTAAAGTCGAACTTCGACAGATTTGCCGTGTTGACAACTCACCCAATGAATCGTGCCTTTAACTTTGCGGCCGTCGGGTGTGTTCCCGCCGCGCGTTTCGGGATCATAAGTGCAGTGAACCGCGACAACGTTCCCGTCCGCGTCCTTGTCAACGCTCACGCATTTCACAACGTAAGCCCAGCGCAAACGCACTTCCTGCCCTGGTGCCAAACGGAAATATTTTTTGGGCGGATTTTCCATAAAATCATCGCGCTCAATAAAAATTTCGCGTGAGAATGGCACTTGGCGCGTTCCCGCGGATTCGTCTTCCGGATTATTTACCGCGGTCAAAAATTCTTCGCCCTCATAATTATCGATGATCGCTTTGAGCGGCTTCATCACTGCCATTGCGCGTAGCGAGCGTTTGTTCAAATCGCTGCGCACGGCGTGTTCGAGCAACGCAACTTCGGTCAAAGAATTAAATTTTGTAACGCCGATTGTTTCACAGAAATTGCGAATAGATTCGGGCGTGTAGCCACGGCGACGCAAGCCGCAAACAGTCGGCATACGCGGGTCGTCCCAGCCGCTCACGAATTTTTCATTCACCAATTCAAGCAATTTACGCTTGCTCATCATTGTGTAAGTAAGCGCCAAACGTGCAAATTCAAATTGGTGTGGCTTTGCAGGCGTGTTGAGCGTGTTGATGACCCAATCGTAAAACGGACGATGCACCTCAAATTCAAGCGTGCAAATCGAGTGTGTAACGCCCTCGATCGCGTCTTCGAGCGGATGCGCAAAATCGTACATTGGATAAACGCACCATCTGTTGCCCGTGTTGTGGTGAGAAACTTTTCTCACGCGGTAAATGACGGGATCGCGCATGTGCATGTTCGGCGAAGCCATATCGACTTTGGCTCGCAAAACTGCCTCGCCCTCGCCGTATTCGCCACGTGCCATTTTTTCAAATTCTTCAAGCGTTTTTTCAACGCTCATATCGCGCGTTGGCGATGGTTTGCCCGGAGTTTCGGGAACGCCGCGATATTCTTTCCATTCATCAGCCGTCAAATAGCAAACATAGGCCTTGCCCAATTTGATAAGTTGAATCGCGTAATCATAAATTTTGTCAAAATAATCAGACGCGTGAAAATAATTTTTGCCCCAATCAAAGCCGAGCCAGCGCACATCGTTTTGAATCGCCTCAACATATTCGACATCCTCGCGCGTTGGATTCGTATCGTCCATGCGCAAATGGCACTCGCCGCCGTATTCTTTCGCCATGCCAAAATCGAGACAAATCGCCTTGGCGTGGCCGATGTGAATGTAGCCGTTGGGCTCGGGCGGGAACCGTGTAATCACTTTTTTTACTGCGCCACTCGCGAGATCTGCATCGATAATTTGGCGAATAAAATGCTTGTTTACTGAAGGTGTAGCTGGATTTTCTTCCATAAAAATTACAAATTAACTTTAACAATTATAAACGCTCAACTTTCAACTCTCAACGTTCAATTCGCTTTAAAATCGTAGCTTGCGGCTGATCTTTGCCTTTTTTGCCGATAATTTTTGCGATTTGCCAGCCCGCGGGAACGTGATGTTCAAAGCCCGCGGGAGCTTCCAAAATAATGCGCGCCCAAGATGTCGCGGGATCGATGAGCGTTGTCAAAAAATCGACCAATTTTTCTAATTCTGGTTTTTCCCACAATGCCCATGGCGGATCGCAAAAAATCAAATCGCAAACGGGCAAACCTTGAACATTATTTTTCAGCAAATCTTGAGTGCGAAAATCGATCGTCGGTGTTGGTGTTCCCGCGGCAGCAAGCGCTTTCAAAACCGCCGTCGCATTTTTCTTTTGAGCCGTTCCCGCAGCCGCATTTTTATCAACGAGCGTTGCCGATTTTGCACCGCGCGAAAGTGCTTCGAACGCATACGCGCCCGTTCCCGCAAAAACATCGAGCACACACGCATCAACGGGCAAATCGCCCAGCGACGAAAAAACCGCCTCGCGAATATAATCAGTCGCGGGACGAATCTCGCCTTTGTTTGGCAAATTTAAATTAATGCCACGAGCAATGCCACCAGTAATACGCATTTTAAAGTTGAGAATTAAAAATTAAAAGTTGAAAATTTAAACGGCGAGAACGTCTTTGTTTAAAATTTTTTTCAGAAATTCAACCCCGCCCGCTTCGTCAAAAAATTCGCCGTCGAGTTGCGCTTCAAAACAGCGTTCAATGAGCGGCTTAATGTGCGGTCCAGGCGTCAGCCCTTGCGCGAGCGCGTGTTTCCCCGTGATAATAGGTTGTGGCGCGCTCGCTTGCAATCCTAAACGTTTTGCGGCGGCGAGCAGCCAAGTTTCTGTTTCTTGAAAATCGTTGCTGTTGTGAAAATTGCTGCCAAAAGCATCGCACTGGCAAACGCGCAACAGGCGATCAATGCGCAACACATCTTTCGCCAAACGGCGCACGGCTTTGTCTGTCGCTCCCGCCAAAAAAATTGCGCGCGGACGCATGTGCGCTTTCACCAAAACAACCACGTCTTTAATCAAGCGCGTTTCGTTCGTCATGCGTTCAAGAAATTTGCGCGCGGGAACGTCACCTTTGACATCATGACCGTAAGAATGAATGCGCCCGTCGTTGCCGCGAAAAGTCGTTTTCGGTTTTCCAAAATCGTGACACAAAACGGCGAAACCGACGACTTCGTTTTCCGCCTGAAAATCCGTTCCCGCGGGCGTCGTTCCCGCGCGATTTTGCGCGTAAATATCAAGGCATTTCAGCGTGTGATTCCAAACATCGCCTTCGGGATGCCAAAACGGATCTTGCTCGCAACCAATCAACGCTTGCAATTCCGGAAAATATTTTACCCAGCCGCAATCGCGCAAAAAATTAAGTCCCGCGGAAATCTTTTTACCTTTGACGAGCAATTTGCTCCATTCCTCAAAAATGCGTTCCCGCGAAAGATTTTCAATGCTAATCGTTTTGCAAAGTTCAAGCGTTTCGGGAGCGCAAATGAGTTCAAACCGCGCAATAAATTGCATCGCGCGCAAAACGCGCAACGGGTCTTCGACAAACGCGGGCGACGTGTGGCGCAAAACACGTTCCCGCAAATCGACGTTCCCGCCAAACGGGTCAATCAATTCGTTGGTGAGCGGATCAAAATACATCGCATTGATTGTAAAATCGCGACGCGCGGCAGCTTCGGCGACCGTCATTTCGGGATCGCCCTCAACTTTAAACGCTTTATGCCCGATCCCGCATTTTGATTCGCGACGCGGGATCGCAATATCAAACGGGAAATCGTGAATTTTAAAAACGCCAAAAGAACGCCCCGCCACGTTGTAGCGAATTTTCAGTTCCCGCAAAAGCGATTCAATTTTCGCGGGAACGATTTTGTAAACTTCTACATCAAAATCGCCGATTTTTTCGAAGCCCAGCAACGCGTCACGAACGGCTCCGCCAACAATCAACGCCCGCCCGCCTGCTTCGCGAACACGCGTAAAAAATTGTTGCATTTGCGGGAACGCATCAAGTTTTCGAGCCAGCGAAGTCATCGTTTTCGCGATTATGAAATTTTATGGTTCATCGCGAGCGCAGGATCCGCCTCGGACGAAACGCCGACGATTTTCGCGGGAACGCCGGCAACCGTCGTGTGCGCGGGAACGTCTTCCAAAACGACTGATCCCGCGCCGATTTTCGCGCATTCGCCAATCACGATGTTCCCCAAAATTTTCGCGCCCGCGCCAATCAGCACGCCCGAACGCACTTTCGGGTGGCGATCACCGATTTCCTTGCCGTTCCCGCCAAGCGTTACCGCGTGCAAAATCGAAACATTATTATCAATCACCGCGGTTTCGCCCGCAACAAATCCCGTCGCGTGGTCGAGGAAAATACCGCAGCCGATTTTCGCCGCCGGGTGAATGTCCACCGACAAAATTTCGGAAACGCGACTTTGCAGAAACAACGCGACAAAACGGCGTTCCCGCAACCAAAAATAATGCGCAATACGATAAGTCGCGATCGCGAGAAAACCTTTGAACCACAAAAACGGAATCAGCTCGCTGTCGCAAGCGGGATCGCGTTCAACCGTCGCCGCGATATCGTTTTGGCATTGAATCGAAATGAACGGATCGCCCGCGAACGCTTCTTTGCAAAGCCCGCTCACATCGACAAATTCTTTGTCGGTGTAGGACAATTTTCGCGCGATGCGCGCCGCGAGCGCGTCCACAAAACTCCCGTGCTCGAGCACAAAATTGCGCAGCGCGACCGAAAGCGCGGGTTCGCGTTCGAGCACGGCTTGCGCCTGCGCGACCAGCCCTGGCCACAAATCGATGTTTTCGTCAATGCTGCTTACGTTTTCTTTACAAGCCATTCGAAAAATTATTTTACGATTTTACGCAAAACGTACTGCAAAATGCCGCCGTTGGCGAGATAATGACTTTCCGCGACAGTATCAATGCGGCAAAGCAAGGTTGTTTTTGCGGTTTCGCCATTTGCGCGATGAATGACGAGTTCGACTTGTTGTTTCGGCATAACTGGATTTTTCAAGCCGACAATATCGAACGTTTCATCGCCTTTCAGTCCGAGCGTTTCCGCGCTTTCGCCGTTCGTAAATTGCAATGGCAAAACGCCCATGCCGATAAGATTTGAGCGGTGAATGCGCTCGAAACTTTGAGCAACGACCGCGCGCACGCCCAACAGCGCCGCGCCTTTTGCTGCCCAGTCACGCGACGAGCCCATGCCGTAATCGACTCCCGCAAAAACGATCAACGGCGTTCCCGCGGCTTTGTAAGCTTCGCTCGCTTCAAAAATGGTGGTCAGCGTTCCCGCAGGTTGCAATTTGGTAAAGCCGCCTTCTTTGCCGTCTGCCATTTTGTTTTTAACGCGCACGTTGGCGAAAGTGCCGCGCACCATGATGCGGTCGTTCCCGCGGCGCGAGCCGTAAGTGTTAAATTTTTCGCGCGGAATGCCGCGTTCGATCAAATATTTTCCGGCGGGCGTTTCGGGCGCAAACGCTCCCGCAGGCGAAATATGGTCGGTCGTTACCGAATCGCCGAGAATCGCGAGCGGACGCATTGCTTCAAATTTTGTGGGCTCTGGCAACGCCATTTTAAATCCTTCAAAATAAGGCGGCAACTGCACGTAAGTCGAATCGTCGCGCCAGCCAAAAAGCGCGCCCGTGCTCGCGGGAACGTCTTTCCACGCGGCCGTTGCGTCATCAAAACTCGCGTAGCGTTTTGCAAACATTTCTGGCTTGATTGACAGCGCCGAAAGTTTGTCAATTTCAGCCTGCGATGGCCAAATATCGCGCAAGAAAACCGCGTTCCCGTCAGCGTCTGTGCCAAGCGGTTCGGTTTCCAAATCAATATCCACGCGTCCCGCAATCGCAAACGCAACAACCAACGGCGGCGACATCAAAAAGTTTGATTTGATCAGCGGATGAATGCGCGCTTCAAAATTGCGATTGCCCGAAAGCACACTCGCCGTGACGAGATTGTTTTCTTTGATTTGCTTTTCGATTTCTGCGTCTAACGGACCCGAATTACCGATGCAAGTCGTGCAACCATAGCCCACCAAATTAAAGCCCAATTTGTCTAAAAATGGTGTCAACCCAGCCGTGTTCAAATAATCGGTTACGACGCGCGAACCTGGCGCAAGCGAGGTTTTAACGTGCGTGGGAACGCTCAGCCCTTTTTCCACTGCTTTTTTTGCCAACAAACCCGCACCAATCAAAACGCTCGGGTTCGACGTATTGGTGCAACTCGTGATCGCCGCGACAACAATCGAACCATTTTTAAGCGTTCCCGCGGGAACGTTCCCGTCGCTCTTTTGTTCAGCGCAAAATTGATTGAAAACATTTTTCAAATTGCCAAGTTCGATGCGATCTTGCGGACGTTTCGGTCCCGCGACGGAACGCGTAATTGTTGCGAGGTCAAGTTCAATAACTTTCGTGTAATCAATATCGCCCGCTTTCGGCATGCCAAACAAACCTTGCGCGCTGAGATAATCTTTGATGAGCGCGAGTTTTTCGGGAGCGCGTCCCGTGAGGCGCAAATATTCGAGCGTTTTTTCATCGACAGGGAAAAATCCCATCGTCGCGCCGTATTCCGGAGCCATATTTGCGACGGTTGCGCGATCTGCGAGAGAAAGCGATGCCGCGCCCTCGCCGAAAAATTCCACAAATTTTCCCACAACTTTCGCCTCGCGAAGCAATTGTGTTACGCGCAATGCAAGATCGGTCGCGAGAATACCGTCAGCCAATTTGCCTTTGAGGTGCACGCCAATGACTTCTGGAGTTTGGAAACAGACGGGCTGACCGAGCATTCCTGCTTCGGCTTCGATCCCGCCAACGCCCCAGCCGACAACGCCGATGCCGTTGACCATCGTCGTGTGAGAATCCGTTCCCACGACAGAATCTGGATAAAAAATCGTTCCCGCGGATGTTTCTTTTTCAAACACGACGCGCGCCAAATATTCAAGATTGACCTGGTGGCAAATGCCGACCGCTGGCGGCACGACCGAAAACGTTTTAAACGCGCCCTGTCCCCATTTCAACAATTCGTAGCGTTCGGTATTGCGCGAAAAATCTTTTTCGATATTTTTTGCAAATGCGTCTTGCGTTCCCGCAAAATCGACCTGCACCGAGTGGTCAACCACCAAATCCATGGGAACGAGCGGCTCGATCAATGCTGGGTCTTTGCCCAAATCATTTACGGCGTTGCGCATGGCTGCCAAATCGACAAGCAACGCCACGCCCGTCAAATCTTGCAAAATCACGCGCGCGACCGTAAACGGCACTTCTGTATCGAGCGCGGGAGCGGCAGCGTTCCATTGCGCCAAATTGCGCACGTCCTGTTCCGTTACCGCCACGCCATCGCAATTGCGCAAGAGAGATTCGAGCACTACGCGGATCGAAACCGGCAAGCGCGAAATCTTGCCGATGCCTTGTTGTTCAAGCGCGGGCAAACTGTAAAAAAAGCCCTTCTTTCCCGAAGCTGGGCTATTTAATTCTCGTAATGTTTGAAATGGATTGCAGATCATAATTTTTTGTTGTTTAAAGATAAACGCGTTCGCCAAATAATGCGGTGCCGATGCGCACCATTGTCGTTCCCGCGGCGATGGCGGGTTCGAGATCGTGCGACATTCCCATCGAAAGTTGCGGGAACGCCGTTTTGTATTCGCTTGCCAATTGGTCGCGCCAAGTGCGCAAAGTTTCAAAAGCTTTGGCGGCAACGCTCAACGAATCGTCGTCAATCGGCGCAACGCACATAAAACCGTCAAGCTGCAAATGTTTGCTCGCGAGCGCCGCATCGACCAGTTTTTTCAAACTGTCCAAATCGGCGGTGCCAAATTTTGCGGGATCGCAACCTGGGTTTGCCTGCAACAAAATCGGCAAGCGTTCCCGCCCGAGCGTTTTGCAAGCGTTGTCGAGTTTTGAAATCAAATTTTCAGAATCGACCGACTGAATGCGATCAAACAATTCCACCGCTTTTTTAGCTTTGTTGCTTTGCAAATGGCCGATGAGTTCCCACGACAAATTTTGCGTTCCCACGGCGGCTAAAAATTGCGGTTTTTTCTCAGCAACTTCCTGCACGCGATTTTCGCCGACCGCGAAAAATCCCGCACGTTGCGCAAACAGCGGCGCTTCCGCCGAATGATTTTTGGTAACGGGCAATAAAAGCACTTCATCGTTCCCGCGACCGCAACGCGCACACGCGCTCGCGATGCGTTCCCGCACGCGCGCGACATTCGCCTCAAATGTTGGAAAATCAACCATGTCGCCGTTCGCTATTTTTTGCGTGGCGGCATGCTGCGTTTAAGCGGCCCGCCTGCGGGAGCTACCGCGTTGCGGGAACGGTAAACGATGCGCGCTTGCGACAAATCTTTGGGGTCGATCTCGACTCGCACAATATCACCTTCGATAATGCGAATAAAATTTTTGCGCAACTTACCCGAAAGATAAGCAAGCACAACGTATTTATTTGGCAATTCCACGCGGAACATCGTTCCGGGCAAAACTGCGACGATTTTACCTTCGAGCTCTAAAAGACCGTCAGAATTTGGCATATATTTTTATTAAGTATTAAATTAAATGTTTTAAAACGTTCTATTATACTACGCTTGTTAGCGGGAACGAGCAATAAAAAACTGCGCAAAAAGCGTCGCATTTCGTCATAATAAATGACACCGAAGGTTTAGTTTTTGTGAAGGAGTGAAAGTTTTATTCGTCAAATAAAAT
>CAKUQY010000019.1 GCA_934675585.1 uncultured Opitutales bacterium | reverse complement strand
TTTTATTTGACGAATAAAACTTTCACTCCTTCACAAAAACTAAACCTTCGGTGTCATTTATTATGACGAAATGCGCTACACTCCCCACTGAAAAAAAACACTTGACATAAAAATTGGAATATGGTTTAATAGTATTTACATTTTGATTGCCCAGTAGCTCAGCGGAAGAGCAGTTGACTGTTAATCAATTGGTCGTAGGTTCGATCCCTACCTGGGCAGCCACTTTAAAAACGAAGCTTTCGGGCTTCGTTTTTTTGTTTTATGCGCGGGAACGCTTGGTTTAAAATAAATCTATGAAAAAGTTTTTTAAAGGTTGCGCGATTGGCTGCGCGGGAATGGTGGCAGGTATTTTGTTGATGCTCATTTTGCCGTTTGTTTTGCTTTCATCGTTAATTGAATCGTTCGAGCAAGAGCTTGTCGCTCAAACAATGCCCGCGACGCTTGAGCCGGGAACGGTTTTGGTGGTCGATATTTCGCGCGGATTTTCTGATGCGTCGTTGTATTCGGCGGCGAATGCGGGAACGCTTTTTAATGAAGGGGCTGGCGCTTATTGCACGCGCGAAGTTATTGACGCATTGCGCGCGGCGGCGGTTGATGAAAATATTTCTGCCATTTTATTGACAGGAAGCAATTGTGGCGCATCGCTCGCAACGATTGATGAGTTGTCGGCAACTATTGGCGCAATTGCTCATGGCAAAAACCAAAAACCAATTTACGCGTATTTGAGCGCGCCCACGCAAAACGATTATTTGTTGGTGGCAAACGCAACAAAAATTTTTATGAATAGCGCGGCAGATTTGCCTTTTGCGGGAACGGCAACCACGCGCATTTATCTCAAAAACGCCCTCGAAAAACTCGGCATCGGTATTCAGGTTACAAAAGTCGGCAAATACAAATCTGCCGTCGAGCCATTTATCGCCGAAACCATCAGCGACACCGATCGCGCGCAAACGGAAATTATCTTAAACGACCGCTGGAATTATTTTCTTAACGCGGCGGGAACGCGCGCAAATTTGCCGCGGGAACAACTTTTGCAACTCGCCGCAAACGAGCCGATTATTTCCGCCAAACGCGCCGACGCACTCGCTCTCATCGATGAAGTCGCCCAAGAAAATGATGTCATCGAGGCGTTGAAAGAGCTGACGGGAACGCAAGATGAAACCCTGCATTCGTTCCGCCAAATTTCGTTAGTAAATTATATGAAAATTTGCGGGATCGCAGTCGAGCCCGAATTAGACACTTCGGTGTTTAATTTTAATCCTTTCGTTTCCGCAAACAACATTCCCGCTGGCGAAGACGTTCCCGCGCTGGGCTTGCTCATTGTCGAAGGCGAAATCGTTAACGACAGCGATGATCCGCGTGATGTGAGCGGCGAAAAATATTCCGCGCTTATTCGACAAATGCGCAATGACGATTCGATCAAAGTCGTTGTCATGCGTGTGAATAGCCCAGGTGGCTCGGTTTATGCAGCCGAAAAAATGCGTCACGAATTGGCGTTGTTGGCAAAAGAAAAACCGCTTTATGTCAGTTTTGGCGATGTCGCCGCGAGCGGCGGTTATTGGATTTCGACACCGGCGCAAAAAATTTACGCCAGCCCGCACACGCTCACGGGCTCAATCGGCGTTTTCGGCATTTTGCCAAACTTTCAAACGCTCACACAAAAAATCGGCGTGAACACGCTCACGCTCAAAACCGCGCCTTATGCCGACATCAATAGCGCGTTGCGCCCAAAAACCGACGCCGAATTGGCAATCATTCAAAAAAGCGTCGATGAAATTTACGAACAATTTATTACACTCGTCGCCAACAGCCGAAAATTGCCACGGGAACGCGTTCTCGAAATCGCACAAGGACGCGTTTGGACAGGCGCGGACGCGCTCAAAAACGGCTTGATTGATGATTTTGAAACACTCAGTTCGACACTGATAAATCTCAAAGGAATGAATAATTTAGAGCTTGTCAAAGTGTTCCCGCAAAACCAAAACGCATTGCAAGAATTGTTTGATATTTTGATGAGCGAAGAACAAATTCCTGAAAAACCATTCGCAAAAATGGCGCGCTTGGCAGCCGAAAAATCCATCAAAAACGCGTTCCCGCAACAACTCGAAACTGTTTACGAAACTAGCAAAACCACGCTCAAATCTTTCGACGACCCGAATAATATTTACGCGCGTTTGCCGTGGGTCGAGGTAAAATAAAATGAGCCCAATCGCACAACAAATTATCGCCGCGACGCGCGAGTTTTCGCAAGCGATGAACGCGCTCAAATTTAGCGAGCCCGTCGCCTATGTTTACAATCCGCTCGAATACGCCGCGGGAACGCACGAAGAATATTTGACGCGCTTTGCGGGAACGAAAAAACGCGTGATTTTTTTGGGAATGAATCCCGGACCTTTTGGCATGGCGCAAACAGGCGTTCCCTTCGGTGAAATCGATGCGGTGCAAAATTGGCTCGGCATTTTTGGGCTCGTCGGGAAACCGCCGCGGGAACATCCCGCAAAACCCGTCGATGGCTTTGCTTGTCATCGTTCGGAAGTCAGCGGAAAACGGCTTTGGGACTTGGCGCGGGAACGCTTTGGCAGCGCTGAAAACTTTTTTAAAGAACATTTCGTCAGCAATTTTTGTCCGCTACTTTTTGTCGCGGGAAACAAAACGGGAAAAAATCTCACGCCCGAAGATCTCGTTCCCGCCGAACGCAACGCTGTGCTCGCGCCATGCGACAAATATTTGCGCCGCATTACTGAAATTTTAGAGCCCGAATTTATTGTTGGCGTTGGTGTATTTGCGCAAAAAGCCGCAACGCGCGCGTGTGGCGATTTGCCCGTAAAAATTACAACCATTTTGCATCCATCGCCAGCCTCGCCCGCAGCCAATCGCGGCTGGGCAGAACAAGCAACAAAACAACTCATCAACGCAAAAATCTGGTAGCGCGCGGGAACGGGAACGGCTGGAACGGGATAATTTCAAGAGCGCTTTGCGAAAAGCGCGTTCCCGCGAAAAAAGCGCCTGCGGTGAAAAGGTTTTTTTGGGAGGAGCGGCATCTTGCCGCTCCATTTTTGTTATTTTTTCCCGCAAACTCCAAGCGCTAACAGCGCGACAGAATACGGGAAACTTCGCGGGAACGCGGGAATGGGGCGCGGGATTTTTTGAATACAGATGAAACAGATTTTTGACAGATTTCACAGATTTTTTTGAGTGAGCGGGAACGGGAATGGAAAATCCGTAGGTTTAGTAGAAATAAATAGGAACTTGGCTTGTGCCGAAGGCACTAAAATTGCGGGAGCGCGTTCCCGCGATGGCTAACCCCCACAAAAGCGAGCGAACGCGAGCGAACGCGAGCGTGTGGGGGTAAAACAAAAGTAAAATCAGTCCCGAAGGGAGTGAACTAAAAAACTTCGCGGGAACGTGGGAACGCGGGTTTTATTTCTCACGCAGATCTCGCAGATTGCGCAAATTTTATGGGAGGAGCGGCATCTTGCCGCTCCATTTTTGTTATTTTTTCTCGCAAACTCAAAGCGCCAATGGCGCGACTTATTTTAAGCCCTGGGTAAGCAAATAAATAAAAACCAGCGCTGAAAGCGCGACTCTCACCACAAACGCCAATCTCACGGGAACGCGCTTTTCGTGAAGCGCTTTTGAAATTTTTCTTCGCGTAAATTGGCGCTTATTCGTAGTTGAAAAAAACCTTTCCCGTTCCCGCGTTCCCGCGGATAAAAAAAGTGCTTGCGTTTTTTTTTTTTCGAGTTTTAAAATTTTTAAAAATATAAACTCATTCTTGAAAAATTTTTAACCCTATTTTAACTAACAAATAAAAAACATCATGAAAAATTCAAAATTATTCACCACCTCCCTCGTCGCCGCAGCCGCGATGACTTTTAGCGCACAAGCGGAAGATATAAATCTTTCTACAACGGCAACAGAGCTCGAAAAAACGACAACTGCTGGGCAAGGAAATACCTATACCGCCTGCGTCCCGTCGTCGCTTCAAACGATTTCAGGCGTTCGGCAAAATCTTCATCAAGGCGAATTCCCAACAGGCAGATCTTTTTCTTTTTCACTCCGCATAGATTAGCGTTCCCGCCGTTATCAAAAATAACTTTGTCGACTATTTATCTTAATAAAAATAGAGATGTTATCATAGTTATTCCCTGAATTCTGATGAAAAAGTTTATTTTCCGGCTCACGCAGAAACTGATTCCGTGGATTTTGCTCGCGGGAATTGCGATCACCGTCATTTGGCTTTTCTATTTTTCGCCGCCTGAGGAAACGCGTCCGGAATTTGTGCTGAACAAATTTTCACATTGGCTGAAGCTCGCGGTTTGCTTGGGTTGGACGACGCTTCTTTTTGCGTGGCTCGCGCATTTGCGCACGTGGATCAGCGGAATTTTACTTTGCCTGATTTTCTTCACGTCGGCGTTTTTCGCGTTTATCGGCTTCAAATTCAAACTTGCTTATTCTTACGGGCTGATGGCGGACATCGTGCAAACGCACTGGCAGGAAGCGGTCGGATTCATCGACGTTCCCGCCGTGCTTTCGGTGGTCGGCTTCGTTGCGGCGATGTTTGCGCTCGCGTTTTTGCTTCGAAAAATTCGACCGTCGTTCCCGCCGCGAAAAATCATTCTCCGGGTCGCTCCCGTGATTTTGGTCGGCTTAGTTTTTCTTCCGATAATTTCATTCGGTGTTTTTCCGAGCTATCGGATTTTAGTGCCGATTCGCGATTTCAAATTGTTTGTCGAAAACGACGTCGAAATTTTTCAGGAGTTGGGAAAAATC
Organism: uncultured Opitutales bacterium; assembly: GCA_934675585.1. Lineage (GTDB taxonomy): Bacteria > Verrucomicrobiota > Verrucomicrobiia > Opitutales > UBA953 > Spyradosoma. Next base: position 32,067 of record CAKUQY010000019.1, on the reverse strand, counting down.
GAAAAGCAGGAAACCGAAACGACGCGCGTTTCCGACTCCGAAAAAACCGCGCCGATTGTTTTTCTGCACATCGGCGAATCGGTGCGCGCCGACCATGCGCCGTTCAACGGTTATGTGCGCAACACGATGCCGCGCATGCAAAAGGAATTTGAAAACGGAAATCTGATTTCGTTCCCGAAATGTGTTTCGTTTTCGACTTCGACGCGACTTTCCGTGTTGGGCATTCTGACTCCGGCAACCGTGCTCGATCCCGTGATGCGCCACGGAAGCTTCATTCCCGCGCTCAATCAGAACGGAATCGCGACGTCTGGATTTTTCTCGAAGATGGGCGCAGGCGGCGGTTATTACGACTCGGCGTTAATGCAAATCACGCAAAATTTGAGCGAAAAAACGTTCTCGTCGGGAACCTCGGATTCGCTCTTCGTTCCCGTGCGCGAAAAACTCGCGGAGGCAACCGGACAAAATTTTTATTTGTATTACGGCGAGGGTGCGCACGTTCCCGCAACGGTTTACAATCGCGACCGATACGAGATTTTCAAGCCGGCGGCGAAAAATTATGCGGAAAACGAAATGCGCGTGAACAGCTACGATAATTGCCTCGTGGCGACCGATGATTTTTGCGGGAACGCAATCGACGCGTTGCGCGATAAAAATGCCGTTTACATTTACGTTGCCGATCACGGCGACATGCTCGGCGAGGACGATTATTGGTCGCGTTGCGCGCCTTGCTATCGTCGCAAGGAAATGCGCCACGTTTTGTTTTTCATTTGGTGTTCGGAAAAATTCAAGCAGACGAATCCGGAAAAATATCGTGTGTTGGTCGAAAATTCGAAGTGGCTCGGGATTGTTTCCCACGATTTTATTTACCCTACGGTTTTGAGTTTTTACGGAATCCGCACACCGTATTACGATGCGCGTCATGATTTGCTTTCGCCCGAAGCCGAGCCGTTCCCTCAGGAATTGCCCGACGGCGAGGAATTCGGTCCGCTCCGTTTTGAAAGAGCGTCGATTCGTTGGCAAGGCATGTCGACCGACAAGGCTGTCAGCGAAAAACGTTTGCGGGAACGCGAGGCTCGCCGCGCGAAAAAAAACTGAGGCGCGGTTCGATTTTTTTCTTCCCGCAGACAAAATTGCGGAAGAAAAAGGTTCGGGAAGCGAATGATTTCAAATTGCTTCTCGGTGCGGGAACGCGCGATAATCGAAAGCATCATGGAGCTGTTTTCGTTTCGGGAGGAATATACGCACGGCGGGCTGGAGCGCGAGGATTTGGACGCGAGTCCGTTTGCGCAGTTCCGGTGCTGGTTCGAGCAGGCGTGCGCGGCGAAGCTGCAGGAGCCGAATGCGATGTGCGTTTCCACGGCGGGAACGGACGGGCGACCGTCTTCGCGCACGGTTTTGCTCAAAGCGTATGACGAGCGCGGCTTCGTTTTTTTTACGAATTATACGGGGCGCAAGGCGCGGCAGATCGGAGAAAATCCCTACGCGTCGTTGCTGTTCCCGTGGGTCGCGTTGGAGCGGCAAGTTGAAGTCGAAGGACGCGTCGAAAAAATTTCCGCCGCGGAATCGCTGAAATATTTTTTGAGCCGACCGTTCGGAAGTCAGCTCGGCGCGTGGGTCTCGTATCAGAGCACGGTGATTTCCTCGCGTTCGATTTTGCTGAAAAAACTCGATGAGATGAAGCGCAAGTTCACCGAGGGAAAAGTGCCGTTGCCCGATTTTTGGGGCGGATTCCGCGTCGTTCCCGTCCGCATCGAATTTTGGCAGGGGCGCTCGAATCGCCTGCACGACCGTTTCTGCTACACGCGCGCCGACGAACGCGCTTCGGAATGGACAATCGAGCGCTTGGCGCCCTGATTTTTTTTGAAACAAAAACGAGAGCGTTCCCGTGAAAAAATTTCCGCAAATCATCGTCGCAATCGTCGCATCCTCGTGTTTCGTCGGGTGCTCGAGCTATTCGTCGGATGCGCGGAAATTGCGCGAAAGCTGGAGCGCGGGCGATTTTCGCACGGCGTCGGAAATTTCCGGCAAGGCGCTTTCCGATGCGGGCGAAGGCGATGCGTTGGTGTGGAGTCTCGACCGCGCATCCGCGTTGCGCGCGGCGGGCGATTCCGCTGCCGCGACGGCGGCGTTCGAACGCGCGGCAGAGCTTGTCGCCGAGTGGGATGAAAAGCCGGAGACGCTGCTTTCCCGCGAAGCGCTCTCCGCGCTGACCAATCCCGCATCGCTTCCGTATCGCGGTCGCAGGAGCGACATCATCATGCTGCACACTTATCGCGCGTTGAGTTTTCTTGAAAACGGGAACGCGAATGCCGCGCGAACGGCGCTGAACGCCGCTTACGAAGCCCAACGCGAGGCGGTGGAAAAAATGCGGCGGCAATTGAACGCGCACGCAAAGAGGCGAAAACCGGCGGAGCGAATTCGGAAAAACTGATTCGCGAGAGCGGATTGGATTCTGCGCTTGCCGCGCAGGAAAAAGATTTGAAAGACGTTCGCGCGCTCTCCGATTACGTCAATCCGTTCACGACGTGGCTGCACGGCGTGTTTTTTCTGCACGCGGGAACGGATGCGTCGGACTCCGAGCGCGCGCGCGTTTTCGCTTTCCCGCGTTGCGAAAATGTATCCGAAAAATTCGGACATTCGCGAAGATTTGAAACTCGCGGAATGCACCGCCCGCGCGGGAACGCCGCTGACTTACGTTGTTTTCGAAAGCGGAATTGCGCCGACGATCGGCGAAACCCGCATGGATACGATGCTGCCGATTCCGTCGGGACGCGGCTACTTTGCGCCCGTTCCCGTGAGCATCGCGCTCCCGAAACTCGTGCTTTCTTCCGAACGCAGATACTGGGGATTTTTCCCGTGGTGAGCGGCGCTTATGCCGTCGGCGACGCCGCGCCGGAATCCGTTCCCGCGCTGAGCGTCGAGGGCGTTCCCGCGCGAAAGCGCCTGCGGCGAAAAGATTTTTTTCGATTTTATTCGGCAGCTTAAACCGACGAAACTTGGGCAGCTTTGTCCTTCGGGCGAGAAAATTTTCCGTTCCCGCGCGGCATTAAAGAATTTGTAAAATCCGCGAGAGCTGCGTGAGAATTAGTTTTTATTGTTCCTGTGGCGCGGTTGGGTTTTGGTTAAAATATCTCGCGGGAACGTTGATTTCGTTTTATAATGGAGATATTATGAAGCAACGCACACTTTCTAAAGAAGTTTCAATTAGCGGTAAAGGTTTGCATTCGGGAGTTGATGTGACTTTGACTTTAAAACCTGCGGCGGAGGATACGGGGATTGTTTATCGTCGTATTGATGTTGCGGGAACGCCAGAGTTGCGTCCTGTGGCGGATATGTTGGGCAAGAGTGTTCGCAACACGACGATTTCGAAAGGGCATTTTCAGTTGCATACGATTGAGCATGTGAATTCGGCGCTCAATGGTATGGGGATTGATAATTGTGTGATTGAGATGGATTCGTCTGAGCCGCCGATTTTAGATGGTTCTGCGTTGCCGTTTGTTGAGATGATCAAGGAAGCAGGCATTGTCGAGCAAGAGAAGGAGCGCGTTTATTATGTTTTGCGGGAACCTGTTTCGGTGATTGATGGTGATCGTTCGATTGTTGCGGTGCCGTATGATGGTTTAAAAATTACTTTAACTTCGACAGATGATCGTGGTAAACACACGCAAAATTTGACGATTGAGATTACGCCAGAGAATTATGAAAAATTGCTTTGTGGTGCGCGCACGTTTGCGGATTTTGATGATATTGAAAAGTTGCGCAAGGCGGGTTTGATTCAAGGCGGTTCGCTTGATTGTGCGATTGTGATTAAGGGCGATGACGTTATTGCGAACGGCGGTTTGCGTTATCAAGATGAATTTGTGCGTCATAAAATTATGGATTTGGTGGGCGACATTGTTTTGGTGGGTGTTCCTGTCAAGGCTCATATTATCGCGGTGCGCACGGGTCACGCGCTCAACGGCAAATTGTCGCAAGCGATTCGCACGCAAATGTTGACACCGCCAAAGAAAAAAGAAGCCGTTCCCGCCGACGCGACCGCGCTGAATATTAAGCAAATTTTGAATTTGATGCCACACCGTTATCCGTTTGTGATGGTTGATCGTGTGTTGAGCATCGACCACGGCGTAAAGTCGATTGTGGCATTGAAAAATGTGACGAACGACGAACCATTTTTCACGGGACATTTTCCGGGCAATCCTGTGATGCCAGGCGTTTTGCAATTAGAGGCGATGGCGCAGGTTTCGGGCTTGATGTTGTTGGCGATCGCGAACGAGCCAGGCGAGCACATCACGCTGTTTATGAGTGCCGACAAGGTGAAATTCCGCAAAATGGTAACGCCTGGCGATCAATTGGTCATCGAATCGAAAATCATTAAAAATCGCGGGAACAAAATCTTTACTGCGGAAGCGTGCTGCAAAGTTGATGGCGAAGTCGTTTCTTCCGCCGACGTTATGTTTACCGTTTCACTGGCAAAAGCCGCAAACCTCTAATAACAAATTATGTCAAATATTCATCCAACCGCAATCATTGAACCGGGCGCGCAGCTTGACGAAAATGTTACCGTCGGCGCGTACGCCTACATTGGTCCAGAAGTGACAATTAGCGCGGGAACGGTTATTCATCACCACGCTTGCGTCGAGGGCTACACTTTTTTGGGCAAAGACAATCAGGTTTATCCGTTTGCGGTGATTGGTGGCAAGACGCAAGATCTCAAATATTGCGGTGGTCGCGTGGGCTTAAAAATTGGCGATCGCAACTGCTTTCGCGAATACGTAACAATTCACGGCGGCACGCAAGACGGGCAATTTACAACGCTCGGGAACGACAATAATATTCTCGCCTATTCGCACGTGGCGCACGATTGCCAAATTGGCAATTTTTTGGTAATGAGCTCGCAAGCGGCGTTTGCGGGACACGTTGTTTGCGGTGATCACGTTAATTTTGGCTGGGGCGCGGGTATTCATCAATTTTGTCGTATTGGTGATTATTCGATGCTTGCGGCGATGTCGCGCATCGTCAAAGACGTTCCTCCCTACATGATTGTTGAAGGTGTGGAAAATTGTGGCGTGAAAGCATTTAATCTTGTCGCGTTAAAGCGCAATGGTTTTTCAGAAGAAGATATTAAAGCTGTTCGCCAAGCGTGGCGCGTGCTTTATTTTAAAGATCTCAACCAAAGCCAAGCGCACGAACTTTTGGCAACGATGCCCGAAGGTCAAAATGCTTGCGTGCAAAAATTAATCGCTTTCCAAAAAGCCAGCGAACGCGGCAGTTTTTAAAAGTTTTGATGGAGCCAACAGATTCATTAATTGCAAAGATAGCATTGTCGTCGGCAATGACGTTGACAACGTGTAATATTGGTTTTTGCGGTAGTGAAGCATGGGCGGAACGTCAAATACATTTATCTAAAATAGACCAAGTTAATCAAGGTGCATTTTATACTCCACAAAAGCTTGTTGAAATTGCTTATGATTTGATAAAAAATCACATTGAAAATTTTCAAGATTATGTTTTGATTGACACATCTTGTGGTTATGGTTCGTTCCTTGAAAATGATATGTTCCCGTATCGAATTGGCGGGGATATTGATCCTCTTGCGGTTGAAAAAGCGCAAAAAAACGTTCCCGCAGCTGTTTTTTATGAGGCGAACGCTCTTGTTGATGTAGATCGAAAAAAATATAATTTAACAGGTAGCGACAAGTTGATTGTTGTTGGAAATCCGCCTTACAACGATACTACTTCGATCATTCGTTCATCGATAAAAGAAAAATCATTCCCATGTGATAAAGATTTAAGGCATCGAGATATGGGGATGTCGTTTTTGTTATCGTTTAACAAACTTTCCGCTGATTATATCTGTGTTTTGCATCCGCTTTCTTATTTGATAAAAAAAACCAATTTTAAATCGATTCGCCAGTTTACAGAAAATTATAAATTAATTGATGCGAGAATTGTTTCGAGCAATGAATTTTCAGATGTGTCAAAAATAACACAATTCCCAATAATTGTTGCTCTTTACAAGCGAGATGGTCAAGGAATGGTTTATGACGATATTTTAAAATTTCAATTTAGATTGGTTGACGGCAAGTGTTTTTCGTTAGATCGTTGGTGTGGAATCGGCGCATTCGTTCAAAAATATCCTAATCAAAAAAAAGTAAAAGAATGTGAAACTGTTGCTAAATTTTACACTTTGCGAGATATAAATGCACTACGTCGTTCACGAACATTTATAAAAAAAACAGCAGGCAATACAGTTTTCGTCGTAAAAAAACACTTGAAATATTATTGTTACCTTGATGTTTTTAAGGACAATATTAATCATATTCCTTTTTATTTAGGCAATTGTGAACCAATGATTGACAACGACGAATTTTTAAAAATCGAAGATTGTTTTGTTTATGCGTCATCATTGAAAAATCCAGATTTAAATTTGTGGGAACGCGAAAAAGTAGCCCCCGATAAGTTTGAAGAGAAAATAAAAAATTATTTTAAAAAATTATTGGGAGAACACTATGTCGAATAGCACGAACAAACCACAAGTAAAAATTGAATTTTTGAATGGACAAAAACTTCAAGTGTTTTTGCCGATTACCTCGCCTACAGGTAAAGTTAGAGTTAAAGATCGAAATGTTTTTCACGAATACGGAAAACCTGTGTCGACCCGTAGCGAAATTGTTCCCACGACAGCATATATTGAATGGCAAATTGGCTATGATTTAGAGAAAAAAACTGAAAATTTAGAAAAAACGAGTTTAAAAAACTGTAGTTTTGAGAATTATAAAGGTGTTTTAAAAATGCCGTATGAATTAGCTGAAATTTTGTTTTATTCAAAACAATTGGGGCTAATTTCCAATGATGAAATCAAAGTTGTTAAATCGACGATTAAAAATTTTAGTGATGAAGAATTGCTTGAAAATTGTTTAAATGTTTGGCGCTCAAATCCAAAACTCGAAGTAATTAACGGAATTGAGTTCCAGCGAATGGATGTAAAATATCCGTTGCTTGTTCATAAATATAAAGATTACGAGACGGTAACGGAAATTCTTGTTACAGAAAAACAACGAGCAGTCGGTATTCAACCAATGCTTTATATTTGCGTTCCCGTAAAATATGTTTGTTCTTCAATTAACGGCAATTTTATCGATGGGCGTGTTGCAGAAAAAGGGGAATCTGCTATTTGGATAATTGGAAAAGAAGAAGCAATTTTCTTACTTGAAGTTGCGAAATTATTTGGTTTGTTATCATTCGCGCATAGACACGACATCCTTGAAATTTTAAATCTCTTATTCCCAGAAAATAATTGATATTATGCAGCGTTTAAAGAAAATTTTTGCGGGAACGCCGATTAGCGATGAGCAATGGCAACAGCTCGAGGCGATGGCGGCGTTGCATCGCGAATGGAATGCTAAAATTAATTTGATTTCCCGCAAAGATATCGACAATCTCGAATGGCATCATTACGCGCATTGTTTGGTCGCGGGAACGTTTTTGAAATTGATGGCGGGAGCGCGCGTGATTGACGTTGGCACGGGTGGCGGTTTCCCTGGGCTGATTCTTGCGGTGCTTTACCCGCAAGCGCATTTCACGCTCGCTGATTCAATTGCGAAAAAAATTTTAGTTGTGAGCGACATTGCTGAGCGTTTGGGTTTAAAAAACGTTACGCCGCAAGTGGGGCGCGTGGAAAATTTTAAGCAAAAATTTGATTTTGTAACGGGCCGTGCGGTAACTAATTTGCCTGCGTTTTTTGGACTGGTGAAAAAACTAATCGCGCCCGGAAAAAAACATTCGGTTGCGAACGGCATTTTGTATTGGAAGGGCGGTTCGCTCGATGATGAAACGCGCGCGCTCGGCATCGTTCCCGCAAAAGTTGTTGACGTCCAAAAAATTCTCGGCGGCGATGAATATTTCGCGGAAAAATATATTCTCCATTATCCTTATTCGACCGTTTCGGCGGCAAAAACTTTACCTCTGCAAAAATAACTTAAAATTAAAAAATAGAAATGAAAAAGTTGTTTTTCACCTCTATTGCTTTGGCGGTGTTTTTGACCGCCGTTCCCGTTGAAATTTTGGCACAGAACGCGGCGAAAGACGTTCCCGCGCGGAGCGTTCCCGCAAAAAAAATCAAGCGTCACGTGGCTGTCAAACTTGACGAAAACGCAAAAACGCCCGAACTTCAGCGCAAGGCGCTTGTGGCGCGTCTCGGCGTGAACGCTCCCGAAGATGTGTCGTTCGTTTTGGTGAAAGGAATGCGCGGCTTTGAAGTGAAAACATCGGGCGAAAAAGTGATTGTTCGTGGCGGGAACGACAACGATTTGATCGGCGGCTACGGTCATTATCTGCGCAATGTTTTGAAAATGGAAATTTCGTGGAGCGGCAACCGACTCGAACCCGCCGTTCCCGCGAAGAATTTTAAGGGCGTAAAACTCGATTCGCCATGGGCTTGGCGCTACGCTTACAATTATTGCACGCTTTCGTACACGTCCGCGTTTTGGGGCAAAAAAGAATGGGCGGAGGAAATCGACCGCATGGCGCTTTTGGGCATGAATCGTTTGCTTGTGCAGGCGGGATTGGAAAAAGTATGGCAGCTCACGCTTCAGGAACTCGGTTATCCCAAAGAAAATATTGAAAAATTTATTCCCGCTCCCGCGTTCGCGGCGTGGTGGAACATGGGAAATCTCGAAGGGCACGGCGGTCCGCTTTCTAAAAAACAAATCGAAGCCGAAGCCGAGCTCGGAAAATTTATCGTTCAGCGCATGGAAAATTACGGAATGAAGCCGATTTTGCAAGGTTTTACAGGGCTTGTTCCACACGATTTTGACAAGGCGAAAGGAATTCAAAAATACAACGCGCGCCTGATCGATCAGGGGAACTGGGTCGCGGGATTCAAGCGTCCCGTTTTGCTTGATCCGACCAACGAAGCGTTCCCGATCGTCGCCGAAATTTGGTATAAAAATCTAAAAAAAGTTTACGGCTACACGGGCGAACGCGTTCCCGAGGCGCTGGGCGGCGATCTTTTCCATGAAGGCGGGAACGCCGAGGGCATCGATGTGGGCGCGGCGGCAAAAGCTGTTCAAAAAGCCCAGCAAAAAGCGGCTCTGGGAGCGACTTGGGTTTTGCAATCTTGGCATAATTCGCCACGCAAAGAAATTATTGACGGTATCGACAAAGACAAAACGATGGTGCTCGCGCTTTGCAAGGATTTGGCGACGGGAACGGAACATCCGCGCTCGTTCTGGGGCGCGCCTTGGATTTGGTGCGAATTGTCTAATTTTGGCGGGAACCACGGCATGTATGGCTCGCTGCGGGTGCTCGGCGATTTGGGAAAAATCGGCGGGAACGCAGAAATGAAGGGAATCGGCATCATTCCCGAGGGAACCGAAGTGAATCCGTTTTTCTACGATTTGTTTTTTGACCGCGTTTGGATGGCAAAAGACAAAATTATGAGCGAAGGCGAAATTTCGGAGTGGGTTGATGATTTTGTGATGCGCCGCTACGGCAGAAAATCGCAAAACGCCAAAAACGCTTGGCATATTTTGGAACGTTCGGTTTACCGTCCAGACCGCGAACAGGAGGGCTGCACGGAATCGATTTTGTGCGCGAATCCGCATCGCAACGCGGTCAAAGCTTCGACCTGGTCGAGCGCGAACGTTTATTGGAGCGGAGCGGACACACAGGCGGCGTTTGCGAAATTGATCGCCGCGGGAACGCTTGATGCCGAGCTCGCGGGAACGGAAACTTTCCGCTGGGATCTTTGCGACGTCGGCAGACAATTTCTCGCCGATCTCGCGAGACCATTGCTCAAAAAAATGATGGAAGATTTTGATGCTAAAAATGCCGCCGCGTTCGATAAATCTTCGGCGGACTTTTTGGCGACGATTGAATACACCGATAAATTGCTCGCGACGCACCGTCTCTGGCGTTTTGGTCGCATTTGCGAACAAGCAAAAGCCAAAGGTTTTAATAAAAAAGAGCAGGAACAAATGTTGCGCAACGCGAAAATGCTCGTGACGACTTGGAGCGAACAGCACAGCGCGCTCGAAAATTATTCCAACCGCCAGCTTGCAGGAATGATGAAAGATTGTTATCTGCCGCGCTGGAAAGCGTTTGTGGACGCGCATAAGGCGGCGCTTGCAGGGAACGACGCGCGCGGGAACGTTGCCGCCGAGGCAAACCGCATTACCGACGAATGGCGGGATAATCCAAAAATGAATTACAGTTCCAAGCCCGAAGGAAACACGCTCGCGGTCGCGAAAGCGATTTACGCTAAATTTGCACCGCTCGGGAACGAACTTTTTGGCGTTCCCGCAAGCGGAGAATTGCCGTTTTCGCTGAATGACGGCGGGAAAACCGTCGAGTTTGACGTAACCGACAAAATCACTTCCGCGGGAACGTTTGTCGCAACGCTGCAAAAAACGGCAGGAACGGAGAATTTTGATTTTATCAGCGCAAAACTTTACGAAGACGAAACGCTCGTTGACAGCGCGGCGGGTTCGGCGGGAACGTATTCGCTGAAAGTCGCGAAACTGCGCAGCGGGCTCGGTTCATACACGCTGAAACTCGAACGAAAAACCGACAAGGCAATCAATTGTTCGGGAACGTTGGATTTCAAAAAAGAATAAAACGCTTGAAAGCCGTTCGCAAACGGCATAAAATATTAAAAGTTTAACATTTAATCTCTTGTTATTATGGCAGACGAAACAACCCCAACCCCAAGCCCAAAACTTTCAGTAAAACTCCCACAAGCGCCAAAACGCGTGGAGTTAAAACCTAAGGCAGCAGTTGCTGAACCTGCGGTGGCTCCCGAGCCAGTTCCCGCAGCTGAGCCAACACCAGCCCCAGAGCCAACGCCAGCTCCTGCTCAACCAGAAGCGGCGGCTCCCGAGCCAGCAGCGGCGGCTCCCGAGCCAGCAGCGGCGGCGCCTAAAATGCCGTTGCGTCCAAAGCCAGCGGCTCCTCATCGCCCTGCGGGTCCACATCGTCCAACGGCTCCTCGTCGTCCTGGTGTTGCGGGCGTTCCCGCGGCTCCTGTTTCATCGGCGCTTGTTCCGACAGGTGGTGAAGAAGAGGGCAATGTAGGCAAAGTAGCGGCAGTTGTGGATGCGCTCGCGCTCGTTGCGTCAATCGCAGGTCTTGTGCTTGTGGCGCTCGAATATTTTGCGCTTTCTTATAAATAATTTTTGTGTCGAACGACGCTTGATAATTAACAATTAAACAAACAAATTAAAGTTATGGTAGAACATTTAAATGCTGAAAATTTTGACGCTGCGATTGCGGGAACGAGCGTTCCCGTGCTCGTAGATTTTTGGGCGTCTTGGTGCGGACCTTGCAAAATGCTTTCGCCGGTAATTGATCAAATTGCGACCGAGCTTGGCGATGCTGCAAAAGTTTGCAAAGTAAACATCGACGAAGCGATGCCACTTGCGGCGCGTTTTGAAGTGCAAAATATCCCAACTTTGCTCGTTTTCAAAAATGGCGAAGTGGTAAAACGCATGGTCGGCGTGCGCCCAAAAACAGAAATTGTTGCCGCGCTACAATAAGATTTTTTAATTCAATTAAAAAGTTATGGAAGTTTATTTAGACGGTAAATTTTACCCGAAAATGGACGCCAAAGTGTCTGTGTTTGACCACGGATTACTTTACGGCGATGGCATTTTCGAAGGCATTCGCGTTTATGACAACTGCATTTTTAAGTTGGACGAACACCTCGAACGCCTCGAATATTCCGCGAAAGCAATTGCACTTGAATTGCCTTGGTCCCGCGAAGAGCTCGCCAAAATTCACATCGAAGCTTGCAAACGCAACGGCGTCGCAAATGGCTACATTCGCACGGTGGTTACGCGTGGCGTAGGTGATTTGGGCTTAAATCCTCGCTCATGCAAAAATCCATCACTTATCGTGATTGCAGACGGCATCAAGCTTTATCCAGAAGAAGTTTACACCAAAGGCATCAAATTGATCACGGCTTCGACGCGCCGCACGAGCGTTGCCGCGCTCCCGCCGATGGTAAAATCGCTCAATTATTTGAATAGTATTTTGGCAAAAATCGAAACGCTCAATGCGGGCTTTGACGAATGCTTGTTTCTCAACGATCAAGGTTATGTCGCAGAATGCTCGGGCGATAATATTTTTGTTATTAGCAAAGGCATTGTTTACACGCCAACAATTTCATCATCGGCACTCGGCGGCATTACGCGCAAAGGCGTGATGGAAGTTTGCGAAGAACTCGGTATTCCTTGCAAAGAAGTGCAAATGACGCGCTACGATGTTTACATCGCAGATGAAGCATTTTTGACGGGATCGGCGGCGGAAGTGATTCCTGTAGCCGAAGTCGATGCACGCAAAATCGGCGCAGGTTCTGTTGGCCCAATCACCGCACAAATCCTCGCAAAATTCCGCGAAAAAGTGCGCAAAGATGGCACGATGATCGTGTAATTAAAAAAACAAAAAAAGCGCGTTCCCGTGAAAACACTTCGCGGGAACGCTTTTTTTGTCGCGGGAACGGGGGACGTTTTTTTCAACTACGAATAAACGCTAATTTACGCGAAGAAAAATTTCAAGAGCGCTTTGTGAAAAGCGCGTTCCCGCGTCCCCGCGCGAAACACTAAATTCGCGTTCTCGCGGGAACGGGAATTTAATTTTGTGCTTGCTTTTTTTTTTGAATATTAAAATTGTAGAGTATTTCTTAAAAAAAAATTAACTCAATTTTAACTAACAAATAAAAACATCGTGAAAAATCTCATTACAATTACTTCACTCGTCGCCGCAGCCGCAATGACTTCAACCGCGTTTGCCGCTGATTTGACGATTTCAGACACGACGGCAACGTCGATTGCAGACAATACTCAGTACGGAAAAGTAACCGTTGAATCAGGTATTGCGGGGCAAATTACGTTTTCGGCAAATAATAAAAATTTGTCAATCGGGACTCTTGATTTGTCTGCTGCAAATTCTTCTTTAACAATTAAGGAAGCAGTCTGCGATTTGGTTTTGATTGACAATATCGCGGGTTCTGGCACTTTAACTTTTGCAAAAACAAAAATAGAAACATGGGGCGGAGCGCTTGTTCTTGGGACGGAGAGTGCAACTTCTATGGGTTTTTCTGGGACAATTAACGTTTGGAACGGTTCGTCAGCAACGGAAGGAAACCATTATTCTCAAGTTTTAATGATTCGTAACGAATCGGTCGCGTCAGGCGCTACAATTGCGCTTGGTCAATATGCTTCTCTCGCCGTTTCAACGACCAATGTAAAAGTTGCGGGCGTAAATTCGACAGATGCGAATACTGCAATTATTTCTTACGGTGTGCCAAGTACATATGTGTATGATTCGAACAGTAATAATGTTTACAATAAACAAACCGCATACAATACGAACGATGAAACGGCGCGCACGCTCGAAATTACGGGAGCGGGGAATTATAGCTTTGCGGGAACGCTTGGATCTTCAACGAATGCAAGTTCGCTTAGTTTGACAATGAGCGGAACGGGAACGCAAACATTCACGGGAACATCGTATTTGAACAATCTTACGGTTTCCGCGGGAACATTGAAATTTTCATCAAATTTGACTGTCGCGGGAACGGCTTCTGTTGCGGAGAATGCAAATCTTGATCTTTCTGGCGCGAACGTTTCGTTTGCTTCTGCGATTACAAATTCGGGAACGGTAACGGTTAGCACGAATACTATTTTTAATTTGGACGGTTTGACCGCGAGCAACAATGTTTACACGCTTATTTCTGGAAACGGAACGATTACGAACGGGAATTTGCTGACTTTGGAAAACTTTTCGAGCGATGGAGTTGTAGTTAATAGACGTTCGAAAATTACAAACAGCAACGGGACGTTGTCTGTAACTCTTGGCACGGTTTATTCAGACTTGGTTTGGGCAGGAGTCGAAAATGCTGTTTGGAACACGACTGCCGAGAATAATGTTTGGAATAGAACAAGTGGTACTTCCGAAACAAAATACGATTTCGCAAACGGCGATTCGGTAACGTTCAGCACTGCTAACGCGAAAGTTACAGTTTCGGGCACTGTTGATCCGAATAAAATGACGGTTTCACAAGCGACAACATTCGAGGGCTCGGGAACGATTAATCTTGCCACTGCGGCGAATTTGACAATGAGCGCGAAAACGACGATCAATCAAAACGTTGTTTTGAATGTCGGCGATGTTACTGCGTCTAAGGTTGATTTCTCCAATTTGGCGGGCACGGGAACGTTTAAATTTAACGGCGCGAATACCGATCACTCTTCCGGAGTTAAACTTGGGTCGGATTTCACGGGAACGGTGGAAATTTCTGGGAATGCGAATTTGCCACGAGATACGGAACTTGGCGGCGCGACAAAAGTCGTTATTAACAATGCGTATTTGTGGACAAGTGAAACGAAAGAATATTCTCAAGAATTTGTATTTTCGGGTCAATGTACAAATCCAGGAAATGTGGGTGATGCTAAACAGCGTGGCAATGGAAATATCACATACACGGGTGCAGTTACTTTAACGGAGGGTTCTTCGTTCGGTTTTGAACAGGGAACAACGACTTTTGCAGGGTCGTTTACTGGCGAAGCGGGTTCGACGCTTTATCTCGGGGCTTCAGGTAGCACGACGAATTTTTCTGGTGAGACAACGATCGACACATTGAATATTTCTGGTGGCACGACGAATTTTTCCAGTGCTTCAACGACGCTCGGCACCCTGAATATTTCTGGCGGCACGACGAATTTTTCCAGTGCTTCAACGACGCTCGGCACCCTGAAAGTTACTGGCGGAAGCACGGCTGTAGTTTTCGGTTCAATCGCAGAGGGCGCTGCACCCGCGAATTATACGATTACTGGAGAAATTCAGCAGGCGGATAATAACGGAACAAACCGCACGTTTACCATTCATAAAAATGCGACCGTTACCGCCTCCGCTTTGAGAAACTCTTGGGGTGTGAAAACCTTGACCGTTGACGGAGTTTTGAATCTTACGGGAGAAGGGCTTTTGTATTCTTCTGGGGGCATGACCAACACGATTACGGGAACGGGAACGATTAATACAGACAAGTTCGGTGTTGGCAATGTCGGCACATATGTTCTTGACGGCGGTATTAGGATGAATATTGGCGCGAAAGGTATTTGCGAAGGCACTAATTATGACTATAAATTGCAAATTAAAGATGCAACAATTGGTGCGTCAACGAATTGGGCTTCTGCCGAGGCTATTGAAAAGGAGAAATTCCAGCTCGGCGCGGGTGCAAAATTTGATACAGAACAATACACAATCACGCTTAACGGTGGGCTTTCGAATATTGAGGGAGAAGTTGGCAAAATCACCAAACTCGGCGCGGGAACGCTTGTTTTGAATGCGGCGAATACTTTCTCGGGCGGCGTTACAATTAACGCGGGAACGGTTCAGGCAGGAAACGCGTCGGCACTCGGCACGGGGGCAGTTAAAATCGCTGGCGGTCAGTTGAGCGTGGCGAATGTTTCTTTGAATGTTTCTGCGCTTGAAATCGTTTTGAGCGACAAATACAAGTCGGGCATGGACGGTAGCGTTGCCGCAATTACGGGATCAGGTTCGATTACGCTTAATGGCAACAAGATTAATTTGGCAAAGGGTGAACTTGATTCATTGACAATTGCAACGGAAATGACTTTTAAGATTGCAGACACTTCAATCTCAAGTTCGTTTACAAAAGACAATTTTATGCTTGGCACGGACTGGGATGGCTGGAGTATTACGAGTTATGCTAACGGCGTAATTACTCTCAGCGTTCCTGAGCCGTCGATGTTTGGTTTGCTTGCGGGTTTGGGTGCGTTGGCATTAGTTGGTGCGCGTCGTCGCCGCAAGACAAAATAAATTTCAAAACATACTTTAAAGATTTTTCATATTGTTTTGGCGTTCCCGTGAACTTCGGTTTGCGGGAACGTTTTTAACACCGATTGCGAGTAACTCACGCGCGCTCACTAACGTTCGCGGGTTTAGGGGACGTTTTTTCAACTACGAATAAGCGCTAATTTACGCGAATTATTTTTAAGGGAGCGGGAACGCGGGAATGCGGGAACGCGGGAAAATTTCTCACGCAGATCTCGCCGATTGCGCAAATTTTATGGGAGGATGCGCGTCTCGCGGATCCAATTTTATTTTTACTCCGCAAACTTTGCTGTGCCGAAGGCACTAAAATTGCGGGAACGCGTTCCCGCGATGGCTAACCCCCACAAAAGCGAGTGAATTTTATTTCAGTTATTTTCAAACTCGGTCATCGTCATTGTCATCGTCATAGTCGCGCGAATGCGCGTCTCGCGTGTGGGGGTAAAATAAAAATAACATCAGTCCCGAAGGGAGTGAACTAAAAAAGCTGAGAGTTTGCGGGAAGGAGAATTTTTCAACTAAGGTAACTACGGGAAAATTTAAGGGAAACTAAGATTTTTTGTTGGCAGGCGCGGGAACAAGAAAAAAAAAGAATTTAAGAGCACCTACTCGCGTTCGCTCGCTAAAGAAAACGAAGAAATTTTTTGATTTTTTAATCTTGCGGGAAGGCGAATTTAATTTTGTGCTTGCGTTTTTTTTTTTTTCGATTTTAGAATTTTTGTAGTTCTAAAAAATAACATTCAACAATAACCTAAATAAATATACACAAAATATGAAAAATATTATTACAATTACATCCCTCCTCGCGATGGGAACGCTTGCCGTGAACGCGGATTTCGTTTGGAAGGGCGGATCGACCATTAGTCAGGAATTATGGCAAACGTCAAGTTCCTGGACTTTGACGGGCGAAACAACGTTCCCGACAAGCGGAACAGGTCCAGGTTCTCCTGATTCTGATGCTTGGGATAAAATCAGGATTGAAAATGCCTCTGGCATAATTGGTAGTCTTGAAGGCTGGTGTTTTAAAATCGATTTAATAAACACGGATTTGACCATTAGTGGATTGAAAAAATTTCAAGGTGGATGTTCCGTTACCATTAATAAAGATTCGACGCTGACAATTAATAGTTTTGGGGCTTCTTGGGGAAACGACGGAGGCAAAACAACTCTGGAAAATTACGGAACATTTAATTTCCAATACGCCAAAAGTCAAGGCGGCGAGGGATTTGATATGATTCTTGGCGAAACTGGCATTGTGAATTTTACCGCAAATAACACTACGGATCGCACATCAAAGGTTGCTTCTGTCAACGCGAAACTTGGCAATTCGGGAACCGTCACGGGCACGGCTGAATCTGGGAACGCAATTGTCAAGCGAACTTTGGTTTCGTTGGGAGAACATGTAACTTTTGACACAACGGAGACAGCGTTTAGTTTTTCGAGTTCGATTGACGGCGTAAGCGAATTGAAACGTGTTAACAGCGAAGAAGAGTTAAAAGCAGCTGGCGACTATTTTGTTTCAAAAACAGCCGACGGTATATTCGTTTCTTATGTCGTTCCTGAGCCGTCGATGTTTGGTTTGTTGGCGGGATTGGGTGCGCTGGCGTTGGTTGGTGCGCGCCGTCGTCGCAAGACAAAATAAATTTCAAAACGGACTTTAAAGATTTTTCATATTGTTTTGGCGTTCCCGTGAAGGCAACTTTGCGGGAACGTTTTTTTAACACCGATTGCGAGTAACTCACGCTTGCTCACTAACGTTCCTGCCAAACAAAATCTCAATAAAAATCCGTGAAATTTGTTCTAAATCTGCCTTAAAATCAAAATTTGTTTCCTTTGCGGTTAAAAAAAATAATCCGTGTAATTCGGGCAATTCGTGGATAAAAAATCTGCGCGTTCTGCGGAATCTGCGCGAACTTCAAAAAAGACGTTCCCGCAGAAGAACTCGGCGGCTTAAACCGCCGAAAGTTAGGATCCTTTGTTCTTCGGGCGAGAAAATTTTCTGTTCCCGCGCGGCATTAAAAAATCTGTAAAATCAGCGAGATTTGCGTGAGAAATAATTTCTCCATTCCCGCTAATTGTTGATTATTTTTTGATATTCGGGTTTGAGAAAATCGTAAATTTGGTAGTAGGGAACGGAGATTTTGACGGTGCCGCGCGCCCAGGGACCGATGTAATAAGGGTCGTAGATAAATGTGATTTGGTCTTTTTCAAAAACGAATGATTTTGAGACTTCGAATTCGTTTGCCCAAATTCCTTCTCGTTCGGCGGCATCTTCAAATTTTTCGCAATTGTGTTTTTCGCAGAGCGCGTCTTTGAGAGTTTTTAAGATTTGCGGTTTTTTGTCGGCTTGGAAAAGGTCGTTGAATTTGATTACGCGGTCGTTGGCAAAATCGTAATTAACGGTGCTTGAAAAGAGGTTGTTGTGCGCGCCGCCGGGAGTTGAATATGTTTTTTTATAGCTGGCGAAATTGTTGCTAAGATAGATTTTTTCGATTTCGACGCTGTAAAAAAGTGCATCGTTGTAATTATTTTCTTTGATTTGCGCGAGGGTTTGCGTTGCGGGAACGAGTTCGTATTTTGTTGGTCTTTCGCCGATGTAGCAAACGGATTCGGGATTAACGCAAAATTCGCGAATAACTTGGTCGGCATCGTTCCCGTTGATGAGCGTTTTGTGAAATTTTGTTAAGTCGTAATTGCCGATTTTTTCGGGCCAGTCAATGCTGATGCGCGTGTAAAGATTTTCGGGCAGATATTCGTTGTCTTTGTTTTTTACGATTTTGTGAAGCGCTTCGGCGTGTTTTTGAGTTTCGACGATTGTAAAATTGTTGATTTTAATGGTTTCGGCGGCAAAAATTTGCGTTCCCGCAAAAATGCTCGCAATAATTGTTGAGATAAATAAAATTTTGTTCATCATGGTAATTAAGTTATACGACTTTTTAGAAGTGAGCAATGGAATTTTAAAAACTTTAAACGTTCCCGCAAAAATCGTATAATTAAAGGGATTAAAATTATGGAAAATATCGGCACACATCACACTTTGGCATGTATTTGGGACTTTGATAAAACCCTGACTCCTGGCTACATGCAGACTCCACTTTTTCAAGAATATGGCATTGATGAAAAGCGTTTTTGGAAGGAAGTTAATTCTTTGCCAGGCATTTATGAATCGAAGGGCGTTCACGTTTCTAAAGACACGATTTATTTGAATCATTTGTTGAGTTATGTCAAAAATGGTCCGTTGCGTGGGCTGTCGAACGCGAAATTGCGGGAACTCGGCGCGCGGATTCCGCTGTGCCCAGGCGTTCCCGCGGTTTTTGATAAATTGCGCGATTATGCAAAAAAATACGGTAAAGAGAAAAATTTGGACATTGATTTGGAACATTACATTATCAGCACGGGCTTGGCGGAAATGATTCGCGGGAGCGAGCTTGCGCCGTATGTGGATGGAATTTTTGGTTGTGAATTTATTGAACAGCCGTTGCCGCCTGGTTATACTTCGCAAGAAGCGCTCGAATTGTTGGGCGAATCAACTGAAATTTCGCAAGTGGGCGTGATGGTGGACAACACGATCAAAACGCGATTTATTTTTGAAATTAACAAGGGGTCTAATAAAAATCCTGAAATCGACGTGAACGCTGTTGTGCGCGCAGAAGATCGTCGCGTGCCGTTTTCAAATATGATTTATATTGCGGACGGGCCGAGCGATGTTCCCGTGTTTTCGGTCGTCGGCAAGGGCGGAGGTTTTGCTTACGCGGTTTATTCTTCAAAAAATCGTGACGAGCGTCGCCAAAATGATATGTTGCAACAATCGCAACGCGTGAACGGCTATGGCCCTAACGATTATCGTGATACGGAATTTTCGTTTGACTGGCTGAGCATGCGCATTGAAGATATTGTTAACCGCATCGACAAGGCGCGCCAGTTTGCAATTTTATCGCAAGTTGCCCAACCACCAAAACATTTGCATCCAGCAGCGATCGAAGCAACGATTGCGCCTTTGCCAACTCCAAATCCTGTCGCGGGAACGCCAAAAAATCCAACGCAACCTGATTTGTTTTAGTTATGGCGAAAAAAAATATTAAAACAAAAACGCCACAAAAACCTGCTGCGGGAACGCCCAAACACGGCCGTCATCCGATTTGGGCGCTTGCGTTTGTTTTGTTAATGTTGGGCATTTTGGCGGCGTTGATTTCTTACGATAAATCGCAATACGCGTGGGCGCCAGATGATTGGCTTAACGATACGCGCGGCGGTAGCCAAAATTTGACGGGCATTGTGGGCGCGACATTTTCAGTTTGGTCGTTTCATTTGTTTGGCGTGGCGGCGTGGCTGTTGCCGGTTTTCTTTGGTTTGATGGCGATGTATATGTTGCGTTTGCGCGAAAACTTTTCGTTGTATTGGAAAAGTTTTGAAATGGTGCTCGTCTTGATTTTGGTTACGATTTTTCTTTGCGCGATTCCCGAAGATTGCATCGGCTACGACAAAAGCGCGCGCTTGGCTTGTATGCCCAAAGGTCCGGGCGGTTTGCTCGGCGGCTGTTTGTTTGAATTGGCAGCACCTTGTTTTGGCGCGGGAACGATCGCGATCGTCGCCGCCGTCATTTATATTCCGTTGTTTTGCTCGCTGTGTTTGACTTCGTTGACGCGCATTTTGGGAAAACTTTTTCATTGGTTTTATGGCGAATTTGATTATTGGAGCAAGCGCCATGCCGAAAAAGTTGCCAAACTCGAATTAGAACGCGAAGTTGAGCGTCAAAAAGCGCTCGATGAAGCTCAACGTCGCCGCGAAGAACAAAATTTTTACGGCAGCGAAGAAAACGCGCCTACGGCAGACGATGTCGTTTGGAATAACGTTCTCGAAACGACCGAAACGCCCGAGAATGACGTTCCCGCCGAATCTGCCGTTCCCGCGCCAACGATTACAATTTCTGGCGTTCCCGCGAACGATGAGGTTGAAAACGAAGCCGTTCCCGCCGAACCTAAAAACATTCCCGCGCCAGCCGCAATTGCGGGAACGCTTGTGATTGACAATGGCGAAAATGTCGCTCCCGCAACGATTAACGACGCGGGAACGCTCGAACGCGCCAGCGCGAGCGAATTAAAAAATCCGCGCGGCGAATACAAGTTCCCGCCGCTCGATTTGTTGCAAAAACCAGCAAAATACGACGATGTTTCAGAAACGGAACATTTGGAACGCGGACAAAAAATTATTGAAATTTTAGAAACATTTGATTGCCACGCCACGCTTGCCAATATTCAAGTTGGCCCGACGGTTGCGCGTTATGAAATTCGTTTGGCGCCGGGTTTGAATGTCAATAAAGTTGTCAATCTTGGCGACAATATTGCGATGGGCATTTGCGCGTTGTCGGCGCGTGTTAAGCCGATCCCGCAAAACGGCACCGTCGGCATCGAAGTCCCAAATGTTAAGCGCCAAATGGTTTACATTCGCGAAATTCTCGAATCAAAATCTTGGGTTGAAAACAAGAAAATGTCCGTTCCCACCGTGCTTGGTAAAAATGTTACGGGACAATCGGTTTTGCTTGACATCGCAAAGATGCCTCACGGGCTCATCGCGGGAACGTCAGGTTCGGGTAAATCGGTTTGCTTGAACGGCATTATTGTTTCGTTGCTTTATCGTTTGCGTCCCGATGAATTGCGTATGATTATGGTTGACCCCAAAGTCGTCGAATTGCAAGTTTACAACAACGTGCCGCATATGATGATTCCTGTCATCACCGACATTAAACGCGTTCCCGGCGCGCTCAAATATTTAGTCGATGAAATGGAACGCCGCTATCGTTTGCTCGCAATTTCGAGGACGAAAAATATTCAGGGCTTTAACGAAAAAATTGAAGAGTTGCAAAAAAGCGTTCCCGCAGAATCGCAAACATTTGGCGTTCCTCGCGACGAAGGCGTTGAAGACGAATTTACCGCGCGCAAAAAATTGCCGTACATTCTTTGCATTCTCGACGAGTTTGGGGATATTATGAATAGTTCGCAAGAACGCGCCGAAGTTGAAAATGGCGTGAACCGTTTGGCTGCAAAATCGCGCGCGGCGGGAATTCACGTTTTGATCGCAACGCAACGACCCGACGCAAAAACGATCACGGGAACGATTAAATCAAACATCGGCACACGCATTGCGTTGCGCGTTACTTCGGCGCTCAATTCTAATATTATTCTTGGCGAATCTGGCGCGGAAACGCTCATCGGTCTTGGCGATATGCTCGTGCTGAATCCGAATTCGCCCGAACTCGAACGCGCGCAAGGCGTTTGGGTTTCAGAAACCGAAGTCGAAAAAGTCGTTAATTTCTTGAAAGATAAAAACGGCCCGCCAAAATTCTCCGACGACGTTACCGCAATCATCGACGGCTACACCGAAGAAGCCGAAGGAAATAGCGACGGGAACGCTGACGAAAGCGGGCTCAGCGGCGACGAATTGCTGGCGTGCAAAGCGTGGGATATTATTTGGACCACTAAACGCGCTTCGACATCGTATTTGCAAATGCGTTTGCGTGTCGGCTACGGCGTCGCTACGCGCATTATCACCGCGCTCGAAGCCAACGGCTACATCGGCCCCGCCGTCGGTCCCAAAGCCGCGCGCGAAATTCTCAAAGACCACTGGGACGGCATCGACATGGACAAAGCGTTTTAAAAAAGTCAAAATTCGTTCCCGTCAGTTCGTAGTTGAAAAATCCACGTTCCCGCGCTCCCGCTAAGTCAAAAATCATTCGATTAAATTCGCGTCAGTTCGTAGTTGAAAAATCCACACTCCCGCGTTCCCGCCAATCTCCCGCGTTCCCGCCAATTTATGATAATTCCCCAGCGTTTTCTAACTTCGTTTTTACTTTTTTATTTTTTACTTTTTATTCCTGTTATGAGTATTACTCCTGCCGAGCGCATTAAGCAACTTCGCGAAGAGATCGCGATGCACGATGAGCGTTATTATCGCGACGCGTCGCCGTTGATTTCTGATTTTGAGTATGACATGCTCAAGGCAGAATTGAAAGCGTTGGAAGAAAGCCATCCCGAACTCGACAATCGTCATTCGCCTACCAAAAAAGTGGGCGATGACCGCAACGAAGGTTTTGAAAAATTTAAACATCGTGTGCCGATGCAATCGCTCGACAATACTTACAGCGAGGGCGAATTTTTAGATTTTTGTTCCCGCATCGCCAAAGAATTGCCCGAGGACGAAATGCAATTTTTAGTCGAGCCCAAAATTGATGGCTGCTCGGTTTCTTACATTTACGAAAACGGAAAATTTGTGCGTGCGCTCACGCGCGGGAACGGCATTGAGGGCGATGACATTTCGCGCCACGTGAAAAATATTGCTGGTGTTCCCGCAACATTGACAGAAATCTCAGGAAAACCGTTCCCGAAAATCGTTGAAATTCGCGGCGAAATTTATATGACCAACGCCGAATTTGCTCGCATCAACGCCGAACGCGAAGCCGAAGGACTCGAACTTTTTGCCAACCCGCGCAATCTCACAGCGGGAACGATCAAATCGCAAGATCCCAATGAAAGCAAACGCCGTCGCTTGAATACTTATGTTTACGGACTCGGCGCGTGCGAGCCCGCGGGAACGTTTAATTCGCTGTCAGAATTGCGTGAAATGCTTGCCGCGTGGGGTTTCCCGCTCACTGCGTTTTGCGCGCGTGTTGTCGGCGGGAACGCTGCTGCGGCAGAAATTAAACAGCTCGACGCTTTGCGCAAAACTTTTGATTATCCCACCGACGGCGCGGTGATCAAGCTTGACAAACTCGCGCATCAACGCATTTTTGGTGAAAAATCAAACGCGCCACGCTGGGCGATTGCTTACAAATTTGCTCCCGAACAAGCAGAAACCACGCTGCGCGCAATTACTTTGCAAATTGGCAGAACGGGAAAAATTACGCCTGTCGCTGAACTCGAGCCCGTCGAAGTTGCGGGAACGACCGTTTCGCGCGCAACGCTTCACAACGAAGACGAAATTGCCCGCAAAGATTTACGCGTGGGCGATCGCGTGATTGTTGAAAAAGCTGGCGAAATTATTCCGCAAGTGGTGCGTTATGTTCCCGAAAAACGCGTTCCCGCCAGCCAAGCATTTTCGTTTGAGGCCGCGCTCAAAGCAGCGGGCATCGAAGCTGAACGTCCCGTGCGTTTTATCGATCCCGCCAAGCCAGAAAAGGGCACCGAGCAAATCGCGGCGTGGTATGTCAAAGCCAACGACACGCCTCAATTGCGTTCCCGCCGCTTGCTTTATTTTGCGAGCAAGCCCTGCATGAATATTCCCAATTTGGGCGAAGCCGTTGCCGAGCAATTGGTTGCAACGGGCTTGGTTTGCGTTCCCGCCGATTTGTATAAATTGACGCTCGAACAGTTGATGACGCTTGAAAAATTTCAACAAAAATCCGCACAAAATTTACTCGATGGCATCGCCGAATCGCGTTCTCGTGGGCTTTCTCGTTTGTTGAACGCGATTGGAATTCCAAATGTTGGCGCAAGCACAGCGCGCGATATCGCCAAAAAATTTCGCACGCTTGAAGCGCTTGAAGCTGCGAACATTGAAGCGTTGCAAGATATTGATGGCGTGGGCGAAGTGGTCGCGCTTTCGGTGGTTGAATATTTTGCGAATCCGAAAAATCGCGAACATTGTGAGGCACTTAAAAATGCGGGTGTGATTACCGAAGAACTTTCTGCTGACGAAAGCGTTCCCGCCGAAGATTTGGTTTTTGCAGGAAAAACGTTTGTGCTCACGGGAACGCTTCCAACGCTCAAACGAGACGAAGCCAAGGCGATTGTTGAAAAATTTGGCGGCAAAGTTTCGGGCTCGGTCAGCAAAAAAACGAGCGTGGTTTTGGCTGGCGAAGACGCAGGTTCAAAACTCGAAAAGGCGCGGGAACTCGGAATCGAAATCATCGACGAAGCGGAATTTTTAAAACGCGTTCCCGCCAAGGATTGACGATGACGATGACCGAGTTCGCGGGCTAAAGCTAAAAAAGAAAAAAGTTAAACCCCAAAAAAATAATTCGGTTTAATTTGGTAAATTCGGTGATAAAAAATCATTTTTGCGTTCCCACGCGATTTTTGTTTTTTGTTAAAAATGTGAGTTTTTCTCTGCACTTGTAGTTTGTTTTAAACCTTGCGAATTGCGGCGAGAAAGTAGATAATTTATTAAGAGAAAAATTTCGATGACAAAGCGTGCAAAATTAATTTCAAATAAGAGCACGAGCAGCGCTTCAAAATTGTTGCCACAGCTTGCAACAGAGATGAAAGACAGCTCGTTGCTTTTTCGTGAAATTATTGAAGAACGCGAGGAAATTTTGCGACATAAATGGATTTTGTCAGAAAAAGCGGGGCGCGATGTTGGTATTTATGAAACGATGGCAGATTGGGTTGCCAATCACCGCTCAGAATGGCGTAAAGCTTGGCGAGAAAAAAACGCTTCTAAAAAAGGTTGCAAATAATTTGCAAAAAATTTAGCTGTTCTTTCTTTTTATTGTTTTTTTATTATGAGTAAAAATAAACCCAGTGATTTTGGAAAAGCGGTTCCCGAGAATGTGCTCGCGAATTTAAAAGTTTTGATTGTCGCTTCGCGTTTTAACGAAAAGCACGTTGATCATTTGCTCGCGCGTTGTGTGGAAAAATTAACGCAAGCGGGTTTGAAAGAACATCAAATTGTCATTAAGCGCGTTCCCGGCGCGAACGAAATTCCTGCGGCGATTGATTTTGTTTTAAACAAAAATCATCATTGCAAGGCGGCGATTGCGTTGGGAACGGTGATTGCTGGCGAAACGCCTCACCACGAAATTATTGCGCATGCAACGGCGGGAGCACTTCAGCGTATCGCGCTCGATTGGCGCGTTCCCGTCATCAATGGCATTATTGTAACTAACAACGAAGCGCAAGCGGACGCGCGCATTTTTGGCGAGCAAGATCGCGGCACCGAATTTGCAAATGCGGCACTCGAAATGATTACACTTTTTAATTCATAATTTTTTGTACAATGAAAGATTTTTCTGATAAAAACGGCGTTCCCGCCGAAACAAATAGCGATAATGGCTGTTGGAAAATTTCAACGCGTCACCAAAATCGCTTGGCAGCAGTGCAATTTTTGTTTGCATGGCAAATGAATCACGATTGGGCGGCACCCGTTAATCAAGATGAGTTGGGCGACGAATTAAATCGCTTTTTTTCTCCGACAAATGTAAGTTTGGACGAGCAAGCGCAGGGCGTTCCCGCGCGCGCATTTTATTCGCCTGCGGCATCGATTGCGTGCGAGTGTAATTGTGAAGTTCCCGTCGAAGGGCGCGGACGTAATTTTTACGCGTTTGCGGAACAATTATCTGTTGGCGTGCTCGAAAACCATGAGATGATTGATGAAAAAATCAGCGCGTATTTAAAAAATTGGACATTTGATCGCGTCGATAAAGTGGCTTTGACGATTTTGCGCGTTGCGGTTTATGAATTGACGATGCGTCATGACATTCCGCCGATTGTTACCATTAACGAAGCGTTAAATTTGGTTAAAGAATTGTCAGACGTTGATACAAAACGTTTTGTAAATGGCATTCTTGACCAAATTTGCAAAACTTTGAGCCGTCCATTGCGCTAAAATTTTTTAGAAATGTTTTCATCGTTATTTAGCAAATTTAAATCGGGCTTCAAAAAAGCATTTGGCGGCCTGAGTGGATTGTTTGCCAAAAAAATCGATCCCGCGACGCTCGATGAATTGGAAGAAGCGCTTTACGGCGCAGATTTTGGCGTCGCGACCGCGTCCGAAATCATCGACGAAATCAAAAAAGCGTATTCTAAAAACAAAGATTTGCAAGGCGCAGATGCGGCTGCGATTGGCAAACAAATGCTGACAAAAATTCTTGAAGGCGCCGAAGGCAAATTTAATCTCGTTCCCGCGACAAAGCCCGAAGTTATCGCGCTTGTTGGCGTGAACGGCGCTGGAAAAACGACGACGGCTGCCAAGCTCGCGTATTTGCTTGAACAAGAAGGCAAGCCAACAATTCTCGGCGCGTGCGATACTTTTCGCGCTGCCGCCAACGAACAAATTGCGGCTTGGGCAGAAAAATTAAAATTGACGCTCGTTTCCAGCCAGCACGGTGGGGACGCTGCCGCGGTTGCGTTTGACACGGTTAATGCTGCGCGTTCCCGCAATGCCGATTTTGCAATTCTCGACACCGCCGGCCGTCTTCACACCAAATCACATTTGATGGAAGAGCTCAAAAAAATCAGTCGCGTTGTTGCCAAGCAAGACGCGTCTGCGCCGCAACACCGCTGGCTCGTTATCGATGGCACGCTCGGTTCAAATTCAATCGAACAAGCGCGCGTTTTTAATGAAGTTTTTAATTTGACGGGCGTAATTATTACCAAGCTTGATGGCACTTCTCGCGGCGGGGCACTCGTTGGCATTTGGCGGGAACTGCGTTTGCCAATTTATTTTATCGGTCTCGGCGAAAAGCCCGAAGACTTGCAAGCATTTTCAATCGAAAACTACGTTAACGCAATTTTTAATTAATTATGAAACAGGAAAACTTTTTATCACTTGTTTTTGATGCCGATCAGCTCGCTGTGATTCGCGCTATTCAAAAAAAATACAAAATTGAGAAAGTCTCAAAACTTTTGCGCTTGATCGCCGAAAGCGCAGCCAAAGCCAAAGTTAAAAAACCTGTCGCGCGCGCCAAACAAATCACGTTCCGCGTAGAACAAAAAACTTTTACTGCCGTGAAAAAAATTGCTCACAACAGCGGCAATAATTTTTCACAACTCTTTCGCATTTTGATTAGCCAAGCAGATAAATTGCTCAGCGAAAAAGCTTTGAAAAATCTCGCAGAAAAACCGCAAAAGAGCGTTCCCGCAAAAGCGAAAAAAAGCGTTCCCGCGGTTTCTAAAAAAAACAAAAAGAATTCGCGTAATTCGGTGATAAAAAAAACCGTTCCCGCAAAAGCGAAGAAAAGCGTTCCCGCGAAGAAAAAGCGCTAATGAAAGTTTTACGTGCAAAAAGTGCAGGATTTTGCAAGGGCGTTGAGCGCGCAATTAATATCGCGCTCAATGACGCGCGTTCAAAAAAATATGCACATATTTTTACCGACGGACCGTTGATTCACAATAATCAAATGATGTCCGAACTCGCTGCGCAAGGCATTTGCGAGCTTGGCGATTATCAATCTTCGGGAACGTTAAACATTGATTTGCCAGCTGATGAAAAAGCGCGCAGCGTTATCGTTGTGCGCGCGCACGGCATTACGCCCGAGCGACGCAATTATTTGAAAAATTTGGGAATGGATTTTCACGATGCGACTTGTCCCGATGTCGCAAAAATCGCCGGTCGCGTTAAAATGTGCGCAAACAAGGGCTACGCAACCGTTATTTTTGGAGACCCAAAACATCCAGAAGTTATGGGCATTTTGGGCTACGCGCAAGGACGCGGGAACGCGGTGCGCACGCTCGAAGATATTGCCGCGTTGCCAAATCTTGGAGAAAAAATTTGCATGGTTTCACAATCAACAATGTTTGTTGACGAATTTGAAAAACTCGCCGAAGCCCTCAAAAAAAGGTTCCCGCAAGCCGAAATTTTTAATACAATTTGCGGCGCCACGCGCGATCGCCAAGGTGACGTTCCCGCACTCGTCGAACAAGGCGCACAAGCAATTATCGTGATTGGCGGACGCCATTCGGCGAACACTGTCAAACTCGCTAAACTCGTTGAAGCTCAAGCGATTCCGTGTTTTCACATTGAAACACTCGCAGAACTCGACTTGAACGCGTTGCGCCGTTTTGAAGTTGTCGGAGTTACCGCTGGCGCATCAACACCAGGATTTCTCATTGACGACGTTTGCGCCGCCGTTGAAAAATTGTAATTCTCGGGAACGCGGGAACGGCGGGAACGGGAATTTTCTCACGCAGATTCCGCAGATTGCGCAGATTTTATGGGAGGAGCGGCATCTTGCCGCTCCATTTTTATTATTTTTTCCGCAAACTCCAAGCGCTGAAAGCGCGACAGAATACGGGAAACTTCGCGGGAACGCGGGAACGGCGGGAACGGGAATTTTCTCACGTAGATTCCGCAGATTGCGCAAATTTTATGGGAGGATGCGCGTCTCGCGGATCCAATTTTATTTTTACTCCGCAAACTTTGCTGTGCCGAAGGCACTAAAATTGCGGGAAGGCGTTCCCGCGATGGCTAACCCCCACAAAAGCGAGCGGGAACGCGAGCGTGTGGGGGTAAAATTGAGTTGTGCCGAAGGCACTAAAATCGCTTGCGATGGCTAACCCCCACAAAAGCTCGCGGAAACGCGAGCGTGTGGGGGTAAAACAAAAATAACACCAGTCCCGAAGGGAGTGAACTAAAAAAGCTGAGAGTTTGCGGCGGGAACGGGAATTTTTCATCTAAGGAAACTACGGGGAAAATTTAAGGGAAACTAAGAATTGTTGTTTGTTGCTCGGGAGTGCGGGAACAGAAATTGAGAAACCGTAGGCAGAATAGGGGAAAATAGTTTTTTTAATTGTGCCGAAGGCACTAAAATTGCGGGAACGCGTTCCTGCGATGGCTAACCCCCACAAAAGGAAGCGAAGATAAAATTGGTTTCACCTCGCGTTGATCGGCGCTGCCTCCTTGAAAAATTTGCGTTGCTGCGAAAAAGTAAAAATTTAATTTTGTGCTTGCGTTTTTTTTTTCGATTTTAGAATTTTTGTAGTTCTAAAAAATAACATTCAACAACAACCTAAATAAATATACACAAAATATGAAAAATATTATTACAATAGCCACACTCCTCGCCGCGGGAACGGCTCTCGCGAACGCGAGCACGGTCATCACGGTCAAGGATTTGTCGACCAACTCATCCGAAGGAAGCATCTCATATTCGGTTAGCTCCACCACCGGAACGTTTTCCGGCACCGGGCTGTTCACGAAACTTTCCGATCGCTACACGGCAGGGTTCACGTTCAATCTGAACCTGACGGCGCTCGGAATTACGAACTCTTCCTCGACCTTCTCTCCGAGTTCCGGCACTTCGTTGCAGCTGGTCGATTATAAAACTTCGGAAAGCTCCACCTTCTTTGAAATCGGTCTCGCCGCGATCTCAACCGGCGTTCAGTTCACGTGGAACGGCGGCGCGTATTCCTCGACACTCTACGTTCCGTGGTCTAATTTGTTTGATAAGAAATACGAAGTCGGCGAGAACAGCTATGTTACGATGACGCTCGTTGCGGCGAAACAGGCAAGAGGCCCTTCCGCCGGCAACGGAGCCGCACTCTACGACAAAGACGGCGCCGTTTTCAAGGCGAGCAATGGCAACGATTACAAATTCTTGGACTTGACGAGCACGGCGGCATACTCCGTCATCACGCTCGGCGACGTGTCGAAGCTGAGCGGCGCGAGCGTGTTCTCCGGGTCTCCGACGACGGATCAGATCAAGAGCGCTTCGCAGTCGATTCTCGTCGTTCCCGAGCCTTCGGCGTTCGGCTTGTTGGCGGGCTTGGGTGCGTTGGCGTTGGTCGGTGCACGCCGTCGCCGCCGTCGCTAATTTGAAAAGAATTTTTTCATATTGTTTTGTCGTTCCCGTGAAGGCAACTTTGCGGGAACGTTTTTTAACACCGATTGCGAGTAGCTTACGCTCGCTCACTAACGTTCACGGGAACGGGAAAGTTTTTTTCAACTACGAATAAACGCTAATTTACGCGAATTATTTTTGGGGTGTGGAAACGTGGGAACGCGGGAAAATTTCTCACGCAGATCTCGCCGATTGCGCAAATTTTATGGGAGGATGCGCGTCTCGCGGATCCAATTTTATTTTTACTCCGCAAACTTTGCTGTGCCGAAGGCACTGAAATCGCGGGAACGCGTTCCCGCGATGGCTAACCCCCACAAAAGCGAGCGGGAACGCGAGCGTGTGGGGGTAAAATAAAAATAACATCAGTCCCGAAGGGAGTGAACTAAAAAAACTTCGCGGGAATGTCGGGAACGCGGGAACGGGGAATGTTTTTTTTTGACTACGAATTGTCGCTGATTAAAACGAATTGTTTTTTTAGTTTATAGTTGAAAGTTGAGAGCGAGAGTTATCACACAAAACCATCTGTGAAATCTGTGTTAAAATCCAGCTCGTCTGTGTTTGAAAAATTAGTTTAATTAGTTTAATTCGCAGTTGAAAAAAGTCGTTTTCCGTTCCCGTGGGTTTATTGCGCGTTGAAAAAATCTTGCAGAATGATGGTGGCGGCGAGGGAATCGATTTCGCCGGTTTTGCGGTGAGCTTGGTGGGCTTTTGCGTTACGGCCGCCTTTGCGTTTTGCAGAAAGTTGCGATTCGGCGGCGTAACTGGTGAGGGTTTCGTCAACGCGCGTGATTGGCAAATGAAATTGCGCTTCGAGTTTTGTGATAAATGCGTCCACTTCTTTTGTTTTGTAGCCGTGCGTGCCGTCCATATTGACGGGATAGCCGACGATGAGGTGCCCGATGCGGTAACGCGTAATAATTGTGGCGATGGCGGCGATGCGTTCGTCTTCGGAGGCTTGGTTGGCGCAAGGTAGCGGGAACGGCATGGCGAGTTCGCTGTCGCCGTGGGCGAGCCCGATGCGTTTTTGTCCGTAATCAATGGCTAAAAAATTCATTTTTATTTAGTCAATTGTTTTAAAAGTTCTTGGCATCCGTTTTCGAGTTGGGCGATGACGTCGTCGAACGCTTTGGGCGAATCAGAAAAATATGGGTCTTCGACGATGAGCGTGTTGGCGTAATCTCCCGTGCAAAAAGTCGTGAAAAGTTTGATTTTTTCTTTATCGGCGGGAACACTGGTGAGGGCTTGGACATTGCGCAGATTTTCGGTGTCCATCGTTAAGATTAGGTCAAATTTTTTGAAATCATTGGCGGGATCGAATTGTCTTGCGCGGTGTGTAAAGTTGTAGCCGTGGCGCGTTCCCGCGGCGCGCATTCGTCCATCGGGCAAACTGCCGATGTGCCAATCGCCGGTTCCGCAAGAATCGCAAGCGATTTTATCTTGGAGTTTATTTTTTGCGATTAACTCATCAAAAATGCCGTTTGCGGCGGGTGAGCGACAAATGTTTCCGAGGCAGACGAATAAGACTTTTTTCATAATAAAATTATGCCATAATTCTTACGATGTTCGCAAATTGTTGAGATTTGCGAGTCGTATTTCGTCAAATAAAAAGGACACCGAAGATTTTTTTGAGAGGAAAGATTCTGGGAGTTATTCTTCATTTAAGA
>CAKUQY010000018.1 GCA_934675585.1 uncultured Opitutales bacterium | reverse complement strand
TTAAATGAAGAATAACTCCCAGAATCTTTCCTCTCAAAAAAATCTTCGGTGTCCTTTTTATTTGACGAAATACGAAACACTCACAAAATAAGGGCTAATCAAAAATATTCCAAGCCCAAATACTCTTGTATAAAATGTAAAGCAAAATAAAATAAACGACTAACGCGAGCAACCAAAGCACTCGACGCGCTGCTGGCGATAACGGCTCGCGGGAACGCGCCCCGCCTTTAAACCAATTAATTAAGCGCGCAAAAAACATTATTTCCCTGTTTTTTTCGTTCCCGCGGAAGCCGCCGATTCCTGTTTTTTTATTTTCGGCAACGGCTCTCCTGTGTAAATTTCCGCCGAATTGAGCGCGTATTTCGCGTAAATGCTGTCAGGATCAAGCGCGACCATTTCCGCCCAGTATTTTCGCAACGTCTTCGCGTCGTAATTGTTGCGCCGCAACAGTCCCGTCGCCGCCATATAAATTTCCTGCTTTTGTTGCGGCGTGTAGCGGTCGCCCGCGGTCAATTCCTTCATACGCGCAATTACCGCGTCGTTGGAATATATGTTGCTCGTGTCGTTTTTCTCGCCAGGGTGTGTGCGGTCGGTAATCAGTTTAAAAATATCAAACAACGCGCGCGCGCAAACATCTTCTTTCAAATTTGGATCGTGCGTACGAATAATTTTATCGGCGCCAGGCGGATCGTAAATCCCCTCAACATTGCACGCTTCCGCGTAAATTTTCGCAAGAGCCAGCCCTTGCGCTTTCTCGGCTTTCTTCAAAATTTCCCGCTGTTTTTTGTAAAGTTCAAATTTTTCTTTCATCAACTCCGCGACTTTTTCTGGCTTCTGCAAAATCTCGTCCCCGCAAACCGTATAATAATCGTTCCCGTCCGCGCCTTTCAAAATCAGCGCAGGATAACTTCTCACCTTGCGCGTCGCCCGAAAGCCCTTGCCCGCGCTCTCTGCCTCTTTTTTTTGCTTTTCGTTGGGACGCTGATAAACGGGAATCGCGACCAGCCCAGCGTTCCCGCAAGCATTTTTCACCGCCTTGTTTTTAAAAAGTTCAGCCAACAATTTTTCGCCGCGCCCTTCCCAATCGGGTCCGTAAACAAAAACCACCGCGCCGTCTTTGCCGCCGGACTTCAACGCCTGCTCGTAATTCTTTTTTTCCGCTCCCGCGAACGCAACGCAAGCGCACAAAAAAAACAGCCCAAAAAATGTCAGCAATCGAGATTTCATCAAACCTATTCTAAACAAAAAAAAACGTTCCCGCAAATCTTACGGGAACGGATTTCATTTTCTGCGGGAACGCAAAACTATGCGCGACCGAGATAAGTTTTATCTTCGGTGCTGACACGAATCTTTTCACCCTCAGCAATGAACAAAGGAACGTTGATCGTGATACCTGTTTCAACCTTAACTGCTTTTTGAGCGTTGGTTGCCGAATTGCCCTTCACTGCTGGTGGAGCTTCAACAACTTTCATCTCAATCGAAGCTGGCAACGAAACCGTTACTGGCTTGTCTTCAACAAAAAGCACGTCATAAGCTTGACCTTCAATCAAAAAGCCTGCGATGTCCGCGAGTTTGTCTTGACCAATTGGATATTCTTCAAATGTTTCAGGATCCGAAAAAACATACGCGCCGTCTGCCGTATAAAGCAAATCAAGTTTGCGAATGTTATTTTCAAGCACGTCAAACGACGCACCAATGTTCGTGCGCACAGGAATAATATTGCCATAAGCCAACGAGCGGAGCTCCATTTGGCAGTAAGACGCGTTGTTAGGAGGAGTGCGAACTTGGCACTCGAGCACGATGCAAAGATCGCCGTTATAGCGGATAATGTTTTTACGCTTAATGTTATTAACAGTTGTATTTGCCATAATGCTAACTATTCTCTCAAAAAAATAAATCTTCCGCAAGATTTTAATTTTTTCGTTCCCGCAAACAAATAAAAATCAGGCGTTCACCCGCTGAGGAGTAAACGCCTGACCAACTCTAATACTCTATTATGAAAAACTGTTGAGGTCAACTACCCCCTCAACATAAAAAAAGCGACAACAACTTTTATTTTTGTTTAAATTTTTTCACGCACCCGTTTTCACCCACCAAGCCGTTCCCGCAAAAAACTCAAACGAAAAACTCGGTGGCTTAACCGCCGAAACTTCGTAATCTTCGTCCTTCGGGCGAGAAAATCTAGCGTTCCCGCAAAATCCACATTAAATTTTTTATTTCACCTTTCCACTTTCAACTTTCACCATTCTCACCGTGCGCCTTCCCGCGTGCGCATTTCCAAAATGACACCATCGCGGAGTTCGCCGACTGCGCGCGTCCAATAATTTTCCGCGTTCCAGCTTTCCCAAAATTCGACGGGCGCGACAACAATTTCAAACTCTTCCCGCAAAATTTTATCATCGAAATAGCCGACATTTTCGCGTTCCCGCAACTGCCACGGGAGCGGCCAAATTGCGTTCCCATAAACCGCGAGCGTTCCCGTAGTTTTTTCGATTTGTTCGACAAATGCAGCGTTCCCGCGCGACGTTTCAACGTAGCCGCAAATTTTTTCGAGCGGAAAAACTAAAAGCGTTCCCGCGTTCAAAAAAACCGTTCCCGCCAAAAGCAAATATTTTTTCGTTCCCGCCAGCAAAATTCGCGCGCTTTCCGCAAACGCCAAAACCGTTCCTGGCACGGCAGAAAGCAACAGCCACGGCTCGCGATGCGGCAAAATAAAATAAACCGCCCACAAAAAAACGCTCGCAACCGTGAAAAAAACGAGTTCCCACGAACGCGATTTTCTCAACATTCCCGCCAGAGCGAAAACTATCATCGGCAAAAGCGTTCCCGCAACGAAAAAATAATTCACGTCGTTTTCGACCGACGCGGGAACGGAAAAATCAAAATGCGACATCCACGTAAAAAACGAGCTATAAAACGCGAGCGCGACAAACGTGGCAACGCTCGCCGCGACGGCAAAATTTTTCCAAGAAAAACGCATCCCGCCCGCCAAAAACGCGGCGACAAAAAACGGCCAGCTTTCCTTGCTCGCAATCGCCAAACCCGCAAAAATCGCGCCCGCAAAAATCCGTTCCCGACAAAACAAAAGCGTTCCCGCTAACCACGCGAACGACACGAAAATCGGCTCCTGAATAAAATCTCCCGAATAAAAAATCCATAGCGGCACGCTCGCCAAAACTAACGAAACGAGCGCGTTAAAAAACGGTCTGCAAAATCCCCAGACAATCGCTGGCAAGGCAACCACCGTTCCCGCGCAAATCAAAATCGGCAACAGCCGCAACGCGACTTCGTTCCCGCCAAAATGCAAAAACGGCGCAGCAAAATAATAAAGCGTCAGCCCGTGAAATCGCGGCTCGTAAACCAAATCGGCGCTCCCGCCGAGCCACGTCCAAACGCGCCACGCCTGCACCGCTTCGTCGCTGTGAAACGGACGCTCCCAAGCCGCCGCCAACGAAAGCGCAACGCAAACGCAAAACGTCAGCGCGGGAACGATAATTTTTCTGTCGAGCAATTTCACAGCAAAATTATTTTAAAAGCAAACACCGTTGCCATAAAGCAAAATCGCGCGGGAATGTTGAACGGACGGGAACGGGATTTTTTTCGACTACGAACTGTCGCGTACCGAGCGAAGCGACACCCCGCCATTAAAACGAATTTTTTGAACACAAATAAAACAGATTTTTACACAGACGGCACAGTTTTTTTGAGTTCGCGGGAACGCGGAAACGGAAAAAATCTCACACGAAGAACGCAAAGACACGAAGATTTTTTTGGGCGCGTCGCTAAGGCAACGCAGGAAGCTCGGGAACGTTGAACGGACAGGAACGGGATTTTTTCGACTACGAAATAGTTCGCGAATTAAACAAAAAATTTTCCCATAGTTTCCATAGTTGAAAAATTCCTACTCCCGCCGTTCTATAAAAAAATAATTCGTTTTAATCCTCGACAGTTCGTAGTCGAAAAAATCTCAACTCTCAACTTTTGCGAAATTTTTTTCGACGCGGGAACGGATTTCGTGGCGGCAAAGTTCGAGTTCGGCTTTGCGGGCTGCGAGATTTTTGTTGGCAATTTCGGCGAGATTTTCGAGTGTGTAAAGCCAAACGTCGGGCAAATCGGCAAGCGCAGATTCAAAATTTTGCGGCATTCCCAAATCAATAAAAAACAAAGGTCTGCCGTCGCGGGAACGCAAAATTTCGGCAACTTCGCGGGAACGTAAAACGGGCTCGGGAACGCTCAACGCGCCGATGACGATATCGACACGCTTTAATTGTTCGGCAAAATTTTTGAGTTCGGCGACGGACACGCAAGGCCCGATTTCCGCGGCGAGCGAGCGAGCGTTTTCAAAATTGCGGGAAGCGATGACAAGCGTTCCCGCGTCGCGATTCGCGAACGCCTGGGCGACTTTTCTGCCAACCTCGCCCGTTCCCGCGACGAAAACGCTCGAGCGCGACAAATCGCCGAAAATGCGTTGCGCCAAGCTCACGGCGACATTGCCGACGCTGACTTGCCCCTGCGCGATCGCGGTGTTGGTGCGTAGCCATTTCGCGAAATGAAAACATTTTTGAAAAATTTTATTGAGCGCGCGCCCCGTTTTTTTCGCGTTCGCGGCGATTTCGTAAGCATCCTTGATTTGTCCAAAAATTTCGATTTCGCCGATCATCTGCGATTCGAGCCCCGCGGCGACGGCGCACAAATGTTCAATCGCGGCAAGCCCCTCAAATTGTTGCGCGTTTTTCAAAATAATTTCAGCGGAAACGCCCGCGCGCTTGGCTAAAAATTCGGCTTCAAAAAAAGGTGTTCCCGCAGAAACGAGCGAATAAATTTCCACGCGATTGCAGGTGGCGACAAGCGCGATTTCGTCGCACGGGAACGCGTTTTGATAAAATGCGGGAACGGCTTCGTGCGGGAACGAGATTGCTTGGCGCAAATTTTCATTTGTGCAATTAAAATTACACGAAATCACGCGCAAAATTTTTCCCGCGGGAACGAGATTTTCGCTAATTTTCATTGAGCGTTTCCGTTTCTATTTGGCGCGATGAATATTTGTGAACGCCGTCAATTCCGCCGATTAAAATAATTGCAAGCGCGAAAATAGCGAGTCCAAAAATCGTTCCCGCGCGCGCAGAGATTTTATGTTTTTTGCGCAAAACATAAAGTAAAATCAAAGCGCAAATAAGCGTTCCCGAAATCAAAATTTTGTAAGCGACAAACAAAGTTAAACCGTTTTTCGTGGCGAAAATATTAAGCACGCCAACGGCTGTTCCCGCGACAAAAAAAACAATGCTGCTCGAAAGCAAGCGCTGACCGACGTGTTCGAGCGAAAGCAAATCGGGCAAATGCGTTGCGAACGAATCGGCTTGATATTTGCGCAACGCGCGATCTTGCAAAAGGTAAAGCGTCCAAGTAATACTCGCCGCGCTCAAACACGCAACGCCCACGAGCAACAAGCCAATGTGCACCGGCAGCCACGATTCCGCTCCCGCGACATCCCAAAAACTTTTATTTACCGACGCGATGAGCGAAAGCAAAAACGCGAGCCACGCGCAAGCAACGGCGGGAACGCGAATTTCCCAAACGATTCGCAAAAACAAAAACGCCAGCACAGAACACAAGCTCAACGAGAAAAAAACTTCAAACAAATTATAAATCGGCAAAATGCCACTGCCCAAACCACGCATACCAAGAAAAATAATTTGTAGCGTTCCCGCGAACAAAAGCGTTCCCGCCGCGATTTGTCGCGCGATGCGCCAGTTTTTTTTGAGCGCGCCGAGCGTTCCCGCAACACAAGCGCCAGCGAGAACGAAATTAATCGCGATAACGAGAACGATTTCGAGCATTTATCCGTGATAAAGTTTTGTATTTTGGTAAATCGGTTCGGAAGTCAAATTAACGCCAAGACGACGGAAAACGCTTTCATCAATTTGCGAAAGAATCACGCTCACGTGGACTTCGCAACCGCGCAATTCGCCCAATTTTTCCAACGCTTTGCGGGCATTCAAATCAGTCAGCGCGCAAATGCTGAGCGCGACCAAAACTTCATCCATGTGCAAACGCGGATTTTGGTGTCCGAGCGCTCCCGTTTTCATCGCGCAAATTGGCTCGAGCACAATCGGCGAAATCAAATCAACTTCGTTAGGAATTTTTGCCAGATATTTCAGCGCGTTGATCAACATTGCCGATGAACAGCCGAGCAAATCTGAGGTTTTACCCTGCATCAAAGTTCCGTCTGGCAATTCAATTGCCGCCGCGGGACCGTCGGTTTCTTCGGCGCGGGAACGTGCGGAAACGACAACTTTGCGATCGAGCGGCTTGAGTCCAGATTGGTTCATCAACAATTCAAGTTTTGCGACCACGTCGTCGCTGCCGTTACCCTTGCGCAAAGCGACGAGTGCTTGAAAATAACGGCGCAAAATTTCTTCGTTGGAAGCCGCGCGCGTTACCGCGTCGTCGATGATGCAATTTCCCGCCATATTGACGCCCATATCTGTCGGCGATTTGTAAGGCGATTCGCCCAAAATGTGCGTGAGCATCGCGTTCAACAATGGAAAAATCTCCACATCGCGATTATAATTCACCGCCGTTTTTCCGTAAGCTTCAAGGTGAAACGGATCGATCATATTCACGTCGTTAAGATCTGCCGTTGCGGCTTCGTAGGCGATATTTACAGGATGGTTGAGCGACAAATTCCAAATCGGGAACGTTTCAAATTTTGCGTAACCTGCGCTCACGCCGCGCTGATTTTCGTGGTAAAGTTGAGAAAGGCAAGTTGCCATTTTACCACTGCCAGGACCCGGCGCGGTAACGACAACCAATTTGCGCTCGGTAACAACATATTCATTTTTGCCGAAACCATCGTTGCTCGCGATGCGCGCCAAATTGCGCGGGTAGCCGTCAATCGGATAATGCCGGTAAACTTTCAAGCCCAATTTTTCCAATTTTTGTTGGTAAGCAATCGCGTTTTGCTGTCCCATAAAACGCGTTAAAACGACGCTGCTCACGTATAATCCGTAGCCGCGAAACGCGTCAATCAAGCGCAAAACGTCCATGTCGTAAGTGATGCCCAAATCGCCGCGCACTTTGTTTTTTTCAATGTCGCAAGCACTGATGACGATGACAACTTCGGCGTCGTCTTTCAATTGCGAAAGCATGCGGATTTTACTGTCGGGAGCGAATCCTGGCAAAACGCGCGACGCGTGAAAATCGTCAAATAATTTTCCGCCAAATTCCAAATACAATTTGCCGCCAAAAGCGGCGATGCGTTCTTTAATGTGGGCCGATTGCGTTTTCAAATACGCGTCATTATCAAAACCGATTGCTTGTTTCATAAATTAAAAGATGGGAAATTTTGCGGGAACAAATTCGCGTTCCCGCCATTTCTATAATAATATACTCGCGCGCTTTTTACAAAATCACAAATTAAAAGCCACCGCACGGCGTTCCCGCGCGATGGCTTTTGAAAATGCGCTCCCGCAAAATTAACGGTCGCACTCGCCTTGCACAAAGTCGAGCGAACCCAAAATCGCTGGAATGTCCGAAACAAAATGTCCAGGAACGAGTTCGGGCAACGTCGCCAACGAAATAAATGAAGGTCCGCGCACGTGCAAACGATACGGATGTCCTTCGCCTTTTGAATGAATAAAGAAACCGAGTGCGCCTTTTGGATTTTCGGCTTCAAAATAAACTTCGCCCGCGGGAATTTTTGGACCGTGCGTGGTGATCATAAAATTTTGAATCAATTCTTCGATACTGTTCAAAACGCGCGATTTTGGCGGGAGCACGATATCTTTTGCTTCTTGTGCGACAATAGGACCATCTGGCAAGGTTTTGCAAACTTGTTTGATGATGCGAATCGCTTGGCGCAATTCTTCGGTTTTGAGCAAATAACGATCGTAGCAATCGCCTTCGGTTGTCACGGGAACGTCAAAATCGTATTGTTCGTAGCCGCTGTAAGGACGATCTTTGCGGATGTCGCTTTCAACGCCAGTGCAACGCAAATTAACGCCTGTCAAACCATAGCGCAGTGCCATTTCTTTGGTAATCACGCCAACGCCTTTGGTACGATCGATAAAAATTTTATTGCGCGTGAGCAATGCTTCCATTTCATCGACGCCTTTAAGAATTTTGTCGCAAGCGATTTCGACTTTTTTAATCCAACCATCAGGCGTATCGCGTGTAACGCCGCCGATGCGCGTATAGCTGTTAGTCAAGCGCGCTCCCGTCAATTCTTCAAAAAGCGAATAAATGCGTTCCCGCTCAGTATAAGTTGTCAAAAACACCGTCATTGCGCCCACGTCCATCGCGTAAACGCCGAGCCCGAGCAAGTGCGAAGAAACACGTGATAATTCGCAAGTCAAAACACGCAAAGCTGCACAACGTGCGGGAACCTGCAAATCTGCCAATTTTTCAACTGTCAACGCGTAAGCTACGTTGTTGCAAATTGGCGCGAGATAATCCATGCGGTCGGTAAACGGCACAAATTGATTGTAAGTCATATTTTCTGCCAATTTATCATCGCCGCGGTGCAAGTAGCCAATCACAGGCGTGCACTTGGTGACGATTTCGCCGTCAACTTCTAATTGCAAACGCAAAACGCCGTGCGTTGAAGGGTGAGAAGGTCCCATCGAAAGATCAAGCTTATCATTGCGAATAAGCTCGTTCTCGCGCGATGCACTATCTGCAAATTCTAATTCGAGAGGAGTTGCCATATCTTTAAAAGTTTTAAAATTTTAGTTTTTGCGATGTCCTTCGGTCCATTCTTGGTCAAGACCGCAAGGTTCTGTCGTGCGTTTTGTCGTTCCCGCCGTTGCAACGAATGGACCGCCATTTTGTGGTGCAGGTTGCACTTTGAGATTCGTTTGCGCGAGCGTGTCCTCGTCGTAGTAGGGAACATCAACGCCGGCGAGCGGAAAATCTTTGCGCAATGGGTGATACGGATATTCGTCCCACATCATAATGCGGCGCATATCTGGGTGGCCGATGAAATCAACGCCCATCAAATCGTATTGTTCGCGCTCAATCCAATTACAACCGCTCCAAACACCGCAAAGCGATGGCACTGCTGGCTTTTCATTATTTTGAGCGTCGCAACAAATGCGAACATACATGTGCGTCGTGTGATTGCAAAGATGCCAAATTACCGAAAAACGCGTTCCCGCATCCACGCCCCAGTCGAGCGCTTCGCAATCTTGCACCGCGGTAAAACCTTCTTGGTCGCGCAACGCCGTCGCAAATTCAACTAATTTTTCTGCGGGAACGTCAAACGACGCATGGTCGGCAGAACGCACCGCGCGCGCCTTCACATAATCGTATTTTGCCAACAAAGCATTTTGCAATTCTAAATCTTTTTCCGTCATCATAATCTATATTTTATTTTGATTTTGATTAACTAAAATACAATGGTTTTACAGGACGATCGCGCTTCAAAAGCTTTAACGACGGCTCTTTTGCAATCATTTCTTGCAACGCCATCAAGCCATCAAAAAGCGCTTCTGGGCGCACAGGACAACCCGAAATATAAACGTCCACTGGCAAAATACGGTCAACACCTTGCAAGGTCGAATACGTGCGGAACATACCGCCCGAAGCCGCGCAAGCGCCCATTGCAATCACCCATTTAGGTTCTGCCATTTGGTCGTAAATACGGCGCACCGCTTGCGCCATTTTGTAAGTAACCGTTCCCGAAACAATCATGCAATCTGCCTGACGTGGCGAAAAACGCGTTACCTCCATGCCAAAACGTGAAATATCAAAACGCGAACAGCTCGCCGACATAAATTCAATCGCGCAGCACGCCAGCCCCATCGGCATCGGCCAAACTGAGTGCGCGCGCACCCAGTCTAAAGCTGCATCTAATTTTGTGACGACTACGCCACCCTCTTGCTTGCTATTATAAGCAATTTCTTGACTTAAATTACTCATTGTAAAAATCGATTTATTACTAATATTTTATGCTCACAACGCCCTTTTTGCAATTGCATAACGCGGTAACATAAGTTTAAAGAAATCCACAGATTAACGGATTTTTAAGATTTTTTAGACACGGGAACACAGGAACGGAAAATTTCTCACACGAAGAATACAAAGGCACGAAGATTTTTTGGGAGCGTTGCTAAGGTAACGCAGGGAGCGCGGGAGCGGCGGGAACGGGGGATGTAAAAAAAAAAGAAAGAAATTAAGAGAACCTACTCGCGAAGCTCGCTAAAGAATTTTAAGATTTTTTCAAATTTCTTCGGCGGCTTAAACCGCCGAAACTTAGAAACCTTTGTCCTTCGGGCGAGATTTTTTTTTACAGGAACGGTTTTTTTTCAACTACGAATAAACGCTAATTTACGCGAAGAAAAACTTCAAAAACACTTCGTGAAAAGCACTCTTGAAATTTTTCCATGTTCCCGTTCCCGCAAAACCCATTCGTAAGATTCGTGAAATTCGTTGACAAAAAAACGTTCCCGCGAAGCGAATTCACGGGAACGCATTTTTTGTTGTCGGGAACGATTAGTAAACCACTTTGTTGAGCGGATATTCGATGATTCCTTCGGCGACGTGCGCTTTAAGAACAGGGATAATGTCGCGAATCAATTTTGAGTCGATAATCGTTTCGACGGCGATCCAATCTGGATTTGAAAGTTGCGAAATTGTCGGATTGCGCAATGAAGGCAATTCAACGACGACTTCGTCGAGGCGAAGTTTAGGCAAATTGAATTTCAAGCCGACCAAATGCTTTGCCGTCAATGCCGATTGAAGCATCATCGCGATGGATTCGATTTTGGCGCGTTTTTGTGGATTTTCCCAAGCTTTTTTATTGGCGATGAATTTTGTGTTTGTCTTCAAAATTGTTTCGACAATACGCAATTTGTTCGCCTTGATCGACGTTCCCGTCTCGGTCAAATCGACGATCGCGTCCGCGAGGTCGGGAACTTTAACTTCGGTTGCGCCCCAGGAAAATTCTACCTCTGCTTTAACGCCGCGTTCTTCGAGATAGCGTTTGGTCGTTCCCGGCAATTCGGTTGCAATGCGTTTGCCGTTGAGGTCTTGAATGGTTTTGATGTCCGACGCCTCGGGAACGCAAATTACCCAGCGGCTTTGCACATTGGATGCGCGCGAATAAATCAAATCGCAAACTTCCACGATGTCCGAACCATTTTCGACAATCCAGTCATAGCCCGTCAAACCGCAATCAAAATAGCCGTGTTCAACATAGCGCGAAACTTCTTTTGCCTTGACAAAACGACCGTCAAGCGCGGGATCGTCAAATGCGGGACGATATGAGCGTGCGCTCTTGATTACAGGATAACCCGCTTTAGCAAAAAGCGACAATGTCGGTTCTTCGAGACTGCCTTTTGGCAAACCGATCATCAAATAAGGTTTAATTTCTTCCATATTAAACTATTATAAATTTAAATCTTTAAAGTTAAAAGTTAAAAATTGATTTGCTTTTATTTTGAGCAATAAAAAGGACCCGCGTTCCCGCGAGCCCTTTTTTTTGTTTTCAAGTTAAGTTTTCAATTAAAACTTAGCTTGTTGCTCGCGACTAATGAAGCGGCAATGGATAGGGAGTTTGGTGTCTGCGAGGCGCATAGCTTCGCGAGCTGCTGACATAGGAACGCCAGAAACTTCGAAAAGCATTGTGCCTGGGCGGATAACCGCAGCCCAGTATTCCACGTTACCTTTACCCGAGCCCATACGAACTTCGGCAGGTTTTTTGGTGACTGGTTTGTGCGGGAACACGCGCATCCACATTTTACCTTTACGTTTCAAATAACGCGAGATTGCAACACGAGCAGCTTCAAGTTGAGCAGATGTCATACGACAACGCTCAAGAGCTTGAATACCATACTCTCCAAAAGCGAGGTCGTTGCAAGATTGTGCTGTGCCGTAAATACGACCTTTTTGCACCTTGCGATAC
Organism: uncultured Opitutales bacterium; assembly: GCA_934675585.1. Lineage (GTDB taxonomy): Bacteria > Verrucomicrobiota > Verrucomicrobiia > Opitutales > UBA953 > Spyradosoma. The sequence goes on along the minus strand of CAKUQY010000018.1, from coordinate 27,043 downwards.
TTAACGCGTGATGGTTGAATATTAGCCATGATAATTTCTCTCTTTCTAAAATTGGAGGGTTAATTAACGATCGCTGTGAGCGCAAATCCAGCATTTAATGCCAAGTTTGCCATAAACGGTATTTGCTTCAACAAAACCGTAGTCAATGTTCTCACGGAGTGTGTGTAATGGCACGCGACCTTGACGAGCAGATTCGACACGTGCGATTTCAGCGCCGCCAATACGACCAGCGATGCGGAGACGGATACCGTCAGCGCCAGCATTCATTGTCGATTGGATCGCTTTTTTCATCACGCGACGGAATTGTGCACGACGTTCAAGCTGGCGAGCGATGTTTTCTGCGACGAGTTGCGCAACGAGTTCTGGTTGCTTAACTTCTTTAATGTCGAGAATGACTTCTTTGCCAGATTTTTTGGTAAGTTCGTCACGCAATTTTTTGCTTTCATCGCCATTTTTACCAACAACGACGCCTGGGCGCACAACGTTGATCGTCACACGAATCTTGTTGCCACGAGCGCGTTCAATAACGATACGAGCTACACCTGCATCTGCGAGTTTCTTATTCAGGAATTCACGGATCACATAGTCGCTTTTAAGATTTTCTGCGAAATCTTTCTTGTCAGCGTACCACTTTGAGTCCCAATTGTGGTTGACAGCAAGACGAAAGCCGATAGGATTTGTTTTTTGTCCCATAGTGTTATTCTTTCAATTATTTGTTGTCGCCAACCACGATTGTGATATGGCAAGTTGATTTACGGATTGGGTGAGCAGAGCCCTTTGCCGTTGGACGAAAACGTTTCAAAACAGGACCTTGGTTTGCGGTTGCAGCAACGATCACGAGGTCTTTTGCGTTAAGACTATTATTGTTTTCTGCATTAGCAATTGCGCTGTTGAGAGTTTTTGCCAAAAGGCGAGCAGCTTTGCGAGGAATGAATCGAAGAAGGTCAACCGCGTCAAGCACAGGAAGGCCTTTAATTTGACGTGCAACATCGCGCACTTTTGAAGGCGTAATGCGAACGTTTTTAGAGATGGATTTAACTTCCATAGGTTTAAAATGTAAGGGTTTTAAGTTTTACTGTATCACCAGCCAAAACTGATTTATTGTTTTCAAGCGCTGTAACAAGAGCGACTGCTTTTTCTGCATTTGCATCGGCGATGATAACTTCTGCGACTTTAGCGTTCCCACGTTCAATAACGCAATAAGCGCCCACACAAAAGTTTTTATTCATACCTGCATCAAATACAATATAATCAGCACTCTCGCCCACAACAATATTGGCAACTTTTGCAGTACTCACGCGAACGACTTCGCAAGGAACTACTTTGGTTGTAGGTTCACCCGCAGCAACAGCACAAAGTGCCATTGCTACGCAAGTAAACATTGTTGTGAAAGCGTTTTTCACAGATTAGACAGCTTTCTTGGTTGGTTGTGTATGTTGCTTGAACGTACGGGTTGGAGCGAACTCGCCGAGTTTGTGGCCAACCATATTTTCTGTCACATAAACAGGCACAAACACCTTGCCATTGTGAACATTGAGGTTGAGACCCACAAAGTCTGGAGTTACCATCGAACGACGTGACCAAGTTTTGATTGGCTTGTGATCGCCCGATTTTTGAGCTGCCAAAACCTTCTGCATCAATGAAGCTTCCACATAGAAGCCTTTTTTCGTAGAACGTGACATGGTAATTAGCCTTTCTTAACTTTGCGTCCGTTGCGACGTTCAATAATATGAACGTTGGTAGACTTTGACTTGATACGAGTTGGGAAACCTTTTGAAAGTTGACCCCATGGTGAGCGAAGATGTTGACGTCCGCCTCCACCTTTTGACTTACCTTGGCCACCACCGTTCGGGTGATCGACAGGATTCATCACCATACCACGAACGCGTGGACGGCGACCGAGCCAACGGTTACGACCCGCTTTGCCGAGCGAACGGTTTTGGTGTTCGCGGTTGCCCACATAACCAATCGTTGCTGCGCAATCAGCGTTGATGTAGCGTTGTTCGCCTGAAGGCATTTTCAAAATCGCGAGATCGCCTTCGATACCGAGCAATTGAGCAGCAATGCCGGCTGAGCGAGCGATGCGCGCTTTTTTGCCTGGTTCCATTTGAATCGCATGGATAAATGTTGCAGGTGCGATGTAACGAAGTTTGATCGACCAACCTGGGTTAAATTCTTCAACAGGTTTTTGTGTTGCCATAACCGTTGCGCCAACAGCCAATCCATCAGGAGCGAGGATGTAAGCTTTTTCGCCATCGGTATATTCAATCAAAGCAAGATTTGCCGAACGATTTGGATCGTATTCGAGAGCAATCACAGTTGCAGGAACTTCATATTTCGTACGACGGAAATCGACCAAACGATAAAGACGTTTGTGTCCTCCACCGCGACGGCGTGAAGTGATGCGACCATTATTGTTGCGACCACCTGTGTGATTTTTGTTTTCAACGAGGTCTTTCTCTGGACGTTTTTTTGAAAGGTCTTGCTTGTTGCGGACCAAATAACGTTGAGAAGGAGTCAAAGGACGTGTTGTTTTGAGAGCCATAATATTTTTAATCTCCCCTATTAGTTAAGTTCAATCTTGTCGCCCTCTTTAAGAGTGACGATTGCCTTTTTTACGTCCGGAGCCTTCACGATAGCGCCACGAATTGTGCGCGAGCTATGGCGTTTGCCGAGTACATTGATAATATGCACAGCTTCAACGGTTACATTGAATGCTGCAGCAACGGCTGCTGCGATCGCTTTTTTATCAGCGTCTTTTGCGACTGCGAAAACATATTTGTTTTCAGCTGCCAAAGCGGCTGTTTTTTCCGAAACGAGTTGGCGTTTAATAATTGCAGATTTCATTTACTGAGTTCTCCTTATTGAGCGCGTTGAATGATATCTTGCAAAGCGGCTTCGCTAATCAAGACTTGATGGAATGCGACAAAGTCAAACGCGGTTACAGAAGCAGCTTCTGTAGTAAACACACGTTCAATATTGCGAATCGCAAACGCTGTGTTTTCTGCCCAATTTTTCTCGATAACGAGAATTTTACCTTTTGGGAACACATTTGCGAGAGTTGCATTCATCGCTTTTGTTTTCTTGTTTTCTGTATCAAGGTGTTCAATCACACTGATACCGCCTTCTGCAGCGAGGTCGATGAGGGCACGCACGAATGCAAGTTTTTTAACTTTTGCATTAAGCGCCTTTGACCAATCGCGTGGCTTAGGACCAAATACAACACCACCTTTTGAAAGTTGTGGAGCGCGCTTGTCGCCGTGACGAGCACCGCCCGAGCCTTTTTGTGGACCTTGTTTTTTACCTGAACCTGCTACTTCACCATAATTCTTGCTGTTAGCACTACCTTGGCGTTGATTTGCTTGATAAGCAATGATTGCTTGTTTAAGAGCTGCTACGCCCTTGCCTTCTTCAAGCGTTGGGATTGCGAAATCCTTCTCTGCGCAGGAGCTACCATCAACTGTATAAACTTTAAGTTTCATAGTCTAAAGTCTCCTTATTTTGCTTTTTTTGCCTCACGGACAAACACGAGGTCGCCATTAGCGCCTGGAATTGAGCCCTTGATGAGGATGAGGTTTTGGTCTTCAACCACTTTCACAACACTCAAATTTTGAGTGGTGCGACGCACCTGGCCCATATGACCTGGCATATCTTTGCCCTTGAACACGTGACCTGGAGTTTGGCGCATACCAATAGAACCAGGACGACGGTGCATCATGTGGCCGTGTGAATCAGGTTGACCTTGTTGACCGTGACGTTTAACGTTGCCTTGGAAACCACGACCTTTTGTCGTGCCAATTACGTCAACAATTTGACCTTCTTTGAATGTGGTAACCGTAAGAACGTCACCAACTTTGTATGATGGAGCATCGTCAAAACGAATTTCTGAAAGCACCGCGTGGGTGTCAATTCCAGCTTTCGCAAAGTGACCTTGAACAGGCTTTGACAAACGCTCTTTTTTTTGCGCGCCGTAGGCAATTTGTACGGCATTGTAGCCGTCAGACTCAACAGTCTTGACTTGGACTACAGGGCATGGACCCGCTTGAACGACGGTTACAGGAACAAGATTGTTCTTTTCGTCGTAGATTTGAGTCATACCTAATTTTTTGCCAATCAGTTGTAATTTCATTTTTTATTGATTTCTAAGAGGCAGGTGGATTAATTCCGTTGCACAGACCTGCATTATTTTAACTCGTAATTACCAATACTTAATTTGTAGATTTACTTATTAATTTCTGACAATTCGTAGTTAAAGCGTGCAAAACTCGGAAGTGAGTTAATTTTGTTCAGATAACAGCGAGTGTTCTACTAAGCACCGAGACCGATACTAATTTCAACACCAGCAGGGAGGTTGAGTTTCTTGAGCTCATCAACGGTTTGTTGAGTTGGCTCAACAATGTCGATCAAACGCTTGTGTGTGCGTTGTTCGAATTGCTCCATCGATTTTTTATCGACGTGTGGTGAGCGGTTCACTGTCCAGCGTTCAATGTGTGTAGGCATTGGCACAGGACCCGAAACGCGAGCGCCTGAGCGCTTTGCTGCTTCAATGATTTCTGCTGCAGAAGCATCAATCACGCGAGCATCATAAGCTTCGAGGCGAATACGAATTTTTTGTTTTGCCATAATTTATTGTTATGTTAAATTGTTAGCGATTACGAACGAGCAGGCGCACGCGAAGCTGTCTCTTGGATTTCCTTGAGAACATTGTTTGGTACTTGTTCGTAGTGGTCTGGCGTCATTGTGTAAGTTGCACGACCTTTTGAGAGCGAGCGAACGTCCGTTGCGTAACCAAACATTGTTGCCAAAGGAACAAACGCATCGATTGTGCAAATGCCGTGTTTGGTTTCCATGTTTTGGATTTGACCACGACGACGATTCAAGTCGCCCATGATATCACCTTGATATTCTTCTGGAGTTTCAACTTGGACCTTTGTAATTGGCTCGAGCAAGATTGGTTTTGCTTTTTCCATAGCATCTTTGAGAGCAAAGATACCTGCCATCTTAAACGCCATTTCGTTCGAGTCAACTTCGTGGTACGAACCAAATACGATGCGTGCCTTGAAGTCAATCACAGGATAGCCCGCAATGGTACCATTGTTCGAAGCTTCTTGGATACCGTCCGTTGTAGGTTTGATGTATTCTTTTGGAATTACGCCGCCCACGATTTCGTTGACGATTTCAATACCTTTACCTGGATTTGGCTCGAGCTCGATTTCTGCGTGACCATATTGACCACGACCACCCGATTGGCGAATAAATTTACCAACACCATGAGCCTTGCCTTGAATGGTTTCACGGTACGAAATTTGAGGTTTACCAGCTTTTGCTTGAACTTTAAATTCACGACGAAGACGGTCAACAATAATATCCAAGTGCAACTCGCCCATACCCGAAATAATGGTTTGGCCCGTTTCTTGGTTGGTTTGAACACAGAATGTTGGGTCTTCTTGAGCAAGACGTTGCAAACCAATCGAGAGTTTTTCTTGGTCAGCTTTTGTTTCTGGCTCGATCGACATCGAAATAACAGGATCTGGGAATGACGGTGGTTCGAGAACGATATCGTCTTCCTTCATGCAAAGCGTATCACCTGTTGTGATATCTTTTGGACCAATGAGCGCGCAAATGTCGCCCGAACGAACAACGTCGATTTCTTCACGTTCCATCGCGGTCATAATCATCAAACGTGAAACGCGTTCTGTTTTACGTGTGCGTGGATTGTAGAGCGCATCGCCCTTGCGGAGCGTGCCGCGATACATGCGGAAGAACACCAATTGTCCCACATAAGGGTCTGACCAAAGTTTGAAGCAAAGACCAATTGGCTTATCATTATCATCTGGTTCAACGCCGACTTCTGTTTCGCCGTCGTCTTTAAATGCCTTCATTGGAGGCAAATCAAGCGGTGATGGCAAGTAGTCAACAACACTATCAAGCGCCATTTGAACGCCTTTATTTTTGAACGACGAGCCAGGAATAACGCCTACGAATTGGAGCGAGAGAGTTGCTTTACGAATTGCGATGCGGAGTTCGTCCGCCGTGATTTCTTCGCCACCGAGATATTTTTCTGCCAACGCATCATCAAAGTCGCAAACAGCTTCAATAAGTTCTTCGCGATATTTGTTGTAAGCGTCTTGCATATCTGCGGGAACATCAACAATATCATATTTCGTTCCCTTATTGTTGGTCGCTTCATTATCGTCATAAATGTAAGCGCAACCTTTCACAAGGTCAACGAGACCTGTAAATGTTGCACCTGCACCGATTGGGAGATAAAGTGGGTGTGCGTTCCCGCGAAGTTTCGACTTAATGCCATCAACTGCATTGTAGAAATCTGCGCCCGTGCGGTCCATCTTGTTGATGTACGCAATACGAGGAACGTTATACTTGTTCATTTGGCGCCAAACAGTTTCTGATTGCGGTTGAACACCAGCCACAGCACAGAAAACTGCGATTGCACCGTCAAGCACGCGGAGTGAACGTTCAACTTCAGCCGTAAAGTCAACGTGGCCTGGCGTGTCGATAACGTTCATGCGATGAGGAATTCCAGCAAATGGACCATCTTTAACTGTCCAACCGCAAGAAACAGCTGCCGAGGTAATGGTAATACCGCGTTCTTGTTCTTGTTCCATCCAGTCGGTCGTAGCAGCGCCATCGTGCACTTCGCCTACTTTGTGAATGATACCTGCGTAGAAAAGGATACGTTCCGAAGTCGTTGTTTTGCCTGCGTCAATGTGCGCAGCAATACCAAAGTTACGGGTATATTCCAACGGCGTTGGACGATCCTTAGAATTTTTTGTTGAAAGAACGGCCATAATTGCTCAATTTCTATCTTTTTCTGTTAATTGCAATATTAGTTTGCGCCCCAACGGAGGTGTGCAAATGCGCGGTTTGCTTGCGCTTGTTTGTGGGTTTCTTCGCGTTTTTTAACGACCGAACCCGAATTGTTGTAAGCATCGACAAATTCCGAAGCCAACGAATCTTTCATTGGTTGACCTTTGCGAGCCGCTGCAGCTGCAACGATCCAACGGAATGCCATACTTGTTTGGCGTTCTGGTGAAATTTCAACTGGCACTTGGTAAGTCGCACCACCAACGCGGCGTGATTTTACTTCGAGCTTTGGACGGCAATTTTCAAGAGCACCATCGAGGAGCTCAACCGTGTTGCCTTTGCCAATTTTTTCTGCCATTTGTTCAATTGCACCATAAACAATCTTTTCTGCGACTGTTTTTTTGCCGTTTTTCATAACGACATTGATCAATTGACTCACCAATGGGCTACCAAACTTTGCGTCTGGTGCGTGAACTTTTTTTACTGCTTTACGACGACGTGACATGACGTTCTATTTTTTCTATTGTAAAGGTTTATTTTTTTGCATCTTTTGGACGTTTCACGCCATATTTTGAGCGCGAACGACGACGTGATTCAACACCCGAGCAGTCCAACGGACCACGCACAATGTGATAACGCACACCTGGCAAGTCTTTTACACGACCACCACGCAACAACACAACACTGTGTTCTTGCAATTTGTGACCTTCGTCAGGGATGTATGAAATGACTTCTTGGCCTGTAACAAGACGCACTTTAGCGACTTTACGTTGAGCCGAATTAGGTTTTTTAGGCGTACGTGTCATCACTTGGATACACACGCCGCGCTTGAATGGTGAGCAATTCAAAGCCGGTGACTTTGATTTGATATTAGCTTTTGCTCGCGGTTTGCGAACGAGTTGATTAATAGTAGGCATGTTTAATTGATTAAAAAATTAGATGTGTTTTCTAATAAAACACTATTTTCTGCAAAATTGCAAGCATTTTTTAAAAACACACAAAAATTGCGCGTTCCCGCACCCACTTTTCAAACTCCAAAATCAACTCATTTTTCAAGATAAAAAATTCTCACCCAAAACCAAAATCCCAACATGTTCCCGTGACGCAATTATTTTATTTTCTAAAACAATAAAAATTCAAATTGCGTTCCCGAAAATTTTTAAAATTAGCCGCGATTAAAGCCAAGCGACAAAAAATCGTTCCCGCCCAGAATAATCTTTTAGACTTTCTGTTTTTGAAAACTCTTGTTCCCGCGCAATTTTTTCTAAACGCTCATGTTGGGCGATGCCTGTTTCCAAAATAACAAATCCGTCCGCGCTGAGCCGTTCCCGCGACATTTTCAAAATTGTTTCGCAATCTTTGCAGCCCTCATCTTCAGCGACAAGCGCCGAAAGCGGTTCAAAATCTTTCACTTCGGGTTGCGCGCAATTCCATTCGTCATCTGTCAAATAAGGTGGATTTGAAACGATAACATCAAAAATCGGGTCCCGCGGGAACGCTTCCAACCAATTCGATTGCACAAAATTTACCGTTCCCGCCAAACCAAGCACTTCTGCATTTTCTTTTGCGAGCGCCAACGCATCCTCCGAAAAATCTACCGCCGTAATTTGCGTTCCCGCCAATTCTTTTGCCAACGACAACGCGATCGCGCCCGTTCCCGTCCCCAAATCACAAATGCGCTTGCGCTCGCCAACGCGGTCAAGCACGCAATCAACCAGTTCTTCGGTTTCAGGACGTGGAATTAGCGCGCGGCGGTCGCACTTCAAAGTCAGTTTGCGAAAATCGGTATCGCCGACAATATACTGCACGGGTTCACGGTTGCCACGTCGCACAAGCAGTTCCCGCAAACGCGCCTTTTCATCTTCGCGAATCAATCGCTCAAATTGCACATACAAATCAAAACGCTTGCAATTTAAAACGTGCGCAAAAATCAATTCTGCATTCAATCGCGCATTCTCAACGCCCTTTTGCTCTAAAAAGACAACAGATTTTTTCAAAAGTTCAAGCAGCGATTGCATAACTATTATTATAAATTGACAGTTGAGAATTGACAATTGACAATTTTTTTCACGGGAACGGGATTTTCGTTCAGCGGGAACGTTCCCGCACAAAATTTGCTCCCGTTCCCGCGATTTTTTATAATTATTATCAAAAAATGAAACGCGTCGCCGTCATCGACTTGGGCTCCAACTCGCTAAAACTTTTGGTTGCCGAAGGTTTTAATGTCAATTTGGTTTATGAAAGTTTTGCCGAATTGCGTTTGCTTTCGCACAAACAAGGCGAGGCGGATATTATTCCCGAAGAAAAAATGTTTGCCGCGCTCGACGCGATTCACGAATTTATTTACAAAGCGCAATTGCACCGCGCCGAAAAAATTATCGTTGCGGGAACGTCGGTTTTTCGCACGGCGCAAAATGCGAGCATTTTTATTAATTTAATTCAAGAAAATTTTGGACTTTCGGTGCGCGTGCTTTCGCCCAAAGACGAAGCGATTGCCAGCGCGCGCGGCGTGAGAAGCGATCCCGCAATTGCGAAACTCGTTCCCGCGCCCGCGATTTTTGACCTCGGCGGCGGCTCGCTCGAATTTATCGCGCCACAAAATATTTTTTTAACGTCGTGGCGTTTGGGAGCCGTTTCGCTACTCAACGAAATTTTTCCGAACGGATTTTACCAAAACGCGTTCCCGCGCGAACGCGCCGAAAAAATCGTCTTTGAAAAATTAAGCGCGGCGCTTTTGCCGGTTTTCAAAAAATATTTGCCTGCGGGAACGCCGATTGCGGTTTGCGGTGGCGCGCTCGCCGTGGCAAGTTTTGTGCATTCGTTTCCCAATTTATCATTGATTGATCTCACAAAAGCCGTTCCCGCGAGCGATCTCGCCGCGCTTTATCGCGTTTTGATTGCAAACGACACCAAAGTTTGCATCGCCCACGGCGTTCCCGCAACGCGCGTCGAAACTTTGCCCGTCAGTTTGCTTATTTTAACAACAATCGCCGCGCTCGCGGGAACGCCCGTGCTCTACGCGTCCTCGCGCAATCTCCGCTACGGTTTAGCGGCGGAATTATTGGAAAAATTTTAGTTCCCCAAAATACTAAAAGAAAATTTCAACTTTCAACTTTTCTTTAAAGCGTCTGGCAATCGTAAAGTTCTTTGTAAAGCGGACAATTTTCGTAAACTTCGGCATGCGAACCATCGCCGACAATGCGTCCATTTTCAAAAACCAAAATACGCGTGGCAATTGCGATCGACGAAAAACGGTGCGCGATCATAAATGTCGTGCGGCCTTTCACCAGCTCATCGAGCGCAGACTGAATCGCGGCTTCGCTTTCAGAGTCGAGCGCCGAAGTGGCTTCGTCGAGAATCAAAATCGGCGCATTTTTCAGGAACGCTCGGGCGATGGCAAGGCGCTGTTTTTGCCCGCCCGAAAGGCGTCCGCCGCGTTCGCCGACTTGCGTGTTGAGTCCGTCGTCGAGCGCCATTACAAAATCGTAAGCGGCAGCGCGTTTGAGAGCATCGACAACTTCTTGCTTGGTCGCGTCGGGCTTGCCGAGCAAAACGTTGTTGTAAATGCTATCCGAAAACAAAACAGGCTCTTGCGAAACCATCGCGATTGATTGGCGCAATGTTTTCAAATCAACTTCGCGCACGTCGTTCCCGTCGATTTTAATCGTTCCCGCGAGCACGTCGTAAAATCGCGGAATTAAATTAGCGATGGTGCTTTTGCCTGCGCCGCTTGGGCCGACAAGCGCGACGGTTTCGCCTGGCTTAATTTTAAAATTGATGTCGCGCAAAACAGGTTCGCCCGCGTTGTATTCAAAACTTACATTATCAAAATCGACAAAACCTTTCACGTTCCCGAGCGGCTTTGGGTTCGCGGGAGCGGCAATTTCAACGGGCGTGTTAATCACTTCTTCCAAACGTTGCAACGCCGCGAAACTTTCTTTAAGGCGATTTGAAACTTTGCCAATTTTTTTAATTGGGTCATAAGCAAAATAAAGTGCCCCAACGAGCGCAATCACCGTATCCTGCGGCAAACCGCTGAGCGCCGCGCGATAAACCGCAAACGAAACCGTTCCCGCGGCGATAATTTCAATCGCGGGCGTTAATGCTTTGTCATATTTTACGACTTTGAGTTGCAATTTCAAAAAGTCGTGCACAAAACTCATAAAGCGATTACATTCGCGTTGCTCTAAGCAATACGAGCGGATTTCGCGCGGCGATTGCAAACTTTCCGCCAAAACGCCCGTCAGCTCGCCCTGCTTTGCAAGCATCGATTTCGCGCGCTTTTTAATGCGTTTGCCGATAAATTGAATCGGCAAAACCGTCACGGGAACGAGCGTCAGGCAAAGCATAAATTCGAGCGCTGCTTCACTTTGAATCGCTTGCCAAATCACAAATCCCACCGCCCCCGCGAGCGTGAACGGTTGTAAAATCAAATCGTTGGTAACTTCCACGACCGCGTTTTTGACGAGCATCGTATCGCCCGTCGTGCGCGCCATCAAATCGCCCGAATTATGTTTTGAAAAAAAGCCCAAATGCAAATCTTGCAAATGCGAAAACAAACGCATGCGAATGCCTTCAAGCACGGAAATGCCGCAAACGTTCAGCAAATAAGTGTTAAAAAACATACAAACGCCGCGAACAATAAAAACTAACGGCAACAGTAAAATTGCAAAAACTAACAAATACGCCGCGGGAACAATAATCGATGGCAAAAAATCAAGCCCACGCTCAACCATTTCTGGACTCGTTGCGTCAAAAATTACCAAATCTTTGGTGCCCACACCCGTTCCCGCAAAAAGTACCGGCAACACTTTTTGAATCATCAACGGCAAGCCAAAACCACTCGCCACACCCGAAAGCACACCGCACAAAATCGATAACAAAAACGTCCACTTCACTCGAAGCAACAACGCGTAATAAGGTCTCAAACGCTTAAACATAAAACTCATTATAAATTTTTGTGCGAAAATTCTCAATTTTAAAGCATTCCCGCGGGAACGCAAACTTCGGCGTTTTCGCAAAAATTTTGGTACTCGCGAAGGGACTCGAACCCTTACACCTTCCGGCATCGGAACCTAAATCCGACGTGTCTACCAATTCCACCACGCGAGCAAAACGAAAAGTTATTATAATCAAATTTACGCCAATAGTCCACGCCGAAAGCAAATTCTAAAAAAACTCTGCGCCACTGCGCCTCGGCGTTTATAAAAAAAATAACGCAGAGGCGCAAAGGCGCAGAGATTATTCACTAAATTCAGTGATAAAAAATCCCGTTCCCGCGTCCTGCCAACCACAAAACATTGCGGAATGTTAAATATCGCTTCGCTCGGCATGCGTTGAAATTTACGAAATTCGTGTTAAAAATCTGCGTTCCCGCAAAATTTGTATTGCAAAAGTATAAACAATGTAATAACATTTCATACGAACCAACAAGGAGATTTTAATTTATGGCAAAAACGGCAACACTCAGCATTCGCATCGACCCCAAAACAAAACGCGATGCGGAAAAACTTTTCTCGCAACTCGGCATTTCGATGACGAGTGCAATTAATATGTTTTTTCATCAAGCAATCGCTGAAAAATCATTGCCCTTCCGCCCAAGCGTTCCCGAAATTCCAAACGCCGAAACAATCGCCGCAATGGAAGAAGGCGATAGAATGCTCGCGGAAATCAAAGCCGGCAAACGCAAAGCCGATTTTAACAGCGCTGAAGAATTTTACAAAGCGATGGGAATTTAAACAATGCTTAACCTTTCCCAAACCACGCGGTTTAAACGCGAGCTCAAACAAATGCAACGGTGCAACGTAGATTTCAGCGCGTTAAAATTTGTCATCGAAACGCTCCTGCAAGAAAAACCGCTCCCGCAAAAATATCGCGACCACGAACTCACTGGCAATTGGCGAAAATTTCGTGAATGCCACATTCAACCAGATTGGCTCTTAATTTACAAGATTGACGCGGGAACCCTGATGCTTTATCGCACGGGAACGCACAGCGATCTTTTTTAAACTCGCCGAAAACAAAACTCTGCGCCACTGAGCCTCGGTGTTTGTTTTTTTTAATCTAACGCAGAGGCGCAAAGGCGCAGAGATTATTCACTAAATTCAGTGATAAAAAATCCCGTTCCCAGCGTCCTGCCAACCACAAAACATTGCGGAATGTTAAGTATCGCTTCGCTCGGTATGCGTTGAAATTTGCGAAATTTGCGTTAAAATCAGCGCTCCCGCAAATTTCCGCTCTGCGTTCCCGCTATTTTACAACCGCCTCTTTGATGCAATCGACGATGTAGCGCACATCTTCGTCGCTGACGCAAGGCCCGGCGGGAAGACAAATGCCCGTCTTGAAAATCCTTTCTTCAACGCCGTTGGTGTAAACGGGCGTTCCCGCGTAAACGGGCTGTTTGTGCATAGGTTTCCAGACGGGACGCGACTCGATTTGTTTTGCATTTAAGAAAACGCGCAACGCCTCGACATTGTCGTTGGGCTGGCAGTCTGTCGTCAAACTCGCGCTCGCACTAAGCGTTCCCGCCGCGCCGCCGACTGCTGTTTTAACAGCTTCTTTGTAAGCATTTTCTTGTCCCACAATTTTCAAATCTTCATCAAGCATCGCCGTGCAAAGCCAAAAATTGGAATCATAGCGCGCGTCGTCGGGCTGTTTGTGCACGGTAATGCCGGGCGTTCCCGCGAGCCATTTTTCATAGAGCGCTTGCACGTGTTTGTGGTGCGCGATATGCGTTCCCGCGACGGTCATTTGCCCTCGCCCGATTCCTGCGCAAATATTGCTCATGCGGTAATTGTAGCCGATTTCCGAATGCTGATAATACGGGAACGCGTCGCGCGCCTGCGTCGCGAGCCACATAATTTTGCGCTTGTCTTCGGCGTTCCCGCAAATCAACGCGCCTCCGCCCGAAGTCGTAATCATCTTGTTTCCGTTAAACGACAAAACCCCGAATTTGCCAAACGTTCCCAAAACGCGACCATCAAATTTGCTGCCGAAACCTTCCGCCGCGTCTTCGACCACGGGAATTTCGTAGCGGTTCGCAATTTCCATAATTCGCGCGCAATCGTAAGGCATGCCGTAAAGCGCGACGGGAACGATCGCCTTGGGCTTTTTGCCTATTTTCGCAATACGGTCTTTGATTGCCATTTCGAGCAAGTCTGGATCGAGATTCCACGTTCCCGCCTCGGAACCAACAAAAATCGGGTTCGCACCCAAATATTTTACGGGATTCACCGACGCGCAAAACGTGAACGACTGCACCAAAACCTCGTCGCCCGCGCCCACGCCGCAAGCAAGCAGTGCCAAATGAACCGCCGCTGTTCCCGCGCTCAGCGCGACGACTTCGCCGTTCCCGCCAACAAAATTTTTCAAATCGCTTTCAAAACCATTGACGTTCGGACCGAGCGGCACCACCCAGTTCGTGTCAAACGCCTCTTGAACAAATTTTTGTTCCGCGCCTGTTTCTGACATGTGAGCCAAGCAAAGATAAATCATGGGAGTTTATAATTGAAAAAGAAAAAGCTACTAAATTTCGCAAATATTTTTGAAAGAGAAAAACTGCGCGGGAACGCACTTTTTAATGCTAATAACACAAAGGATTTTGACAAAGTGCCGAAGGCGCTGAAATTGCGGGAACGCGTTCCCGCGATGGCTAACCCCCACAAAAGCGAGCGAACGCGAGCGTGTGGGAGTATTGAAAAAACAACCAGCCCCGAAGGGGGGTGAATTAAAGATACTTTTCATCATACTTAATTCCATTCTCATCAAGCAAGATTTTTATTTCATCAAAATAGGAACATTTGAGATGATGTTCTTTTTGATTGGCAATATAATTTTTTATCACGGGAACGTCTTTTTCGGCATACGTCAACGAAGCGTAGCCCTGTGCCCAAGCGACAAAAAACGGAAATTCAATTTTATGATTTCGCAAAAATAGCGAAACACTTTGTTTTAATTTTTGCACAAATGCCGAAACTGCAAGCGACGCTGGGATTTCGACCAACAAATGAATATGAGCTGGCATGCCATTGATGCGATGCAAAAAAACATGCTCGTTTTTACAAATTCCCCAAATGTAGCGATACAAAACATTTTCGTGTTCGACACAAATCGCGGGAACGCTATTTTTTGTGCGAAAAACAATGTGATAAATGTGTTTGGTGAAGCTCATTATTTTTTTTAATTCACTCCCTTCGGGACTGCTGTTTTTTAGGATTTACCCCCATTCGTTCGGCTACGCCTCACTTAAATGGGGGTTAGCCATCGCGGGAACGCGTTCCCGCGATTTTAGTGCCTTCGGCACAAATAAATTTGTAAAATTAATCATAAACTATAAACTTTTTTAGATTGACAATATCAATCTAAAAAAGGTGTGTATTCGGGAACGAGCTCGTGAACGGCTTGTTTGACTTCGTTGCGGACGGGATTGTGCGAAATTTCCAAAATACGTTCCCGCAAAGCCGCCAAATGAGTCGCATCCAACGCGTCCGACTTAAAGCGCACAATGCGTTCGTGTCCCGACGGCTCAAACGCTTCGCCCGCAGTTTTTAATTCTTCAAACAATTTTTCGCCAGGACGCAAACCGACGATTTGAATTTGAATATCTTTGTCGGGCTTCATTCCCGCAAGCTCAATCATCTTGCGCGCCACGTCGATAATTTTCACGGGATCGCCCATTTTCAAAACATAAATCGAACCATTTTTGCCGATAACAGAAGTTTGCAGCACCAGCCCGACCGCTTCGGGAATCGTCATAAAATAACGCTTGATGTCCGGCGAAGTAACTGTGAGCGGTCCGCCCGCTTCCAATTGTTTTTTAAATGTTGGAATCACCGAGCCTGACGAACCGAGCACGTTCCCGAAACGCACCGCCATAAAATCGGTTTTCGTCTGCGTTCCCGCGAACGCCTGCATCATAATTTCCGCCAAACGCTTCGACGCGCCCATCGCGTTCGTCGGGTTGATCGCCTTGTCAGTCGAAATCATCACGCATTTTGCGACTTCATATTTTGCGCACAATTCAAAAATCGCCATCGAGCCCAGAGAATTATTTTTCAGCGCTTCCGCGGGCTGACGCTCCATCAAAGGAACGTGCTTGTGCGCCGCCGCGTGAAAAACAATTTGCGGACGGTATTTTGCAAAAACGGAATCGATGCGTTCCGCGTCCGTAATATCCGCGATCACGGGAACGATAATATTTTTAAATCCTGCCGCGACCAGAGCCTGTTCGACTTGGAACATCAGCACTTCGCAACGCTCGACGAGCACCAAACGCGCGGGAGTGCAACGCGCCACTTGTTCGCAAATTTCAGAACCGATCGACCCGCCCGCTCCCGTCACCAAAACCACTTTGTCGCTAATTAATTTATGAATCGATTCATTGTCCAATTGCGTCTGCGGACGATCTAACAAATCTTCGATTTGGACATCGAAAAGCGTTGAAATTTTTGCACGCCCAAGCGTAATTTCTTCAATACTCGGCATTATAGAAACTTTAAGCCCTGCGCTCATCGCCATTTCAGTAATTTCACGAATGCGGGAACGTTTGGCGGTCGGCAACGCAATAACCAATTCTTGAAAATCGTATTGCACCGCCGCCATTTTCAAATCACTAACCGTTCCCGCAACACGGATATTGTGAATTGAATAACCTTTTTTCTTGGGATCGTCATCAAAAAACACCACAGGGACACGATGCAACGATGGTTTAGAAAGCAAATGTTCGCAAAGTTGCGATCCCGCATCGCCAGCACCAAAAACCGCCACGCGAATATCGTTTGCAGAAACATTGCGAGAACGAATCCCCCAAAAAAAGCGGAACATATAACGTGTATTTGCAACAAAAATAAACGCAACCGCAACATTCGCACACAGCGCCAGCCGCATATGTTCAATACCGCCATCAATTGCAGGAACAAAACTTATTACCCAAAGCAGTGCAGTTGATAATAGCAACGAAATAAAAATCTCAATCGCGTCACTCACTTGAAAATAGCGCAACAAATTCCTAAAAATTCCCGTAGTCCAAAGCCCAACCGTCTGACATAGTGCGACAATTAGCCCAAAAGGTAAGGCATAAAATCGACTGCCAAAATAAAAATTGTAAGGAAAACTACAATCAGACAGTGCCCAACTCGCAAATTCAAGCGTAAACCAAAACGCTACAAATAAAATTGCTGCAAAAAATACCGACCGACGCAACAATCGTGTTATCGATTTTTTAGAAAATTCCATAGTTTTTATAATAGTATTTATATACTATCACCTTTAAAAAAACGGAGCAATTCTCAATTTGCGGGAACGCGTTGTTTTTGCAGCATTAAACGCTACTACGTTTCCCCATTCTTCGACACCTCCCAAACTGCTCCAGTTCCCAACTTTTACACTAAACCTTTTAAGCAAAAACCAACAAAAACTGTCAACTTTTTATTAGGAGTTGCCGTTATGGCATGCTTCCCCTTCTTTTACTTCACGGAGAACAAAGAAACAGATATTCATGATGCAAGTTCTTTCAATGAATAAATTTTAAGTTTTGGCAGATAATTTGCGGGAACGTCATCAAAATTTTGCTCGTGGATATTTTCTCCTTTATCGAGCAGACAGATTGTTTTCCATCCCAAAGAATTCGCGACAAAAAAATCTTTTTTAGGATTATCACCGACGTAAAAATACTCGGCGTTCGGGTATTTCGCCATAAAATATTCAAAATTTTTAGAGTTTGTCTTATCACTGCCGAACTCTTCCGAGATTATAATATTTTCATTTGCAAAAAATTGTTCCAATCCCGCAGATTTTATTTTTGAACGCTGCGTACGGGAACGTCCATCGGTAATCATTCCAAGCACAAAGCCGCGGGAACGCAAATTTTCCAAAACGTTTAAAGTTTCGGGAACGACCTGCAATTCAAGTGCACAATGATTTCTATAAATTGCCAAAAGACAGGGAACGTCTGTTTTGTAAATTTTACAAAGATTTTCAAAAACATTTTCTCCACGGGAACGCCATTCCATCATTTTTTTAAACAACGAACTGCTATTCTTTTTCTCCAAAAATTCTGCAATTTCCTTAAATGCCGATTTCAAAAAAGAAAGTTCAGAAATCAGCGTGTCGTCCAAATCAAAAACAATCGTCTTGCTATTTTTCATAAACAAACACTTCCGCATCATAACGCAGCATTAAAGTATTATCATACCAATTTTCCGAATAAGAAAGTGCTTTACCTTCAAAATATTCTTCAATTATCGCACGCGGGAAATTTGCGCCTGCGCCGTAAGAAAGCGGGTATCCACCGCCAAAACGCGGATTAATTTCAATCCCGACAACATCGTTGCTCCTCTCATCATAAAAAAGCTGGACACAAATACAACCAGCAACGCCGTCAATTTTCTGAAAACGCTCGCGCAAAAAATGAAGTAAATAATTTTTACGGGCAATTCCTTTGTTGATTTCACCTGCGCGAATTTCAACACGTTCCCGCGGCACCAACATTTTCAACCTTTGGTCGCGCCCAAAATACATATCAACTGTAAATTCTTTATAGATTTTCTTATCGATATATTCCATAAACATCAGTTTCGGATGTCGCATAATTTCAGGGGTTAACTCTTCGCGGGAACGCACAATAAAAATATCTTTTGAGAGCGAGCCGTCATAAGGCTTCGCAAAGAACGGAAAGCTTAAATTTGCTTTAGAGATTGGCGCGGGAACGCGAATGCCGCGCGATTCGAAAAACGTTCCCGTCAAACGTTTATCTCTGCAAACTTGAACAAAATCTTCATTCGGAACAAGCAAAAAAATACCCGCGGAAATAAAGCGTTTTTTCGAACGAGCAAGCACAAGCAATTCCGTGTCGATCGTTGGAACAACGACACGAATCTGATTTTCAATACAAATTTGAAAAAGTTTATCGATATAATCTGCTTCAGTCACACGCGGAACTTTAAAAACTCCATCCGCAATTTGTGCGGCAGGCGACATCAAAGGATTTATTTCGGTTACCAAAACTTTTCCTTGCGGAAACAAAGATTTTAATTCTTGCTGAAACTCTTTAACCAGCGAAACACGCTTCCCCGCAGATGTAATCAAAATATTCATTTTCACTACTCTGTTAAAGATTTCCAACAGACAAAAAATCAGCACGCGGGAACGCGAATTCAACGCAATTCCCGAACGCTGTTTTATGAAGCGAAATACTGTTATTTAATCGGCTTCTACTGCTTACACGAGGGGGGGGGGGGGGGGGGGTATTAATCATTTCGCGGCGAATGCATTCGCCGATTCTGAGTGCGAGCGGAGACTTCACATAAATCGGCAAGCCGTCGACATCGCGCAGAATCAGATTCCCGCGCGGGAACGTCTTTTCCTGATCGTCGGAAATTTCCGCATCGCGATTCAGTGCCGCCAGCACCTGATATTCCGAAATGTTGAACCCCGCGGCGGCGAAAGACGAGCTATACGCCACGTGCCGAATATTGATTTCCGTCGCGATCGGTTCGCCGTTCCCGTTCGCTTTCATATCGACGACGACGAGTCCGTTCATCGTTTCGCCCGTCTGTCTGCAAATTGCGTCGATTACGGCGAGCGCGTTTCGTTTTATTCGTTCGTCGTTGAGTAGGCGTCCTTTCGACGTGTTGCCCGTGATTCCGGAGACCGCGACTTTTGCCATGATGTATTCGATACGTTCCGCCTGTGCGACTTTCAGCAAGCGTCCGTTTTTGAAAAGGCAAAAGCACCCGTAGTTCCCGCCGGGCAAAAATTCGGAAAGTTGAAAAACGTCGATTCCGCGATTGATTTTCACCCATGCGCGCAGATCTTCACAGCACGTCGCCTTAAAACTTCCCTTGCCGGAAGCCGTTCCCGCCCCGCCGTCACGAATCCAACATGGGTAGCCGAGCGGATTTTCAAAATTTTCCGATTCAATTTCTTCCGACGAAACCATCGCGAACTTCGGCACAAGCCCCGTCCCCGCGAGCGCTGAAAAAAGACGATTCTTGCTGATGACCAGCGACGAAAATTTCGGTGGCGGCACAATGTACGCCACGCCGGGGAACGGATTTTCGCTCCAATACAAAACTTCGACCTCGGGAACGACGACGACGGCATCCGGATTTTCTTCCTTCAAAATTTTTTCGGCGACGCTGCGATAGCGCGCATCCGAAACCGCCGGCACCGGATAGATGCGGTCAAAAATTCCTTCATAGACGCCGTAAAGCAAGTTGCACATATCCCAACCGACAAATTCCGCATCGCGAAACTTGTCGCTCGATTTCAGCGATCTCAAAACGCTGCGTGCAGAAACCGCGCACGCGCCGGTAATCAGGATTTTCATCTTTGTTTTTCGTTCTTTTCAAAAAAATGATTTACAAGGGTGCGTCGCTTCCCCGACGCGAGCACGGGGATTTCGTCCACGTATTCGATTTTCAGCGTCGCGTCCGCGCCGAGATAGGATTTCAGCATTTCCTCAAGCTCGCGCTCCCGCGGGAACGCCTCTCCGCCGAGATTCAGCTTCAAGACATAATCCCGCGCAGTGTTCTGAATGACTTGATACTGCACGACTTCGTCGAACGTTCTTATCGAATTCGTAAAAACGTGATACGAAATCGGTGCGCCGTTCGTCGCGTAAATGCAGTCGCTTTTTCGTCCTTCGACGCGACTGAGCACCAACGCGTTCCCGCGTTTTTCCGCCACGCCCAGATCGCTGGTATCATAACGAATCATCGGCATGGCGAAGTTGTAGAGATCCGTGACGACGATGCGCCCGAGCTCGCCGAAAGCGGCAGGAACGTCGGCATCGAGCTTCAGCACTTCGACATGAAAACTCGCCTCGTTCACGCGGTAATCGCTTTCCCCCGGGAGCTGTTGCGCAATCAGCCCGCACTCGCAATCCGAATAGCGAGACACGACCGGCGTGCCGAACCGCTTCGCAATCCCGCGGCGCACATCGTCCGGCAATGCTTCCGACATCGTGATGAAAACGCTGACTTTCGCCGAAGTTTCCACGCCGTTCGTTTTCATGTAGCGCCAAAGCTCCGTCAACGTCGATGCGTAAATCAGCACGGATTTTTCCGAGGGATCTTGTTCGAGCATTTCCAGAAAACGCCGAAAATACGCCGCTGAATTTTCACGATTGTTGACGCACACGATGTTGCGCAATTTGGAATACCAACCGCCCCTTACAGGAACACAATCCCACGCGCGAACGTAATACAGCCGCGTTCCGAAGCGATAGCCGGCAAATTCGGAAAACGCCATTGTGTCCGCCGCCGCCTGCCGCCGTTTCTCCGCATCGTGATAAACGACGAACGGCGTTCCCGTGGAGCCTGACGTCGAGACGCGATACTGCTTCGCCGGGTCAAATCCGTGCGCGAGCATGCGCGCGCCGTTGTTCCGAATCACCGCCTTGTTCACGACGGGGAAATCGGCGAGCCCTCGATAATCGGAATATGCTTCGTAAAACTCCACGTTTTTTACCGCCCACGAAAGAATTTTTTTCAACGGATCGGAATCGACCGTCCTCTCACCGCGCAACACGGAAAGCACGCGGCGAAATCGCGCATACCCCCCCCCCCCGTTTCGCAGACAATCCGCAACGCGATAAAGCACGTAGCGCCAATTCAGGGAATCGTTTTTCGTTTTCGTTTTCATTTTCATAAAGCAAAAGCAAATTTCGGTTCAAAAATCATTTTCGCTGCGGCATGAGACCTTCCGCAGAATCGAAGAAAATTTCCCGCAGCGTCCCGGCAACGCGATTGAGCACGAACGCCGATGAAGCAATCAGCACCGCCGCACCGAGAAAACCCGCCGGGAACGGAAAATCCGCGCAACAATCGATAATCAGAAATTGCACAAGGTAAATTTCCAGTGTCAGACCGGAAAGCGCCGCAATCGGTTTTTGCAAAAACTCCGGGAACGCAACCGCCCGACAAAGCTCCCGCGCGGCGAAGAAAAAACAAAATGTCGCGCCCGCGAGAAAAATCGGAGCCGCCAACTGAATTTCGGGAACGCCGAAACGCGGCGTCGCCCACTGCACCAAATAATGCGCGGCGAGGCACGTTATACCCCCCCCCCCCCATTTCAAGGATTATACGTTTCCGTTTCGCCGGAGCGTTCCCGCCGAAAAGCGTTTCGCGATTGCGCGCGGCGAACGCTCCCAAAAGCATGATTGCAAAATAGGCATACCAGCGGAGATTTAGCGTTCCCGATTCCAAGATGTAGCTTTCGTGCGGGAGCGCGAAAAACGTCGCCGCAAGCGGAATTGCCGTCAGTGCAATAATCCATGGCAGACGTTTTTCAAAAAATTTCGTGATGAAGAAAAACGCCGGATAAAAAACGACGATCGCGTTGAGAAACCAATGCGACGAAAGTGTGAGAAAATCCGCCGCGGCATACGTTCCCGCGCCTGCCGCAATCACGCAAAGATAAAAAATCCACGCGCTCGGAAAAATGCGCGAGTAGCGCCGCGCAATCCATTCGGCGAAATTCGAACGCCGGCTCAAATACAACGTCCACCCGGAAACAAAAAAGAAAAGCGCGTTCCCGAGCGCCCCGCCCGTCGACATCCATGAAAAGCCTGCAGGGTAAAGCTCGTCAAAGTGCGAATTCGTAATCAGCACCGCCGCGACAAACCGAATGAAACTTACAAAATTCATGCGGCAAGCCTCCTTTCGCCGCAAAAATCAGCAGCGAAGAAACGCGGCGGGAACGCGGACGTTTCAGGAAATTTTACTTTTCCCCGGAATGGGGGGGGGGGGGGGGGGGGGGTAGCCCTTAAAAATTTAGCGGGATTTCCAACAAATAACGCATTATTTGGGACATTGGAAATAATAACCGCTCCCGCGCCCAAGAATGAATTTTCCCCGATATGTTTCCCTTGAATAATTGTTGTTCCCGCACCGATCCACGTTTTTTTGCCAATTACAACATTTCCGCAAATTGTAGCACCAGGGGCAATATGCACGAAGTCTCCAATGACACAATCGTGATCTACAGAGGCGTTTGTATTTACGATCACATGTTTTCCAATATGCGTTCCCGCGTTGACAACTGTTCCTGCCATTAAAACTGTTCCCTCTGCGATTTCTACGCTTGGAGAAACAACTGCGGAAGTATGAATAGCACTTATAAACTCCATCGTTCCCGCGAACTCAATTTTTTTTACAATTTTTTCACGCAATTCCG
Organism: uncultured Opitutales bacterium; assembly: GCA_934675585.1. Lineage (GTDB taxonomy): Bacteria > Verrucomicrobiota > Verrucomicrobiia > Opitutales > UBA953 > Spyradosoma. Next base: position 4,042 of record CAKUQY010000018.1, on the reverse strand, counting down.
CATCTCCGATCGCAACAATAATTTGTCCCTTGATCGCTTTCTGATCGTCAAAACGTAAAACGGGAACGCCACAAAACATCGCGGGAACGCAATCTCTATCATCAAAAAAAGCGCCAACATTCACTCCCTGCGACCTCAAAATATCAAAAACAACCTTCCCATGACCACTCGCGCCATAAATATAAGTAGTCGTTTTTTTTGATTTCGAAGCTGATATTTCCATTCCTATAAAAATATAAGTTAAGATAAAGTTTGTTCTATTTTTCAACTTCTCGCAAGATTTAAATAAAATTTCATCCTTTATTTATGCGTTTACACGAAAACCAGAGTAAAATTTGCAAATTTTACACGAAATCCACGCACGGGAACGCACATTACTTTTTCAACTCAATCTACATTGCGCAAGATAAATTCACGAAAGCGCGGCAAAACAAAACCGTTGTAAAAAGTAACACACGAACAAAAACGCGACAAAGATTTTGATAAATTCAATTTTTTCATCATTTTAAAATCGCTACAAATGAAGCCAACGTTCAATTAAAAAAGCACAAAAATAAGGAAATGTCACAATTCCATCTGCCTCGTCAATATTTTGTTGAGACAACTTAATTCCCCAAGTAATTTGTGGATAATGATTCGATTCAACGAGCGTTCTTAACGAAGCCGATTGATTTTTATTAGATTTAACTTCTACGGGAACGAGATTTTTTGTCGTTCGCACAAAAAAATCTTCCTCGATTGCGGGCTTATCGCGCTTGTAATAATAAAGTTCTAAACCAGATTTTATAAACGCTTCCGCAACAAAATTTTCATAAATCGCACCTTTGTAAGTTCCCAAATTTTTATTTACCCGCAAATCTTCTTGACTTTCTTTGTCGAGCATCGAAATTAAAAGCCCCGTGTCCGCAACATAAAGTTTATATTTTGCAGCGTCATAATTACCTCGCAAAGGCAATTCTGGAAAATTCAAACAATAACATGGCAACACAACGCCCGCATCAATAAGCCGTTGCACGCAACCCGCATATTCACGGGAACGCGCGGATTTTGAAATCGCGGACAATTGAAAACGCTTATATTCTTTTGCAAGTGTAGGGACAACATGCTTAAAAACTTCCGTAATGCGCTTCTTATCAACAATATTCTCAGAATATTTGACAATATCGTAATAATAACCACGCACAATTTGTTCTTGAAGTAAGCGCGTCTGTGAAAAATTCTTTTGCTCAACAAAGTCGCGAACAACGGCTGGCATTCCACCGACAACTACATAATCCATAAACAACGAATGATAACGTTCCCACTCGAGCTGTGAAAATACTCTTCGTTCGATCATATGAACTAAAATATCCCGAATAAACTCATCGTCATAACCTTGCGCCCAAAGATATTCCTCAAAATCCAAAGAACGCATTTCGTATTCGAGCTTATAACCCACGCTTTGACTTTCAATTTTTGAATATTGCACACCCAAAAGCGAACCGCTACAAATGACATCGTAACGCCCATCAATTTTAAAAAACTTTAATGTCGTTGTAATGTCAGGAAATTCTTGGATTTCATCAAAAAATAACAACGTTTCCCCAGAAACAAACTTAAAAGACGGCTCCAAAAAAGAAAGCGTTTTTAAAACAGAATCTGGCTCATAACCATTCTCAATAACTCTCTTAAATTTAGGAGAAGAAGCAAAATTGACATAAACGATTTGAGAATAATTATTTTTCGCAAAGTGTAAAATCGTTTCCGTTTTTCCAACCTGACGCGCTCCTCGCAAAATAATCGGCAAGCGATCTTGCGAAAGTTTCCAAGACGCTAAAACCTGATCAAATTTTCTTCGCAAATAAATCATTATCAAAAAATCTTTCTCGGGAACACATAATAACACAAGTTCAAAGCGATTTTCAAGTTTTGTTTACACGAAATCCAGACTTTTTTACGCCGTTTTTACACGAAAACCAGAGTAAAATTTGCAAATTTTACACGAAATCCACGCGCGGGAACGCAAAATTTTCAAGATTTATAAGTTTTTATAACTTTTGAAAACTTTTATAACTTTTTATAAGTTGTCGCGCTCCCGCGAAAAACAAAAACAATTAGAATAATTTAATCAATATTGCGCAAAACGAATTCACGAAAACGCAGCAAAATAAAGTCCAAATATCCGTAATTGGGCGCGTAAACGATGCCTTTTTTTATCAAGCGCTTACGATAAACGGAAAACGTTCCCGACGTAATATTATCACCTTCTCTAATTTTATTAATTTTAGTTTCATTTGTCGTGCACATTACCATTAAAATCTCGCGATCTTTTTCAGAAAGTTCACTCCAAATCTTTTCATAAACATATTCTTCAAGACAAGCGTCGAATTCTGGCAACGCTTTTTCCCAGACAATTTTATTTTTAAAACAAAGATAACCCAAAACTTGAAACGCGAACGGATAACCTTTGGTAACTTTCGCCATTTCCAGAGCTTTTTGGTCGTCAAGATTAAAAATTTCTTTATATTTTTCAGCGATAAGAACAATATTAAGCGGTTTTAATTCAAGTTTGGGAGCCCGATACAAAAATGTTAGCGTTTTTTCGTTCTGCAATTCGTAAATATTTTCGTAAAGCCCTATCATCAACAAAAATACATTAAAATTTTTACGAACAAAAATTTGATACTGACTGATAAATTCGCGCAAAAATCGACTATTGGAAACTTCGTCAATCGTGATCAAAATTTTTTTGCCTTTTCGGGTTAACTCCGCTAGCATTTTTTCAAGCGCGACAACGACATCGCTAATCGGCGGCTCGCTACGAATATTAAAACCAATACCAAAAATGGATAAATTCAAATTCGCCGCCTTAAAAATCTCAATAAGATTTTTTCGATTGCAAAGCTCTGCACCCATTGCCTGCAACAAATCGCGTCCTGGATTCAAATCAAGCACAATCCAATCACTCTTTTCCCTAAAAGTGTTTGAAAGCGTAGTCAAAGCTACCGTCTTCCCCGAACCGCAAACGCCCGTAATCATATAAACCTGACTCGAAGGAGTTTCCGACAAAAAATCGTCAATGAGCTCATTTATCTGCGTTGTGCGATTGATAGGATTAAGCGGCTCTTTGCCAAAAATCAACGAAAAAGGATTCTTCATAAATTCATTTTATAACCTTTTATAACTTTTTCAAGTTTTATAAGTTTTTATAACTTTCTAATGTTTTTATAACTCTTTGCAACTTTCGCGGGAACGAAGTGCGTTCCCGCAAGAAGCAATTAGCGGGAACGTTCTTCATCCAAATATTTTTCAGAAGAAACAGTTTGCAAATCACTTCTTTTTAAAACTTTTAAAACCGTCATCCAAGCGATTTTTAAATCGAGAAGAAAAGAACAGTTTTCGACGTATTCGACATCGAGCGCAAGTTTTTTGTCCCACGAAAGATTATTGCGACCGTTTACCTGCGCCCAGCCCGTAATTCCAGGACGCACCGAATGACGCAGGCGTTCCCGCGGACGATAAGCTGGCAAATAACGCACCAGCAGCGGACGTGGCCCGATGAGCGACATATCACCTTTCAAAACATTAAAAAACTGCGGGAGCTCGTCGATCGAAGTCGCGCGCACAAAACGCCCCGCAAGCGTAATGCGTTGCGCATCTGGCAACAAATTGCCGTTCCCGTCGCGTTCGTCGGTCATGGATTTGAATTTGTAAAGCTTAAAAATCTTTTCATCTTTTCCTGGACGCTCCTGAACAAAAAACGCTCCCGCGCCTTTGTTCGCAAAATGCAGCCAAACGGACACAATCAACAACAAAGGCGACAAAAGAATCAACGCTCCCGCAGCGGCGCAAACATCAAAAAATCGTTTAAAACAGTTCTTCCACATGAGTATAGAAAAAGGATTATAAATGAAAACAGAAATTTTCTCAAAATAAAATTTGGTTTTGAGTGAGTTGGTTTAGATATTTGCCCGCGGGAACGTTGTTTTTTCTCGCCTTAATTTTTTTGAGGCACCTTAGGTTTCATAGGTAGTATTAGGTTTTGTTAGGAGTATTTTTTTGG
>CAKUQY010000017.1 GCA_934675585.1 uncultured Opitutales bacterium | reverse complement strand
CAAATAAATACTTGCGTAGTTCCTCGCAATGACGCTTTCGGCTATAATTTAAAATCTAAATCGACGAGCGCGTCGCTCGGGAACGCGAACTTCGCGTATGATTTCGATGAAATCGGCAATCGAGAAACGGCGACCGAAGCGGAAACGGCGACGAATTATAGCACAAATGCGTTAAATCAATATTCTGCGGTTGGTGATTTCGTTCCCGCCTACGACGCTGACGGGAACGCGACGTTAGTGAAAACCGCTACGGGAACGTGGAGTATTTCCTGCAACGGCGAAAACCGTCCGGTGCGTTTTGAAAACGCGGGAACGCAGACCGTGGTCGAATGCGGCTACGATTCGCTCGGGCGGCGTTTCGAGAAAAAAGTAACGGTCGCGGGAACGCTCGTTTCGCATGAGCGCTACGCCTATCGCGGCTTCCTGCAAATCGCGGCGTTCGACGTCGCGGGAACGCAAACGCCCACGCTCAAACGCGTAATTTACAGGGATCCGACGGAAGAAACGGCGACGCGTCCGCTCGCGGTGAATATCCTCGGAGACAACGTTTATTTCCCGACGGTCGATCTGACGAAAAACGTCTGCGAGCTCGTAGATTTCTACGGGAACACCGTCGCGACCTACGACTACACACCGTTCGGGAACGTGTCCGCCGCCTCGCCCTCCGGCTCCGCCGTTCCCGCAAACCCGCTCCAATGGTCATCGGAAATCTGCGACTCCGAGCTCGATCTTGTCTATTACAATTACCGCCACTACTCGCCCTCGCTCGGACGCTTCCTCTCCCGCGACCCCATCGAAGAACAAGGCGGCCTGAATCTGTATGCGTTCTGCGGGAATAGTGGGATTATTAAATTTGATAGTCTTGGTAAAATTGTTGTGAATGAAGGACGGTTAATATTTATTAATACAGAAACCCCATTTGGGAAACGATATGTTGGTGATGTCGAGTATGATTGGAAAGGTAGTTTTTATTGTGCTTATGAACAAGATTCAAAAACGTGTTGCTATAGGGTGAAAGATATTGAAATTTATATAAATATTTTTGGAAGATATTCTAATGAAATTGTAAAAAAACATGAGGAATATCATTTAAATTTATGGATGAATACTTTTTATGGTTTTGAATCTGCTGTTTCGGGATTAAGTTTTAAAAATACTACCTGTGCTTCACGTTATTTGAATTTATTATTTCATCTATATGAAATTAAAGGATGTATTTTAAATTTAGATTTTGACATTAACTCCCATCCCAAGGAAAATGCCGAAGAATATATTGAAGAAAAGAATATGTTCGAAGCAAAATACCGCGAACAGCAATTATTGTTGTTTAATGAAAACAAATGTTTGTGTTAAAAAACAAGATGAAAAATATAATAATTTTGTTTTTGTTGTTGTCGAATTCTTTATTGGCAATAGAATTTTCTATTGATGATAAAGTTGTTTACGGAGTAGATTTACATAGGGTGCTAAAAGAAAAATCACAAACAGGAATGTTCCCTTACGATGATATTTTAAAAAAGCATGAGTCTTTTTTTTGGAATCCTGTGAATTTTAATGAGTATTTTTCAATACGATTAAATCATTTTTCAAGTATACAGGAAGATTTTCTACAAATTCATTTTTATCCTTATAAAAAAGAGTTGGGACTTTCTTTTCCTGATTTAAGGTTGCTTTATTCTGATTTCGAAAATTTTGGTCAAGTCTGGGGAGAGGGAATCGGCGTTGCTGTCGGACCTAGGATAAATAAAAATAAAAAAATCAGAATAAATGAGAAATTGATTTATTGGGAGCGATATAGTTTTAATTCGGTTTCATTTATAAACAATTTCGATTTCAACGTTGTTCGTGTTTTGACTCGTTTTGAAAAATCGGTTTTGATAATTTCTTTTGATTCAAAAGATGAAACGTTTTTCAATTTTGTAAAGTCGTTAAACTTTAATAAAATTAAAATTTTAGATACGTTCGAAGCGATGCCCGACAAGGATACGATAATTATTGAGTTGCAACGAGATTTGTCAAAAACAGAGCGATATGTTATTCGTTTTTGCATTCCTAAAAAAATAATTCCCTCTAATATTCGTTTAAAATATCCTAATTTAAAATAATACTTATTTTATAAAATGGACAATTTTTTTATTAAGAAAAATTATAGCTTGGAAGAGAGGAGCGAGGCGGGAACGCCTGCGTTGTGGTTTGTTTTCTGGGATCCGACGCAACCCACTGCCACGCGTCCGCTCGCGATTCAAAAGAATGGCACTTGGTTTATCTACGGACACGATTTGACGAAGAACGTCTGCGAAGTTTTTGGAAGTGATGGCTACATTAAAACAACTTATTCTTACTCGCCATTCGGGAACGTTTCATCCGTTGGCAACTTTGAGCAAAACTTCCAATGGTCCTCAGAGTTCTACGACCCCGAACTCGATCTCGTTTACTACAACTACCGCCACTATTCTCCAATCACCGCCCGCTGGCTCTCCCGCGACCCAATCGAAGAAATGGGCGGACTGAATTTGTATTGTTTTGTAAAAAATAATCCTGTTTTTGAGTTTGATATTTTAGGACGCGAATTAATATATTCTGGGGATAATTCCTCTGATTTTAAAAAATCGTGGGAGATTGCAATTCTAAATCTTTTATTTTGGCTCTCCGAAATTGCTCCAAATAAATCTATATATATTGCGCCTAAAAGTAAGGAAGCAGTTTATATGAGTAATTCACAAGCAGGGAAGAGTTTAGTTGCTTTTTTTGAAAATAAAAATAAGAATAAAAAATGTAATGAATGGGAGGGGGTAAGCGATTGGGGATTTTCTATGCTCGCTTGGCAAAGTTTTTCTTCTGCTGACAAATTATTAAGAGATACACTCAGAACAATTAAATCTATGGGAAATGGAGTTGAAGCTTTCGTAGGAAGTGTAGATGGAACAGTTTCTGTTAATCAAATTACGACTTCTAATTATAAAAAATTACCGAAGATTAAAGCTAAATTTAAATTATCCAATAAAACGAATTTAAATTCTTTATTTTATCATTTATTGGAACATATGGGTGAAAGAGGAGATAATATAAACAAAAGTCTTCAAGAATGGGAACAAGTATTTATCTGGGAAAAAGAATATCCTTGCGAATGTTAATAGATGAAAATTATGATTAAATTATTCGATATATTTTGTAGAATTTGGGCTTTTATTTCGATGTTTTTTATTTTGGTTGCTTTTTGGCATCTTTCTCAAGTAGAAGAGGGCGAGATTAATTTGGGAAGACAAAATTTTCAACTGAGGGCTTTGAGGATAGACGGAGCAAAAACCAATTATTACTTAGGAGCCAAAGAAGAACTTGACGAGGTGTGTGCAGACTCTATTTGTGAGATTGATTTAACTTCTTCGCCAAATTTTATTTATTTTAAATATCTTGGGAAAAGCGATATTTATTATCTGGACACAAGAATTCCGACAAGATTTCATCTGTACAATCATGCGAAACTATTCGACGGAGATAATACGCAATTGCGTTTAAAACCAGTAAATGAAGTGTTCAATAAATTATCTGAAGATGGAAATTAATAATTTACAGTTCGCTGATTCGAGAAAAAAGATCGCCATCACGGGAACGGTGGTTTTACACCATCGCTACGTTTATCGCGGGTTTTTGCAAATCGCGTGCTTAGACTTAACTCGCGCGGGAACGCCTGCCTTGTGGTTTGTTTTTTGGGACCCAACGCAACCCACTGCTACGCGTCCACTCGCCATTCAAAAGAATGGAACTTGGTTTGTTTACGGCCACGATTTGACGAAAAACGTCTGCGAAGTTTTTGGAAGTGATGGCTACATTAAAACAACTTATTCTTACTCGCCATTCGGGAACGTTTCATCTATTGGCAACTTTGAGCAAAACTTCCAATGGTCAAGCGAATTCTACGACCCTGAACTCGATCTTGTTTACTACAACTACCGCCATTACGTTCCCTCCCTCGGTCGCTGGCTCTCCCGCGACCCAATTGAAGAAATGGGCGGGTTGAATTTGTATGCGTTTTGCAAAAATAATTCAATTATTTTTTTTGATGTTTATGGTTTATTTCTTTAGATATTTTTTATGATTTAAAAAGTTCAATAGAAAATTTTTCGGAAAACTTAGAACATTCTATTTCTTTCAGTTTAAAAGTTCGTTTTTAACAACAATATTGTCTAATGAAAAAAATATTATTCATTTTTTACTTTATTTTTCTCAATATTACTGCTTTTGCGTCTGTTTTTGATTTCAAAATTGAAAAAACAGATTTGTTTGGTGATTTAACAATTGTTGACACAAAACAAAATATCTACAATGGCAAGGACGCACTCGCAGTTCTTGCCGATGAATATTCAAACAAAAATTTTAATGATAAATTGAATCAAGCGCTCGAAGGAAATGATATAAATGACTTGCTTGTTTTATGCGCAATTTGGCAACATATTGCAACAATTAGCGATCGTCGAAAACTTGAAAATTTAATTGTAAAAAAAACAACAGGTGTTGATTTTTCGCGAATTCATTATGGCTTAGCATTAAGAGAAGCTGGCTGGGGCAGTTTGGAAACAATAGACAGCGACTTGTCTGCATTTTTGCATTTGATCACGGTGAATAAAATGGGACATCTTGTAGTAGGTCCTTCTGAAAACGAAGGTGAGCCTCTTGTGTCTCCACTTTTTAGAGCATCACTCACATATTTTTTGTTTTATTTTAAAAAATACGATCCTGCGGGAGAAGATGCGAAAATAATTGAAAGAATGATGAATTATGTAAGAACGATGAGTAATTATAGCAATAATCCAAACTTCTTTGAGTCGCCAGAACAAAAAGCTCTTTTTCGAATTTTTTCTCATGAGTTTGATGTTTTACCAAAATACAAAGAACCTGAGATTTTAAAAGACATATTGCAAAATTTGCCAGAAAATCATCATGCTGTTCGATTGATTAAAGCAATTGAACTTCAAAAAACAGACAAAAAGAAAGCAGACGAGGAAATCCTTGCGCTTGGCAAAGAATTTTTCGCTCCCGCGTATTTTTTTGTTGAAAAAATAAATTTAAAAAATAAAAATTTTACGGAAGCTGCGTATTACCACTATTTGCAAATGAAAAATCCAATTTGTCCGCGTTCGTCATTAGAAAAAGGAGCTGAATTTTTTTATGAGAATAACAATATTGTTTCAAGGCAACTTGATTTTCTTGATTTATTGATTAAGGCAAAAATGCAAGACGAGGCGATAAGATATGCGGCATATTTAAGGTTTAAATCACTTAAATTTCATCAAAACATATCTGTTTATTTAAGTAATGAAATTAGAGCAAAAATAGCTCGTTTTCACGGAGATATTGTTTCGAGTCAAATAAAACCGTTTTTAAAAAATCCGTTTTATCAAAATGATGATTTTGAAAGACGTTACATGGAATCTTTGAGGGGTTTGAAAATGCCTTTGGCAAAAGAATTTTTGGAAAAGGAGCTTCCCGTAGTTGTCATTCCCGTGAAATGAAATTCATTTTTTTGAAGGTTGTTGAATTTCCCGTTCCCGCGGGTTAAATATTTGTCTAATTTTGCGCAATCATTTATACTTGAAAATAGTATGAAATTGATTCGTAATCCTGACGAATTACAACAGCTTGCGTTGTCTTATCGCGCGAGCGGTAAAACAATTGCACTTGTGCCGACAATGGGAAATTTGCACGCGGGGCACGCTTCGTTGATGGACATGGCGCGCCCGCAGGCAGATGTTTTGATTGTTTCGGATTTTGTGAACCCGACGCAGTTTGGTCCGAACGAGGATTTTGACGCGTATCCGCGCACGCTTGATGCGGACATTGCGCTGGCGGAAGCTCATGGTGTCGATATTTTGTTCGCTCCCGCGGCGAGTGCGATTTACAAAAAAGATGCTTCGACGTTTGTGAAGGAAAATTCTTGCTCGCAAGGGCTTTGCGGTCGTTCCCGCCCGATTCATTTTCAGGGCGTTTGCACGGTTGTAAATTTATTGTTTAATTTGGCTCAGCCCAATGTTGCGGTTTTTGGTCAAAAAGATGCGCAGCAAGTTGCGGTGCTCAAGCGTATGGTGCGCGATTTGCACATGCCAATCAAAATGCTCGTTGCGCCGATTGTGCGCGAAAGCGATGGCTTGGCGTTGAGTTCCCGCAATCAATATTTGACCGCCGAAGAGCGCGCGGTTGCTCCAAAAATTCAGGCGACATTGCAACAATTGGCAGCTGCGATTGCCGCAGGTGAGCGCGTTCCCGCAAATTTGGAAACGCTTTTTAAAACAACGCTTGCGGGAACGAGCGATTTGTTTGAGCCGCAATATATTGAGTTTGTGGACAAAGACACGATGCAGCCGCTCGAAAAAATCGTTCCCGCGCAAACTTTGATTGCGGTGGCGGTTTACATGAAAACGACGCGCACGCGCTTGATTGATAATATCGTCGTGTAATGCAACTTTCCACTCTCAACTCTTCACTCTCAACTTTAAAGCCAGAGGTGCTTGCGCCTGCGGGCGGTTGGGATTGCGCGAAAGCGGCGGTTGAAAATGGTGCGGATGCGATTTATTTTGGCGTGGGACGCTTTAATGCGCGTGCCCGCGCTAATAATTTTGAGTTGGACGATTTGCCAAAGTTGATGCGTTTTTTGCATCGTCGTGGCGTGCGCGGTTATGTTACTTTTAATACTTTGGTTTTTAGTGACGAGCTCGGGAACGCGCTTGAAGATTTGAAAGCAATTATTGCGGCGGGCGTTGATGCGGCGATTGTGCAAGATGTTGGCGTTGCGCGATTGATTCGTCAAATTTCGCCCGATTTTCCGATTCACGCTTCGACGCAAATGACAATTACGTCGTCGGCGGGAACGCGTTTTGCGCAAGAATTGGGCGCGTCGCTCGCGGTGCTTTCGCGCGAAGTGAATGTTTCAGAATTGGCGGTGATTCGTGCTGCCGAGCCCACGGGAACGGCGTTCCCGCTCGAATTTTTTATTCATGGCGCGTTGTGCGTTTCGTATTCGGGACAATGTTTGACGAGCGAATCGCTTGGCGGCCGTTCGGCAAATCGTGGCGAATGCGCGCAGGCTTGCCGTTTGCCTTACGATTTGATCGTCGATGGCGTTCCCGCAAAAATGGGCGATAAAAAATATTTGCTTTCGCCGCAAGATATGTCGGGAATCGAAGCGTTGCCAGAATTGATTCGCTTAAAAGTGCGTTCCTTAAAAATCGAAGGTCGCTTGAAAAGTCCAGAATATGTCGCTGCGATGACGCGTGTTTATCGTGATTGTGTGGATCGACTTTGCGAAATGGTTGCCGACGGCGTTGATGCGGAAAGTTTGAAGCATTTTGCGCGCGATTTGCGTTCCCGCCACGCTTACGTGATGGAAATGGCGTTTTCGCGCGGACTTTACACGGGCTGGTTGCAAGGCATTAATAATCGCGAATTGGTGCACGCGCGTTTTAGCAAAAAGCGCGGCGTAGATTTGGGGCGCGTGGTCGATGTCGTTCCCGCGAGAGCTTGTGTTTTTGTGGAAATTAAGGCGCCGTTAAAAGCGGGCGATGGCGTGGTTTTTGAGCCGCGCATGGGCGAAGCAGAACGCGAAGAGGGCGGTTATGTTTACGGTGTTGAGCGCGCACGCGAAGGCGTGGCGATGGTGCAATTTGCAAAAATGAATGCGATGAATTGGGCGCGCATTCGCGTGGGAGATCGTTTGTGGAAAACGGCAGATCCCGCGCTTGAACGCGATATTCACGCAACTTGGGATAAGCAAGTGCCGCAATGGACGCGTCCCGTGGCGATTCATGTCATTGCGCGCGCGGGCGAAAAATTGCGCGCCTCGATGCACGATTTTTTCGGGAACGCGGTAACGCTCGAGAGCGAACAAATTTTACCTGCCGCAACGGCAAAACCTGTGACGGCGGAATATTTGCGGGAACAGTTTGGACGGCTCGGGAACACAGAATTTCATTTGTCAGACGAATGGAGCGCGGAGATTGTGGGCGACCCGATCGTTCCCGCGAGCGTGGCAAACAAATTGCGTCGCGCGTTGGTGGAAGCGCTTTGCCGTTCCCGCGAAAACAGCGTGAACTGGCATTTGAACGAAAATTTTGCGTTCCCGCAAAAAACAAAAACTCTCAACTCTCAACTCCCAACTCTCAACTCCCAACTGATTCCCGTGGTTCACACGCTGGAGCAATTGCGTGGCGCGCTCGATTTTGGCGCGAAAGAAATTTATGGTGAATTTGAGCAATTGCGCGATTACAAAACGGCGGTTGAATTGGCTCACGGGAACGGTGCGCGTTTTTGGGCGCAGCCACCGCGCATTTTTAAGCAGGGCGAAGATGGTATTTTGGCGCAGGTGAAAAATTGTGGCGCGGACGGATTTTTAGTGCGGCATCACGAGCATTTTTACGCGTTTGCGGGAATGCCGATGCGCGGCGATTTTTCGCTCAATGTTGCTAATCATTTGACTGCGGAATATTTTTTGCGGGAACGCGGGCTTGAACGCATCACAGCTTCGTATGATATGAATTTGCAACAGTTGGCTGCGATGCTCGAAAATTTGTCCGAGCCCGAGCGCGTGGAAGTTACGCTACATCAGCACATGCCAATGTTTCATATGGAGCATTGCGTGTTTTGTAGTTTTCTTTCGCAGGGCAAAGATTTTCGCGATTGCGGTCGCCCTTGTGAAAAACATAATGTTTATTTGCGCGACAGAACAGGTCTCGACCATTTGCTCAAAGCTGATGCGGGTTGTCGCAACACTGTTTTCAATGCGCGCGCGCAAACGGGAGCGGAATTTTTTGACGAAATTTGTTCCCGTGGCGTGCGTTATTTTCGCATTGAAGTTGTGGAAGAAGACGCGGCGGGAACGCAAAAATTATTGCAATTTTATTCTCAATTGCTTGCGGGAACGATTGACGGGAACGCGCTTTGGCATGAAATTAAAGCTGTTTCAAGACTTGGCGTAACGCGTGGCAGCTTAAAAAATTTATAGCATCAAAACTTATTTTAATCTCAATTACAAAAACTTATGACGTCATTAGAAATTGTAATTTTGTTGTCTCAAGTGTTTGGCGGTTTGGCGCTCTTTCTCTTGGGAATGAAATTTATGGGCGACGGGCTTAACAAGGCGGCTGGAGAAAAAATGAAGCGCGTGCTTGCGATTTGCACGGGCAATCGATTTTCTGCAATCGCGGCGGGAACGGGCGTGACGATCGCGATGCAGTCTTCGTCGGCGACGACCGTGATGACGATCGGTTTTGTGAACGCGGGTTTGATTACGCTGACGCAAGCGATCGGGGTGATTTTCGGCGCGAATATCGGAACGACCGTCACCGCGCAGATTATCGCGTTTAAAGTTTCTTGGATCGCAATGCCTGCAATCGCGCTGGGATTCGGAATGACGTTTATTCCTTGGCGAAAAATGCACGGTTGGGGCGACAGCGTTTTGGGTTTCGGTTTTATTTTTTACGGAATGAAATTGATGAGCGATACGCTCGAAGGGTTAGGAAAACATCAGGATTTTATCGCTTTGTTCAATACATTTAATTGCGCTCCCGAGGCGGGAACGGCGTTCCCCGCGATCGGCGCGTTAGTCGGCGCGATCGGCGTGGGCGTTTTGGTTACTGCGATCATTCAAGGTTCGGCGGCGACGACGGCGATCGTCATTTCGCTGGCGGCGGCGAACGTTTTAAATCTCGAAACCGCGATTGCAATTACGTTGGGTTCGAATATCGGCACGACCGTAACGGCTCAATTGGCATCGATTACCGCGAACCGTTTGGCAAAACAAACGGCGCTCGCGCATACGTTGTTTAATTGCATCGGCGTGTTAATCGTCGCGCTGACTTTTTACGTTCCCGTGAGTGAAACGCAAACATTATTTATTTATTGCGTGGATTGGATTTCGGCGGGAGCGGGTTTGGAACGTAAAATTGCAAACGCCCATACGATTTTTAACGTTGCGACGACTGTTTTGCTGTTGCCTTTCGTGGGAATGTTGGCGCGAATTTGCGAACGTGCGATTCCCGTTTCCGGAAAAGTTAAATACCAATATTTGGAACCGCGTTTGTTGGACACGCCGTCGCTGGCGCTCGACCAAGTCGTTTTTACTTTGCGAAAAATGATTTTTAAGGCAAACAAATTGGTGAAACTTTGCGTGAACGACATTTTTATTCCGATTAACGTTTCGGATTCTTTGATGACGAAAATGCAACAACGCGAAAGCAAGGTCGACAGTTATCAGAAGGAGATCATGAGTTATTTGACCGAAGTGATGAATCGCGACATGGTTTCTCTCGATTCGATGCGCGTTCCGCCGTTAATTCATTGCACTAATGATGCCGAACGCGTGGGTGATAATGCTGAAAATATCGCAGATCTCGCAAAAAAAATGAAAGAAGCAGGCAAAACATTTAGTCCTGAAGCGATTGAAGAATTGAAAAAAGTCAGCTTGTTAATTGAAAAACAAACCTTGGCTTTGATTAACGTTTTTGAAAAACCTGCGCTCTTAAATCCAGACGAAAATGCGTATCTTGAAACTCAAATTCGCACGATTACCGCAGAAATGGAACGCACGCATACCGAACGCATGGCGCAAGGTAAATGTAGCGTAGATGCGGGAATGATTTTCCTTGAATTTAGCGCGCAAGCAATTGCGATTTCGCGCCATATTTCAAATATTTACAATCGCGTAAAGCGCATTCTTTGATAAAATTATAAAACGACAAAATTTTTATCTTAACTACATTAAAAACAATGACAACACTTGAAATTATAAACTTATTAGCAAAAGTCTTTGGCGGTTTAGCGCTGTTTCTTTTGGGTATGAAATTTATGGGCGACGGGCTCACCAAAGCCGCGGGCGAACGTATGAAAGGGCTACTCGCAGTCTGCACGGGAAATCGCTTTTCGGCAGTCGCCGCGGGAACGATAGTTACAGCCGTGATTCAATCTTCGTCGGCGACGACGGTGATGACAATCGGTTTTGTGAATGCGGGTTTGATGACCTTGACGCAAGCGATTGGCGTGATTTTTGGCGCGAACATTGGCACAACAATTACGGCGCAAATTGTGGCGTTTAAAATTTCGGCGATTGCGTTGCCTGCGGTCGCGGTTGGTTTTGCAATGAGTTTTATTCCTTGGCGCAAATTGTTCGGCTGGAGCGATGTTGTTTTGGGATTTGGCTTGCTGTTTTTTGGAATGGAATTGATGGGCGGCGACTTGAAAATTCTTGCAGAAACAGAAGGATTTAAAGCGCTTTTCTCAACTTTTGATTGCTCGCCCGTCGATGGCGTTGTACCATTTGGCGTATTTGTTGGGGCGATTTTGTTGGGCATGGTTTTGACGGCAATTATTCAAAGTTCGTCGGCGACGACGGGTATTATTATCGCGCTTTGTATGTCCAATTCGCTTGCCTTAGAAACAGCGATTGCTTTGACGCTTGGTTCAAATATTGGTACAACAATTACCGCGCAATTGGCTTCGATTACCGCGAATCGCTTGGCGAAACAAAGTGCGCTCGCGCATACTTTGTTTAATTGCATTGGCGTTTTGCTTGCAATGGTTGCATTTTACGTTCCCGTGAACAACAGTAATTTATTTATTGCGTGTGTTGAATGGCTTTCACCAGGCGCGGAAACGGCGCGTATGGTTGCGAACGCGCATACGATTTTTAATATTTCCACAGCCGTTTTACTTTTGGGCTTTGTTAAACCATTAGCTTGGATTTGCGAAAAAGCAATTCCAGTTTCTGGCAAAATTGAATATCAATATCTCGAGCCGCGTTTGTTGGATACACCATCGCTCGCGCTCGATCAAGTTGTGTTCGCATTGCGCAAAATGGTTATTAAAGCAAATAAATTGGTGAAACTTTGCGTGAATGATATTTTTATTCCAATCAATGTTTCTGACGCGCTGATGACAAAAATGGCGCGCCGCGAAAGCAAAGTGGATAGTTATCAAAAAGAAATTATGACTTATTTGACTGAGATTATGAATCGCGATATGGCAGCGGTCGATTCTGTGCGCGTGCCGCCCTTAATTCATTGCGTCAATGATGCCGAACGCGTGGGCGATAATGCCGAAAATATCGCAGATCTCGCAAAAAAAATGAAAGAAGCAGGCAAAACATTTAGTCCTGAAGCGATTGAAGAATTGAAAAAAGTCAGCTTGTTAATTGAAAAACAAACCTTGGCTTTGATTAACGTTTTTGAAAAACCTGCGCTCTTAAATCCAGACGAAAATGCGTATCTTGAAACTCAAATTCGCACGATTACCGCAGAAATGGAACGCACGCATACCGAACGCATGGCGCAAGGTAAATGTAGCGTAGATGCGGGAATGATTTTCCTTGAATTTAGCGCGCAAGCAATTGCGATTTCGCGCCATATTTCAAATATTTACAATCGCGTAAAGCGCATTCTTTGATAAAATAGATTTCAACGTTTTCAATTATTATGGCAATGAAAAAACAAGAACAAGCAACTTGGGGCGGACGTTTTTCGGCGGGACCGTCAGCATTGATGTTGCAATTTGGCGAAAGCATTTCGTTTGACTCAAAACTCGCTGAATTTGATATTACTTGCAATCGCGCGCAAGCAAAAATGCTCGCGCATGTCGGCATTCTCAGCGATGAAGAATGCACGGCAATTCTTGCGGGGCTTGATGAAATTCTCGCAGAAGTGCGCGCGGGAACGATGCAATACAGCACGTCGCTCGAAGATATTCACATGAATATCGAACAGGCACTCACAAAACGCGTTCCCGCGGCGGCAAAAATCCACACGGGCCGTTCCCGCAACGATCAAGTGGCGACGGATATGCGTTTGTTTTTTAAACACGCGGCAGCAGAAGTTTGCAAGTCGCTCGACGCGGCGGTTGATTCGTTGCTTAATTTTGCAGAAAAAAATCAAAACATTTATATTCCGGGCTACACGCATTTGCAGCGCGCGCAACCGGTTTCTGTCGCACACCATTTGCTCGCGTATGTTGAAATGTTGATGCGCGACAAAGGCCGTTTTGAAACGGTGCTCGATCACGCTAATTGGTCGCCACTCGGCTCGGGCGCGATTGCGGGAACGACTTTGCCAATTAATCGCGAATTTTCTGCAAAAGCAATGAATTTTGTTGATGCCGACGGGAACGCACGTTTGACGCGCAATAGCATGGATGCTGTTTCCGACCGCGATACTTACATTGAATTTGCGAGCGCATGCTCAATTTGCGGATTGCATTTGTCGCGCTTGGCAGAAGATTTGATTTTGTGGAATTCGTCAGAGTTTGGTTTTATCGTTTTGCCTGATACGTTCACGACTGGATCGTCATTGATGCCACAAAAGAAAAATCCAGATTCGATGGAATTGATTCGTGGCAAGTCGGCGCGTTTGCAAGGGAATCTCGTGGCGCTTTTGACGATGGTCAAAGGTTTGCCGCTGACTTACAATCGCGATTTGCAGGAAGACAAACCTCCGGTGTTCGATTCGTTTGAGCAAATTTTGCTTTGCTTGGCTGTGGCAGAACAAGTTTTGGCGGGATCGCAAATGCGCGCAGATCGTTGTGCGGCGGCGGTTGCAGACCCATTGTTGCTCGCGACAGATGTCGCAGATTATTTGGTGCGCGCAGGCGTGCCATTCCGCGAAGCGCATCATGCAGTGGGGCATTTGGTGGCAAAGTCTGAAAGTTTGGGCGTTCCCTTAAATCAATTGCCGTTGGCAGAAGCACAAGCGATTCATCCCGCGCTCAAAGCTGATTGGGTGAATTGTTTTGATTTGGCAACGGCGATGCGTTCCCGCGAAAATGTGGGCATGCCGGGACCAAACCAAGTCGCAAGCCAAATTGCGTTTTGGAAAAATCGCAAACATTAATTTTATTTTTTAATAAAAGAGCGTTCCCGTGAAGTTTTTTGCGGGAACGCTAATTTATTTCGTAGCGACCATCGGCGTATTTGATAATGAGTTGCTCGAGTTCGAGCAACATTGTTGCCGCCATAATGTTTGGCATTGGCAATTGGCTTTTGTCGATCAATTCATCGATTGTCAATTTTTCGCCATCTGAAAGTAATTTAAAAACCGTTCCCGCGTCGGCAGAAATTGCAGCGGCTTTTTCGGCTTTTTTTGAAACGAGCATTTCTGTTTTTTCTGCAAAATCAAAACAGAGCGTTCCCGTTGCGCCAAAACCGTCAAGCTCGTGAATAATATCTTCGGGACGCGTTACGAGAATTGCACCGTCGCGAATGAGTTGGTGACAGCCCGCACTCGCGGGAACGTCGATTCTGCCCGGCAACGCAAAAATTGGTTTGTTGTAATTGAGCGCAAAATTGGCGGTAATCATCGAGCCGCCTTTGATGTCGCTTTCAACGACAAAAGTGCCTTGTGAAATGGCGGCGACGATGCGATTGCGTTGCGGGAACGTGAGTTTGTCGGCTTTGCGACCAATTGAAAATTCGCTAATAATTGCGCCGTCACTTTCAATGATTTGTTCAAAAAGCGCGCGATTTTTTGCAGGATAGTAAATGTCGATTCCCGTTCCCAAAACAGCGATTGTTGTGCCGTTCGCGTTGAGCGCGCCGCGGTGCGCGGCGGCATCGATGCCTTCGGCGAGCCCGCTCACAATTGTCCAACCACGCGCAGCGAGTTCTTCTGCAAAATGTGTCGCTTGGTTGTTCCCGTAAAGCGTGCTTTTGCGCGTGCCAATAAATGCGATAGAATGTTTGTCAACGGTTTCGAGCGCATGGACGTTCCCGCGAAGATAAAATCCAATGGGCGCGATTTCAGGGCGTTCCCGCAAGGTTTGCGGATAGCGCACGTCTTCGAATGCAATAAAATGCGCGTTGAGCGCGGCAATTTTTTCTTCTTCTTTTTTGAGGTCAAAATAATTTTGCCAATGTGCGATGTGATCGGCGAGTTGATTTTTGATTCCGCTGTCGATGAGCGTTTTGAGATTGGCATTGAGCGCGGCACACAAATCGCCGTCAAACGCGCGCCGTAATTTTTGTGTGGCAACGGGACCAATATTCGCGAGGCCGTTGAGCACGAGAGCGGCTTGTGTTTGTGTGAGCATTGACGATTATAAATGAATACCTAAAACTTCGGGAGCGTGAAGCATTAATTCTGCCAAACACGAAAACATCAATGCGTGGTGCATTTCGGGGCTGCGCGCGAGTTCAAAAAGTTCGTCGCGCGTTAAAAGTTTTACGTTGATTTCTTCGTTGTCGTCGAGATGCGTTCCCGTGACTTTTTTGCAATTTTTAATCAAAATACAATTGCAACGATTGTTGAAAAGTGCAGGGTTGCTCGAAAGCGAAGCGAGCAAAATGGGCTTGTCGCCAACGTAGCCAGTTTCTTCTTGCAGTTCCCGCGCGGCGCATTCGCAAGGGTCTTCGCCAGGCTCCATAACGCCGCCCGGAAATTCCCACGACAAACTTTTGCTTGCCATGCGATATTGTTGCTCCATAATAAATTTGCCGTCATCTGTAATTGCGATAACGGTTGCCCAATTGGGCGCATGGGCAATAAAAAAGTCACCCTCTCGACCATCGATTGGGTGACGATTTTTTTCGTGATAAACTTTAAAAACTTTGCAATCGGCGATGAGCGTTTCTTTTTGAGTTACCCAAGCGGCTGGTGATTGCGTTGGTTTTTCCATTAGCGTTTAAAACGAAAATTATTTTGCGGGAACGAAAATCTTTTTGCCGACGCGCAATTTTGCGGGATCGATATCAGGATTGAGATTTTGGATTTCTTTAGCGGTGCAACCGACTGTTTTTGCGATTTTGTAAAAATTGTCGCCAGGTTGAATGACATATTCTTTTGTGTCGCCAGGAGCCGCAGGGTCAATCGCGATTGGTTTATTGTTTGTGTTTGTTGTATTTGCGTTCCCGCCACGACGATTTGCGTTCATCGATTGAATTGCTTTTTCGAGCGTTTCGCATTTTGTTTTTAATGCTTCGATGGTTGCGCGGTTTTGAGTTTCGAGTGTTTCGAGTTTGCCTTCGAGTGCGCGAATTAATTCTTGGTCGTTAGTGCTTGGTGCCATTTCTGCTAAACGATTATCAACGGTTTTGTTGACGTCGTTGATAATATTTTCGATGCGCAAAGTTGTCGATTGTGCTTGTGTGCGAGCCACAACACTTACAGCCGTGCCGATTGCACCAAGAGCAAAAGCTCCAATCGCAATGTAAAGCGCCCAATGTGAGTTGGTGTTGGGTTGTTCGATGTCGTCAAAAGAAGAATTTTCCATTTTGTCTGCTAATTTAAATTTAATTGTTATTGTTAAACATTATAAAAGTTTAGGCGATTTGGGGCAATAAAGAAACTTAAAAAATAAAAATCGTCATTTGGAGAAAGCTAAGAAAAAACGCTTGACATTGTTTGAAAAAAAAAGTATGATTGTAAGAACAACGGGCAGTAGCGCAGCCTGGCTAGCGCATCAGTTTTGGGAACTGAGGGTCGTGGGTTCGAATCCCTCCTGCCCGACCACTTTAAAATCATCAGTTTTGACTGGTGATTTTTTTGTTTTGTGCGCGGGAACGAGATTGGCGGGAACGCTAAAAATTTTGAATTATTTTGCTTTTGCGGGAACAAAAGAGTAAGATTGTTTTATTATGAGTACTAAAGTTCGTACACGATTTGCTCCGTCTCCGACGGGATTTTTCCACATTGGTTCGGCTCGCACGGCGTTGTTTAATTGGCTTTACGCGCGACACATGGGCGGTACCTTTGTTTTGCGTATTGAAGACACCGACACGGCGCGCAATACGAAAGAATTTTTGGATGTGATTCTCGAATCGATGCGCTGGCTGGGCATGGACTGGGATGAAGGTCCAGAAGTTGGCGGGAACGTTGGTCCTTATTTCCAATCGCAACGCACAGATTTTTACAAACAAAAAGTGCAAGAATTGATCGATCGCGGTCGCGCTTATGAAAAAGATGGCGCGATTTGGTTCAGACTTGAAGGCGAGCGCGAATTGGCGACAGAAAGTTATAAAGATGGCTCAACGGGCGAGATTGTCAACAAGACATTTGAGCGCGTTCACGCGGCACCAGTCGTCATCGACGACATTATTCGCGGACGTGTTGAACGCGCGGAAGATCGCGATTTTGTGATTGTGCGTTCGAATGGCGAGCCCGTTTTTCACCTCGTGAATGTGGTTGATGATATTGCGATGAATATTACTCACGTGATTCGCGGCGAAGATCATTTGTCAAACACTTCAAAACATATCGAACTTTACAAGGCGTTCGGTGTTGAACCGCCAAAATTTGCGCACATTCCGTTGATTTTAAAAACCGAAGGCAGTGGCAAAATGTCCAAACGCGATCGCGGCGCGTTGATTGAAGAATATCAATCGCGCCATTTCTTGCCAGCAGCCGTGCGCAATTATTTGTGTTTGCTCGGCTGGACTCCAAAAGATGACAAAGAAATTTTGCCAATTGAAGAAATTATTGCGCAATTTGATTTGGCGGACGTTCACCAAGCGAACGCGCGTTTTGACGAACGAAAAATGGCATTTATCAACCAAGAATATTTGCGTGCGTTGCCAGACGAAAGCTTTACTTGGCTCGCGGCTCCTGTTTTGGGCGAAGCGGGACTCGTCAATGAAAAAACCGATGAAGATTATATTCAAAAAGTTATCGCGTTGACCAAAGAAAAAGTCGCCGCGCTCGACACGTTCCCGTCGTTCGTCAAATATTTCTTTGAAGACACCGTTTCGATTGACGAAAAGGCACTCGCAAAAATTTCAAAGAAAAATGATCCGTTCGCGCGTTGCGAAGAAATGTTGCCAGAATTGGTGAATTTGCCAGATTTTGAAGACGCAACCGTTGACGCATTGTTCACAAAATTGGCGGCAGAACACGGCATCAAAATGAGCGATTACTACGCACCGCTGCGCCTCGCGGTTTCTGGACTTGGCGGCGGACCTCACTTGCAAGGCATTTTGCGTTTGCTCGGCAAAGAAAAAGTGCTCGCACGCGTCAAAATATTTTTGGCAAGCAAGAAAAATTAATTTTTGCGTTCCCGCAAAAAGCGTCTGCGGCGAAAAGGTTTTTTTGGGAGGAGCGGCATCTTGCCGCTCCATTTTTGTTATTTTTTCCCGCAAACTCAAAGCGCCAACGGCGCGATTTATTTTAGCCCAGGGCGCAAGCCCTGGGTAAGCAAATAAATAAAAACCAGCCCTGAAAGGGCGACTCTCACCACAAACACCAATCCCACGGGAACGGAAAAAATTTCAAAAGCGCTTCGCGAAAAGCGCGTTCCCGCGAAAAGGTTTTTTGGGGGAGCGCGTGGAACGCGCAACACGAATAACCGTGGGTTTTAACCCGCGGGAAAACAAATAACGATGACGCGCCTGTAAGGAGCAACGTTGCGATGGGCGTGGGAACAAAAAAGAAATCGAGAGAACCTACTCGCTTTGCTCGCTAAAGAAAAAGAGATATTTTAATTTTTCTTAAAGTCGCGGGAACGGGAAGGGGGTTTAATTTTTATCACCGAATTAAACGAAATTTACGAATTTCAAGAAGGCGGTACCGAGCAACGCGAGATGGAACCATTTTCAACTTCGCCATGAGGGCCCAAAGGCGGCGCGGGAACGCAAAATTCATCCACAGATTTTAGGATTTTTAAGATTTTAACTTTCAACTCTTAACTTTTAAATTTCCTTGCTGTGCCGAAGGCACTGAAATTGCGGGAACGCGTTTCCGCGATGGCTAAACCCCACAAAAGCGAGCGAATTTTATTTCAGTTATTTTCAAACTCGGTCATAGCCATTGTCATCGTCATAGTCGCGCGAATGCGCGTCTCGCGTGTGGGGGTAAAACAAAAATAACATCAGTCCCGAAGGGAGTGAACTAAAAAAAACTTCGCGGGAACGCAAATTTTCCATCTAAGGCGACTATGGGAATTTTCAGGGAAACTAAGGATTTGTTTTTTCGTTGAACTTGTAAAGTCGTTCATCGTCATCGCCGTTCCCGCGCTAAAAAGTTCTTGCCTTTTTTTTTTTGAAGTTTAGAATTTTGCCATGAAAAACTTTACGAAGACATTATTTTTATTTTTTACGATTATTTTATTTTCATCTTCGCTTGGGGCGGCTTTGATTACTGCGGGAGAGTGCCAAGAAGAAGCGAGCAAAACGAACAATCCTTTGATTCGCAGAGAATTGTTTTGGTTGCGCGATTTTTTGCGGGGGCATAATTTAAACACGCTTTCGCGTGGAGATGCGAATGATTGTTTCCATTGTTGTGTTTTTCTTGATTTGGTTGATGAGGCGAGGCTTTGCATCGATCAGGGCGCGGATGTTAATCGTGATGTAAAACATTTTGGTCCCGCGCTGAAATATGCGGTTTCTCAGCAGTCGCCTAAAATGGTGGAATTGCTGATTAAAAAAGGTGCATCGCTTGGCGGGACGGAATTGTATTTTTTAGCGATGGAGCCGCGGGAACGCAAAGATTTTACCTCGTTGCGTAAAAGTAAACGTAATTTTGTTGCGCGATTGTTTAGCCAAGAGCGCAATCAAGTTCTTGAAATTTTGCTCAAAGCGGGCGTTCCCGTTGCGCCAGAAAGTTTGCCAACGTTTCGTAAAGTTTTTGAGCGTGATGTCGGGATTTTTAACGTTTTTAAAAGATATTGGAAAAACGACGATGCGATGAGAGTTTTGCTCTTTGCGGGAGCTGGCAAAAAAGAATGCCAAATGCAACTTGCTTCAAATTTCGCCGAAGGTAAAAACGGTTTCCCGAAAAACGTTGAAGAAGCGACTTATTGGTATGAAAAACTTGGCGATAAAGCGAAAATCGCAAAACTGAAAGAGAAAAAAGTCGATTGGGCAGAACTCGCTAAAAAATATCCCGAAATTCCCGAAACGGTCGCAATCCCAGGCAAAAATTACCGCATGGGGAAATATGAAGTGACGAATTATCAGTATTGGGTAATTACTCAAAATTATGATGGTCTTCAAAATCACAAAAGCGCTTATCAATATCCTGCAAATACTAGATGGAATGCTTGGTTGGACTATTGTAAAAAATTGACGCAATACGCGCGGGAGCGCGGTGTGATTTCTAAAAATGAGGAGTTTCGCTTGCCGACTTCAGAAGAATGGGAACATGCTTGTCGTGCGGGAACGACAACAAAGTATTATTCAGGTGATTCGGTTGGTGATTTGAATCGGATTGCTTGGTGGCGAGGAAATTCGGGGCGGAAACATCCACATCGTCCTGTCGGGCAAAAAGAACCTAATGCCTGGGGACTTTACGATATGCTTGGAAATCAGTGGGAAATTTGTTCAACTAATGATGGCTTCGTTCTTCGAGGTGGCGATTCGTGGACGAGTGAAGGAGACATTGAGATTTCAAGAGTGTTTTGGAAGAATGATAGTAATAGAACAATCCGCGTTATTCTTACTCCCGTAGGCAGTGCGGGAACGTCATCCGGCGGGAACGTAAATTCGGGAACGCGAAATAATTCTTCTTCCAACGACGACAAATTCAGCCCTTTTGGTCGCCGAAAATAATATTTTTTTCACTAATCATTAACAATCAACAAAAGGAATAAATATGGCAAAAGTTATTGCATTATATGGCGCGGCAAATATAGGAAAAACGACAACGTTAAACAAGTTGATCGTTTGGCTTGGCGGTCGCATTGATACAAGAATTGATAATCATGAATTGCTTGAGGTTTTTAATCATAAAGTTTTTATCGCTACGAACGGTGATTCTGGTGACGCTGTGGAAAAAACTTTCGTCGGTTTGAAGAAATGGGTGCAGATGTTTTGGTTTTAGCGTCTCGAACAAGAGGCGGGACTGTTGAGGCAATACAAAATCATACGACACCGGAGGAAATTATTTGGGTGAGAGCGCCCGGTATAGATAACGATCTTCAAAATGCTTGCGTATTAGAAATTGAGAAAAAGATTAAGGGTATTTGTCAGTAAAATTTAATTTCCCGTTCCCGCGAGAGCAATCCGCGGGAACGTTTTTCGCGTTTTCCCGTTCCCGTGTTCCCGCGAACTCAAAAAAATCTGTGTTGTCTGTATAAAAATCTGTTTCATCTGTGTTTAAAATTTTGTTTTAGTCCGTGTTCTTCGTGCGAGAAATTTTTCATTCCTATGTTCCCGTGTGTTTTTTGCTTTTTAAAACTTGCGAAAAGGTTTCCGCGGGGACAAAATAGAATATAACCTCAGATAAATTTTATGTTTTTAAAAGGCACTTGGTTTTTTGCATTTTTTTGCGCGATGTCATCGTTGGCTTGCGCGTCTGAAAAGGCGGAAGCGTTTTGTGAAGCGTTCCCGTGGCTTACTAACAGTATTGTGACGACTTGGGTTGTTTGCTTGCTCGTGGTTTTGTTGGTGCGCTTGGCGTGTGGTAAGCCGTCGCTTGTGCCGTCGAAAGGGCAGTTTGTTTTTGAAACGATTCTTGATCTTTTTAAGGAAATGCTCGAGCCGATCGTGGGCAAAAAAGCGTTCCCGGCGGTGTTCCCGTTGTTGATTTGCTTTTTCTTGTTTATTTTGGCGCAAAACTGGGCAGGGCTGATTCCCGGTGTGGGAACGATTGGTTTTGAGGAAAACGGCGAGTTTGTCCCGCTGTTGCGTCCGTTGGGTGCGGATATGAACGGCACGCTTGCGTTGGCGCTGATTTCGTTTGGCGCGTGGTTTGTGGTGGTGATTCGTTTTCTTGGCTGGCGCGGTTTGGTGAAAGATACTTTCGGGAACAAGGCAGACAAAAAAGAAGTTCCCGTGGTGATGTATTATTTTCTGTCGCTCATCTTTTTCTTAGTTGGTTTTATTGATATTATTTCGATTGCATTTCGTCCCGTTTCGTTGTCGTTTCGTCTTTTCGGGAACGTGTTTGGTGGCGAAGTTTTGATGCATTCGACGCATTATATTTTTGTATTTTATTTCTTGGAACTCATTGTGGGGCTCGTGCAAGCGCTTGTGTTTACGCTGCTTTCGGCGGTTTACATTGGCTTGCTGACAAATCACGATGATTCTGAAGCGGCGCACGAAGCCGCGTAGCAATTTCCCTTCCCGTGACCATGCCAAGCGTGTGGGCGGCGGGAACAACGTTAATAACAAAATAATTAAAATTATGATTACATCAATCCTCGCAGAAATTACGGGAAGTATTCACGTGGCTCTTGGCTGCTGTTGTGCGGCTTTGGGTGTGGGTTTTGTGGGCGCAAAAGCTGTTGAAGCTGTTGGCCGCAATCCTGGCGCGTTTGGTAAAGTGTTGGTGCTTGCAATTTTGGGCATGGCACTTGCAGAAGCTATCGCGTTCTACGTGTTGTTCCTCGCGTAATTTAAAAACTTTCGCGGGAACGCGCTCGCAAAGTGGCGTTCCCGCGGGAGCGATTGATCAATTAATTTTTTCGTATGATTTTTTTAGCACAAGAAGCCGTTCCCGAAACGGCGAATAAATTTACCCAAGTTTGCGACAAATTTGGTATCGAGCTGATTCCGTTGCTGACTCAATGCTTGAGTTTTACGATTTTGGCGCTCGTGATTTGGTATTTTGGTTTGCGTCCAGTTTTGGCGGTTGTCGCAGAGCGTCAAAAGAAAATTGCAGAGGGCTTGCAATTTTCTGAGGCGATGAAAGCAAAACTTGCCGCCGCCGAAGCCGAATATCAGAAAAAAATGAGTGAGGCGGCTGCGGACGCGGCGAGCGTGCTCGAACAAGCGCGCCAAACGGCAAAACAAACGATTGAACAAGCAACGCAAGACGCAATCGTCAAAGCCGAAGCAATCGCCAAACGCGCCGAAGAAAATAACGCGCGGGAACACGAAAGAATGCTCGCAGAACTCAAAAGCGAAGTCGCCGGACTTGTTGCTGAGGCGACCGCAAAATTGTTGGCTCGCGAAGCAAGCGATGCCGAAAAAACGCGTTTGACAGCCGCAGCTGTCGATGTGATTAAAGCAGAAAAATAATGGAATTAACACAAAAACAACAAAAGCTAATCGCTACAAAATTGTTGGCGATTTCGCGCAATGCAGCGGGAACGCTCGATGAGACGCGCGTGCAAGCAATTTTGGAAGAATTGCCAAAATTTTATGTCGGGAAAACTTTGCGCGCAGTGTTAAAATTTTATTACACTGTCGTTGCCAAAGAATTGCGTTTTTCTGAAGTGCGCATTGAATTTGTCGGCAAATTACCCGCGGGAACCGCTGAAAATTTGGCAGAACATTTTAGCAAAATTTATAATCGCAAAATCGTTCCCGTAACGCAGGAAAATTCCGCATTGCTCGGAGGCTTGCGCGTGAGCGTTGGCGATGATGTGATTGATGCATCGCTTGCAAATGCGTTGAAGAGATTGGTGTAGAGTGTAGAGTGTGGAGAGTGGAGTGGAGAGAAGAAAGTTAAGAGATTTTTTAAGATTTTAAAACCACTATTTATCTCTACACCCTCCACTCCCCACTCTCCACTCTACACTCCCCACCATTACAACCCCAACTTTTTTTCAAGCGTGGCGAGCCCTTTGGGCGTTGGCGCAGAAAAAACAAACGCGTTCCCGTCAAGCGTTGTTTCTATGCGCGCAAGATGAAGGCAAATGTTGGGATAAAAAGCTTTGTCTTCGCCTTTGTTGAGGCGCTTTTTTGGACGCAATGAGGCGATTGTTGGCGCGGGAACGCCATCGTAAAGCGGGTCCGCAACAACTGGAATTTCGCATTCGAACGCGTGGATTCGGATTTGATGAAATCGCGGGAACGTTGTGGTCGCTTCCCATTTTTCAAAAGCTGTTCCCGTCGCGATGCGTTTAAATTGGGTGCGCGATTTTTTGCCTGTCGTTGAAGAAATGACTGCGCATTCTTCGTTAAAATGTTTGGCAACGGGCAAATCGCAATAAAATTCATTTTCGATTGCGGGAACGCGTTTTGATAAAAATTCAAAATGAAAATTGAATAAATTAGAGCCGAGCGCATCTCGCCAGCGTGCGTAAGTTTGCGTTCCCGCGACGAGCATAAGTCCTGAAATTTCGGGTTCGCAGGCGTAAACTAAATAGGCGCGTTCGAGCGCGAGCGCGCAAAAACTGGGTTGTTTTTCGGCGATGCGTTTATTGATTTCTGCGACAATTTTTTCAGCAGGCGTTCCCGCGGGTTTGTTGATTGCGATGATTTCGCCAGGAATTGCTTGTGCGTCCAAACGAATCGCGTTTTCGGCAATTGAATTTGGCGGGAACGACAAGTAGAGATTTTCCATAGCTTATTTTGAATAAAAAAGCACAGCGTTTTGTTAAACGCTGTGCCAATTGCACTTAATAAATGAAATTTATTTCGCAGCACAGTTTGCTGCTTTTGCGAGTTTGCTTTTGAGGCGAGCCACTTTGTTTGGGTGGACGATGCCTTTTTTGGCTGCTTTGTCGAAAGCTGAAATGGTTGCAGGAGTTGCCGCTTTGATTGTTTCAGCGTCGCCCGTTGCAACAGCTGCTTTTGCGCCTTTAGCAATGGTCTTGAGAGCGCTCTTTACAGAACGATTGCGTGCTGTATGAGCTGCGGTTTGACGAATACTTTTTTTATTTGCTTTAATGTTTGCCATTTGAGAAATGTAATTAAAATAAATTAGATTGTTAAAGAATTAAACACTATTTCAAAACTTAATTCAAGCAAAAAATTTGTGTTTGAAGGTTTTTGAGATTTTAAATAAAATAGAAACATAGTATGGAAACATCAACAGTTTTACTTCAATCAGCAGTAGCAGCTCCGCTTGTGGCGGGTGTGCTTGTTGCTTTAGCTAAGTCTGCACCATTGGCGGCTCGTAAGACGCTTGCGTTTTTTGGTTTTGCAGTGCCTTGTGTTTTGGCGCTGGTGCTTTGCTGTACATTTGTGGCGAATAAAGATGCGGGAACGGGTTATGCGTTTGTTTCGGACGTTGAATGGCTCGGCATTCCTTCATTAGGTTTTTGGCTGAAGTTGGGCTTGAATGGCATTTCGTTACCGTTGTTTACGATGGCGGCGATTGTGGGTTTTGCTGCGGGCTTGCGCGCGTTGTGGACTCAAAATATTAAGCACCCAACGCTTTATTACACAATGTTGTTGCTCATTGAATTGGGCGTGTTGGGTTTGTTTGCGAGTGTTGATATTTTTTCGTTTTACATTTTCCACGAATTTGCGTTGATTCCAACATTTATTGCGATCCTCGCTTGGGGCGGTTATGGTAAGCGTTGCGCGGCGATGACGATGGCGGTTTATTTGACCGTGGGCGGTATGATTGCGCTTGGCGGTTTGTTGTGGCTTTACACGGCGATGCCTGCGGTTGGTTTTAATTTTATTGAAATCAAACAAGCGCTTATGGCGAATTCAGATTGGTTGTCGGCGGGAACGCAAAATATTATTGTTGGCTTGTTGCTTTTGGGCTTGGGCATTTTGGTTTCGTTGTTCCCGTTCCATTCGTGGGCACCCGATACTTACACGAGCGCGCCAACGCCTGTTTCGATGTTCCACGCAGGTGTTTTGAAAAAATTTGGTCTTTACGGCTTGATTCAGTTGGGCGTAATTTGCATGCCGCTTGGCATGGCGCATTGGGCAAATTGGCTTGTGGGCTTGGCGATTTGTAATGTGCTCGTCATTGGCTTGATTACAATGGCTCAAAAAGATTTGAAGCACATGATTTCGTATTCGTCGGTCAATCACATGGGCCCAATTTTCTTGGGCATTGCGGCATTTTCGTTGAGCAATGGTGATATGACGGGCGTGGCTGCGGCGGTCGTGATGATGTTTGCACACGGTTTGTCGGTCGCGTTATTGTTCCATTTGTCAGAATCGGTTGCAACGCGCACGGGAACGCTCGAAATGGCGAAGATTGGCGGCTTGGCAAAACAAGCTCCGGTTTTGGCTGCATTTTTTGTGGCGGCAGCGATGGCGAGTGTCGGTTTGCCAGGTTTTGCAAATTTCTGGGGCGAACTTTCGATTTTTGTTTCATTGGCGGCGTTGAAACCATTTTGGTTGATTGCGTTAGTTGTTGCGACGATTATTATTTCGGCAATTTATATGTTGCGCGCGGTGGCGAAAGTTTTTTACGGTCCCGCGGTTGAGGGTGGCGTTCCCGCCAATGTGCGTGCACAAATTAAAGACATTACTTTGCGTGAGCGCGTTCCCGCGTTTATTTTGTTTGCGGCATTGATTGCGGTTGGTTTTGTGCCATCGTTAATTACAGAACCAATTAATGACGCGTTGGGCTGCGCAAAATCGGCTCAAGAAACAACTGTTCCCGCGGAAGTGGTGCCTGCTGTTCCCGCAAAATAATTTGAATTTTTCAATTTTTATTCTCAATTCCTATGAACGCTGAGACATTACAATTTATTAACAGTTACGCGCCAACGGCGACGACGTTGCGTGTATTTTTTCCAGAAATCGTTTTGGCGATTTTGGCGATGTTTACGCTGGTGGTCGATGTGATTTCGCCGCGCGATAATTTAAAAATTGGTCGTTCGATCGCAAGTTGCGGTATGCTTTTTGCGGCATTGATGAGTTTTGCCCAAATGTTGAATTGGCCGCCGATGGATGTTGGGAACGAATATTCGGTCGTGGCGCTTTTCTCGACGATTTTGATTGGTTGTGGCTTTTTGACAATTCGCCTCACGGGCGTTGTTGCTAAGCGTGCAGAATTTTCAGGGCCGATTACCAATTGCTTGATTATCATTGCGACGGCGGCGGCTTCGATTTTGTTTAAACAAGCAGATTTCTTGTGGTTTTTTGTTTCGCTTGAAACGCTGACAATTTTGCTTTATGCGTTGGTCGGCTCTTGCCGCGGGAACGTGGCTTCGCTCGAAGCGGGCGTAAAATATCTTATCGCGGGAGCGGTGAGTGGAGCGATGTTGCTTTTTGGCATTATGTTGCTTTACGGTTTTGTCGCGTTGACGGGCAGTTATGGTTCGCCGATCGAATTCCAAGCGCTCACAGATGCAATCGCAAAAGATTCAAGCAATCCAATGGCAATCGCTGGCGCAATGATGGTGCTCGGTGGCGTGATGTTTAAATTTGGTATTTTGCCGATGAATTTTTGGATTCCCGACACTTATCAAGGTGCGCCAATGCACGTTACATTTTTCTTGGCGACTTTGTCAAAAGCGACGGGTTTGTTTGCGATGTTCTTTTTCTTGATTGGCGTATTTTTGCCGCTGTTTGACGCATTGTTCCCAGTACTTGTTGTTCTTTCGATTCTTTCGATGATTGTCGCGAATGTGACGGCGCTTGGTCAACAAAATGTTAAGCGGTTGCTCGGTCTTTCGGGCGCATCGCACGCGAGTTATTTGATGCTCGTTTTGTTGGCAATTATGAAATACACGCACAATTCGCTTTGGGACGCGAGTTATGATAACACCGTTTTTGTAATGATGTTCGGCGCGGTTATTTTGTACATGGTGTTTTATGTGCTTTCGCTTTACCCAATTTTCAGCGCAATGGCTCACGTTCCCGCGCACAAAGGCTGCGAACAAGAATTGCACATTGACGATTTTGCGGCAATGTCTTCGCGCTCGCCACTTTTGGCAACGGCTTTGACAACAGGTATTGCGTCGCTCGCAGGAATTCCCCCAACGGTTGGTTTTATCGCAAAACTCGCGCTGTTGTGGGTGCTTTTTTACGCCGAAATGTACGTCCCCGCGATTATTATGTTAATCTGCGTTGGCGGCAGTGTTTATTACTATTTTGCTTGGGCGCGCAAATTTTACGAAAAAAGCGATTTGCCAGAACTCAAAGTGGCAAAGCCAACGACGATTCGCGCATTTTGGCTCGCGGGATTTTCAGCGCTCACGGTTGTGGGTTGCGTCCTTTATTTCGTCTTGTTTGGCTTAATTGCATAAGCAGATGAAGTGGCAAAATATTGTAATCGAATCTCTGTCGGTCGTGTTGCCGCCAGAGATTTGGTCTTCTGAGTTGATTGAGCAAAAATTAGCGCCGATTTACGAGCGTTTGCGCTTGCCGGCAGGACGCTTAGAGTTGATGACTGGCATTCGGGAACGCCGTTTTTGGCAGCAACCTATCAAGCCGTCCGAAGCGTCTGCGCTCGCGGGAACGCAAGCGATGGCGCAAGGAAATATCGTTCCCGCGGACATTGATTTGTTGATTCATTCGAGTGTTTGTCGCGATCGTCTTGAGCCCGCAACGGCGGCGTATGTTCATGGCTTGCTGGGCTTGTTGCCTAAGACGCAATTTTTTGATATTTCGAATGCGTGTTTGGGTTTTTTGAATGCGATTGCGGTGGCAGCTTCGATGATTGAATCGGGGCAAATTAAACGCGCGCTTATTTGCAGTGGCGAAAATGGTAAGCCGCTTGTGGAAAGTTGCATCGAAAAACTCAACGCCGATTTGACGCTCACCCGCAATTCCATTAAACCTTATTTTGCTAATTTAACCATTGGTGCGGGAGCAGTTGCGGCAGTGATTTCGCATGCAAATGTTGCACGTCAAAAAATCGCAAAATTAATCGGCGGCGTTGTCGAGGTTGATTCGCAGGCAAATAAATTTTGCGAAGGCGACACCTGCGGGAACGCGCTTGCAATGCAAACAGATTCCGAAAAATTGCTCATTTCGGGCATTGCTCTCGCGTCGCGCGCTTGGAACAATTTTAAATCTACGCTTGGCTGGAACGAGCAAACTCCCGCGCGCGTGATTACTCACCAAGTGGGTTCGCGTCATACGAGCGCGCTTTTTGAAGCGTTGGGACTTGACCGCGCGAAAGATTGGGCAAGTTTTCAATTTCTCGGGAACGTTGGTTCTGTTTCGTTGCCGGCAACATTGTCGCTCGCACATCAGGC
Source organism: uncultured Opitutales bacterium (assembly GCA_934675585.1). Classification (GTDB taxonomy): domain Bacteria; phylum Verrucomicrobiota; class Verrucomicrobiia; order Opitutales; family UBA953; genus Spyradosoma. Next base: position 12,724 of record CAKUQY010000017.1, on the reverse strand, counting down.
GGGAACGATTAAGCAGGGCGAAAAAGTAGCATTGCTCGGCATCGGGAGCGGGCTTTCGACGATGATGCTTGGTGTTGAGTTTTAACAATTTTAACGTTTGAAAAACGCATAAAATTATGTCCGTTGTGCTTGCTGTCAAAAATTTATCGCTAACATTTTTTTCGCGCGGGAACGCGACGCAAGCGGTAAAAAATGTTTCGTTTGATTTGCTCGCGGGAGAAATTTTAGCGATTGTCGGCGAGAGCGGCAGCGGTAAAAGTGTAACTTCGCAAGCACTGACAGCGCTTTTGCCTGAGAGTAATTGTAAAATTGAAGGTAGCGCGCGCTTGCGGGAACGCGAATTAATTGGTTTGCGGGAACGCGATTTGCGCGCGGTTCGCGGGAAAGAAATCGCCTATATTTTTCAAAATCCGCAAAGCTCGCTCAACCCAGTTTACACGATTGGTTGGCAGTTAGAAGAAACTTTAAAAACGCATTTATTGGTAAAATTTCCCACAAAAAAATCGCGGTGGGAACGCGTTGCGGAATTGCTTTTGGCGGTTGGGTTAAAACCTGAGCACGCGAATGCGTTCCCGTTTGAGCTTTCGGGCGGTATGCAACAGCGCGTGATGATTGCGATGGCGATTGCGGGTGAGCCGCGTATTTTGATTGCCGATGAGCCAACGACGGCGCTCGATGTTACCGTGCAAGCGCAAATTATGGATTTGTTGCTCGATTTGCGAAAAAAATTGGGAATGAGCATTTTGTTGATTACGCATAATTTTGGACTCGTCGCCAAAGTTGCCGACCGCGTTTGTGTTATGTTTCGCGGAGATTTGGTTGAGACGGGAACGGCAAAAGACGTGATCGCGTTCCCGCAACATAATTACACGCGTTCGTTGCTTGCTGCGGTTCCGCGATTGTAAAAATTCGGCAAGCAAACTCGATTTTTTATTCGAATTATTTTATAATGTTATCAATGAACAGCAAATTGAATTCTTGGGCGCCCGCCGATGCAGAAGAATATTATGGCTTCAAGCGTTGGGGTGGCAATTTGTTTAGTGTTGATGATGACGGATTTTTGAATGTGCATCCGATGGGCGATGCGCGCAAAATCCGCATTATCGATGTCGTGAAAGAAGCAGAAAGCATGGGGCTGCGTCCGCCAATGACAATTCGCGTGCAAGACATTTTGCGTTCCCGCGTTATTCAGCTCAACAAAGCATTTCGCGCGGCGATTAAAGACGAAAATTATGAAGGCAAATATCAAGGCGTGTTCCCGATTAAAGTTAATCAATTGCGTGAAGTGATTGAGGAAATCACCGATGCGGGCGAAGCGTTTGATTATGGTTTGGAAGCGGGCTCAAAACCAGAATTGCTCATCGCGTTAGCGCAACTTGAAAATAAAAACGCGCTTTTAATTTGCAACGGCTACAAAGACGACGATTACATTCGTTTGGCAATGCTTGGTCAACGCTTGGGCAAAAAAACAATTATCGTTATTGAACAGCTCGATGAGGTCGATCGCATTATTCGTTTGGCAAAAGATATGAATTGCGTTCCCGTGATTGGTTTTCGCGCAAAATTAACAACTTCGGGTGAAGGCAAATGGGCAAAATCAACCGGCGAACACGCAAAGTTTGGGCTGACTCCTGGTGAAATGATTGTCGCTGCAAAAAAAATTAAGCGCGCAAAAATGACCGACTGCTTGCAATTGTTGCATTTTCACGTCGGCTCGCAAGTCCCCAATATTTTTACAATTAAAAAAGCTTGTACCGAAGCTGCCCGTTTTTATTGCGAATTACACCGCATGGGATTCCCGATGGGACGCATTGACGTGGGCGGCGGACTCGGCATTGACTATGATGGCTCGCACTCGAATTATGAAAGTTCGATGAATTATACGATGGAAGTGTACGCGCGCGACGTGGTTTCAAATATCAAAGCTGTTTGCGACGATGCCGATGTGCCGCACCCAACTATCACTTCCGAAAGCGGTCGCGCGATCGTGGCTCCGCATTCGATTTTGATTTTAGATGTCGTCGGCAAAGTTGTTACCGCCGATAATTCTGAGCAATCATTGCTTTCGCACAAAAAAGCTGGCATTGTTAAAGAGTTGGAAGAAATTTTGAAAAATCCTTCGCAATATTCGTTGCTCGAACGTTATCACGACGCTGGGCAAAAACGCGAAGAAGCGCATTCGCTTTTTCAACACGGTTATTTATCGCTCGAAAATCGCGCAGAAGCCGATCGCATTTATTGGCAAATTTGCCGCCAAATTCATCGTGCGTTGCCTGCGTTGCGCGGGAACGTTCCCGAAGAATTGGTTTGCTTGGACGCGCTTTTGTCTGAACAATACGTTTGCAATTTTTCGGTGTTTCAATCATTGCTCGATAGTTGGGCAATTAAACAATTGTTCCCGTTTGCGCCGATTCACCGCTTGACAGAAAAACCCACCGTTCCCGCGACGCTCGTGGATATTACTTGCGATAGCGATGGCAAAATTAATGAATTTGTCGATTTTGAAGACGTGCGCACAACTCTCGATTTACATCCGTTAAAATCGGGCGAGCCGTATTATCTTGGCGCGTTTTTAGTGGGCGCATATCAAGATATCATCGGCGATTTGCATAATCTTTTTGGTCGCGTTAATGAAGTTCACGTTTTCCTCGACGATGAAGAAGATGACGGATTTTACATTGAAGAAACGATTGAAGGTTATTCGATTAAAAAAATTCTTGAAATGATTCAATACAACGCGACAGATCTTTGCCGTTTGGCAAAACGTCAAGTCGATGCCGCAATCAAATCTAAACAAGTTAAAGCGCGCGAAGGCGTTGCATTGCTCGATATTTATGAAAAATTAATCGGCGGTCGCTCGTATTTGCTTTCGCCACGCAAGACTAAATCGCGTTCCCGCAAAAAATAATTCAATGAACGCCATCGGCTACGAAGCGTTCACGCGCCAAGCTTTGTTCGCACCTAATCGCGGTTATTACACGCGCGGGAACATTGAACGCGTCGGCATTGGCGCGGGAACGGATTTTTACACGGCGACATCAATTGCCAGCGTTTTTGCGCCTTTAATTTGCGCCGCCGCTAAAAATTTGCTCGGCGGGAACGTTGATTTTTCAGATTTTACTTTTGTCGAAATCGGTTCCGAAAGCGCCGAAAGCCCCATTGTCGCTGAGGCAAAAAAACATTTTGGCACAACAAAAACAATTCGCGTGGGCGAGCCGATTTACGTTCCCGCAAAAGCCATTATTTTCGCGAATGAACTTTTTGACGCGCAGCCATTTGCGCGGCTTGTTGTAAAAAATGGCGCGTGGCGGGAACTCGGCATTACGCGCGGGAACGATGGCGAGTTAAAAGAAATTTTGCTCGAAAATTTTTCGAACGAACGCTTGGCAAATTTTGCGGGAACGCTTGAAATTCCTGACGATGATTGGCATCTTGATATTTCGCTCGACGCTGAAAATTTGATGCAAACGATTTGCGCGGGAACGTGGCAAGGCATTGCGATTTTTCCAGATTATGGCAAAACGGTTGCCGATTGCCTCGCGGCTTTTCCTGCGGGAACGGCGCGCGCTTATTACAAACACACGCAAACAAACGATTTGCTGGCGCGTCCCGGCGAACAAGATTTGACTTGTCATGTTATGTGGGAGCGACTTGAAAATGTCGCTCGCGGGAACGGCGCGCGCAACGTTTCAACCTTGCGCCAAGAAGCGTTTTTTATGCGCTATGCGACAGATGAAATCACAAAGATCGCCAGCCAAGATCAGCGTTCCCGCAACAAATTGCTTGAACTCATTCACCCGAGCAAAATGGGACACGTATTTCAAATTTTAAGTTTTGCAAAATAATTGGCGGGAACGCAAAACTTTGGCATTGCTAAAAGATTGGTTTATAAAAGTAAAACGAAAGTGTATAATTAAAAAAGATTATTATTAATTTTATGGAAGAAAAAGCAGTTACACCTATTCACGAACTTCGCCACAGTGCATCGCACATTTTGGCGACGGCTTTGTTGCGTTTGTTTCCAGACGCACAGCTTGATGTTGGTCCCGCAACAGACGGCGGTTTTTATTACGATGTTGATTTAGCAAAAAAACTCACCACCGAAGATCTCGAAGCAATCGAGGCAGAAATGAAAAAAGTGGTCAAAGAAAATCAACGATTTGAACGCATTGAAGTTTCGCGCGACGAAGCAAAAAAACTTATCGAAGAAACACCATGGTTGCGCGAATTTAAACCTGGCCGTCTCGACGACATTCCCGAAGGTGAAACTATTACTTTTTATCGCAATGGCGAATATCTCGATCTCTGCGCGGGACCGCACGTGCGCTACACTTCACAGTGCAAAGCCGTAAAATTAACTTCCATCGCGGGAGCGTATCATCGCGGGAACGAAAATAATAAACAACTCCAGCGCGTTTACGGCGTTGTGTTCCCGTCAAAAGCCGAACTCGACGAATATCTGAAAAATATGGAAGAGGCGAAAAAGCGCGACCACCGCAAACTCGGCCGCGAACTTAAACTTTTCCACATCGACGAAGATGTCGGTCAGGGCTTAATTCTTTGGACTCCCAACGGCGCAATCGTCCGCCAAGAGTTGCAAACATTTATTTCTGAACAATTGTTCAAGCAAGATTACAAACAAGTTTTCACGCCGAACATCGGCAACTTGAATTTGTATCGCACTTCGGGACATTTCCCGTATTACCGCGAATCGCAATTCACGCCAGTGATCCCGCCAGAACAAATTGAAAAATTGGTAACTGAAAACAAATCGTGCGCCGATCTCGCAAACTTGCTCACCGCGGGACAGCTCGATGGATTTTTGTTGAAGCCGATGAATTGTCCGCACCATATCAAAATATTCGATTCGCAACCGCACTCGTTCCGCGATTTGCCGGTGCGCCTCGCGGAATTTGGCACGGTTTACCGCTGGGAACAATCGGGCGAACTCAACGGGCTGACGCGCGTGCGCGGCTTTACGCAGGACGACGGACACCTTTTCTGCACCGAAGACCAAATTGCGCAAGAAGTGCTCGGCTGTCTCGAACTCGTTAAAATTATTCTTTCAACGCTCGGCATGACCAATTACACCGTGCGCGTCGGTTTGCGCGATCCCGAATCGCCAAAATATATCGGCTCGGCGGAAAATTGGGAAAAAGCAGAAAACGCTTGCCGCACCGCCGCAGCGACGCTCGGCGTTCCCGTCACCGAAGAAGCTGGCGAAGCAGCATTTTACGGTCCGAAAATCGACTTCGTCGTCAAAGACGTTATCGGTCGCGGCTGGCAGCTCGGCACCGTGCAAGTCGATTTCAATTTGCCAGAACGCTTTAATCTTTCATACACGGGAGCGGACAACAAACCGCATCGCCCAGTGATGATTCACCGCGCGCCGTTCGGCTCGATGGAACGTTTTGTTGGCATTTTGATCGAACACTTTGCGGGCGATTTCCCAACCTGGCTCGCGCCTGAACAAGTGCGCATTTTGCCGCTCAACGACACGCTCGTTCCCGCGGCAAAAGAAATGGTCGAGAAACTCAAATCGTTCCGCATTCGCGCTTCGGTTGATGAACACAGCGACAAACTCGGCGCAAAAATTCGCCGTGCAGAACTGGAAAAAGTGCCGCACATGCTTGTCGTTGGCGCAAAAGAAATGGAAGCCGGGCTCGTCAATGTGCGTTCCCGCGCGGACAAGTCGCTCGAGGGCTCGTGCACGCTCGACGAATTTATCGCCAAACTGCTTCCGATTATCAAGGAACGTCGTCTTTCGCCCGACGCGCCCGCAACGCGATAGTTTCACTATCGAGACTATGACAATGACGATGACTATGACCGAAAAAGTAATTGAAGAAAGTAAATGAGAAATTTTCGAAATTATGATTTTGGGCAAGATTCAAAGTCATTGACTATAGAAATTTGCAAGGCGGCAATAAAATTCCCAGATTACGAAAAATTCGCGTTGTCGTCTCAATTGCGACGCGCGATTGTTTCATTGACATCCAATATTTCAGAGGGCGCGAGCCGTGAGTCTGGACGTGATTTTTGTAATTTTTTAGACATCGCATTGGGTTCCGCATATGAGGCAGAAACTCAAATTGAAATTGCGTATGCGTTGGAATATTTTTCACTCGAACAAAAAAATGATTTTATTGAACGCTTGCAGTCAATTGAAAGACGAATTGCTGCATTCATAAAATATATTCGTAAATCAGCTTTGTAGTCATAACCTTTAAAAATTTTCATGGACAAACTCGGTCATAGTCATTGTCATAGTCAACGTTTGCCTTTTCGCGTCGGAATCGGCTACGATATTCATCGCACGGAAGCGGGATTGCGTTGCGTTCTCGGCGGGATCGAAATTCCAGACGCTCCAGTCGGTTGCGTGGCTCACAGCGACGGCGATGTCGTCGCGCATGCGTTGGCGGATGCGATTTTGGGCGCGTGCGCGTTGCCTGATATCGGGCATTTTTTTCCGCCGAACGATCCCGCGTGCGAAAATATCGACTCGATGAAAATCGTTGCGCGCGCCGTTGAAGAAGTAAAAAAATTGGGCTATGCCGTCGGGAACGCGGACATTGCCATTATTGCCGAGCGTCCAAAAATCGGCAAACACGTTCCCGCGATGCGCGAGCGTTTGTCGCAAGTGCTTGGCGTTCTCGCAAATTGCGTCGGCGTTAAAGCAACAACCAATGAAAAACTTGGCGATCTCGGCGCGGGCAAAGGCATCGCCGTTTTCGCTAATGTTTTGCTCTTTGCGAAATAGTTTCGCGGGAACGGTTTTTTGTTTCGGCGCGGTGGGCGAAAATATTTGCGGAATTCGCGTTTTTATTTGCGAAATCTGCGTTAGAAAAACATTCCCGCTGTGGCGGCGTTCCCGCGTTATTCTGCTTGAACGATCAGCCCTTTGAGATAATGCGATTCTGGGAAGTTGAGCAGGGCAGGATGATCGCTTGGCTGACCTGTAATTTCGCGCAAAATTACATTGCGTTTGGCATCGCGCGCCGCTTTTGAAACAACATCAATGTAAGTTTCAAGGCCAATGCGTTGCGAGCAAGAATAAGTCGCCAAAATGCCTCCTGGATTGAGCATTTTGAGGGCGCGCAAATTGAGTTCCTTGTAGCCGCGCAATGCTCCCGCGAGCGCATCTTTTGAACGCGCAAATGGTGGCGGGTCGAGCACAATTAAATCAAAACGCTTGTCGGCGTTCCCGCTAAACCAATCAAAAAGATTGGCGGGAACGAAATTGACATTTTCGATTTTATTTTGTGTGGCATTTTTTTTACACGCTTCGATGGCGGGAACAGAAATGTCGATTCCGAGCACCGATTTTGCGCCGTGTTTGCTGGCTTGTAATGAAAAACCGCCTTGGTTGCAACACGCATCGAGCATTGTTTTGCCAGCGGCGTAATTTTTGGCGATGTGCAAATGTTGTTCCCGCTGGTCGAGATAAAATCCCGTTTTTTGTCCATTCGCAAGGTCGAGAAAATAGCGCATGCCGTCAATTTCAAACCAACGCGGCGTGTGCGTTTTATTTTGGTAAAATGAAATGTTGCAGTCGAGCCCTTCGAGTTTGCGCACGGGAGCGTCGTTGCGAAAAATAATTTCTGCAGGTTGCAAATTTTTATCGAGCCAATCGGCGATGGTTGCGAGTTGTTTATCCGTTCCCGCGGTGAGCGCTTGCACAACGAGCGCGTCGTTGTATTTTTCGACAATCAAGCCTGGCAACGAGTCGGCTTCCGACCAAACCAAACGGCAGGCAGGCGGAAGCGTTCCCGCGACTTTGCGACGCTCAACCGCAGCCGCGAGTGCGCGCGCTAAAAATGTCGCGTCCCAATCGCAAACCTCACGCGAAAAGCGACGCCAAACGATTTTGGATTGCTTGTTCCAAATGCCCACGCCGAGCGAATAACCTTTGGCGTCGAGCAATTCTGCTGCCGTTCCCGCTTCGATATTAGGCGGAGTTTCGATTTCTCCAGCAAAAACCCATGGATGCCCATGAATAACGCGTGCTGGATGTTTGGCGAGTTTGAGACGAATTTGTTTCATATCAACCATTATGCCGTTCCCGCGAAACGCTCGCAAGCGGGAACGCGCTTCCCGTCCCCGTGAGAACGACAAAAATAAACCTCAGTTTCCTTAAAAATTTTCCATAGTTGCCATAGTTGAAAAAACCGTTCTCGCGTTCCCGTGAAAATTTGTCAATTGTTTGTGGGCAATTTATAATTAATGTTGTTATGAATCAAGAAGTACAAAACGAAGTTTTACAAATTTTTAAAGACAGTGGCGCGTTGTTGACGGGACACTTTATTTTGCGCAGCGGCTTGCATAGTGCCAATTATTTTCAGTGCGCGCAAGTTTGCCAATACATGGACAAAGTTACGCGTTTGGTGGAATTGCTTTTGCCAAAGTTGAAGGGTTTGGGCGCGCAAACGGTGCTCGCTCCCGCGATGGGTGGTTTGGTGGTTGGGCAAGAAATTGCGCGTCAGTTGGGTGTGCGTTTTATTTTTGCAGAAAAAGAAGACAACAAATTAGTTTTGCGACGCAATTTTAAAATTGCCAAGGGCGAAAAAATTCTTATCGCCGAGGACGTTGTTACGCGCGGTGGTCGCGTGGTTGAATGCGATGAAATCATTAAAGCTTGGGGCGGCGAAACAGTCGCTTGCGCAATGCTTGTTGATCGCTCGGCAGGTAAAGCTAATTTGCCAATGCCATTTGTTTCATTGCTTGAATTGTCGTTCCCAACTTACGCGCCAGATGCGCTCCCGCCAGAATTAGCGACGATCCCAGCGTCACACCCGGGTTCGTAATTTTCAAAGTCCCCTCTCCACCCTTCACTCTCCACTCCCCACATTATTCGATGTACGCTATTTCTCGTTTTAGCACTATTCGCCGCGCAACGCGTGAAGTTGTTGTTGGCGGGAACATTGGTATCGGCGGTAAAAATCCAATTCGGATTCAGTCGATGACGACTTCGAACACCCTCGACGTCGCGGGAACGGTCGCGCAGTGCATCAAACTCGCCGAAGCGGGTAGCGAATTAATTCGCATCACCGCGCCCACGGTCGCCGCAGCACAAGCGTTGAAAGAAATTCACGCACAATTTTTCGCGGCGGGATTTAATGTTCCGTTGGTGGCGGACATTCATTTTTTGCCAGCCGCGGCGATGGAAGCGATTGAGCACGTCGAAAAAGTGCGCATCAATCCTGGAAATTACGCCGATAAAAAAACGGGAACGCCCAAAGATTATAGCGACAAAGAATACGAACTCGAGCTCGAACGCATTCACGATTCGGTCGCGCCGCTGATTCGTCGCGCCAAAGAATTGGGACGCGTTTTGCGCATTGGCACAAATCACGGCTCGTTGTCTGAACGCACATTGCATCGTTTTGGCGACACGCCCGCGGGAATGGTCGAGGCGGCGCTGGAATTTGTGCGCATTTGCGAAGCGGAAAATTTTTACGATTTGGTGATTTCGATGAAATCGTCGAATCCCAAAGTAATGATCGAAGCTTATCGTTTGGCGGTTGAAAAAATGCACAAAGAAGGCATGAAATATCCCATTCACTTGGGCGTTACCGAAGCAGGTTGGGGCGAAGATGCGCGCGTAAAATCGGCGATTGGCATTGGCTCGCTTTTGATTGACGGCATTGGTGACACGATTCGCGTTTCGTTGACCGAAGACCCATGGCAAGAATTGCCCGTTTGTCGCGAATTGATTGCGCGCGTTGTGCCCGAAAAAATGTTGTCGCAAAATAGCGTTCCCGCAGAATCGCCCGTGAGCGACAATTTTGTTGATCCATTAGTTTTTCATCGTCGCGAAATTGTCGATGTTGCACTTGGCGGGAACGTGAAAATTTCTACGGGAACGCCGCCGCGCGTGTTCGCATTTGCCGATGTTTCAAAACCGCTCGCAGAAATTATCGCCGATATTCGCGCCGCAAACAAAAGCGCAACGCCGATTGAAGGCATCGTTTTGCCAATCGCGACCGAATCAGATTTAGCGGCGGCTTGCACTTTGCAGGCCGAACTCGAAAACGAAATTCCTGCATTTATTTACGATCCCGTGCGCGATAGCGTTCCCGCGTTGTTTGAAAAATTCGTTCCCGCAAAAAAATCGGCAACCTACATTCAACGTCGTTTTAATCCCGCCAACGCCGAAATCGTTCCCGAGTGGATCGCGCTTTGCAAAGAAAAAAATATTGGCTTGGTCGTAGATTCAACAGCGGCGGCGCGCGGCGCAATTTTGCCATTTTTAAAAGATTTTCCACAAGATAAGTTGATTTTTACGAGTTCCCGCAAAACGCCTGGTTGCCACATTGTCGGCGGTTATCGTAAATTGGCGCAAGCGTTGGGCAATGCCGGAATCAAATCGCCGATTTGGATTCGCTGTGGCGAGCGCAATACCGTTTTGCCGTTCCCGAAAATTCCAACCGAAGCCGATGACGCACCATTGCTCGAAGCCGCGTTGCTCGCGGGACCGTTGCTTTGCGATGGCGTGGGCGATATTCTCAGTGTCGAAACCGCGGGAACGCTCTCAAAAAATCTTGATTTGGCTTACAATATTTTGCAAGGCGCGCGTTCCCGCCAAAGTCGCGCCGAATATATCGCTTGCCCAAGTTGTGGCAGAACGCTTTACAATATTCAAGAAACCGTTCGCGAAATCAAAGCGCGTACGCAACATTTAAAAAGTATTACAATCGGTGTGATGGGCTGCATCGTGAACGGGCCAGGCGAAATGGCGGACGCCGATTTCGGCTACGTTGGCGGCGGCCCTGGCAAAATCAATCTTTATGTGCGCCAGCAATGCGTCGAAATGGGAATTCCCCAAGAACAGGCCGTTGATAAATTGATTGAACTCATCAAAAAACACAATCGCTGGACAGAGCCCGAATAATCCCGAGAAAGAAAAAATTATGAAAAAAAACGCTATGCCGGCTTTGCCCAAATCGTTCCCGTCGCCGCTGTTGCCCGACGGCAAAAAGCGTCCCGACTTGCTGATTGTCGCGGGAGAACATTCGGGCGATGAATTGGCTGCCGATTTAATTCATAATTTGCGGGAACGCAATCATAGCATTACTATCGCGGCGTTTGGCGGTTTGGATATGCAGGCGGCGGGAGCGCAATTGCTGTTCAACATGACGACGTTTTCGGCGGTCGGTTTGATTGAAGTTTTGGCAAATATTTCGTTTTATACGGCTCTCGGGAACAAGATTATCGCGTGGATTGAAAAGCATCGTCCGCGCGCGATTTGCTTCGTTGATTTCCCAGGAATGAATTTGCGCTTGGCGGCGCGCCTTAAAAAAATGGGACTTTCCCGCAAAGGCGGCGGCGACATCGCGCTTTATCATTACGTTTCGCCGCAGATTTGGGCGTGGAAAGCAAAACGGCGCTTTAAAATGGAAAAATTGCTCGATTCGCTCGGCGTGATTTTTCCATTCGAAGTCCAATGCTACGCCGACACGTCGTTGCCGACTTATTTTGTGGGAGATCCGTTCGTCGCGCCCAATCATACTTTGCCCGTGGTTTATGACGCGAACGGTCCCGCGCTGCTTTTGCCAGGAAGCCGTCCGAAGCCCGTCAGCAAGATTTTCCCGATTTTGCTGAAAGCGTGGGAAATTTTTCTCACAACGCACCCAACGCGCAAAGCGGTTGTGTTGCATCCGGGCGAACCCGTTTTGAGTATTTTGAAAACGCTGCTCGCGGGAACGCCGCAAGCGGTGCAAAACAGTATTTCGCTCGTTCCCGTTGATAGCGTTGCGGACAAGCAACAGCCGGCAAGCGCGGTGTTGATGAGCTCGGGAACGATGTCGCGCACTTGTTCGCTCGCGGGAATCCCGGGCGCGATTCTCTATTACGCGAATCCGCTGACTTGGATGATTGGGCGCTGGCTCGTCGGCGACCGCGTGCGTTATTTGGGCATTGCGAATATTTTGCTCGACCGCGATGTTTATCCCGAATATTTGCAAGATGATGCGCGACCGGAAAAATTGGCGGAACGCCTGAACGCCTGCTACGACGATCCCGAAGTGCTGGCGAAAATTCAGGCAGACTGCGCCGAATTGCGTCAGCTACTTTCGCCAAAATCCGGCGATCTCGACGCCGCCGCTTGGCTCGCAAAAGCGCTTTAAAATTTTCCCGTTCCCGCAAAAAATTGTCTATTGAAGTTTTTTAGCATTCGTTTTAGAATTTTTATGCTATGAAACCTCAAATTAAAATCGTAGAAAATCTCGCGGGCGGTGCGGGTCATGTAATTATAAAAAACTTGCTCGGCGCGGACGAAATGAAGAACGCGGCGCGCTTTTACGCGGAAGTTACGCTCGAGCCAGGTTGCGAAATCGGCTATCACCAGCATTTGAACGAGAGCGAAACTTATTATATTCTCGCGGGAACGGGAACTTACAACGACAACGGCGAAAAGCGCGAAGTCAAAGCGGGCGATGTTACTTTTACGGATCACGGCGCGAGCCACGGTCTACTCAACACGGGAACGCAAAATCTCGTTTTGATGGCTCTTATTTTGAAGCAAGTGTAGAGTGGGGAGTATAGGGTGGAGAGTGTAGGGTGAGGAGAAATCTTCTGTTCGCAAATTTTAAAATCTCACAACTCCACACTCTCCACTCTACACCCTACACTCCCCACCCTCCACTCTACCGTATTTCGTCAAATAAAAAGGACACCGAAGATTTTTTTGAGAGGAAAGATTCAGGGAGTTATTCTTCATTTAAGA